>JACRCX010000033.1 GCA_016218815.1 Deltaproteobacteria bacterium
ACGTGGGACCGGCTGGAGACGTTGAGCGGGTTCCCGGAGCCGCACCTTGGGGGGCGGGCCGCCTCCTACCGGCGCTGGTCGGCCGCCTACAGCCGGCAGCTCCTGCGGGAGGACATCCGCGATCTGGCCGGGATCCGGGCGATGACCGAGGCCGAGACGCTGTACCACCTTCTGCCGTCGCGGGTGGGCAGTCCGCTGTCGGTGCCCTCCCTGGCCGGGGATCTTGGCGTGGCCTACAACACGGTCCGGGGCTGGCTCGACGTGTTCGAGCGCTTCTTCCTGACGTTCAGCGTGCCGACGTGGACGGCGGGGGTGGCGCGTGCGATCCGCAAGGAGCGCAAGGTGTACCTGCTCGACGTGCCGCGGATCGAGGATCCCGGTGCGCGGTTCGAGAACCAGGTCGCGCTGGAGCTGCTCCGCGCGGTGAGCGCATGGACCGAGCTGGGGGCGAGGGAGTTCGGCCTGCACTTCGTGCGCACGAAGGAGGGCCGCGAGGTCGACTTCCTGATCGCCGATCGGCGCCGCCCGGTGTTGCTCGTCGAGGCGAAGCTCGCCGAGGAGCAGCCGGGAGCGGGCCTGCTGGCGATCCAGCGGGCGCTGCGGGTGCCGGCCGTCCAGCTCGTGCGCCACGGCTCGACCTACCGCGAGCTGCGCAACGGGGAGCTGCGGGTGCTCGTGGCGCCCGCGTGCTGCTGGCTCGCGGACCTGCCGGGACCCGGCGCGGGGTACGACGAGGGCGGGACGCGATGACCCCCTGGGAGCTCGTCGCCACGGTCGCCGGGTTCCTGTGCGTCCTGCTCACCATGCGCCAGAACATCTGGTGCTGGCCGGTCGGGCTGCTGCAGACGGGGATCTACGTCTGGCTGTTCTGGAACGTGCGGCTGTACTCCGACTTCGGCCTGCAGCTCGTCTACATCGTCCTGCAGCTCTTCGGCTGGTGGAATTGGCTGCACGGCGGGCGCGCCCGCGGACGGCTGGGGGTCTCGCGCCTCGGCCCGTCGGCGACCCTGGTCTGGCTGGGCGTCGGTTTCGCCGGCACCGCCGCCCTGGGCTCGGCCATGTTCCGCTTCACCGCCGCCGCCCTCCCCTTCTGGGACGCGGCCCAGACCTCGCTCAGCCTGGTCGCGCAGTGGCTGATGAACCAGAAGCGTGTCGAGAGCTGGCTCTTCTGGATCGCGGTGGACGTCCTGAGCGTGGGCATCTATTACGTCAAGGGCCTTCACTTCACCTCGCTGCTCTACGCGGCGTATCTCGTGATGGCGACGATGGGGTGGTTCGCATGGCGGAAAGACCTGGCAAGCGCCCGCGCGGCCTGATCCTGGGCAAGTTCCTCCCCCCCCACCTGGGACACGTGTACCTGGGCGACTTCGCGCGGCAGCACGTCGACGAGCTGACCATCGTCGTCGGCTCGCTCCGCCGCGAGCCGATCCCGGGCGACCTGCGCTGCACCTGGATGAAGGAGCTGTTCCCGGACGCCCGGGTCCTGCACCTCGCGCAGGAGCTGCCGCAGGATCCGACCGAGGCGCCCGACTTCTGGGTCCAGTGGACGGCGGCGCTGCGCGCCATCCTGCCCGAGCGCCCCGACTGCGTGTTCGCCTCGGAAACCTACGGCCGCAAGCTGGCCGAGGTGCTCGGCGCGGAATGGGTCCCGGTCGACCTCGAGCGGTCGCTCGTGCCGATCTCCGGCACCGCGCTCCGCACCGATCCCATGAAGCACTGGCGCTACTTGCCCGCCTGCGTGCGGCCCCACTTCGTCCGCCGCGTCTGCGTCTTCGGGCCGGAGTCGACCGGCAAGACCGAGCTGGCGCGGCGGCTGGCCGAGCGGTTCGAGACCGTGTGGGTCGCCGAGTACGCCCGCCCGCTCCTCGCCCTGCAGGGCGACCGCTGCGGGCCGGAGGACATCCCGCGCATCGCCCGCGGGCAGCTCGCCTCCGAGGAGGCCCTCGCCCGGCAGGCGAACCGCGTCCTCCTCTGCGACACCGACGTGCTCACGACCTCGATGTGGAGCGATCTCCTGTTCCGCGAGTGTCCGGCCTGGATCCGCGAGGAGGGGCTGCGGCGCCGCTACGACCTGACGCTGCTGACGGACGTCGACTGCCCGTGGGTCGACGACCCGCAGCGCTTCTTCCCCGAGAAACGCCGAGAGATGTTCCAGCGCTGCGTGCGGGAGCTGGAGGCGGCGGGCCGTTCCTTCGTCCGCATCTCCGGAACGTCCTGGGAGGAGCGCCTCGAGCGCGCGGCGGCCGAGGTCGAGGCGCTGCTCGCGCTCTGAGTCGGTCTACGACGGGTCGGCATCGTCCGCAGACGGCAGCTCGCTACGGTAGGCGAGGACCTTGCCGAGCCGCGAGCGCTCCGCCAACGTCTCATCGACGCGCACCGTCAGCGCCGTTCCCGGTCCGAGCAGCCCGCGCAGTTCCGTGTCGAGCGCCCCGAGCTCGGCGCGCTCGCCCGGGAGGAAGCGCAGGGCGACGTCGCACGAGCCGTCGGCGCGCTGCACCACCTCGTGCTGCAGCACGGGGAAGCGGCGCAGCACGCGCCCGACGTCCACGGCGTTGATCACCCCGCCCGACGCGTCGCGGAAGAAGACCGGACGCCGCCCCTCCAGGTCGACGATCCGCGGCGCCGGATCGCCGCAGGGACAGGGCGAGGGGTCGAGCCGCCCCCAGTCGCCGGTGCGGTAGCGCAGCAGCGGCACGAACGGATTCCGCCCGCCCGTCACCGTCAGCTCGCCGCGCTCGCCCGCAGCCGCCGGGAAGCCGTCCGCATCGAGCGCCTCGACGAAGACGTCCGGCGGCAGCACGTGCAGGCCGTGCGCCAGCGGACACGAATACGCCAGCGGTCCGGTCTCGGTGGTCGAGTACCAGTCGATCACCGGGCAGCCGAAGCGCCCGCGCAGCCGCGCGGCGGCGGCCGCGGACAGCGCGAGCGCCGTCGACACGAGCGCCTTGGGCCGCACGTCGATCTCCCACGCCGCGGCCTCGGCGAAACCGACGGGGTCGCCGGTGAGGAGCTGCGGCGCCAGCTCGGCGAAGAACCCCCTCGCGTCGTCGAGGCTGCGCCACTCCTGCGGGTGCAGGTTGACCTTGGCGAAGCCGGCCTGGTCCCACACGGCGAAGGTCGTGGCGAACACGACGGTGTGCGCCTCCTGCGCGCCGAGGTTGATCGCCGCGACGGCGTCGGGACCCGTTCGCAGCGTCGCGCCGTGGCGGGCCAGCGCGAACTCCATCAGCGCGTGCGCCTGCGCGACGTCGCGCGGGTGGTGGGGCACGACGAGCGCGTGGCCGCTGGTGCCCGACGTGTCGTAGACGATCAGCCGCGAGAGATCCTCGCCCACCGGCACGACGCGGTCGATCCGGACAACCAGGTCCTCCCGACTCATCGTCGGCACGTGCGCCCAGTCCCGTTGCAGCTCGAATCCCTCGGGCACCCGCTCGTGGAAGCTCCCGACGGTCGCCCGCAGCCGGAGGATCCACTCGCACAGCTCGGGCGGCGGGACCGCGCCCGCGGCGGGCCGTCGGGCGGCGACGGCCGCGCGCAGGGCATCGACGTGCGGCAGATCTTCCGCGCGCACCCGGTCGCCGACGACGTAGTTCCAGCGCGGCGCCCGCGGGTGCTGGACCAGGCGCAGCCACGTCTCGTACCCCGCCTCGGTCATCAGCGGGTTGCGCTCGAGCCGATCGGCCGGAACGGCGCTCACTCCCGGATCTCCCTCGCGGCCGCTTCCTCGGCCGCCTTGCGCCGCATCGCCTCCCGGACCT
Organism: Deltaproteobacteria bacterium; assembly: GCA_016218815.1. Taxonomy (GTDB): domain Bacteria; phylum Myxococcota_A; class Polyangia; order DRWM01; family JAAZOP01; genus JAAZOP01. Next base: position 3,759 of record JACRCX010000033.1, read on the forward strand.
TGCGGGCGTGCTCGAGCTGCGCCTGCGTCGCGCGCACCACCCGGTCGCGCTCGACGCTGGACAGCGCGGTCAGCCGGTCCTGCGCCTGCGCCTCGCTCTCCCCCTCCGGACGGAGGCCTAGCGCCGCCAGGCAGGCGCGCACCAGCTCCTCGCGCCGCTCGGGGTCCGTGACGAAACGATCCGCGGCCACCAGTCCGGCCGTCTCGTCCAGACCGGACGCCAGCCACTGCGATGCCGGAACGGCGAAGCGCCGCGCCCCCGCGAACCAGGGATCGCCCAGCAGCCACGACGCCACCTGCACCAGGCGCAGGAGGTTCCGCCGCTCCTTCCCCTCGCCGGCGAAGGGCCGCGCGGCGTCCCGGTCGAGCCCCGCGCCGCCCAGGTCCACGAGCAGGTCCGACACGACCGCGTCGGTGTGCACGACGCCCCGCCCGCCGAGCCGCGGCTCCGCCAGGAAGTCCGCCGGACACTCGGCCAGCCTTCCCGTCAACGCCTCCAGCACCGGCCCTTCGCTGCTCATCGGTGGTTTCCTTCCGACGCCCAGGTCGTCCTGCTGAAGGCGCGCGCGAACTCCACGACGTCCTCCCAGCGGGCCACGAAGCGCACGTCCCAGCCGATGCTCCGCAGGCGCGCCACCGGCTCGCCGAAGTGCCGCTCGTCCGGCATGTGCAGCACGAAGGTCCCGCCGCCGCCGGCGCGCTGCAGCGTCCGCTCGGCGGTCTCCCATCCGTCCTTGACCTCGCCCAGCATGTGGAAGATGTCGGCGTCGGTCACCACGATGACGTGGGCGGGGCGCCGGAGCGGCGGCGCATCGAGGAAGTCCTCCTTGAGCCGCAACACGCCGAAGGCGTAGCCGGTGCCCAGGTAACCGACGAGGACCTGCAGGATCTCCTTCTCGCGGCGCTCCCAGCCGTCCGTCGCGGAGTGTCTTCCCGGTTCGCCCGAGAGCACGGCGCGCACGCGGGCGCCGGCGCGCAGCGCCGACAGCGCCAGGATCACGGCGCCGAGGACGGGGTAGGACATGACGAACTTGGGATTGGCCATCGAGCCCGAGCAGTCGACGCCGACGTAGAGGTCGAGGGGCGCGCGTTCGGGCGAAACGCCCGCGCCGGCGCCGAAGACGCGCTGCACGGTCGTCACGCCGGGGACGACGATCGGGCTGCGGGCCACGGTCTCGACCCAGTCGACGTCGGCGAGCGGCGAGCCCGGCTCCCAGGTCTCGACGCCTTCGGGCAGCGGGTCGGTCGCCCGGGCAGCCTCCCGCGCGGGAAAGCGGATCAGGTGCGGTCGCGCGCGCTCGCGGTAGTAGCGCCGCAGCAGCTCGTCCTCGGAGAGGTTCACGCCCACGCTGCGCATCAGCTCGACGTAGCTCGAGGGCGCACGGTAGTTGTGCTTCCGGCCGCCGCGCAGCTCCCGGCCGTCTCCACCCGCGGGACCCTCCTCCTCCTCCTCCGGTCCCCCCAGGCCGGTGAGATCGGGATCCTCGGCCGGGTGGATGGCGCCCGATTCCTCGTCCTCGTCCAGCTCCGTGAGGCCGTCGGGCGCCTCGCCGCCGACTCCCGCGTCGCGCGTGTCGAACCAGGGCGCCAGCGCCGCCAAGTCCTGCTCGCGCAGCTCCATCAGATAGGGCAGGCAGAGGGCGGCGAAGCGCCCGCCGCCGTCGAGCCAATGCCCGGCGTAGGCGCGGATCAGCCCATCGGTGGACAGCTTAATTCGCGTGTGAAGTTGTGGGGCTAGCTTTGGACAAGAAGGGGCCCACCGTGGTAGTGAACGGTTGTGTAGATCGTTCCGCACCGCGGGAGGCCTTGGATGAAAAGTACCACTGGTGGACAGGC
>JACRCX010000044.1 GCA_016218815.1 Deltaproteobacteria bacterium
GCTGGGCTTCCCCGACGACCGCATCTTCACCACGCTCGAGAACCGCATGAAGTGCGGCATCGGCAAGTGCGGCCGCTGCAACATCGGCCCCGTCTACGTCTGCAAGGACGGCCCCGTCTTCACCGCCGCCCAGCTCAAGACGCTCCCGGCGGAATACTGAGCTTCCCCCGCCGCCGGCTCGCCTCTCGCCGTCGGCAGGCCACCTCTTGCGCCGCCGCCTCGCCGTGCTACCGTTGCTCGCACGATGGAACGCACGGCTGTCGGGGTCATGGTCGCTCTTCTGGTCGCCGCCGCCTGCGCCGGCGGCGGCTCGGGCCAGACCGACGCGTCGACCTGCGTTCCGGCGGACTGCGTGGCGGCATGTCTCGCCGCCGGCCGCGCCGAAGGCGTCTGCGTCCGCGACATGTGCCAGTGCAGCGGAACTCCCGACGGCGGCGCCGAAGCCGAGGCGGACGCCGGCGCCGAGACTGCAGACGCGGAGACGGAGGCGGAAGCGGACGCCGAAGGGGACGCGGAGGCGGAGGCCGACGACCCGTGCTCGCGCTTCGACGCCGCCGCCGTGCCCGGCGACTACGCCGGGACGTTCCTCGGCGGGCTGGACTACGGCGGCCTGCTCTTCCCGCTCGGTGGCGACGTCACCTTCACCATGGAGGAGGGAGGCTCCCCCGGCCACTGGACCTTCGACGGGCGCATGGAAGGCACCGCCTTCGGCGGGCTCTACGTCTGGTCCAGCGGCGTGCAGGGCACGGCGGATTGCGACTCGCTCTCGGGCCTGTTCTACGACGGCACCGTCGACGTCGACGGGACGATCTACCACTTCGAGGGAACGATGGAGTCGAGCTTCGAGCCCTACACGTTCCCGGACGGGACGTTCTCCGGCTCGTGCACCGATTGCCCCGACCCGGTGACCGGCGACGGGACCTGGAACGCGACCCAGCTGTAGGCGCGAAGGCCCCTATGGCCCCATCGTGAACGTGCTCCAGGACGGTCCGAAGGATGGGCCGGTCTGGACCAGGCCGAGCGGGATGATCTCGCAGTCCAGCATGCCGCAGGGACCCTCGTAGAACTGCACGTCCGCGACGTACCAGTTGTCGTTCGACTCGCCGTAGCTCGAGCCGTTGATCAGCTCCTGCGGGCCGAAGGTCGCCCGCAGCGCCCCGCCGCAGTAGACGTTGATCGAGGCGTTGGTGACGCCCGAGTAGCCGTGCTGGCTGTAGTAGTTGACGAAGATGCGCATCGGCTGCCCCATCGGCGGGTTGTCGACGTTGATGTTCTCCGGCGCGCAGAACGACGGATCGGTCGAATCGGTGACGCCGTTCGTGCAGTAGATGACGTCGACGTCGAGCCGCGGGTTGGCGCAGAAGCCCAACGCCTCCCAGTCGGCGCCCTCGCCCTGCGGTGCATCGCGGCACGCCGCCAGATCGGACGTGTCGCCCAGGCCCCAATCGACCTGCGGCCGGCCGGAGTAGCAGCAGATCGAGCCCTTGCAGTTGGCGTAGTAGCAGTCGTCCACGTCGTCGAAGAAGTCGGTGGGCGGGTCGCCCCACTTGTGCAGGTGCAGATCGACGTCCGTGTCGCCGTTGTCCGAGCCCTGCGTGTCCCAGGTCAGTTCCACGCGGAACCCCGCGCCCTGCACGTTGAGCGCGAACTCGCAGGTGTACGTCTCCGAGCCCACATGGATCGTCGCGCGAGCGCGGTACGTGCCCGAGGAGATGAGCAGCACCTGCGTGTCGCGCGCCGCCGGATCCTCGGGCGTCGGGCACGTCGGCACGGTCGTCGGACAGAACAGCTCCCACTGCCAGGAGTCGTAGGCGCCGGAGAAGATCGAGCTGCCGTCGAGCTGCACGTAGGTCATCGGGGCCGCGGCGCGCGAGCCGGGGCAGACGACCGGGGAGGAACATCCCGGCAGATCCTCGTCGAATCGCCCGTCGCAGTCGTTGTCCATCCCGTCGCACGTCTCGGCCTGCGGCAGCACGGCGCCGATGCAGTTGCCCCAGATCGCGAACTCCGTGCAGGTCTCCACACCGCGCGTGCAGCCGCCGCGGCACGGCAGCCCCGGCGGGCAGATCGCCGGGTCGCCGGGGAAGCACTCCAGCGTCGTGCCCACGCCGACGCACTCGCAAATCTCGTCGACCTGCCCGTCGCAGTCGTTGTCCACCCCGTCGCCGTTCCCCGACGCCCCGCACAGCTCCTCCGGCCCGCAGCTCGGCGGCGCGCACGGGTCGGTGTCGCCGCCGCCGTCGTCCCGCGCGTCCGTGCCGTGGTCCCCGCCGCCGTCGCCCTCGCCGCTGCACGTGCAGCCGCCGGCGATGCACGAGCCCGAGGCGAACCCGCGGTCCCAGCATTGGCTGTTGCAGCCCTCCGGCGTGCATGGCGTGTATCCGCTGTCGTCCCCGGGATCTCCGCACCCGGCCAGCACGAGCAACACGATGGGCAGGCAGCGCTTCGTCATCGTCGCACCTCTCGAACGCGAAGCGTACGGGACGCGGCCGCCGTGGTCAAACGGGGAGGCGAGCGGCCGGGGGGGAGCGAGCGGCCGAGCGGTCGGGAGGCGAGCCGCCGAGCGGTCGCGCGGCCGAGCGGTCGTGGGGCCGAGCCATCCCTCCCCATCGGTGTCCATCGGTGTCCATCGGTGGTTCCAGTCTGTCCCTCTTCGGATCCGTCCTTCCCTCTGTGGTTCCCTCTCACGGATCCCCTTGCACCCGAGCCCCGCGTGTTGCAGGGTGCCATCCGCACGACCGCGAGGGAGGGGCGCGGCGGGAAGGTGCGCCATCGACGGGAAAATCCGGCTGGACCACGGGGAGGGCGGGGCCGCGACGCAGCGCCTCGTCCGCGAGCTGTTCACCCCCCGCTTCCGGCCCGCCGAGCCGCTCGACGATGCCGCCGTGCTGCCGGCCGCGGTTCTGGCCGAGGGCGCGCGCCTCGCCCTCACCACCGACGCGTTCGTCGTCCGCCCCCCGTTCTTCCCCGGCGGCGACATCGGCAAGCTCTCCGTCGTCGGCACCGTCAACGACCTGGCCGTCTCCGGCGCCGAGCCCCTCGCCCTGACCGCCGCCTTCATCCTCGAGGAGGGCCTCGACCTGGGGGACCTCGAACGCGTCGTCGAGGGCATGGCGGGCGCCGCGGCCGCGGTCCCTGTCCGAGTCGTCGCCGGCGACACGAAGGTGGTCGGCCGCGGAGAGGCAGACCGGATCTTCATTGCCACCACCGGACTGGGCCTGGTGCCGCCCGGCCGCGACCTGCGCTCCGACGCCATCCGTCCCGGCGATCGCGTGCTGGTCTCCGGCCCCGTCGGCGACCACGGCGCCGCCGTGCTCGGCGCTCGCGGGGACCTGGGCATCGCCTCCGTAGTGCAGAGCGACTGTGCCTGCGTCCTGCCGCTCGTCCGCGCCCTGCTCGCCGCCGCCCCCAGGGCGCGCTGCCTGCGGGACCCCACCCGCGGCGGACTCGCCACCACCGTGCATGAGCTGGCGTCGTCCTCGCGCCTCACGCTCGTCCTGGACGAGCGCGCGATCCCCGTGCGCCCCGAGGTCCGCCGCACGTGCGACCTCGTCGGAATGGACCCGCTCTACCTCGCCTGCGAAGGCCGCCTGATCGCCGTCGTTCCGCCGGAGGAGGCGGACGCGGCCCTCGCCGCGCTCCGCCGGACCCCGGACGGCGCCGCCGCCGCGCTCGTCGGAATCGCCGAGCCGCTTGGCCGCTTCGGAAACGTGCTCCTGCGCACCGCCGTCGGCGGCACGCGGCCCATGGCGCCGCTCGAGGGCGCCCAGCTCCCGAGGATCTGCTGAGGCTGAGCGTCCGATGCACGAGGCATCCATCGCGGCGACGATCATCGAGCGGCTGGGCACGCACCCGGAGCTTGCCGGACGCCCGATCCGCATCGTGCGCCTGCGCGTCGGCCGACTCTCGACCGTCGTGCCGGCCAACCTGGAGTTCATGTTCGGCGTGCTCGTCGAGGGGACGCCGCTGGCCGGCGCGCGGCTGGAGATCGAAGAAGTCCCCGCGCGCGCCGTCTGCGAGGAGTGCGGGGCGCCGTTCGCGGTCGATGACCCCGTCTTCCTCTGTCCGGCCTGCGGGTCGGGCAAGGTCCGGCTGGAGTCGGGCCGCGAGCTGACGATCGACAACGTCGAGACCGATTGACCGGGCGGGGGCCGTCGGAGGAGAAACCTATGGCGCGAATCAAGGTGGTCGAGAAGGTCCTGCAAGCCAACGACAAGATCGCCGCCGACAACCGGCGCTTCTTCGCCGAGAAGAAGATCATAGCGGTGAATCTCATGTCCGGCCCCGGCGCGGGCAAGACCACCGTCCTGGAAAAGACCCTCCCCGCCCTGGTGCGGAAATTTCCCGCCGCCGTGATCGAGGGCGACATCGCCACCACGGCCGATGCCGAGCGCATCGCGGCGCTGGACGTTCCCGTCGTCCAGATCAACACCGACAAGCTGGGCGGCGCCTGCCACCTGGAGGCCCTCGGCATCCAGACCGCCATGGCCGAGCTGCCGCTCGACGGCGTCCGCTACCTGTTCGTCGAGAACGTCGGCAACCTCGTCTGCCCCGCCGAGTTCGACCTCGGGGAGACCCTCAAGGTCGGCGTGCTCTCGGTGACCGAAGGCGAGGACAAGCCGGTGAAGTACCCGCTCCTCTTCCGCGTCATCGACCTCCTGCTCCTGACGAAGGTCGACCTCCTGCCCCACCTCCGCCTCGACCTCGATCGGCTCCTGGCCAACGTCCGCTCCGTGAACGCCGGCCTGCGCGTCGTGCGCTTCTCCGCCGTCACCGGCGAGGGCCTCGACCAATGGCTGGCGTGGCTCGAGCAGCACGCGACCGGGCGGTAGGCACCCACGCCGGGCGCCGCCTTGCTCGCCCGCCCCCGGCGAGCTACCTTGAACCGCCGCCCCGGGCAGCCGTGCCGGCGGCCGAAGGAGGTCACGCCATGCCTCGACGGAGCGCAAGCGTTCCTGGGCTCGCCGCCCTGGTCATCGGAGTCGCCCTCGGCTGCGGCTCCGCCGCGAATCCCGCGGGCGACGGAGATGTCGAGCCCGACGTCGAGGACGACGGGACGACCGACGCCGACCACGACGCGGACGTGCCCGCCGAAGCCGATTCGGAGGAGGAAGCGGACGGGGGTGCGGATGCCGACGGCGACGCGGAAGCCGACCTGTCCGCAGAAGCGGACGCGGACGCTGACGCGGAGGCGGACTCGGACGCCCCGGGCTGCGGCGACCACATCGTCCAGTCCGAGCTGGGCGAGGTGTGCGACGACGGCAACACCGACGGCGGCGACGGCTGCTCCGCCGACTGCACCAGCGACGAGAGCTGCGGCAACGGCATCGTCGACCCCGGCGAGGCCTGCGACGGCGAGGCCTGGTGCGACGACCTCTGCCGCGACACCCGCACGCTCGACTCCGACGGCGACACCATCCTCGACCTGGACGAGGTCCCCGAGGCGAGCGACACCGACGGCGACACCGTGCCCGATCACCTGGACCTCGACTCCGACGGCGACACGATCGCCGACGCGGTGGAGGCCGGAGACGCGGACCTCGGCACCCCCCCGGTCGATCATGACGGCGACACCGTGCCGGACTTCCGCGACCTCGACTCCGACGGCGACGGCATCCTCGATGCGACCGAGGGTACCGCCGACCTCGACAGCGACATGGTCCCCTGCTACCTCGACCTCGACTCCGACGGCGACGGCTTGCGCGACTCCGACGAGCTGTTCTGCGCCGCCCTCGGCCGCCACAGCAGCCGCACCGCCGACACCGACGCCGACGGCTTCAGCGATCTGGCCGAGCACGCGGTGGGCAGCGACCTGTGCGATCCGGCGAGCGGCGTCACGGACATCGTCGATTTCTACTTCGAGCTTCCGGACGGCGGGGCCGAGGCGAGCGACACGCTGTACTTCTATCCCCAGGTCCGCCGCACCGACGTCTTCTTCAGCATGGACACGACCGGCTCGATGGGCGGCGCGGTCAGCAACCTGCGCACCGGCCTGAGCACGATCATGACCGAGACCGCGGCGCGGGTCGCCGACGCCGCCTTCGGCGTGGGCAAGTGGGAGGACTTCCCCGTCTCCACCTTCGGCGCCGCCGGCGACCTGCCGTGGCGCCTCCTCCAGTCGGTCACGACCGACACGACCGCCGTCCAGGCCGGCGTCACCGCGCTGACGCTGGGCTACGGCTCCGACGGTCCGGAGGCCGGGTACGAGTCGCTGTACCAACTCGCCACGGGCGACGGGATCTCGTGGACCGTGGCGACCGCCGGCTCCGTCCCCGCCTACGGCGGCGCCGGCAACGGCGGCGTCGGATTCCGCGACGGCACGCTGCCGATCGTGCTGCACGTCACCGACGCCCAGTCGCACGAGGCTGCCGAGTACATCACCGCGGGCATCACCGACGCCCATTCCAAGGCCCAGGCGTTCACCGCGCTGGGCGCGCTCGGCGCCCGCGTGATCACCATCAACAACGCGTGGGACCCCCCCGGCAACGTGGCCCAGCTCGACGAGATCTCCGACACCACCCACGCCGTCGTCCCGGTCTGCGCGTTCCGCACCGGAGCAGCCGCCTGGCGCTGCGGCGCGGGCTTGTGCTGCACCGGCATCGGCGGCGCCGGCGTCGCCCCGGTCGGCGGGAGCTGCACCCTGCAGTACCGCATCGCCACCGACGGAACCGGCCTGGGCGCCGCCGTCGTCGACGGCATCGATGCCCTCGTCAAGTACACCACCTTCGACCTCGCCACCCGCGTCCGCGACGACGGCAGCGCGGCCACGCCCGACACCTCGTGCTTCATCCAGGCCGTCGAGGCGCTCCTGTACGTCGCGCCCCCGGCCGAGCCCGAGGCGACCTGCACCCCGGTCGCGACGCCGGACCGCTTCGACGGCTCGACCTGGAACAACGGCTTCCGCGGCGTGGCGACGGGCACCTCGAGCGCCGCGCGACCCGGCATCCAGCTCCACTTCACCGTGCGCGCCCGGAACGAGAGCTGCGCCCCCCCCGCCTTCGAGGCGCAGCTCTTCACCGCCTACATCGACGTCGTCGACGTCACCACCGGCCAGGTCCTCGACACCCAGCAGGCGACCATCATCGTCCCCCCCCGGATTCTCTGAGCCCTGTCCGTTTCTGCCAGCCCCCAGCCCCCAGCCCCAGCCCCCTCTTGTCCCCACCCCCCACCCCCCAGCCCCCTCCGTTTGACACCTCGCCCACCCTGATTCAAGCTCCCCCATCCCGCGACTCCCCGGCGTCGGCCGGGACCGCGCGGTTTGGGGGCAGGGGTGGTCGAAATGACGCGATTGCGATTCCCGGGCTGGCTGATCTGTGCGCTCCTGCCGCTCGCGGCGTGCCAGGAGCAGGGCACGGAGATCGTGTTCGAGGTGTCGACCGGGTACCTCGTGCCCGAGCAGGTGAACGCGGCGGAGATCGTCGTCGTCGGGCTCGGTCCCGGAACGACCCCGGACTCGCCCGATGCCTGCCCCTTCAATCGCGCCCTGCGGCTCGGGCCCGGCCAGGAGATTGAGGACTCGACGTTCACCTTCGCCGTGCGCGCCGGCGCCGTCTGCAACGAGCGCGTGCTGTTCAAGGTGACCCTGATCAAGGACGCCCTCGACGTCGTCGTCAGCAGCGGCACCGCCGAGTTCGTTCCCGGAAACAGCATCCGTGTCGCCATCGACATCCCGCGCAACACGACCTGCGACTCCGGACAGCAGTGGTGCGACCGCGCCTGCACGGATTCCACGATGGACCTGGAGAACTGCGGCTGGTGCGGCAACTCCTGCCGCGCGGGTCTCAACTGCATCGGCGGCTGGTGCCGTTGCCCCGACGGTCAGGACGACTGCGGCGGCGTCTGCATCGACACGGACTCCGATCCCGACAACTGCGGCGGCTGCGGCGCCGTCTGCTCCGGTGACCAGGTGTGCATCCAGGGGGAGTGCCGGAGCCAATGCGAGGCGCCGCTCATCTTGTGCGATCGGCGCTGCATCGATCCGCAGGGCGACCCGCGGCACTGCGGGAGCTGCACCAACGACTGCGGCGCCGACGCCCGCTGCCAGGACGGAGTCTGCAACTCGTGCCGGCCAATCCAGGGCGGACAGTGCGACCCGATCCGGCAGTGCGGCTGCTCCGAGGGAATGCGTTGCGACGCGGCGCAGGAGCCCTACTACGGGCCGCAAGAAATCTGCGTGCCGGCAGGCTCCTCGCCGGCCGGCGACTACTGCGACCTGGCCTACGCCTGCGCCCCGGGCCTCGGCTGCTTCCGCGGGGTCAGCTCCGCCATCCCCTTGCCGGCCGGCGGCGGAGCGAAGATCGAGGGCAACGAACCGGGGACCTGCCTGCCCTGGTGTCTCTTCGGTGACCCCGCCGCCTGCGACGGCAACCCCGAAACCTGCCGCTCCCTGACCGGCCAGCTCGGACTACCCGACCAGTACGGCGTCTGCCTGCCGTTCCCCAGCCTCGAGGTCTGCAACTGGATCGATGACGACGGTTTCAACGGCCCCGACGACGGCGTCGATGTGATGACCGACTGGATGAATTGCGGCTCGTGCTTCCATGCCTGCAATCCCGGCGAAGCCTGCGTCGACGGCCTCTGCCAGAGCTGCATGCCGCCGTACCTCGACTGCGGTGCCGGCTGGTGCACCGACACCTCCTACGACCCGCTCAATTGCGGCGGCTGCGGCAACCTGTGCCCCCCCAACCAGGCCTGCATCGCCGGCTCGTGCGTGCCCGACTGCGCCGAAGTCCTGCCCCTCTGCCCCGACTCGACCGGGACCCCACAATGCACCAACGTCGGCAGCGACCCCGACCACTGCGGCTACTGCGAAGCGGAACCCTGCCCCGCCGGCCAGGCCTGCGTCGACGGGAACTGCTCCGCAGCCTGCCCCGCCGGCCAGGCCGTCTGCGACCGCCGCTGCGCCGACGTCGCGACCGACCCCGGCAATTGCAGCGGCTGCGGCGATGACTGCGGGAGCGGCCACGACTGCGTCGGCGGAACGTGCGAATCGTGCTCGCCGGGGCCTCGCCGTTCCGGTGGCGACTGCTACGTCCCGACGCAGTGCGGCTGTGCCGACGGCGAAGCCTGCGTCCTCCAGGACGACGGCACCGGCAATTACGTCGAACGCTGCTCGACGCCGTTCGGCGGGTTCCGCGAGCTGGCGCCGGGATGTCACATCACCCTGGCCGACTGCGAACCCGGCCTCCAGTGCATCCCGACCGACATCCCGGCCCACATCAATCGCTGTTTCCGACTCTGCACCACCGACGCGGAGTGCAGCAGCGGCAAGTGCCTGCACGGCACCTCGTCCGCGCCCTTCGACCCCTACGGCGTCTGCCGTGCCGTCGGCGGCCCGTGCGGCGGCGACTGGGACTGCCCCGGCGAATCCCCGATCTGTCTCACCGGCCTCGGCGCCGATATCACCGTCCCCGACGGCTACTGCACCTTCCTCTGCGACCCGTTCGACGACCAGTGCCCCGTCGGCTCCCGCTGCGTCGAGTACCGCTTCGGCCGCTTCGGCGCCGCCTGCATGGCGACCTGCAGCGTCCAGGAGGACTGCCGCGACGGCTACAACTGCGCGCGTTTCCTCGGCGACCCGGGAGTCTGCTTCCCCGCCCTGGCCGGCCCCTAGCTCGCCGCACCGCCGGACCGCGTCCTAGGGCGCCCTCCGCTCGGCAGCCGGTCGGGACATGATCAGATCGAGCACCTCGCCGGTCAGCCGGACCCGCCCGCCGACGCTGGCGCCGCTGCGCGAAACCGAGATGCTGTCGACGACCGACCCCAGCGTCCTCATCGTCGGGTCGCGCTCTCCCATCCCCTTGACCATCAACCGCGTCAGCGCCACCCCGGCGTTGGCCACTCCCTCGAGCGTCCGCGCCGACGCCTCGTCCGCCATCGTCACCGAGCCGGCCAGGGAGATCTCGTCGCCGATCGAGAAGGACAGCGCGATCATCTTCGGCGGCGGGACCTCGCGATCCCCCCCCAACATCCGCAGTCCCTTGCCGATCAGCTCGGCGAGCCACTCGGGCACGTTGGCCACGGCCATGATCGAGCCCGACGGCACCGCCGACAGGCCTGCGAGCAACGGCGTACCGTCGATCGTCGGCCCCCCCCCGATCGCCGCCAGGAGCGCGTCCAGCCGGACCGTCGCCGCCACCGCCTGCGTCGTCTCCTCCGGCGACACCAGCCCCAACTCCCCCAGCGGCGTGACGAGGATCGTCACCGCCTGCCCGCTGCGTGTCTCCTCCCTCTCCTCCAACGTCCCGTGCGACATCGCCTTCACGCAGCCCAGCACCTGGTCCCTCGTCGGCCCGACCAGCAGCCACGCGATGTCGGGCGCCGTCGGTGCCGCCGCCGCCGGAGCCTCGGCCGCCTCGCCTTCCTTCGGCTTTGCGAAGGATGGTACCAGAATCAGCAAGTCGTCGAACGAGCCGTACGCCGCGACCGACAGCTCTTTCGTCGCCGCGATCAGCGTGCGACACTCGGCCGGCAGGCCGCCGATCATCCGGTCCACCTGCTTCTTGAACGCCGAGGCACCCAGAAGATCCGGCAGGTGGACCTCGAAGTACGCCGCCGCACCCGGCGGCAGGTACTTCTTGCTCGCCTCCGCCGCGACCGCCGCCGGCGCGCTCTTCTTCGCGCAGCCGCCGAGCAGTGCCATCGCGACGACCATCCATGCCGCTCCCTTGCGCCCCATCCTTCACCTCTCCCGCCGAGCTTGCCCCCCGGACCCCCCCCACCGCCTATCACGCCATCCCCTTCCCCGCAACCGCTCTCCCGAGCCGTCCGTCTCCCGGGCGGAGCCATCTGTACTACTAACCCCATGGTTCGTGACGACGCGTCACGGTTTTCCGGAGCCGGCCAAGGAGAGGTGGAGAGGTCGGCTGGAGAGGTGGGGAGGGCCTGGGTGCGGGTGCCCCGGCGCGGCGAGGCGCC
>JACRCX010000038.1 GCA_016218815.1 Deltaproteobacteria bacterium
ATCTCCAAGTTCCCCAAGGCGCCGACCGTCGCTCGACGTAGGCCGTTGGCTCGCCTGCGCTACCGCGGCAAGACACACGTCTCAACCGGCCGCCTCCTCGACCCGCAACTCGCGACCAGGAGGGCACCTTGACATGGCTGGGGTACTACGTTGACCGGATGCAAGCGTCCCCGGCGCCGGGCGGCGCCGACATCCGCCTCGCCGGGCTCCTGCCGGCGGAGGCGGCGGAGTACTTCCGTCTGCGGGCTACAGCACCACCGTCGCGCAGCCGACCGTGATCGTCACGTGGGCCCCCGCCGCCTCCTGGATCTCGTCGCACGGGGTTCCGCAGATGCGGATCAGGGTTTCGTCCTCGTTCCACTGCCAGCCCTCGGCGCCCGCGTCGCAGTCGAAGCGGGTGTCCTGCGGGACGACATGTTCGCCGGAGCCGTCGCCCAGGTCGACCATCACGTTGGTGTGGTCGGGATCGGGCGGGCCGAGCGCGGTGGATTCGACGCGGTAGGTGCACGCGAGCGGCAGCACCGTCGCCGCGATGCGCTCGAAGACGGGCGAGTAGTCCGTGTCGCAGCTCGGGAAGCGGATGCCGCCCGTCAGGCGCGACAGCTTCTGGTACTCGACACCCGACGTCTCCGCCGTGTTGCCGCCCGAGGCGCAGGTCTCGTCGAGCGGCGTGACGGGCTCGTCGGGCTCCAGGACGCGGCTCACGCCGACGATGGAGTGGAAGACCCACATCGGCCGCTCGCGCGTGCCGAACATCCCGGCCGGTTCCAGCGCGTACAGCTCCGTGGCGAAGTCGGCGCCGCCCCACTCGGCCGCGCGGTCGGCGTAGGTCGGGCACTGGTAGTTGGGGCAGTAGCCGGCGCAGTCGCCGGCGCAGCCCTCGCAGCTTTCGGTGCAGCGCGCCGTGGTGTTCGTGCAATTGAAGCTGACGGGGTCGTCGTCGGTGACGGCGATGAAGACCTTCTGCGAGAACGCGCGCAGCACGTCGCGCCAGGCGAACACGGCGCCCGGGTTGGCGGTGCAGGTGTTCGGCGAGCGCGAGGTCCCGTCGTAGCTCCAGAGGAAGATGGTCAGCAGGTCGGAGCTGTTCACGCCGTGGGCCACGTTGTAGTAGCGGGGCGGGTTGGAGGCCGTGCAGTCCGCGGCGTTGCCCAGAGGCGGCTCCATGCAGAACCCCGCCTGGATCAGGATGACGCGGTAGTCCAGCCCGGCCGCGTCGAGGATGCCGGCCAGGGAGTCGTTGATCCAGGTCCGCACGCCGTCGCGCTCCTCACCCATGCTCGCCGACTGGTCGATGCCGATGATGATGTCCACCGGCATCGGCACCGCCTCGTCGCTCGCCCGCGCGCACGCCGGTCCCTCGTCCCCGTCCCCGACGTCGGCGATCTCGACGTCCCCCCCGTCGCCCACAGGGACGCAGCGGCCCCCGACGCACCACCGCCCCGCCGGGCAGTCCGTGTTGCGCGTGCATCCCTGTTGCCCCGCCTCGTCCGCGCAGCCACCCGCCGCCAGGACGGCCGCCACACCCCACGCCGTGCCTGCCCACCACTTCATCGCCGATCTCCTCACCGGCCGCCAGGAGCCAAGGACCGGGATCCGACGACTTCCCCTCCGCGTCTCTGCGTCTCTGCGCGACACTCCTTCCGGCTCCCGCCGGGTGCTTCACAGGAACGGGCTGATCGGGTCCACGTCCAGGCCGCCGGGGTACATGTACGACGTGTAGTTGCCGTATCCGTAGCAGGTGATGCCGAACTCGACGGTCGAGCTGATCGCGTGCGACCCGCCTTCGATCTGCACGCGCGCGACCCCGAAGCCGGTGTCGCCGATCGGCGTGAACCCGGTCACGGCCGATCCGTCCAGGAGGACGCTCGCCCCCGCCGGCGCCGTGACGTTGACCCAGTTCTCGCCGTGCTGCCCGATGGCCGGATCCTCCCGGAAGTCGTCCGGCGCCAGGAAGTTGTAGGCGGTGCGGTACTGCTGGGTCGGGACGGCGAGCGACATTGACGGATCGCCGATCGAGTCGGTCACGCTCCCCTGGCCGTAGAGGAACTGCACCACCAGCAACGGCTCGGTGCCTTCCACCTCGAAGTCGTCGGGGGAGGTGGCGTCGACCGGGGAGGCGAACTCGACGAACTCGCCGCGGTCGAGGTCGCGCGGCGCCCAGGCGTCCGGCATGAACGTGACGTGGTTGCCGTCCTCGCGCGAGATGACGCGCCAGACCGAGGGCTCGTCGACGACCGGCTCCGGCCGCGTCGCGAGGTAGTTGGTGCTCCACGCCTCGAGCGGGAACATCTGCTCCTCGAGGTGATCGCAGGCCCAGCGATCGAACGGCACGAAGCTGCAGTCGTGGCCGCTGAACACCGCGATCGGCTTGGTGGCCTCGATCAGGGTCCCGGTGAGGTCGTAGTTGCGCCCCAGGTCGCAGTAGCCCGCCATGACCTCGTTCGGCGGCGGCGGGCTGGTCGGGTGCAACTCCTCGCGCACGATGCTGCACTCGGTGGGCACCGCGGACAGGATCTGCAGCACGTCGTACTTGTCCACATGGAAGGTCGCCGTGTCGCCGGCCCCGTAGGCATCGATGCCGCTGCCGGTCGTGCCCGCCGTCGTGTCGGCCTTGAACGTCACCGTGAGGTCGGTGTCGTCCTCGACGCCGACCACGGCGAGGAAGCCCGGCGTGCCGGAGTAGGGGTAGACGTCGGGGTCCGGCGCCGTCTGGTTCTGCCGCCACATGAAGGTCGGGCGCGAGGCGACCATGTAGTTGCCGGTGAGGACGTGCTTGGGCAGGAGCAGCGAGGCGTCGTTGCTGTACGAGCCGATCATCGGGATCGGCCAGTACTCCAGCGGGTTGAACTGGTACACGGTCACGGGCACATCGCTCTTCACCCGGTAGGCGGCGCCGTGGACCAGATCGGAGTGGAACGTCAGCGGCGGCAGCGTGCCTGTTGCCGGCTTGCGGATCGCCTCGTTCCAACCCAGCTCGATGACCTGTGTCGAGTTCGGCGCGACCGTGACCTCGGCCAGGATCGACGTCGGTCCCTGCACCTCGACGTGAGCCGCGTCGTCCTGCCGGTTGCCGACGACGAAGGCGAAGTGGAAGCTGTCGAGGAAGTCGGTGCGGAGCTGCGAGTTGATCGTCTGCGTCGCCCAGTAGTCGCAGCCCTCGTAGGAGTTGGCGAGCCGGGCCTCCATGCAGGCCGGCGAGAGATCGGTGCACTCGCCGCTGACGCAGGTCTCGCCGCGGTCGGGGTCGCAGTCGTCGGTGACCCACGCCAGGCCGTCGCCGTCGCAGAACCGCGCGTGCATGTCGTCCGTGCAGCTCGATTCTCCCGGCCGGCAGACGCGGCATCCGACTTCCGGCACGCAGACCGCCGTCGGATCCGCGCACTCCTCGAACGACTCCCAGCCGTCGCCCGTCGCGTTGCACGTGTACGCGTCCCCGCCCTCGCATTGGATCATGCCGGGCGAACAGGTCACGACCTCCGGGACGTCCGAGCCGTCGGCATCGGCGTCCGGACGGGTGTCGCCGTCCGAGCCGCCGTCGTCGTGCCCGGTCGTCTCCCCCGTGTCGTCCGTGCCGGGCGAGCAGCCGAGCGTGCCGGCGGCCGCCAGGATTCCGACCCACCACATCGGGAGCGAGGTCCGCATCGATGCACCTCCCCGGGCCCATGGCCCGTTCCGGAACCGTCCTGTCTCGGGCGGAGGATGCCATCCGGATCGCAGGTGGTCAAATCGGTTCGGCCGGAGGCTCCTCGCTGCCGAGCGTGAAGTCGACGCCCACCAGAACTCCCAGCGTCCCCGCCTCGGCCCGGAAGTCGAAGCCCTGTGCGAGGTGCAGGAAGCAGCCGACCGCCGCCACCGGCCAGACGTAGCCGTGGTAGCCGAAGACGTTCGTGTGCGGACTGTCGAGCGGCAGACCGCCCGCGGCGCCCAGCGCCCCGTAGACGGTCCACAAGTCGGTCAGGTGGAAGTCCCAGCGCACCGTCAGCGGGAACGTGATGCGCTGGAAGTCGCGCGAGGAGTCCAGGAAGTACTGGTAGCCGGCGCCCAGCTCGATCGCCATCGATTCGTTGAGGTACTCGATCGCACCGTTCGGCACGATCGGGAAGGCGAAGCGGAACTCTCCCCCGAAGCCCGTCAGGTACCACCCGCCCAGGAACGAGAACATCACCTCCGGGTGCGGCCGGTCCTCCTCGATGATCCAGTTCGTCCGCGCCGCCTGCGCCGGCACGGCGCCGAGGAGCAGGGCCAAGGCGATCGCGATTCGCGCCGGAGTGGTAGAGTGGCGGACGGCGGATCCCATGCGGACCGATGATGAGCACAGATGAGCGCACGCCGACAAGTCCTGCTTTGGTCAGCCGCCGCGGGAGTCGCCCTCCTGGCCGGGGCGACCGGCTGCCGCCGGATGCGCGAGCTGCCGGCGCACGGGACCGTCCGCGCCCGCGGGCTGGAGGTCTTCCTCGACGGGCTGCGCCCGACCCTCGTCGCCGACCTGCGGGTCGAGGTCATCGGCGCGCTGCCCGGCGCGGCGTACGACATCGGGCCCGCGTTCGCCGCCTCGGGCGCGACGGCCGACGGCGGCGGCGGCGACTGGCTCTGCGCCGGCGAGGCATGCTCGACGCCGGTGGACACCGGCACCGAGCTGTACCCGGTCGAGGTCCGCTACCTGCTCGACCAGCTCGGCGGGACGTCCGGCCTGGCGTGGCCGATTCGGGTGCGCTTCGAGATGCGCGAGGTGAACGCCTCCGGCCGTTCCCGGCTGGTCGAGGCGGGTGACGAGAAGCCGCTCGACGAGGCGTGCGAACGTCTGGCCCGGGTGCCGCTCCAGGTGCACCAGGCGTTCCGCGCCCAGGCCGGGGCGGAAGGCGAGCTGACCGTCGAGGAAGCGCGCGCGGTGGGCGGCTGCGAGGGCCCGATGCTGCACCTGGAGCTGGCGCACCGCGTGATGCCCCTCCCCGGGACGGCTCCGGTCGTGCGACTCGCGATCGGCATCCCCGGTTTCGAGGAAACGGCGTGTCGCGGACTGCACTGCGAGGTGCGGCTCGAGCCGCCCGATCGCGGCACCGCCGTCATCGACAAGCCGCTCGGCACCTCGCTCGCCGCGCTTGCCCGTCCCGCCGCCCGCGCGCAGGTCCACGTCTACCTCGAGCGGCGGCCCGACGTCGCGCCCGTCGACGCCGCCGCGGCGCCGGCCGGCCAGGTTCTCGACCACTACGTCTTCGATCTCGTCTCGCCCGGCGCCGGCGTCGTGCCGTAGGTGTCGAACCGCGGGTTGTCCGCCGCGAGCGAGCCGCGCTATGCTCCATCCCCCAGGAGGAGGAACGTGGCCGTCGAAATGTACATGCAAACCGGGAATCTCCCGCCGGGCTCGGTCGCCGCGCCCGGGACGGTCGCCGCGCGCCTGCCGCCCGACTGCGTGCTGCTCCCGGTGGCCCGGGGCGAGCTGCTCGTGTCGCGCGGTCATGCGGTGTTCTGCCGGATCCCGGCCGAGGCGGTCGCGGCGGTGCGCGCCGTGCTGGCCGGCGCTTCGGACGTCGCGGCTCTTCCCGAGGCGCTGCGCGGGCAGCTCGACCGGCACGGCTTCTTCGGTCCGCCGCGGCGCTCGTCGCCCGAATCCCCCTCCGTCCAGCTCCAGCTCACCAACGCCTGCAACCTCGTCTGCTCCTACTGCTGCACCAACTCGGGCCGGCCGCGCGCCGCCGAGCTGGGCCTGGGGCACTACCGCGCCATCGTCGAGGACGTCCGCCGCACGATGGGGAAGGGCGCCCGGGTCGCGATCCTGGGCGGCGAGCCGTTCCTGATGCCGTGGGCGATCGACCTGTGCGAGCGGATCGTCGAGCTGGACCTCCAGCTCACGATGTTCACCAACGGCATCCCATTGACCCAGGGTGACCTCGCGCGGCGGGTCGCCGCGCTCACGGTGCGCGGCGCGCAGGTCCGCATCAGCCTGGCCGGCGCGACCGAGGCGGCGTGCGACGCGCTTTCGGGTGCGGGGCGCTTCGACGCGGCGCTGCGGGCCGTGCACGCGGTCGTCGACGCCGGCGGGACGGCCATCGTCGACGTCATGCTGCTGCCCGCCCACGTCGGGACCGTCGCCGAGAACCTCGCCGACCTCCGGCGCCGTCTCCCGCCCGCCACCAAGGTCACGCTCGGCGTGCTCTACCTCTCCGGCCGCGAGACCGGCACGAACCTGTTCGGCTCGCGCGCCGACCTGGAGGCGGCGCTGGACCGCGTCGCGTTCGAGGCGGGGGAGCGGATCGCGGCGACGGCGCCGAGCCCGGTCGCGGAGCGGCGCGAGGGCTGTTCCTGCGCCCTGGGCCACCACCTGCACGTGCGCAGCGACGGCTCGCTCTTCACCTGCTTCAAGATGGAGGAGAAGGTCGGAGACCTGGGCGTCGAGTGCTTCGCCGACGCACTGGCGGCCGTTCGGTCCCGTCCCCACCCCGCGGTGGAGCTGGCCCGCTGCGCCGACTGTGCCCTGAACACGCTTTGCGGCGGTGGCTGCCGCTCCGAGAACCTGCAGTACACGGGCGACCCCGAGGTGCCCGTGTGCGGCCCGTGGCGCGTGCGCGTGCTCAGCGAGCTCCTGGCCGAGGACCGTCCCAGCGCCATGGAGTGGCCCGCGCCGCACCTGCTCAGCGAGGCGCGCGCGCGTGGGCTCGAGGCGCCGGAGGCGCTGGTGCCCGTGGTGCCGTCCCGGCACCTGCTCGACACTTGAACCCGGGGGGAGGAGGACGACCATGCCGACACCGCTTGCCATCTGCCTGGAGGATCTCGACGCCGGATCGCCCGGCGCGCGCTACCTGCGTTGCGTGGCAGTGCCCGGCCGCCAGCCGGGGCTGCGCGTCGACCCCGCCGGCGTCGTGTTCTGGCGGAGCGAGGGTCCGGTCGCCTGCGAGCTGTGGGTCTCGATGGACCAGCGGCTGATCCTGTACCGGCCCGAAGGCGCGCCGGCGGTCGTCGTCCGGCGTTCCGGCCGGGCGCTCGAGGTCCCGGTCGGCAAGCCGGTCGTGCTGCTGGATCAGGACGGTTTCGAGGTCGGAACGAAGCGGCTGCGGGTGCACGTGCACGGGGAGGCGTCGGCCATCGCGGCGCCTTCGTACCTTCCGGCGCCGGAGCGGACCGAGGCGCGGGGCGGCCTGCGCGGCGCCGCGGCCGCCGTGGCGATCGGGGCGGCGCTGGGCGGCGCGGCGCTGTTCGAGGTGCGCTGCCATCCGCCCTCGCCGGTTCCTCCGACCCCGCGGGGCGATCAGGAGGACGCGGGCGCGCCGCCCGCCGAGGACGCCGCCGCGCAGCCGGACATCGAGGTCCGCGTCCAGCCGCCGGCCATTTCTCCGATGCAGCCTCCCCCGCCGCCGCCTCCTCCTCCGGAGCCGATCGAGGTGCGGGAGAACCCGCCGGGCGCCCCCGCGCCCGACATGATGTCCCCCGAGAAGACGGGCGAGGTCCCCGAGGATCCGTCCAAGCCGTAACCCGCCGACCAACAACCAATTGCCCTTCGCGGCCCGGCGAGTATCATCCGGCGCGTCCGGGAGGGAAGGAATTCCGTGAGGCCCACGCGTCCAGCGCTCCTCGTCGTCGCTGCGCTCGCCGTTTCGTGCGGCCCGTCGCGCGAGGAGTGGCAGGCGCAGCTCGACGAGGCGGACCGGCTGAGGCGCGATCTGGAGCAGCGGGACTGGCAGCTCCGCGCCGATCAGGAGCGGATCGACGGGCTGGTCGCCGAGCAGGAGCGGTTGCAGCGGTCGCTGGCGGAGCTGCAGGCGCGGTACGACGAGGAGACGGCTCGGCTGCAGCAGAGCGTGGATTCCCTGCAGATCGTGGTGGACCAGGCGCGGCGGCAGGACGCCGAGCAGGCCGCGTACCCGACGGCGCTGCTCGGCAGTGCGCCGCTGCCGGAGTCCGTCGGGCCGCGGGAGGTGGCGACGCCGCCGATCTCGATCCGGCGCGTCGGTCTGGAGTGGCACTTCCGCAGCTCGCACGGCGGCGAGGCCACGGTCTCGTTCTCGGCAGGCGTGCGCGAGGATCTCTCGGACTACTGCACGATGTGCACGATCTGGGTCCGGGCCGCGTGCACGTCCGGGGAGGTCACGCTCACCGATGTGCGCGCGATCGCCGAGACGGAGAACGTCATGGACATGGGCGCCGGCGACACCGCCGAGATGTCCAGCGCCATCTTCCGCTACGCGCCGCTCGACGCGCACCCGGAGCGCTGCGACATCACCGTGTCCCTGGCCGAGACGTCCGACGAAGGAGGAGGCGTGCTCTTGGGCCGCTTCTGCTGGACGGACGACGGCGAGGTGCGCGATCGCGCCTGCCGCTGAAGCGCCGCTCCCCTGTCCGGGCCCCGGTGCGCCTGCCGAGCCTTCCGCACACTTGCTGTCGCACCTGCGGCCCGGTCAAGGGTGGTTACTTTGCCCCCGTTCGCGGCCAGGGGGGTCGCGACATGATGTTCGAGGAGGTTGAACCATGCGCGTACTGATGAAGGTTTCGATTCCGGTGGAGGCCGGCAACAAGGCGCTGAACGACGGCTCGCTGTCCGGGACCATAGCGGGCTTCGTCGAGGAGGTGCGTCCCGAGGCGAGCTACTTCGTGACCGAGGGCGCCGCGGGACGGACGGCGTACTTCGTGTTCGACATGAAGGATTCGTCGTACATGCCGTGGATCGGCGAACGGTTTTTCACCAACCTCAACGCGTCGATCGAGTTCAAGCCGGCGATGAACCTCGAGGACCTCAAGACCGGTCTCGGCCGGATCAAGAAGGGATAGCGGACCCCGGCGACCGAGCCGTCGTTCGCGGTCCTGGAGATTGCGGGGGCCGGCCTACCCCGGTTCGGCCGCGCTCCCGCGCGCGGGCTCCGGTGTGATCCCGGGGCCCGCGGCGGCGACGCGGCGACGGTCGAAAAGGGGGACCAGCAGGAAGGCCGCGGTGCAGACGAGCCATTCGGCGTAGATCGGGTGAGAGAAGAGCCGCACCCGGGGCACGAGCTGCCACAACGCCAGCGTCGCGATGCCGGCCGCGAGGGTGACCCAGGCGGAGCTGCGGCGGCAGAACCGCGGGGCGTACAGGGTCGCGAGCACGACCAGGGTGTAGGCGGTGGTGAGGCTGAGGCCGATCATCAGCGTCTTGAGGATGGAGGCGATCCGAAGGGCGAGGAGCAGGGTGATCGCGCTGACGCCGAGGACCGTGAGCCGGCAGAGGAGCTGCTCGGCGCGCGGGGTCATTTCCCGCCGGACGGACGGCTTGACCAGGTCGCCGACCACCAGCGGCGGCAGCCCCCGACCGGCCAGGAAGTAGCCGACGACTCCGCCGCGATCCAGGCGACGCGACCAGAACGCCACGGCATAGAGCAGCACGACGTAGCCGAGCAGGATGCCGAGTTGGACCGTGAACATCGGAGTCTCCGCGGCCGGGAGCTTTGCCGTCCCTCCCTACACCAGCGCGCGATCAGCCCCGCAGGCGATCAACCGATCGAACTCGCGCGCCGGGCGGAAGCACGCCAGGCCGTACTTGTCGTGCAGCACGCGCAAACGGTCGCGCACGACGCGCAGCCCGCGCTGGCTCGCGTAACGCGCCGGCCCGTGCCAGCAGTCCGGGACTCCGATGCCCAGCACGGCGCCCAGGTCGACCGTGAAGAAGTCGTCCAGGACCCCCTCGTCGATGCACTGGAACGCCTGGTTCGTCATCGCCAGGAGCAGCATCTCCTTCGCCTCGGCCGGCTCGGGAGGCTTCGCGCCCGGCCGCCGCCCGAGATGCTCCAGCGCCGTGCGGTCCGGCTCCATCTTCTCCTTGTAGAAGCACGGCTTGCCCGCGCCGACGTAGCCCGCCTTCCACATCCGCTCCAGCGAGGGCGGCACGTCGAGCCGCTCGCCCATCCGCTCCTTCATCGCCATGCACGCATGGTAGATGACGTTCCCGCCGGCGGTGCCGTAGACGTTGAGCGGTCCCTGCGGGAACCCCGCCTCGACCGCCAGCCGATCCACCTCCCACGGGTCCAGACCCAGCTCCGCCAGGATGAAGCCCGTGAGCACGAACACGCCGAACGTGCGGGAGGTGTAGAACCCGGGACCGTCGCCCACGACAATCACCGTCTTCTTCTGCCGTCGCCCCGCCGCGACGGCCGTCGCCAGCGCCTCCGGCGACGTCCGCGGCCCGCGGACCACCTCCAGCAGCGGCATGAGAGGCACCGGCGAGAAGTAGTGCATGCCGACCACCAGCTCCGGATGGTCCGAGCCCTCGGCGAGCTCGTTCATCGGCAGCGTGGACGTGTTCGACGCGAACACGATGTCCGGGCTCGCCGCCCGGATCTCGGCCAGGACCTTGCGCTTGAGCGCCAGGTCCTCGAAGACGCTCTCGATCACCAGCGGCACCCGCGCCAGGGCGCGGCGGTCCGCGCCGGGCTCGATGCGCCCCAGCAGCTTGTCCCGTCGCTCCGCAGTCCACTTTCCCTTCTTCACCAGCGGCTCCAGTTCCGCGCCGATCCGCTCGCGCCCGGCGCGCGCCGTCGCCTCGTCCACGTCGAACAGCAGCACCCGCATCCCGGCGTCCGCGCAGACCTGGGCGATGCCGCGACCCATCAAACCCGCGCCCATGACGGCCAGCGAATCCACCGGCCGCGCCTTGTCGGCGGCGACGGCCGCCAGCCTTGGCGCGACGCCGGTCATGTTCAGGAACAGGTCGATCTTGTTCTGGACGTTGGGGTGCTCGATCAACGGCGCGAAGTGTTTCCGCTCCGCCCGCACCGCCTGCTCGAACGGCAAGGACAGACCCTCCTCCAGCGCGTCGAGCGCCGCGCGGAACCAGGGTTTCTCCGGGCACACGCACGACCGCCGGCGTGCCTCGGCGATCATGGCAGGCCACTCGCCGCGGCGCGCCTCGTCGACCGCCTTGCGCGCGGGGTCGAGGTTGCGATTCACCTGTCCGGGATGCGCGAGGAGCCACTCGCGGGCGCGGGCGCGCAGCTCCTTGGCCGGGGCGACGGTCACGATGCCCAGCCCGGCCAACTCGCCCGCGGGCATGGTGCGGCCGCCCAGCACGATGGCGAGCATCGTCTCCATTCCGGCGAGGCGCCGCAGGGCCTCCATGCCGCCGGCGGCCGGGAAGAGGCCGACGTTGACCTCGGGCAGTCCGATGCGCGAGCCCTCCGTGGCGAAGACGTGGTCGCAGCACCAGAGCAGCAGCTCGCAGCCGCCGCCGAGCGCCGTCTGGTCCTGGACGACGGCGACGACCGGAAAGGGGCTCCGGGCGAGCGCGGCCAGGGCGTCGTGGAGCTTGTCCAGCAGGTGTCCCAGCTCGAAGGCCGAGGCGCTCTTCCGGATCTCGAGCAGGTTCGCGCCGTCGAGGAAGCTCTTGGGCTTCCCCGAGACGAGCATCAATCCCTTCGCGCCGTCGGCCGCCGCACGCTCGACCGCCGCGAACAGTTCGGCGACGAACTCTCCCCCGATCGCGTTGACCGGACCCGCGGTGTCGATCGTGATCGTGACGAGCCCGGAGGCGCCGTCCCGCTCGTAGCGCAGCTCGCTCATCGTCCGCCTCCCTGGCCGTCGACCTTCACGATCGCCGCTTCGCCCTGCGTCAATCCGCCGCAGATCGCCGCCACGCCGCGGCCTCCGCCGCGGCGCCGCAGCTCGTAGACCATCGTCATCAGGATGCGCAGCCCGGAGGCGCCGACGGGGTGTCCGATCGCCACGGCGCCCCCGTTGACGTTGGTGCGCTCGAGGAGCCGGAGCCAGCGCTCCTCGTCGCCGTCGGCGAGGATCTTCGTCGAGACCAGCGGCATTGCCGCGAACGCCTCGTTGATCTCGATCAGATCGATGCCGTCCAATCGAAGGGCGGAGCGCTGCAAAACCTTGCGGATGGCGAGGGCGGGGACCCACGAGATGCCGTTGGGCGAGTCGGTCACGCCGGCCTGTTCGACCAGTTCGGCCAGGACCGGCGCGCCAAGCTCCTTCGCGCGCTCGTCCGTCATCAGGACCATCGCGGTGGCGCCGTCGTTGAGCCCCGGCGCGTTGCCAGGGGTGGTGGTCTTCGAGCCGAAGACGGGCGGGAGCATGGCGATGCGCGCGATGCTGCCGTCGGGCCGCGGCTGCTCGTCCTCGGCCAGCAGCGTCTCGGCGCGACCCTTGCGCGCCCGGATCGGCGCGATCTCGTCCGCGAACTTCCCGGCGCGCGCCGCGGCGGCCCACTTGAGGTGCGAGCCCATGGCGAAGGCGTCCAGCATTCTCTTCGGTACGCCGTACCTCTCCGCGCCGTCCGAGGCGTCGACCGCGACCGAGCTGTAGCCGGGGTAGGTGATGGGGAAGATCGGGTCGATGAGCTTAACCTCGCCGATGCGCACGCCCGCCCGGAGCTGCCGGGTCAGGTGCGGCACGCGGCTCATCGACTCGACGCCGACGACCAGCGCGGAGCGGATCTCGCCCAGGCGAAGGCCCCACTGGGCCAGACGCAGCGCGGTGAGCGGCGAGCAGCAGGCGGTATCGACGGTGGTGGTGAACACGTCGAGACCCAGCTTGAGGCCGATCTGCCGTCCGGTGACCGAGGCGGCCTCGAAGGCTCCCGGGATGCAGTTGCCGACGAAGATCTGGTCGATCTGCCCGGTCCCGGCCCCGGCCGCGTCGAGCGCCGCCTTGGCGGCGTGCACGGCGAGGTCGAGCGGTTCCGTCTCCGACAGCCCTCCCTGGTAGCGTCCGAAGGGCGTCCGTTTGGCTCCCGTGATGACGATGGACATGCGACCTGCATACACGAGACGCGGCGTGGCCGACAAGGGGAGGGCGACAACAGGAACCACCGATGGACACCGAAGGGGGACATCTTCAGCCTACCGAACCGCGACCGCAGGGAGCGGATGGGCGTCGAGGATAGCGCGGCCGCGCGACTTGCGGCTCGCCGTTCTTGATGTTACACATCCATTATGAGTCTCAAAATGGAGATGCTAGGACGATTCCTCAAGGACCCGGGCACGAGCTTCTTCTTGTTCGGCCCCCGCGGAACGGGCAAGACGACGTGGCTCGAATCGAAGTTCCGGGGGGCGCTGACCGTGGACCTCTTGCTGCCCGACGTCGCGAGATCCCTGGCCGCGAGGCCCGAGCGACTGGCGGGAATGGTGGAAGGCAACCCGGAGCGCAACGTCGTCGTGATCGACGAGATCCAGAAGGTCCCGGCGCTGCTCGATGTTGTGCACTCGTTGATGGAGAAGCACCCCGAGAGGCGCTTCGTTCTCACGGGGTCGAGTGCCCGGAAGATCAGGCGGGCGGGCGTCGACCTGCTGGGCGGGCGAGCCGTCGTCTCGACGTTGCATCCCTTCATGGCGGCCGAGCTGGGAGGTCGGTTCGAGTTCGACGAGGCGCTGCGGACGGGGCTGGTGCCGGTGGTGGCGTGTTCGCCGAATCCGTCCCGCGTGTTGTCGGCGTATGCCGGGCTCTACCTGCGTGAGGAAGTCCAGACGGAAGGGCTCGTCCGGAACCTTGGGGACTTCTCCCGATTCCTCGAGGTGATGTCCTTCTCCCACGGGTCGGTGCTCAATCTGGCGAACGTCGCCCGCGAGTGCGAGGTCGGGCGCAAGGCGGTCGAGGGGTATGTCTCCATCCTGGAGGACCTTCTCCTCGGGTTCCGGCTGCCGGCGTTCACGCGCCGCGCATCCAGGGCGGTGTCGGTCCATCCGAAGTTCTACTACTTCGACGCCGGCGTGTACCGGTCGCTGCGGCCGTCCGGCCCGCTCGACCGCCGGGAGGAGATCGAGGGCGCCGCGCTCGAAGGTCTTGTGGTGCAGCACTTGCGGGCCTGGACCGCGTACCGCGGGGACAAGAGCAAGCTGCATTTCTGGCGCACGCGGTCGGGCGTGGAGGTGGACGTCGTCCTGTACGGTGACGACGGATTCTGGTCGCTCGAGATCAAGAACACCGCGCGGCCGGACAGCCGTGCGCTCGCCGGTCTCAAGGCGTTCGCCCAGGACTATCCCGAGTCCAAACGCCTGTTGCTGCACCGCGGGAAGGACCGCACGCTGACGGACGGGATCCTCTGCGTGCCGTGCGAGGAGTTCCTGGCGACGCTCCATCCGGCGCACGCGCTGGATCACGGGCTGGCGGGTTCCCGAACTGCCGCCCGGAACAGGGCAAGGAGGGTCGGCGGAACGCGGTAGGCCCGAGCCAAGGCCGCTATCGTGCGTGCTCGATCACCGCGGATGCGAGCCGCGGAGGAGTTCCCGGGGCAGGAGAGCGCGGTGCGCGCGGACCAACCGGTCGACGGTGCAGAAGGGTGCCCGTCGAGCGAGGCTGTGTGCGACGAAGAGCCGGTCGAAGGGATCGCGCGCAACCCAGCGCAGGAAGTGGGTGTCGAGGAGAACGTTCACCGCGTGCCGTCCGGGAGCGCCGTGAGGCGTCCCGGACCCCGCCAGTCCCAGGTCCACGCGTCGGCCTGCTCGAGGTCGGGCGTGCGGAGGACGTCGGAGTAGTCGGGCACCGCAGGACTCCGGCGACCTCCGCGGCGGTCCTCGCGCCTGAGGACGAGGCGCCGTCCCGTTCGCTCGAGGATGACGATATTGCCGCCGGCGACTTCGTCCAGCAGCGAGAACCAGGTTCGACGAGCCTCGGTGGCGTTGACGCGCTTCACACGTACACCGTGCATCCGGGCCGGTCTGCCGTCAAGAACGCCCCGTTCGTCCCAGCACCTTCCGCAGGTACTGCCCCGTGTAGGAGCCCGCGGTCCGCGACACCTGCTCGGGCGTGCCCGTCGCGATCACCTTGCCGCCGCCGTCTCCGCCCTCGGGCCCCAGGTCGATCACCCAGTCCGCCGTCTTGATCACGTCCAGGTTGTGCTCGATCACCACGACCGTGTTGCCCTGGTCGACCAGCCGCGCGAGGACCCCGAGCAGCTTCTTGATGTCGTCGAAGTGCAGGCCCGTCGTCGGCTCGTCCAGCACGTACATCGTCCGGCCCGTCGCCCGCGTCGACAGCTCCCGCGCCAGCTTGATCCGCTGCGCCTCCCCCCCCGACAGCGTCGTCGCGCTTTGCCCGAGCTGGATGTACCCCAACCCGACGTCGAACAGCGTCTGCAGCTTGGTCGCCACCTTCGGCACAGGCTCGAACAGATCCAGCGCCTCTTCCACGCTCATGTCGAGCACGTCGGCGATCGAGCGCCCGCGATACTTCACATCCAGCGTGTCGCGGTTGTAGCGCCGCCCACCGCACTCCTCGCACACGACGTACACGTCGGGCAGGAAGTGCATCTCCACCCGGATCACCCCCTGGCCCTCGCACGTCTCGCACCGCCCGCCCCGCGCGCCGGCCACGTTGAACGAGTAGCGCCCCGGGCCGTAGCCCCGGGTCCGCGACTCGGGCAGCGCCGCGAACACGTCGCGGATGGGGCCGAACAGGCCGGTGTACGTCGCCGGGTTGGAGCGCGGCGTCCGTCCGATCGGCTGCTGGTCGATCTCCACGATCTTGTCGACGTGCTCCGAGCCGAGCAGCGACTTGTAGGGGCCCGCCCGCTCCCCCGTCCGGTGGAGCTTCGCCCGGAGGGCCGGCAGCAGCGTGTCGACCACCAGCGACGACTTTCCCGAGCCCGAGACGCCCGTTACGGAGACCAGCACGCCCAGCGGCACGCGGACGTCGATCGCCCGCAGGTTGTTCGTCTCCACGCCCTTGATCTCGACGACACGGCCGTCCGGACGCCGCCGTCGCTTCGGCAGCTCGATCGACAGCCTGTCCGCGAGGTACTGGCCGGTGAGCGACTTCGCGGAGGCCCGCACCTTGTCCGGCGGCCCAGCGACGACCACTTCCCCCCCATGCCGCCCGGCGCCGGGCCCCAGGTCGATGATCCAGTCGGCGCTCTCCATCATCTCGCGGTCGTGCTCGACCACCAGGACGGTGTTGCCCATGTCGCGCAGCGCGAGCAGCGTGCCGATGAGCCGCCGGTTGTCGCGCTGGTGCAGTCCGATCGATGGCTCGTCGAGGATATAGATCACCCCGACCAGCGAGGCGCCGATCTGCGTCGCCAGCCGGATGCGCTGGGCCTCGCCGCCGGAGAGCGTGGCCGAGGCGCGGTCGAGCGTCAGGTAGTCCAGGCCGACGTTGATCAGAAAGCGGAGGCGTTCGCGCACCTCCTTGAGCAGCCGGTCGGCGATCTGCTGCTCGCGCGGCGTGAGCTTCAGGCCGTCCAGGAACGTGAGCGCCCTCCCGGCGGTCAGCGCCGACACGTCGGCGATGTTCCGCTCCGCGATGCGCACCGCCAGCGCCTCGCGCCGCAGTCGCGCTCCCTTGCAGTCGGGGCACGGGTCCCGCCGCGCGTAGCGGTGGAACTCCTCGGCCAGGAACTCGAACCCCTCCTCGTGGTCCACCGCCCCCGCCTCGCGCTTGCGCTTCTCGTAGTCCTTCGACCGCCGGTCCAGGTTCGCGATCACCCCCTCGAACGGCTTGCTGAAGGTGTAGCGGTTGTTCCCGTCCTCCAGCGTGAACTGGACCTCCTTCTCCGTGCCGTGGAGGATCACCTGACGCACCGCCTCGGGAAGCTCGCTCCAGGGCGTGTCCAGGTTGACGCGTAACGTGCGGGCGACGGCCGCCAGCATCTGCGGGAAGAAGGTCGTGTGGCGGCCGCTCCACGGCGCGATGGCGCCGTCGCGCAGCGAGAGCGAAGGATCCGGGACGATCAGCGCCGGGTCGAAGTGGAGGATCTCGCCCAGCCCGCTGCACGTGGGGCACGCGCCGTGCGGGTTGTTGAACGAGAACGTCCGGGGCGCCAGCTCGGGCAGTGCGATGCCGTGGTCCACGCAGGCGAACTTCGTCGTCAGGAGCAGGTCGTCGCCCTCCAGGACGGCGATGCGCACCAGCCCGTCGCTCATCGCCACGGCGGTCTCCACGGAGTCGGTGAGCCGCCGCGACAGCCCCTCCTTGATCACCAACCGGTCCACGTACACCTCGAGGGTGTGCTTCTTGTTCTTGTCGAGCACCGGCTCCTCGGATAGATCGCGGACTTCGCCGTCGATGTTCACGCGCACGAACCCGTCGCGCCGCAGCTTCTCCAGCTCGCGGCGGTACTCGCCCTTGCGGTCGCGCACGATCGGTGCCAGCACGGAAAACCGCGTGCCGGCCGGCAGTCCGAGCACGCGGTCCACGATCTGCTGGACCGTCAGCGCGGAGACCGGCTTTCCGCACACCGGGCAGTGCGGCTTGCCGATCCTCGCGAACAGGACGCGCAGGTGGTCGGCGATCTCCGTCGTCGTGCCCACCGTCGAGCGCGGGTTGCGGCTCGCGTTCTTCTGCTCGATCGAGATCGCCGGCGACAGCCCCTCGATCGTGTCGACGTCCGGCTTGCCCGCCTGCTCCAGGAACTGCCGCGCATATGCCGACAGCGACTCCACGTACCGCCGCTGCCCCTCGGCGTAGATCGTGTCGAAAGCCAGGGAGGACTTGCCGGAGCCCGACAGGCCGGTGACGACCACCAGGCGGTCGCGCGGAATGTCGACGTCGATGCCCTTGAGGTTGTGCTGCCGCGCCCCGCGGACGCGGATGAATCCGTGGTTCATGTCTCTCGCGCCCGGCCCCGCAGCTCGACCAGACGGACAGCCAGCCGGTACGCCGACAGCACCCCCCGCGGGTCGGCGAGCCCCTTGCCCGCGAGGTCGTAGGCCGTGCCGTGGTCGGGCGACGTCCGCACGAACGGCAGTCCGAGCGTCACGTTGACCGTCTCGCCGAACGCGGCCAGCCGGCAGGCCAGCATCGCCTGGTCGTGGTACATCGCCACCACCGCGTCGAACCGGCCTTCCAGGTGCCGCCGGAACGCCGTGTCCACCGGCAACGGCCCGGAGATCGTCGCCCGCATCCCCTCTTCCGTGAATCGCGTCTGCAACGCGCCGACCGCCGGCGAGATCACCAGGTGCTCCTCGTCCCCGAACAGGCCGCCCTCGCCCGCGTGCGGGTTGAGCCCGGCCACGACCAGCCGCGGCTTGCGGAAGCCCAACTCCTCCAGGTGGTCCACTTCGAGCCGCACGGCCTTCTCGATGCGCTCCGCCTTCAGCGTCGCCGGGACGTCCTTGAGCGCGATGTGGGTGGTCACGACGACCGTGCGCAGCTTCTCGCCGGTGAAGGCCATGGCCACGTCGCTCGAGCGCAACCCCGCCAGGCGCGCCAGCAGCTCCGTCTGCCCGCTGAACCGGCTGCCCATCACCTGCGAAATGCCGCCCTTGTTCACCGGCGCCGTCACCACCGCCTGGATGCGCCCCTGCTTCGCCGCCTGCGCCGCCAGCGAGAGGTACCGTAGCTGCGCCTGGCCCCCCGCCCGTGTCGGCACCGCCGGCAGCACGTCGTCCTGCGTCAGCGGGACCAGATCGAGCAGCGTCGGACCCTCGACGTACGCCTCGGGCTTGTCCACCGCGTCGGCCGGCAACGGCCGGAAGGGCAGGGGAGGGGTCATTCCGAGCGCCGCGGCGGCGCGCCCGAGCTGTGCCATGCTGCCGAATACGGTCACGGGCGCCGCCGGACCCAGCTCGCGGATGAGCAGCAGCACCAGCTCCCCGCCCACCCCCGCGGGATCGCCCAACGTGATGCCGATTCTCATTCGCCGATCCGCCGCATTCCATCCCCCGATTCTTGGTCCGGGCGGGCATCATAGGTTAGTCTCGGTCCGATGCAAGCGGGGAATCCCATCCGGCGCGCGCAGGTGTTCCCGATCCTCATCCTCGTCCTCACCCTGCTCACCGTCCCGTTCCTGATCTTCGGCGCGGGCGGGCTCGGCCGAGTCGACCGCCTCGAGGCGGAGCTGGCGCAGATCCACAGGGAGAACGGGAAGCTCGAGGCCCGGTGCCGCGAGCTGCGCCGGCGGCTGGAAGCCTACCGTACCCGCCCCGGATACCTCGAGGACGTCGCTCGCGACGAGCTGGGCCTCGTCCGCCCCGACGAGATGGTCCTGGTGTTCCCGGAGTCCGACCCCCGCGACTAGGATCCGCTCGAGGATCCGGGTCGCTCGACGATCGCGCGCCGCTTCTCCCGGTAGGAACGCTCCTGCTCGTCGAACCGCCTGGGGCGGCGAGGGCTCGTGAGGAAAAGGGCAAGACCCCAGACCAGGAACAGGATCCCGGTCATCGTGGCGGTCCAGCGCTCGGCATCGGACATCGCGGCGGGCGCGAGGCAGGGAGCGAAGCAGGCGCTGCCGATGATGAGGAAGAGCCAGCCGTTTCCGACGTCGTCGTTCGGGGAAGGACGCTGGGGCGAGAAGGACTTGTCGACCCAGCCGTTGCGACGGCACATTTCGACCCACGCGTCGTCCAGCCGCTGCAACTCGGACTCCTGCTCCGCCTTCTCCGGGTCGTTCGCCGTCACCGCGCTCATCCGCTCGTTCCCCCGTCTAGGTCGCGGTCGTCGGCCCCGCGAATTGCGTGCGTGCCGTGCCGAGCGGCGGGGGAGGGGGCGGGGAGGACGCGCCGGCGGCGTAGGAGTCGAGTACGTCCAGGATGCGGCGGATCGGGGCGTTGAACGCGCTCGCCGTCTCGTAGCGCTGGTCGGGCTGCGAGGCCAGGGCGCGGTTGAGGATGTTGTCGAGTACGGGCGGCAGCGAGGGATCGTACGTCTGGACGCTGGACGGCGCCTTCGTGCGGTCGAAGCCCTCGAACGGCAGCCGGCCGGTCAGCATTTCGTACAGCGAGCAGCCGACGGCGAAGATGTCGGCGCGATGGTCGACGTCGCCCCCGGCAATCTGCTCGGCCGGCATGTACGGCGGCGTGCCGGCGACCATCGACGCCTTCGCCCCCTTGGCCACCGACTTGGCCAGGCCGAAGTCCATCAACTTCACCAGACCGGTCTTGGTCTGCATCATGTTCGACGGCTTGATGTCCCGGTGGATGATGCTCTTGTCGTGCGCGTACTCCAGCCCGTCGAGCACCTGGCGCGCGATGCGCAGCGCCTCCACGACCGTCAGCTTGCCGCGCTCCTCGAGGAGCTGCTGCACGGAAACCCCGTCGACGTACTCCATGCAGATGAACGTCTTCCCCTCCAGCACGCCGAAGTCGTACACCGTGATGATGTTGGGGTGGTTCAGCCCCGCGACCGAGCGTGCCTCGCGCTGGAACAGCTCGTGCGCGTCCTTGTTCGCCAGGAGCTCCTGGGAGAGGAACTTGAGCGCGACGTCGCGGCCGAGCACCTCGTCGGTCGCGCGATACACGACCGCCATGCCGCCCCGCCCCAGCTCGCCCTGGATGCGGTAGCGGGCGGCGTCGGGAGTGCGCGCCACTCCGCCCTGCGCCGCCAGCGTCATGCGCGGGCCGACCGCCTCCTGCCACTGCCGCAGGTTCCCCGCCCGCCGCTCGGCATCCCGGTACCCCGGCGACGCCTCCTCCACCTGGTCGAAGGCCTGGAGCGCCGCCGCCCACTTGCCCTCCGCCAGGAACGCCATCCCCAGGCGGTAGTACACCTCGATGTTCCCCAGGTCGCAGCCGTGGCCGCTGATGAAGCCCTCGAGCGTCTCGATCGACGGGCCGCCGCGCGCCGCGATCGCCGCGCTGTCGTTCAGGCCCTCCAACGGCACCGCCGCCGCTTCCAGACCCGCCACGACGTAGGCCGGGCGCCCCGCATGCGCCCGCGCCGGCCGAACCGCCGCCCCGCCGTCCCCCAGGCCCCCCGTCATGACCAGACCCCTGCGGGCCTGCGCTGCGGCGGCGACTGCCACCTGCTTCGCAATCGCGGAGATCTGCTCCGGGGTCAGCTCCAGCTCCGGCGCGAACGCGTCCGGTGGCCCCTCCACGTCCGGCAGCGGGACGTCGTCCATCGATGCCACGGACAGCGCCGTGCGCGCCCCGCCCAGCCCGGCGTCCTGCGCCTCCTCGTCCGGCCCGCGGTAGCGACTCGCCGCCCGTGCCGCCGGCCGCGCCGCCGCGGTGCCGCGGGGGCGGGCCGTGCCGCGGTCGTCCGCCGCGCGCGCCCGGGGACGGTCGGACGGCCTGACCTGCGCGCCGGCGGCCCGCGAGTCCGCGGGCGGCACGCCGGCCCCGCGACTCCGCTCCTTCGCGTCGCCGTCCCCGTCCAGGTCGAGCAGGCGGGGCCGCCCGGGCCCCTCGGCGGCCTGATCGCGCGGCCGCTCGTCCCCCAAGCCCGAGCGCAGCGTCGCCAGTCGCGCCGACACGTCCCGGTACTCGCCCACCGCCTGTTGCAGCGCCGCCAGCCGCTCGACGGCCCGATGGCGGTCTCCCGTGCGCTCGAGCGCCGCGGCGAAGCGGTAGTGCAGCTCGGCGCTCTGCGCGGACGCCGGTCGCGCCGCCGTCATCTCGTCCAACAGCCGCAACGCGACCTTCTCGGACAGGCGTTCGATCTTGTCGATGTACGACTCGGGCTTCGTCGACGCCCGGGCGACGTCGGCCCACGTGGCCGCCGCGCGCTCCATCTGCCCGGCCATCTCGAACAGCTCCGCCGCGCGCTCGTGCTTGCCCTGCGCCGCCAGCAGCGGCGCGGCCTCGCCCGGCGCGCCGAGCACGTTGACGTACAGGTGAACCGCCTCGTCGAGCAGGCCCGCGTCGCGGTACACCTCGGCCGCCCGCCGGATGTCTCCCGAGTGCAGGAGCGCCTCGGCCGCCTCGGCTCCCAGCTCCTGCACCTTGGCCCGCGCCGCGATGTCCTCGCCCCCCGCCGCCTTCGCCGCGCGGAACTTGTCCAGCGCCTCGTCGCGCGCCGGGTCGGCGACCGGGGCGGGGAACCCCACGCGGGCCCCGTCGGGCGGCGGTCCGTCCGGCGCGGGCGAGAGCGGACGGGTCTTCCCGCGCGAGTCGGCCTCGAGCCGCAGGCGCAGCTCGGCGGCCTTGTCCGCCATCCCCACCTGCTCGTAGAGGTTCACCGCGTGCGCCAGGTCGCCGCCGCGCTCGTACAGCTCCGCCGCGCGGCGCGCGTTGTTGGTGCGCGCGGCGATCTGTGCGGCCCGGAGCGGTTCCTGGGCGCGCAGGTAGTAGTCGATCGCCTCCTCCCAACGCTCGTACTTCGCGGCCAGGAAGCCCGCTTGGAGGTACTGCCCGTCGCGCAGCAGCTTCTCCAGCCCCGGGAGCTCGTCCTTGCGTTTCCCGCCCTCGCCCTTGCGCTTGGCGAGCATCAGGATGAGGAGCAGCAGTCCGAGGCCGGCCACGAGGGCGACGAGGTAAAGCGGGTTGGAGAGCAGCTTCTGCACGTCGCCCCCTTGTCAGCCGGCGACCGCCATCAGCGCATCGGCGGCGCTGATCAACGAGCGCGCCATGAGGTGCGAGCCGTAGCGGTGGAAGGGGAAGAACGCGTTGGTCGTGGTCGCGATCTTCTGGATCTCCGTCAGCGGCTGGTGGGTCATGATCGCGTCGCGCACCTCGTCGTTGATGCGCAGCGACTCGATGACAGCGACGCGCCCGGTGTAGCCGACCTGCGAGCACTCCGCACAGCCGACGGCGCGGGGCAGGTTGATCCGCGCCCCGGCCTCGACCAGCTTCCGCCCCACCAGGCTGTCCAGCAGGACCGGGGAGGGCGGCTCCATCCGCGTGCAGCTCGGGCAGAGCCGGCGGACGAGGCGCTGGACGAGGATCAGCGTCACCGACTGCGCGATCAGCTCGCGCGGGCAGTTGAGCGTCTCCAGGCGCTGGAGCGCGGACATGGCGTCGCCGGCGTGGATGGAGGTCAGGACCAGGTGGCCGGTCATCGCCGCCTCGAGCGCGATGTGCGCGGTCTCGGGGTCGCGCGTCTCGCCCAGCGCGATCACGTCCGGGTCCTGGCGGAGCATGGCGCGCAGGACCTGGGAGAAGCCGAGACCCACGGCATGGTTGACCTGGACCTGCGTCGCGCCCTGCAAGCGGTACTCGATCGGGTCCTCGACCATCAGCATGTTCTGGTCGGGCGAGACTTTCCGCCGCTCGTTGATCATCGAGTACAGCGTGGTGCTCTTGCCCGAGCCCGTGCCGCCCGCGACCAGGATCGCACCCGTCTTGCGGCCCAGCGCGTCGCGCACGGCCCCCAGCACCGTCGGCTCGTGGAACGTCTTCTCCAGCGGCCGCATCATGCCCGCCGCCTCGAAGATGCGCAGCACCACCTTCTCCCCGCGGCTGGCCGGCATCGTCGACACGCGCATGTCGACCTCGCGCCGCCCCACGGTCAGCGCGATGCGCCCATCCTGCGGCAGGCGCTTCTCGGTGATGTCCAGCCCGGAGAGCACCTTGAGGCGCGCCACGATCCCCTTGGCGAACGCGATCGGGACGTACTCCTCCCAGTCGCGCAGCATGCCGTGGACGCGGAAGCGCACCTTCACGCCCGCCGGGTCCGCCTCGATGTGCACGTCGGACGCATCCCGCTCCAGCGCCGCGCAGACGATGCGGTTCACCGCCCGGATCACCTCGTCCCCGATGATCCGCAGGGCCTTGTCCGCGTCGCGCTCCGAGTCCATCACGTCGAAGGCCAGCGACTCCGGCTTGAGCGCCTTGTCGCCGCGCGCACCGTCGGGCGTGGCCGGCGCCGTCGCGATCTTGAGGCGGGTGAGCCAGTCGGTGTAGTCGTCGAGGCCGATCGCCACGACGTCGATCTCGAAGTTGGAGAACACCCGCCGCAGCTCGGAGAGCGCCAGGGCGTTGCGCGGGTTGACCATGCCGATCGTCAGCCGCGTGCCCTCCTGCCGCAGCGGCAGCAGCCGCTGCTCCCGCACCATCTTCTCCGGAATGAGCGCCGCAAGCTTGGCCGACGGGTCGAACTCCGAAACCTCCGCGAACGGGATGATCCCGCCCGGCCGCGGCGCCGCCGCCTCCGCCGGCGCCGCCGTGGCCCGCCCGCCCGCGTCCGCCCCGCCGCCGCGCAGCGCCGTCATTCCCAGCCGCACGACCCGCATCGCCAGGCGCCTTGCCAGCGCCTGGCAGAATCCCAGGTCCCGGCCCAGCAGCGCCTGGAAGACATCCGCCCCCATCCGCAGCACGACGCACGGCTCGTCCGCCTGCACCATCTGCGGGTGGGCGCTGCCGAGCAGCGGCGCGACCTCGCCCAGCAGGTCGCCGGGCCGGAGCTGCTCCAGCACCGCCTGCGCGCCCGTCGCCGCATTGACCGAAAGCACGCTCGCCTTGCCGCGGTACAGAATGCCGAGCCAGTCGCCCGCCGCACCGGCACGCAGGATCGGGGCCTGCGCCGAGTACTCGAGTGCCTGCATGCGGGAGGCGACCCCGGCGGCCAGCGAGGCGTCCGCGATCAGCCGCGACGACAGCAGGAACTCCCGGATGACGTCGGGCGTGACCCCCGCCGCGCCTCCGCCGCTCGCCGGGGCCGACGGCGTCTGCGTGCCGCGGGCCTGCACAGCGCCCGCCGGTGGCGACGGCGTCTGGGTGCCCCGCGGTTGTGCCGCGCCACCACGCCCTTCGCCCCCCTCGCCGTACCGTCCTGCCATGAGCCGCTCCCCGAGGCGCCGGCCGCGACGCCTCCCCCCAGGAACGCATCCCGGATGGCTCGCGCCCCGCCCGACCCGCGAAACTGACGGGTGTTTCGCGGGAAGTCAAGTTGGGGAACGCACCGCGCCTGCCACGAATCGGCTCGGGATGCGACGCCTCGCGTCGGTCGCTTGGCGGGATCCACGCGTGCGTCGTATACTCCGCCCGACGCGAGGTCTGGACATGGGACGGCATGGGTGGCGTGCGGTGGGGATCTGGTTGGTGGCGGTCGCCGCCGCAGTGGCGTGCGCGGTCGCCGACTACGGCCAGGACGTGGTGGATCAGCCCGAAGACGCGCGCGCCGAGGACGCGGCCGCGAGTTGCGATCCCGGTGTCTGTCTGCGCACCTGCGTCGGACTGGGACTCGCGGGTGGAAGCTGCTTCGACGGCGAATGCCTCTGCGTTTCCGGGGACGGTCCGCCTCCCGACGTCGCCGGCGACACCACCGGCGACACCGCCGAACTCGACGACGGCGGCGGCGCCGACACGCCCCCGCCCGTCTGCGACTCCGCGACCTGCGACTCCGCGTGCCGCTCCATCGGCTTCCCCGGCGGCAACTGCGTGTCCGGCGACTGCCTCTGCGGCGGGGGAGCAGACGCGGACGCGGACGTCATCACCGCGGAGGACGCACCCGTGGACGACGGGCCGGTCGACGACGGCGCGGTTGATGACGGGCCGATCGACGATGGGCCGATCGACGACGGCGTGGTCGACGACGCGCCGCGCGACGACGGCGCCGTGGAGGACGCCCCGGTCGACGAGACAACCGTCGAGGACGCTCCGGTCGACGACGGCACGGCCGACGATGCCGGCGGGACCTGGGGCGTGCCGGTGTGCGACACCACCGGCGGCACCCTCTCCGATCGCGGGCTCTTCGGCGGCGCCACCCGGCTCGTCCGTACCGTCTCCGTCCCCGCCCTCGGCAACGGCCGCGCCGTGCGCCTCGAGATCACCATCAGCTCGCGCCGCTTCCTGATCGCCTCACTGCCCTTCGACGACATCCAGGCCACGCTGCAGTCGCCCGGCGGCGTCAACCGCAAGTTCTGGTACCACTTCGACGGTGACACCTCGGGGATGCTGGGCGACTACACGTTCTTCACCCCGTGGGTCCTCCCCGTCTGGTGGGATGCGGCCGTCGGCGGAACGTGGACGCTGACGCTCCAGGACGACGCGTTCAGCGGCGCCGGCACCACCCTCGTCTCCTGGTGCGTCGCGCCCCTCGACCCCGCCGCCTACGCCTCCACCGACACCGGCGCCCGGCTCGCGTCCTGCGACTCGACCTCGCGCTCCATCTCCGACTACGCCTGCGCCTCCGACGGCACCGACTGCGAGCACCCCCTGACCGTCCAGATGCAGGTGACCAACCTGGTCCGCGCGAGCGGCGCACCCAGCGCCCGGATCGAGACGACGCACGGCGACGCCAGCCAGCTCCGCATCACGCTCATCGGCGCGGACGGCTCGGAGACCACCCTCTGGAACCGGGGAGCCGGGCCGCTCCCCGCGACGATCCCGATCTCCACCATGTCCGGCGCCTGGATGACCGGTCGCTACCAGCTCACGATCACCGACATGGCGGCGGGAACGTCCGGCACCCTCACCAGGTTCTGCATCGAGGCGAAT
Source organism: Deltaproteobacteria bacterium (assembly GCA_016218815.1). Classification (GTDB taxonomy): domain Bacteria; phylum Myxococcota_A; class Polyangia; order DRWM01; family JAAZOP01; genus JAAZOP01. The sequence continues at coordinate 26,004 of JACRCX010000038.1, forward strand.
TAGTGCGTTGGAGCGGTGGTGCGGTGGTGCGTTGGCGCTACCGACCGGGCTCGGTCTGACCTCGCGGATCGAGGGCACGATCGATCTCCGCGGGTGAGGCGACGCGGCGCGCGACCGCGACCTCGCGAATTGTGCGGCCCGACTCCCACGCTTCCTTCACGATCGCCGCGGCGCGCTCGTAGCCGATCAGCGGCACCAGGCCCGTCGCCAGCGCCAGCGACTGCTCGTTCCGTGCGGCGATGCGCTCCCGGTCGGCTTCCAGGCCCTGGAGCAGCTTGCGGGTGAAGTTGTCCGTCGCCGCCGCCAGGAGCGCGATCTGCTCCAGCAGGTTCCGGGCGATGAGCGGCAGCATCGTGTTCAGCTCGAACCGCCCGTACTGCCCGGCCAGCGCGATGGCCGCGTCGTTCCCCACGACCTGCACGCAGGCCATGAGCAGCGCCTCGGCAATCACAGGATTCACCTTTCCCGGCATCATGCTCGACCCCGGCTGCACGGCGGGCAGCCGCAGCTCGCCCAGCCCCAGCCGCGGGCCCGAGCCCAGCCAGCGGACGTCGCCGGCGATCTTGCTCAGCGAAACGGCGAGCGTGCGCAGCGTGCCGCTGAGCTGCACCGCCGCGTCCTGCGCCGCCTGCGCCGCGAAATGGTTGCGCGCCTCGCGGAACGGCAGCCCCGTCTCCGCCGCCAGCTTCCCGGCCGTCCGCCGGCCGAACTCCGGATGCGCCCCGGACCCGGTTCCCACGGCCGTGCCGCCCAGCGCCAGCTCGCGCAGGTGCTCCCGCGCCGCCGCCAGCCGCTCCAGCCCCGCGTCGACCTGCGCCGCGTAGCCCGAGAACTCCTGCCCCAGCCGGATCGGCGTCGCATCCTGGAGGTGCGTCCGCCCGATCTTCACCACATCGTCGAACCGCCGCGACTTCTCCCGAAGCCCGTCCCGCAACCGCTCCAGCACCGGCACCAGCCGCTCGGACAGCTCGCACTCCGCCGCCAGGTGGATGGCGGACGGGAACACGTCGTTGCTCGACTGGCCGAGGTTCACATGGTCGTTCGGGTGCACCGGCTCGTTCGCCCCGAGCCGCGAGCCGAGCGCCACGTTGGCGCGGTTCGCGATTACCTCGTTGGCGTTCATGTTGCTCGACGTTCCCGAGCCGGTCTGGAACACGTCGACCGGGAAGTGGGCGTCCAGCACCCCGTCCGCGACCTCTCCCGCGGCCGCGGCGATCGCGCCCGCCCGCCGTTCGTCCAAGAGCCCCAGCTCCCGGTTGACCTCGGCCGCCGCCCGCTTGATGCGCCCCAGCGCACGGATCATCGCGCGGCCGAGCCCCTGCCCCGAGATCGGGAAGTTGGCCACCGCTCGCGCGGTCTGCGCCCCGTACAGCGCCTCCGCCGGCACCCGCATCTCCCCCATCGTGTCCCGCTCCACCCGCGTCCCCGGCGCGTCCGCTTCGTCCCCCTCCCGACATCGGTGTTCATCGGTGTCCATCGGTGGTTCCTTCTTCGTCGCCCCGTCCGGCCTGCTCCCCCGCGCCCATCGGCGGTTCCTCCCACGACGGCGGCGTCAGGACCTCCGCCAGCGCCGCAGCCAGCCGCTCGGCCGTCCACCCTCCCGGCTCGTCCGCGAGCCGCCCGACGAAGTCGGCGTGCCGGCGGCCCCGCCGGTACGACGGCTCCCGCGGCGGATGTTTGAGGTAGCGCTCCATCAGGTCGAGCCGCGGCTCCACCAGCAGCGACACGCCGTATAGCGCCGCGCCCTGGGGGCGGTAGATCGACGCGCCGCCGACCTTGCGGTCCCTTGCCACCAGGTCGGAGACGTCGGCCTGCCGCACGTCGCCCAGTCCCACGCGCGCGAGCCCCCGGAGCATCCACCCGGTGAACGACGCGAACAGCTCGCGGATTCGCGGCAGGCCGCTCTGCGGAATCGCCGCGACCACGATGACGTTGCCCGGGTCGAGCACCACGGCGCAGCCCCCGCCCGGCCGCCGCCGGATCGGCACGGCGTCGGCCGCGCAATCCGCCTCGCACAGCTCCAGCTCCGGGCGGCTCCCGCGCCCCAGCACGACCGACACGGCGTCCGGACGATAGACGCGGACCCGGGGCGCGCCGTCGCGCGCCGCCGCCGTCAGGTCGTCGTCGCGGTCGTAGCGCGACACCGCCGCCTCGCTCCCAGGTGGGTCGCGCCGGTCCCGGTCCTCCCCTTGTTTCCTATCGGTGTCCATCGGTGTTCATCGGTGGTTCCTGGTCGGGTCGGATCCAGGATTCACGTGCACCGGGCTCCCCGCCGCCACCTCGGCCGCCTCGAGGATCGCCTCCGAGAGCGTCGGGTGCGGGTGGATCGTCACCAGCAGGTCTTCCAGCGTCGCGCCCATCTCGAGCGCCAGCGTCGCCTCCGCGATCAGCTCCGAAGCCTGGGGTCCGACCATGCCCACACCCAGCACCAGTCCGGTGTCGGGCGCGGCAAGGATCTTGACGAACCCTTCGGTCCGGCCCAGCGTCCACGCCCGGCCCAACGCTCGCAGCGGGAAGCGTCCGACGCGGACGGCGACGCTGCCCTCCCGCGCCTCTCGCTCCGTCAATCCGGCCCAGGCGATCTCCGGGTCGGTGTAGATCACCGCCGGAATGGCGCGGTTGTCGAACGCCGCCTTGTGGTGAGAAATCACCTCGGCCGCGATCTTCGCCTCGCGCGTGGCCTTGTGCGCCAGCATCGGCCCCGGCACGATGTCGCCGATCGCGAACACGTGCGGCACCGCCGTGCGGCACTCCTCGGAGACCGCCAGCCTTCCCTTCGCGTCCGGCGCCAGGCCCAACTCGCCCAGGCCGAGGTCGTCCGTGCTGGGCGTGCGGCCGATTGCGACCAGCACGCGCTCCGCCTCCAGCGTCCGTCGTATTCCCTCGTGCTCCACCGTCACCGCCAGCCCGGCCACGGTCCGCTCCATGCCGACGACCCTCGACTCCGCGAGCAACCCGGCGAACGACCGGCTCGCGCGCCGGACCACGACGTCCACGAGGTCGGCATCGGCTCCGGGGAGCAGGTGCGGCGCGAACTCCACCACCGTGACCTTCGAGCCCAGGCCGGCGTAGACCTGGCCCAGCTCCAGCCCGATGTAGCCGCCGCCCACGACAATCAGGCGCTCGGGCACTTCCGGGATCCCCAATGCCTCCACCGAGGTCCACACCGGCAGATCGCCGGCCGCCGGCATCCTGGTCACCCGCGACCCGGTCGCCACGATCGCTTGCCGGAACTCGATCGTCTCCTGGTGCTCGCCTTCGACGAGCAGCGAGTGCGCGCCGGTGAAGCGCGCCCGGCCGCGGACCACGCGGACGCCGCGACGCTCCAGGAGGGCGTCGATGCCCTTGGCCAGCCCGTCGACCGTTCGCTCCACGAACTTCCGCAGCGCCGGCAGCTCGATCGCCGGCGGCGCGAACCGCAGCCCGATCGCCTCCGCCTCCTTCGCCCCGTCCAGCACGCCCACGGCATGGATCAGCGCCTTGGACGGGATGCAGCCCTCGAGCAGGCACGTGCCGCCCAACCGTGTGCGCTCATCGACCAGCAGGACCTCGCGCCCCAGGTCCGCGGCGCGGATCGCCGCGACGTAACCCCCCGGGCCGCCGCCGACGATCGCCAGCTCCGTCTCCTCCCGCAGCGTCCCCATCACCATCGACGCCTACCCCTCCAGGAGCAGCGTGGCCGGGTCCCCCAAGAGCCGCACCACCTCGTTGACGAACCGCGCCGCGTCCGCCCCGTCCGCGATCCGATGGTCGAACGCCAGCGTGAGCGGCAGGATCTTGCGCACCACGATCTTGCCCTCGCGCACCACGGGTTTCTCCTGCACCCGCGCCAACCCCAGGATCGCGACCTCCGGGTAGTTGATGAGCGGGACCATCCCCGTCCCGCCGATCGCGCCGATGTTCGTGATGGTGAAGGTGCCGCCGCGTAGGTCCGACACTTCCAGCTTCCCTTCCCGCGCCTTGGCCGCCGCCTCCTCGATCGCCGTCGAGACCTCGACGATCGACATCCGGTCCGCGCCGCGGATCACCGGCACCACCAACCCCTTGCCCGAGTCGACCGCGACGCCGACGTTCCAGTACCGCTTGGTGATGATCTCCTCGCGGAACGGGTCGACGCTGCCGTTGAACCTCGGGAAGCGGCGCAGGCCGGCGACCACCGCGCGCACGACGAACGCCAGGATCGTGAGCTTCCCCCCGGGCTGACCCGTCCGCCGCTCGCGCTCCCGCCGGCGCAGCTCCTCCAGCTCGGTGACGTCCGCCTCGTCCAAGTGGGCCACGTGCGGCACCAACGTCGCCGAGGTGACCATGCGCCGCGCCGTCTTCCGCCGGATCGAGCGCAACGGTTCCCGCTCCACGGGCCCGAACTCCTCGAAGGGAGGAAGAGGCTCCAGGTCGAGGAGGGGGAGGGAGGGCGCGGAGATCCGACTTGACCGCTGAGGCGCTGAGGGCACTGAGAGGAACGCTGAGCCGGACGAAGCGGGAAGCGGGCCCTCGTCCCTGCTCGTCGGCCCGCTTCCCGCTTCGTGCTTCTCAGCGCTTCTCTGTGTGCTCAGTGTCTCAGTGGTGAGTCGGTCCGCCTTCTCCGCGTCTTCTCTCCCCTCTGCGTGCTTCCTCACATCGTCCGGGGTCACGCGGCCCCCCGGTCCCGTCGGCTTGACCGCCCGCAGGTCCACGCCCAGCTCCCGCGCCAGCTTGCGGGTCGCCGGCGCGGCCGGCACGGGCGGGGAGCCCTTCGACTCACTTCGTTCGCTCGGGGCGCCTGCGGCGGGAGCGGAGATCCGACTTGACCGCTGAGACCCTTCGACGGGGCTCAGGGCAGGCGCTGAGGACACCGAGAGGAACGCTGAACCGGACGACGCGGGAAGCGGGCCCTCGTTCTTCGTCGTCGGCCCGCTTCCCGCGTCGTGCTTCTCAGCGCTTCTCCGTGTGCTCAGCGTCTCAGTGGTAAGTCGGATTCCCCCCTCTGCGACCTCTGCTCCCTCCGTGTTCTCCTCATCAATCACCGCGAGGACGTCTCCCACGTGCACGATGTCCCCCGGTTTGCCGGCGATGCTCACCACCCTCCCGCCCCTCGGCGAGGGGATCGTCACCGCGGCCTTGTCGGTCTCGACCTCGACCAGCGGGTCGTCCTCCCGCACGACGTCGCCGGGCTTCACGTGCCACTTGAGGATCTCGCCCTCGTGGATGCCCTCTCCCAGATCCGGCAGCTTGAACTCGAACATGCGCGACCCCCTAGAAGTCCAGCGTCTCGTCGATCGCCCGTCCGATGCGCTCGGGCCCCGGCAGGTACGCCTCCTCGCGCGAGAAGTACGGGGTGACGACGTCGTAGCCGGTCACGCGCTTGACCGGGGCCTCCAGCGACAGCAGCACCTTGTCGTTGATCCGCGCGATGAGCTCCGCGGCCACGCCCATCGAGCGCGGTCCTTCCTGCACGATCACGGCCCGGCCGGTCTTGCGCACCGACTCCGCGATCGCGTTCCCGTCCATCGGCGAGATGGAGAGGAGGTCGATGAGCTCGATGCTCGCTCCGCGGCGCTCCTTGGCCGCCGCCGCGGCCTGCAGGGCAGGGCGCATCATCGCGCCCCAGGCGACGAGGGTGAGGTCGGTCCCCGGCTCGACGAGCTGCGCCTTGCCGATGGGCAGCGTCTCCTCCTCGTCGGGGACCTCCTCGCGGAACGCGCGGTACGAGCGCTTCGGCTCCATGAACACGACCGGGTCGGGATCGCGGATCGCGCTGACCAGCAGGGCGCGCGCGTTGCGCGGTCCCGAGGGCACCACGACCTTGACCCCGGGGATGTGGCCGTACGTCGCGTCGGGCGTCTCGGAGTGGTGTTCGAGCGCGCGGACGCCGGAGCCGTACGGGAAGCGGATCACCAGCGGGACGTGGAAGTTGCCCTGCGTGCGCGACCGGTAGCGGCCCGCGTGCCCCTCGAGCTGCGCCATCATGAGGTAGCTGAAGCCGCAGAACTGCAGCTCCGCGACCGGCCGCAGGCCCGCGAGCGCCATGCCGATCGCCGCGCCGACGATGCCCGCCTCCGCCAGCGGCGTGTCCAGCACGCGCTCCTTGCCGAACTTCTCGATCAGTCCGTCGGTGACGCGGAACACCCCCCCGTCCACGCCGACGTCCTCGCCCAGCACGACCACCGAAGCGTCCCGCTCCATCTCCTGGCGCAGCGCGAGGTTGATCGCCTGGACCATGGTCAGCTTAGCCACGGTCCGCCTCCGGACGCAGCGACGCCAGGAATTCGGCCCGCTGCTCCTCGAGGCTCTCGTGCCGGTCGCCATAGACGTGCTCGAACGGCAGGTCCGGCGCCATCCCCGTGGCCGCCTCGAGCTGTCGCACCGCCTCCTCCACCTCGCCCTTGACGTCGGCCTCCATCGCCGCCTGCCGCTCCGCGGTCCAGAAGCCCTTGCGCTCCAGGTACCCGCGCAGCCGGCCGAGCGGCTCCTTCTTCCACCACTCCTGCTCCTCCGCTTCCGTCCGGTAGCGTCGCGGGTCGTCCGACGTCGTGTGCATCATCAGGCGGTACGTCACCGCCTCGATGAACGTCGGTCCCTCGCCGGCGTGCGCGCGGTCGAACGCCTCCTTCGCCACCCGGTACACCGCCAGGGCGTCGTTGCCGTCGACCTGGAAGGCGGGGATCTCGTACCCGATCGCCTTCTGCGCCAGCGTCCGCGAGGCCGTCTGCCTGGCCAGCGGCACCGAGATCGCCCACTGGTTGTTCTGGCAGACGAAGACCACCGGCAGGTGCCACACCGACGCGAAGTTCATCGCCTCGTGCAGCTCCCCCTGCGACGTCGCCCCGTCGCCGAAGAACACCGCCACCGCCGAGTCCCTCTCGCCCTTGAGCTTCATCGCGTACGCGATCCCTACCGCGTGCGGCGCCTGCGAGCCGACGATGATGTTCATCGGCAGCGTCCGCAGCGCGGCCGGTACCGCGTTCCCCTCCTCCCAGCCATTGTGCGCGATGTAGTGGTTCGCCGCGGGGATGCCCCGCATCAGCCAGCCGGCGTACTCGCGGAACGCGCTGACGAACCAGTCCCGGTCCGTCATCGCCAGCGCCGTCGCCGCCGAGGGCGCCTCCATCCCCGTGCACGGGCCGAACGTCCCGATCCGCCCCTGGCGCTGCAGCTTCAGCATCCGCTGGTCCGCCTCGCGCGCCAGCGTCATCGTCCGGTACAGCCGGACGAGCTGCTCCTCGGACAGCGACGGCTCCAGCGCCTCGTCCAGGTTGCCGTGCTCGTCGAGCACCTGCACGTACTGCACGTGGAACGGTCCGATCTCGCGCGCCGGCATGTCGCTTCCTTTCGCCAGGTCCCTCGAAGCGAGCCGCGAGCAACCCGGGGCTCGGGCCACGAACATAACGACCGGACCCGACGCGTCAACCGCGCGTCCGTTTGACACCTCCGCGCCCGCAGCGCAGCATTCCCTGGTACCAGCGGGGTGGACGCCGGGAGGCCGACGATGGAACGAACCGCCTTGCGAACGACGACCTGGGCCGCCGCGGCCGTCGCGCTCCTGCTCGCGGGCGACGCGCGCGCCGCGTGGACGCTGCACCAGAACCAGACGGCCCAGGGCGCAGGCTACATCCGCGTCAGCGCGGGCGACGCGCTGCACGCCGTCGCCGTCGGCACGCACGAGACGCCCGACGGCAATACCTCGGGTATCGTGTCGGTGACCACCGACGGCGGAGCGACCTGGTCCAGCGACACACCCGACGGCGGCGTCCCGGCACCCATGGGCATGAACGTCTACACCTGGGTCGAAATGGCCTCGCCCGACCTCGCCTTCGTCACCAGCATCGGCAAGCTCCTCGTCTCCACCGACGGCGGCAGCTCCTGGACGGCCTATCGCGAGCCCGAGTGGCGCCCGCTCATGGGTCCGACCCTGCAGGGGGTCTCGTTCGCCAATCCCACGACCGGCTGGATCGTCGGCACCGACGGCCTCGTGCGCCGAACCGCCGATGGCGGCGCGACCTGGGAGCCGCTCGACCCTCCGGTCGCCGGCGTGAACCTGACCGGGGTCCTCGCGCGGGACGCCACTCACTTGTGGACCTGGTCCGGCCAGGAGACGCGCAATCCCGACACCGGCGAGGTGACCGGCTACGAAGGCGGAATGCTCGCCCGCTCCGTCGACGGCGGCGCGACCTGGACGGTCGTCTTCGACGGCGAGCCGCGCGCGGTCCATCGGGTGTTCATGCTCAACAACACCGAGGGGTGGATGCTCTCCAACGCGTCCGGCGGCCCGCGGCTCGAGCAGACGACCGACGGCGGCGTGACGTGGACCGGCATGTCGATCCCGGCGGGCCGGCAGGGGATTGCGGACTACGCCCAGGACGTCTACTTCTTCGACCGTTGCGAGGGCCTGCTGCTGGTCGAGGCGTCCGCGAACACGATCGTCTTCTACACGCGCGACCGCGGCGCCACCTGGGAGGACCAGGACATCTCGTCGCTGCGCCTCGACCTGCCGTTCCCGTTCCCCCTCAACGCGCGCCTCACGACCTTCGACTTCGCCTCGCGCGACGTGGGCTTCGCCGCGGGTTTCCACGAGTCGCTCGTGACGTACGCCTCGGACGGCGCCGGGACGAGTTGCGGGGGCGGAACCGGCCCGGGCGGCGGAGGGAGCGGAGACGACGGCTGCGGCTGCCGCGCCGCAGGGAAGGGCGGGGGACTCGCCGCGCTCCTGGGCCTGGCCGCGCTGGTCCCGCTGCTCCGCCGCCGTCGCCGTCGCTGAGCGCCCCCGGAAGGCCGTTCGGACCCGCTACGCCTCCGCCACCGCCTTCGCCGCCTCGAACCCCGAATGCACGCAGTCGCCGATGCCGATGCCGCGGTAGCTGCAGCCGCACAGGTGCAGCCCGGCGTGCGCCCGGACCCGCCCTTCGATCCGCTCCACCCGGTCCAGGTGGCCCACCGTGTACTTCGGCATCGAGCGCAGCCAACGGTGGATGCGCGTCAGCACCGGCTCCGCCTCCAGCCCTATGATCGTCCGCAGTTCCTCGCGCAGCACCGCCGCCAGCTCATCATCCCCCAACCCGACCAGCTCCTCGTGGTGCCCGCCGCCGACGAAGGCCCGGACGAGCACCTGGTCGTCGGGCGCGCGGTACGACCACTTGCTCGAGCTCCAGGTCGCCGCGTTGATCCGCCGGTCCTCCACGCGCGGAACGATGAACCCGAATCCCGGCAGCTCGACCCGCACGTCCTCCCGCCGGAAACCGAACGAGACGTTCGCGGACGACGACCACTCGATCGCCGCCATCCCCTCCGCCAGCTCGCCGTCCAGCTCCCCCAGCAGCTCCGCCGCGTCGTACGACGGGACCGCGCACACCACCCCGTCGAACGTCGCCTCTCCGTCGTCCAGCAGGACCCGCCAGCCGTCCCCCGACCGCTCCAGCCGCCGCACGTGCGCGCCCGTCCGGAACGCGTCGCGACCGACGAACGACGCGCACCCGTCGGCCAGCGCCTGCATCCCGCTCCGCAGCGACATGAAGTACGTCATCGGCCGCGCGCCCGGCTTGGGCGGCGGCATCCTCTTCTTCGCCGCGAGCATCGCCCGGATGAGCGAGCGGTGCTTCCGCTCCATCTCGACGAAGCGTGGGAACGTCGCCCGCACGCTCATGTTGTCCGGGTTGCTGGTGTGGATCCCCGCCACCAGCGGCTCGGCGATCTTGTCCAGGCATTCGCGCCCCAGCCGGCGCGTCACGAACGACTCCAGGCTCTCGTCGGTCTCCTCGCGGCGCCGGCGCACGACGAGGTCCAGGCCCATCCGGAGCTTGCCGCGCCACGAGATCAACCGGCTCCGGAGCATCGGCCCGATCATCGTCGGTACCATGAGCGCCACGCCGTCCGGCAGCCGGTGCAGCCGCCCGCGCGACCAGATGAAGGTGCCCTTGTGCTCGTCGTTCGAGCACAACAGCTCGTCCTCGAGGCCGATCTTGCGGATCAGCTCCAGCGTCCACGGCTTCTCCGGCAGGAAGCTGTCCGGCCCCGCCTCGATCAGGAACGCCCCCGCGCGCTCGGTCCGCAGCTTCCCCGCCCCGTCGCGCTCCTTCTCGAAGATCGTGAACGGGAGGCCCCGCTCCTTGAGCGCCACGGCGCAGCCGAGCGCCGCGATGCCGCCGCCGACGATGGCCACGCGCTTCATGGACGGAAGCGTTCCGGGGACGCCAACGCCGCCTGGACCACGCGCGCCAGCGCGGCGATGAACCGCGGGTCGTCGTTGAGCGACCGCGCCCGGCGCCACGACAGTCCCAACCCCTCGGCGTGCCGGCGGTGCACGATATCGATGTCGTACAGCGTCTCGACGTGGTCCGCCGTGAATCCGAGCGGCACCTCCACGACGCTCCGCACTCCTTCCCGCGCGAACGTGTCGAGCACCTCTTCCACGGGGGGGCCCTGCCACGGCTCGCGGGCGTTCGGCGGCACGCTCTGCCAGCCCACCGTCCAGCACGCGGCGTCCAGCCGCTTCCCGATCGCGTCCGCGGCCGCCTCGACCTGTCCCGCGTACGCCTCGCCCGTCAGCCGCAGCGGCAGGCTGTGCGCGGAGAACACGTATCCCGCGTCCGCGCCGGCTCCCCCCTCCGCGATCACGTCGGCCCACGCGTCCAGGAACGCCGGCTCCGCGAACCAGCTATGGACGAACAACGCGTCGACGCCCCAGCCCGACGCCCCCAGAGCGCTCCGGGCGTGCGCAAGCTGATCGCCGGTCGTCACGCTGGTGAAGAACGGCGACGCCGCCAGCAGCACCAGCCGTTCCGTGCCCGCCTCGCGGAGCGCGGCGAGCTGCCGGGCCATCGACGGCTCCGAATGCCGGAATCCGGCGCGGCAGACGAAGCCCCCGCCCAGCCTTGCCTCGAGCGCCGCCGCCTGCCGCTCCGTGAGCTCGTCCAGCGGCGAGAAGCCGCCGATGAGGTCGTAGCGCTCGACGATCGCCCCGAGCACCGGCGGCGGCACCTCGCGGCCGAGATAGCGCATCAGGAAGGCCGGGATCTCCTCGCGCGTGCGCGGGCCGCCCGAGGTGAAGAACAGGACGCCGGTCACGCTCACGTCGCGCCCCCCGCGCCGGCCGGAGGATTGCGCCGGCTCAACGCGTGCACGTGCTCGACCGCGAACCCCACGTTCTCCGGGGACGTCGTCGGCAGGACCCCGTGACCGAGGTTGAACACGTGGCCGTCGCGACTGCCCGCACGCCGCAGGACGTCGGCGATGCGCTCCCCCAGCCGCTCCTGCGGCGCCAAAAGCAGGACGGGGTCGAGGTTCCCCTGCACCGCCCGGTCGTGGCCCACCGCCTGCCACGCCTCGTCCAGCCCCAGCCGCCAGTCGACCGCGATCACGTCGCCGCCCGCGGCCCGCACCTCGGCCAGCATGTGCGACGCGCCGTTGGCGAAGTGGATGTGCGCCGCGCTCGGGTCGAGCCGCGCGAAGATGTGCTCCACGTGAGGACGCACGAACTCGGCGTAGTCAGTCTTGGACAGACAGCCGACCCAGGAATCGAAGAGCTGGACGGCCTGTGCGCCGGCGGCGATCTGCGCGCCGAGCACGTCGGCGCAGACGTCCGCGAGCTTCTCCGCCAGCCGGTGCCACGCCGCCGGATCCGCCACCATCATCGCCTTCGTATGCTCGTAGTGTCGCGACGCCCCACCCTCGATGATGTAGCTGGCCAGCGTAAAGGGCGCGCCCGCGAACCCGATCAACGCCGCCTTGCCGTCCAGCTCGCGCCGGACGGTGCGCAGGGCCTCCAGCACGTACGGGATCGCCTGCGTCGGATCGACCGGGCGCAGGCGGTCGACGTCCGCCGCCGTCCGCACGGGGTTGCGGATCGCCGGGCCGTCGCCCTTCTCGAAAACCAGATCCAGTCCCATCGCCGGGAGCGGGAGCAGTATGTCGGCGAAGACGATCGCGGCGTCCAGCTCGAAGCGCCGCATCGGCTGCAGCGTCACCTCGACCGCCAGCTCCGGCGTGCGGCACATCTCCAGGAAGCCGTGACGTGCGCGGAGCGCGCGGTACTCCGGCAGGTAGCGTCCCGCCTGGCGCATCATCCACACCGGCGTGCAATCGACCGGCTGCCGCCGACACGCCGCCAGGAACCTCTCCGCCTTGTTCACGCTCCCCGCTCCTGCCCCCCCCGGGACCGGCGCAATACACCATAGCCAGCCTCTCGTGTCCACGCACCCCCGCCCCCCCCGCCCCCCCCACCCCCGCTGGCCGGTTCCCTGTTCCCTGTTCCCCGTTCGCCGGTTGATCCCGTTTCGCCCGTTTGCGCCCTCGCCTCCCCCGTTGTACCCTTCCTTCGGACTGGAGGTACGCGATGGCACAGGCGGCAATCCGCTCCACGGTGACGCAGAAGGTCCGCGGGTTCCTCGTCGGCGAAGGCGTCCCGCTCGCGCCCTGGACGAAGCTCGACGACATCTACGGCGGGCTGTACGGCCTGATGAACCGGCGCCGCGACGACGCCCTGTTCTGGCCCCGCGTCACGCGGTTGCTCGACGACATCGTCGCCGACGTCACCGACCCGACCTCGCCGCGCCGGCTCCCCGCCCCCCAGGCCGAGCTGCTCTCGTCGTGGGACGTGGACTCGCTCGTCGCCGATCTCCGTCGCTCGCTTCCCGGCGGAGAGGTCCGCGGGGACCCGACGACCGTGCGCCGCTTCGGCCAGAAGCTCGCCGCGCGGCTGCTCGGCGGCTTCCTCCTGCTCGGCCTGGCCGCTGCCGGCTGCAAGGAGGAGGATGGCGACATCCTCCCCGACGGAGGCGACGCGGCGGACGTCGCCGACGAGGCGTCTTCCTGCCCCGGCGGCTCCGGCACCGGCTGGTCCGAAAGCTGCGCGCTCGAACCGACCTCGGTCCTCTGGTGTACCATCGCCACCTCCGAGGCCGATCTCAACGACCGGGGGGAGCTTTGCTCCTGCTTCGCCAGCCTCAACGACGGCTGGCGCACCGGCCTGGCCGCTCTCTTCGCCACGGAGGATGCGGCGACCGTCTCGCGTGCGCTGGGCGAGATGCTCAATTGCGTGTGCCCGACCCCCGCGTTGCGCGACGGCGCCTACCGGGATCCGACTTCCGGTCCGTACTTCGGCTCCCTGTGCGAGCCCGCGCCGGCCTACAAGGGCGTCTCGTTCGAACGCTGATGTCCCAGGACTTCCGGCATCCGCACGAGTCCCTCCCGCGCGTCCCGGACACGTGCTTCTGGGAGATTACCGACGCCTGCAATCTGCGTTGCATCCACTGTGAGCAGGACGCCGGCACGAAACGTCCCGACGAGCTGGACGCCGGCGAGGCCTTGCGGCTCGCCGACCAGCTCGCCGATGCCGGCTGCCGCTGCGTCAACCTCACCGGCGGCGAACCGCTCGTCCGCTCCGACTGGCCGAGGCTCGCCCGGCGCCTCGCCGATCGCGGCGTGCTCGTCGCCGTCGTGACCAACGGCGTCCTCGTCGACGACGACACCGTCCAGCGCATGCTCGACTCCGGCGTCGACGCCGTCGCCGTGTCCCTCGACGGCGAGCGCGAGGTGCACGACGCGATCCGCGTCCCGGCCTCGCGCTCCATCGGCTCCGTCTTCGACCTGGCCGTCGCGGCGCTCGACCGGCTCGCCGCCACGCGGCTCAAGCTCGCCGTCATCACCCAGGTCCATCGCCGCAACCTCGAGCGCCTCGAGGCGATGCACGAGCTTCTCGCACGGCGCCGCATCGACGCCTGGCAGATCCAGGTCGCCATGCCGCTGGGCCGGCTGCTGGAATACCGCGAGCAGTACCTCATCCGGCCGGGCGACCTGCCGCGGCTGGAAACGACCGTGGCCGCCTTCGTGAGCGCCGGACGGATCCCGATCCGTCCGGCCGACAATATCGGCTACTACGGCTGCGAGGAGGCGGTCCTGCGCCGCACGGCCAAGGGGGATCCGTCGTTCTGGACCGGTTGCACGGCCGGGCTCCGGGTCGCCGCCGTGTGCAGCAACGGCGACGTCAAGGGCTGCCCGTCGCACCCGCGCGCCTTCGTGGTGGGCAACGTGCGCGAACGGCCCTTCGGCGATATCTGGGCCCGCGAGGAGAATTTCGCCTACAACACGCGCTGGCGCGACGAGGACCTGGTCGGCGGCTGCGCCCGCTGCCCCTTCCACCACATCTGCCGCGGCGGCTGCCGGACGATGGCCTTCTCCGTCACCGGCACGATCTACGACAATCCCTTCTGCCTCCAGCGGGTCCGTCACCGAACCGACGGGTCGAAGGACTGAGCCGCGACGTGCCGCAACCTGCACCACACCGTCCGCCTCCGCGATTCTGCGTCTGGGAGCTCACGCTGGCGTGCGACGCCCGCTGCATCCACTGCGGCTCGAGCGCCGGAGCGCCGCGCCCTGCCGAGCTCGACACGCCCGAGGCGCTGGCGCTGTGCGATGCGCTGGCCGACCTCGGCGTCCCCCACGTCACACTGTCCGGCGGCGAGCCGCTGCTGCGGCCCGACTGGGAGCAGCTCGCCGCACGCCTCGTCGCCCGTGACGTCGCCGTCGAGCTGATTTCCAACGGCCTCGCGCTCGACGACGACGTGGCGCGACGCATCGCCCGCAGCGGTGTGCGCAGCGTGACGCTCAGCATCGACGGCCCGGAGGCGATCCATGACGCCCTGCGCGGCGTCCGCGGGGCCTTCTCCCGCGCGGTCGCCGCCGCCGCGCGTTTACGGCGCCAGGGCCTTCCGGTCGGCGCCGCGACCCAGATCAACGCGCGCAACATCGACCGCCTCGAGGAGCTGGAGTTGGCGCTGTGCGACGCCGGCTTCCAGGGCTGGCAGCTCCAGCTCACCATGCCCCACGGGCGGTGCGCCGAGCACGCCGACCTGGTCGTTCCTCCCGCGGCGGTGCTCCGGATCGTCGACTTCGTGCTGGCGGCGCGTGCCCGTCGCAAGCTTCCGGCCTACGCCGCCGACAACATCGGCTGGATGCTGCGCTGCGAGCCGCTGCTGCGCTCGCGCAAGGATCCCCCCGAGTCGTTCTATCCCGGCTGCCAGGCCGGGCTCGGCGTGATCGGCCTGGCGAGCGACGGCACGGTCCGGGGCTGCCTCTCGCTGCCGCCCGCATTCGACGAGGGGAACGTGCGCGACCGTCCCCTGGCGGCGATCTGGCATGACGAGAGCCTGTTCGCGTTCAACCGTCGTTTCCGCGCGTCCGACCTGACCGGCGCGTGCGCCGAGTGCCCTTTCGCCCGCGTCTGCCGTGGCGGCTGCAAATCCCTGGCAGTCGCGGTGACGGGCGGAGCGTCGGAAAACCCGTACTGCGCGCGGCTGTCTTCCTCGACGGAGCGGTAAGGGCCCGGAACCGAACCGCGCCCTTCAGGGCGCGGCTGGGTTGTCCAGGGCAGCCGCGGGCTCAAGCCCGCGGTTCGGATGCGGAGCCGCGAGCGTGACCAGGGTGATCTCCGGCGCCGTGCCCAGGCGCAGCGGCGGGCCCCAGAACCCCGTGCCCTCGTTGACGTGGATCCACGTCCGGCCGTGGCGCGCCGTGCCGCTCGAGTAGCGGAACACGAGGTCCACGATCCACTTCCACGGCCAGAACTGGCCGCCGTGCGTGTGTCCGGAGAGCTGCAACCCCACTCCCGCCGCCTCGGCCTGGTCCAGGCCCCGCGGCTGGTGCTCGAGCAGCACGAGCGCCCGGGTCGGATCGCGTCCGGTCAGCGCCTTTCGCAGGTCGGGGCCGTGGCCCGGCGCCATCCCGGTTCCCGACCAGTCGTCGATCCCGGCCAGGTCGAAACTCGCACCGTCCTTCCCGATGGCGACGCGCTCGTTGTGCAGCACGCGGATCCCCAGGCGCGTCACCTCGGCCAGCCATTCCTCGACCCCCGAGTAGTACTCGTGGTTGCCGGTGATGAAGTACACGCCCAGCGGTGCCCGCAAGTCGGCCAGCGGCGCCACCACGTCGCGAAGCTGGTCGACGGAGCCGTCCACGAGGTCGCCGGTGATCGCGACGATGTCCGGGTGCAGGTCGTTCACGCGGCGCACGACGGCGGCCAGCCACTCGCGCTGCAGCGTCGGTCCCAGGTGCAGGTCCGAAATCTGTGCGATCGTCGTGCCGTCGAGCGACGGGGGGAGCCGGGGCAGCTCGATCCGGACACGGTTGACGACCGGCGCGCGCAAGGCGCCCCAGATCGCGACTCCCGTCAGCAGCACCGTCACGCCTCCAACGCCGAGCGCGCAGATGCGCGCGAGCGGCACTTTCCGAGCCGCGTCCGCCAGCGGGTTGGGCCAGCCGCCGAGCTTCGTCGCGGCCCAGATCACGAACCGCACGAGATCCCCGAGGCCGAAGAACGCCGTGAGGAAGACGATCATCCCCATCCAGACGTACGGGACGAAGAGGACGAATCGCGCCGTCGCCGGCGACAGGACGCGCGAGAGCAGGAACGTCGTCGGTAGCAGCACCGCCAGCGCCACGAGCGCCCACGTCGCGATCGCCCGCCACGGCGCCGGCAGGGCCGGGTCCCGCACCAGCCGCAGCCACAGATACGTGTGCGCCCCGCCCAGGACGGCGATGACGATCGTGAGGAAGATGATGTACTGGAGGACTCGCGGCATCGGGCGGTGCTTCTAGTACAACGGCCCGCCAAGATGCCAGAACCGAACCGCGAGCCTCGGCGAGCGGACCGTCCTTCCCGGCGGGCCGCGGGTTCCGGAGCACCGCCGTTGGGCTGCCGCCGTTCTACTCGCCGTTCGGCACGCCGTACCGCACCACCGGACCGTCGTCGTCCGGAACCCAGACCGCGTAGTCGGGGACCGGATCCGGGTGCGGCACGGCGTAGGCCGGCATCGGACCCGGGTACGGCTCCACCCCGTACATCGGCTGGGGCATCGGGTCGGGCACGGGCACCCCGTACTCCGGCATGGGCACCGCGTACGCTACCGGAGGCTCCACGTCCCGCTGCGTCGTCCCGCCGCCGTCCCGCACGCGCCGCCCGTCGTCACGCCCGCCGTCGTCCCGCTCGTCCGCGTGGTGCTCCTCGTCGGTGCCGCCCCGCCACACGCGCCCGCCCGTGTCGTCGTCCTCGGCCGTGCCGTCGCGGTCGCCCTCGCCGCCATCGTCGCCCGGTCCGCCCCGGAACACCGTGCCGCTCGAGTCCTCGTCCGCTGCGGTCGTGTCGCCGCCGTCCGGCGCGTTCTCGTCCCGGTCCGGCTCCCCCTCGCTCCCGCCTCCGGCATCCGCCGCCGGCGATGCTCCGCCGTCTTCTTCCGACTGCACGGCTTCGCTCGGTCGGTCCGCCTCTCCGCGCCGTGCCCCCGAGCACGCCTTCATCGGCAGTGCGGCCAGCGCCGTCAGGACGAGCGTGCGGAAGACCCGCGCCGGCCGGACCCGCGGGATCGGCTTCGCTGCGTCTGGTGAAGCATTGCGATGTTCGGTTGTTGCGGACTCGGGCTGCTTGCGTTCCTTCATCGTTCTCTACCTCCCGGAAGCGGCGGTCGCGGACTACCTACGTGCCGCTCCGGCGCGCGGTTCTTTCGCGATCACATTGCCACACTCGGCCGTCCCGAGGAATAGCGCCTTCCTATCGACGTTCACGTCGCCCGGCAAGCCGGCGCGCACGCGGGGCGGGCAGAGCGCCGGCTCCCCCGTGCAGTCGGTGGCGCCAACGCACGGCGCGCCCGTGTTGCGCGGCCCCGGATCGCCGCCGTCGGGCGCCGCGGCGTCGTCGCCGGTCGCGGGGCATCTCGGGACCGGCGCGGAGTTCTGCCCGTGGCACGACGGGACGCCGCGCCGGGTCCGGCCGGCGCAAGCCCGCGGCACGGAACCCGGTTCCCCGTCCATGCCGCCGCTGGCTTGCCTCTCGCATGCGGCCCGGCCGGCCCGACCGGCATGTGTCCCGGGTGGCCTAGGAGGGGAATCCCATGTTGCGATGGTCGTCGAGAACGGTCCGGATGGTCCTGTTTGCCGCGTGTGTACCGCTCGCTGCTGTGTCCTCCGCATGCGTCGGCCTCGACTCGTTCGACGGGTCAATGGATGCCGATGGTGGCGAAGGCTTCGACGCCGACGACGACGTCGATGTCGAAAGCGCGGCCGACCATGACGGCGACCGCGTCTCGGACGACGCCGGGTCCTCGGATCGGGAGGAGTCCGCCGATCGCGAGGAAGACGGACACGACGCCGACGACCGCGCAGCCGAGGACGACGGTTACGGTCCCGACGCCGACGACGGGGGCGACGACGCATACGATGCCGACGACCACGGCGGCGACCCCGATGGCGAGGACGACGGGGATGCCGGCGACGGCGGAGGCGACGACGTCGGGGACTCCGCCGATGGCGGGGACGCGGACGGCGGGCCCCTGTGCGGCGACGGCGTGCTCGACCCGGGAGAGTCGTGCGACGACGGCAACGTCGTCCCCGGCGACGGCTGCGAGCTCGATTGCAGCTTCACCTGCGCCGCGGCGGTGGATTGTGACGATCGCGAGCCGTGCAACGGCGACGAGTCGTGCGCGCTGTCCCATGTCTGCCAGGCGGGCACGGCGCCGGCCGAGGGGTCCGCGTGCCTCGCGGCCTCGGGCGCGGGCGGAGCCTGCCACGGCCTGCACTGCGTGCCGATCTCGTGCGGCGACGGCGTGCTCGACGTGGGCGAGGCGTGCGACGACGGCAACATCCTCGCCGGGGACGGCTGCGAGCCCGACTGCACGTTCACCTGCAGCTCGGGCGCCGATTGCGACGACCTGGTGTTCTGCAACGGCGTCGAAACCTGCTCGGCGAGCCATGTGTGCGTCCCCGGCTCTGCGCAGCCCGAGGGCACGTCCTGCACGACGGCGCCGGGCGCCGCGGGCGCCTGTCACGGTGGCCTCTGCGTGCCGGTGACCTGCGGCGACGGCGTGGCGGATCCCGGCGAGGCCTGCGACGACGGCAATGCCGTGAGCGGGGACGGCTGCGAGGCCGATTGCACGTTCACCTGCGTCGGCGCCGCCGGCTGCGACGACGGCCTCCTGTGCAACGGCGCCGAATCCTGCTCCGCCGCGCACCTCTGCCAGGCCGGGACGCCGGTCGCGGACCTGACGCTCTGCACCACCTCCGCCGGTGCACCCGGCGTCTGCCGGACCGCCGTCTGCGCCGCGATCGTCTGCGGCAACCTGCTGGTCGAGCCCGGGGAACAGTGCGACGACGGGAACGCCGTCGCCGGGGACGGCTGCGAGTCCGACTGCACGTTCTCCTGTACCCTGGCCGCCCAGTGCGACGACGGGCTGGTCTGCAACGGCGCCGAGTCGTGCTCGCCCGCGCACAGGTGCGCCGCCGGCGCGCCCGCTCCGGATCTCACGGCCTGCTCCCTGCCCTCCGGCGCCGGGGGCGTCTGCCGCTCGGGCCTCTGCGCCTCCATCGCCTGCGGCAACGCCCTCGTAGACCCGGGCGAACAGTGCGACGACGGGAATACGGACAACACCGACGCCTGCCTCACGTCCTGCGTCCTGGCCTCCTGCGGCGACGGGTTCGTGCGCGCCGGCGTCGAAGTGTGCGACGGCGACCCGCCGCGCTCCTGCACGACCTCCTGCGCCTCGACCGGCACCCAGTCCTGCGTCGGCTGCGTCTGGTCCGCCTGCTCCCCGCCCGCCGAGCGGTGCAACGGCCTGGACGACGACTGCGACGGCGCCACCGACAACGGCTTCGGCATCGGGACGGCGTGCGACGGCCCCGACTCGGATCTCTGCCCCGAGGGCGCCCTGGCCTGCGACACGGTGGGCACGGGCACGATCTGTACCGACACCACGTCCTCGAATCTCGACCTCTGCAACGGCCTGGACGACGACTGCGACCCGGCCAGCCCCGACGGCTCCGAGGATCCGCAGACGGGGGCCGCGTGCGACGGGGCCGACAGCGACCTGTGCCTCGAAGGGACGAACGCGTGCACCAGCGGCCACGAGGTCTGCGGCGACACCACGCCCTCGACCGTGGACCTGTGCAACAGCCTGGACGACGACTGCGACCCGGCCAGCGCCGACGGCTCGGAAGACCCGCTCACGGGTGCCTCGTGCGACGGCGCCGATACCGACCTCTGCCTGGAAGGAACGAACGCGTGCACGGGCGGCGCCGAGGTCTGCAGCGACACCACCTCCTCGACGGTGGACCTGTGCAACAGCCTGGACGACGACTGCGACCCGGCCAGCGCCGACGGCTCCGAGGATCCGCTGACCGGGGCCGCGTGCGACGGGGCCGACACCGACCTGTGCTTGGAAGGAACGAACGCTTGCACGGGTGGTGCCGAGGTGTGCAGCGACACCACCCCCTCGACGGTGGACCTGTGCAATGGCCTGGACGACGACTGCGACCCGGCGAGCGCGGACGGCTCCGAGGATCCGGCGGCCGGCGGCCCCTGCGACGGCCCCGACCTCGACTTCTGCCTGGAAGGGATCGGCACCTGCGTCTCGCCGGTCCTCCAGTGCAGCGACCACACCACCGACAACCTCGAGGCGTGCAACGGGCTCGACGACGACTGCGACACGCTCACCGACGAGGACTTCAACCGCGACAACAACCCGCTTTGCACCGACGGCTTCTGGGACCTCGGCATGCTCAACGGCGATGCCGGCGCCCAGTTCGCCACCGACGCCTACTGGAACGAGCAATGGGACCTCGCCACCTTCGTCGAGAGCGACCTCGTGACCAGCATCCCGGTGACCGGGACGGTGACGCTCACCAGCCCCCCCGGCATGGACTTCGACCTGTACGTCTACTGCGTCTCCTGCGGGGGCCTGCTCGCCGGCTCCTCGACCGTCCACGGCCTGACGGGCCACACCGACGTGGTCGACGTGGCGCGCGACGACACGTCGCTGGATGATACGTTCGACGTGATCATCGAGGTCCGGCACGTCGCCTCGAGCATCTGCGGCAACTGGACGCTGCAGGTCGACGGTGACACGCCGGCCATGACCATCACGTGTCCGTAGCGGGGCGCGGCGGCGTGGCGGACGCGGGGAAGGAGGTGGCCGCATGACGGGCATGACGCTGGGCGAGGCCGTGCGGAACGCGGTGGAGGTCGAGCTGGCGGCGGGGCGGTTCTACGACGGGCTCGTCGACCGGGCACGGACCTCCGAGGTGCGGCGGGTCCTGGAGTCGCTCGCCGGCCAGGAGTTCCGGCATGCGCGGGCCGTCCGGTCGGTCGGCATGCTGCTGGCGTCCGGAGAGCTGGCTGCCCCCGACGACGGGCCCTTGGACCTCGTGGAGACCGCGCCCGCCTGGATGTTCGTCGAGGACATCGGTCTGCCGGAAGCGTTGCAGGTGGCCTTCGAGGCGGAGACGCACGCGTACATCTACTACGACGCGCTCGTCGACGTGACGAGCGGATCGCTGCAGGGCTTCTTCCGCCAGCTCAAGGGGCGGGAGGAGGAGCACGTCCGCGACGTGGCCAGGTTGATCGCCCTCGTCGGCGGGAAGGTCCGGGTGTGAGCCGCGCGGCCCGGCGCCCGGGAGGAGCGACCTCGCAGGTGCACGCGACGGATGCCATGCCGGTCCTGCGGTGTCGCCCCTGCGGCGGGGGGAGGGGCCGTCGATGAAGCTCTGCCCGCGATGCCGGGGAAGCTGCCGCGACGACGACATCTCCTGCGTCCGCTGCGGCACCCTGCTCGTCTCCGTTCCGACCATCGGCGGCGGGGCGCTGGTCGGAATGCGCCTGGCCGGCAGGTACGATCTGGAGGAGCTCGTCCGGGAAGGCTCGATGGGATGGGTCTACCGCGCGACCGACGCGGGCGGCGGCGCGCCGGTGGCGGCGAAGATCATGAAGCCGACCGCGTTCTCCGAGGACGTCCATCTCGCCCGGTTCCGCCGCGAAGCCCAGGTGGTGAGCCGCCTCAACCATCCCCACATCGTGTCGGTCGTCCGTTGGGGCGAGGAACGCGGCGCCGTCGCCTACCTCGTCACCGAGTTCCTCCAGGGCCGCTCGCTGGCCGAGATCATCCACGACGAGGCGCCCCTGCCGGTCGAGCGCGCCGTCCGCATCGCCAGCCAGCTTCTCGCCGCGCTCGAGTTCGCGCACGGAGCCGGAATCGTCCACCGGGACGTGAAGCCGGACAACCTCGTCGTGCTCGCGCCGCGCGACGGCGAGGACTTCGTCAAGGTGATCGACTTCGGGATCGCCCGCATCACCGGCGATCACGCGGCGCAGCTCACCGTGCCGGGCCAGGTCCTCGGCACCCCGCGCTACATGGCGCCGGAGCAGATCCGCGGGGAAGACACCGGCCCGGCGGTCGATCTGTACGCCGTCGCCGTGATCCTGTACGAGATGCTCACGGGTATCCCCGTCTTCCCCGACGGCGACCTCGTGACCGTCCTGCACCGGCACCTCAGCGAGCCGCCGCCGCCGATTCGCGAGCTGCGGGACGGGCTCGCGAACGGCGAGGCGCTCCAGCGCGTGATCGATCGCGCGCTCGCCAAGCACCCGACCGATCGATTCGCCGACGCGCATTCCCTGCGCCGCGCCCTGGTGGCCGCGGCCGAGCGCGCGACGGCGGTTCCTGGCACCGAAGTCTGCCCGCGCTGCGGCCGGTTGGCGGGCGAGCTGGACGTCCACTGCCCGTCCTGCGGTACCACCATGCGCTTCTCGCGTCCTCCGCCCGCACCCGCCGCCACTCCGTTGCCGCCCACGGCGCCCGATCTCTCCGGGTGCTGCGCCCAGGCTTGCCGGCTCCACGGACACTGCCATCCGCGCGCCGACGCGTTCTGGAGCCGGCTTCCGCGACGGCTTCCGGAGATCGACCGCCCGGAGGTCCGGATGGCGATCGAGAGCCTGCTGCGAGGCGACGTCCCCGTACTCCAGCTCGTCGGCCCGCCGGGGTCCGGCAAGACCCGCTGCGCCCGCGTCGCGGCGCGCCGCGCGGCCGAGGCGGGGCTCTGCGTCGTGCCCGCCGGCGCCGACGCCGCCGACGTGCCGCCGCCGTGGGCCGCCCTCTCCGGCGCCCTGGCGCTCGTGCTTCGCCTGCCCCCACGCCCCTCGGCCGAGGCGGTCGCGCGCGGCGCCCGGGAGGACGGCACGAACAACGAGCGCCTGGCCGGCCGCCTCGAGCTGCTCGGCCTGCCGGGTCCGCTGGATGCGGCCGTTCCCGCGCTCCGCCGCCACACCGCGGCCGCCGCCGCCCGCGACGATCTCGTTTCCCGCGATGCCGGCCGACGCCTCCTGCTCTGCGAGGACGTCGACCGGTGGGACCTGCCGAGCCGCGAGCTGCTGCCCGAGCTTGCGAGCGCGTGCACGGCCTCCGGCGTGCGCCTGCTGGCGACCTCCGTCGCGCCGGCGTTGGGGCCCGCCGCCGCCGGCACGGTTCCCCTCCCGCCGCTCGCCGTCTCCGTCCTCTCCGCCCGCGTGCTCGCGCAGCAGCCCGTCGCCGACCCCGGCCATCTCCGGGCGCTGGGAGAGCTGTTCTCGGCCGGCGCGGGCAATGCGCTCTGGACCGAGCAGGCGCTGGGCCTGATCGCCGAGTCGGGAGTCTTCCCGCGGGGCACGGCCGGAGAGATCGTCCTGGCTCGGACGCGTCGCCTGCCCGTCCGCCTCCGCCGCGTGCTCGAGGGGCTCGCCGTTCTCGGCGGGACCGCCGCGCAGGCTACCGTCGCCTTCGTGACCCAGAGCGACGCGATCGACGACGTCGCCCTGGACCTGCTCGCCGGCAGCGCGTTCCTCGAACCCTCCGAGCCGCCTCCCGTCCTGCGCCTGGCGCACCCCCTGATGGCCGAAGCCATCCGGATCGCCATCCCGGCGGACGTGCGCCGCGAGCTGCACCGTCGCGCCCTGCACGCCCTCTCCGGGATGGGCGCCCCCCACGGCGTCCTCGCCTTCCACGCCCGCGGCGCAGGCGAGACGCTTCGCGCCGCCCACCACTACCTCCAGGCCGGCGACCGCGCCCGCAGGGTCCTCGACGACGACGCGGCCCGGCGCTGCTATGCCGCCGCGGTCGAGCTGCTCTCGACGAGGGTCGACGACCGCGCCGACGCCGCGCTCCACGCCCAGCTCGCCGACCGGATCAACTCGGCCCAGACCTCCGAGCCCGCCGAAGGGTGAGCCCGCGTCGACTTCCCGTCCGAGCCCGCCGAAGGGTGACCGTTCGCGGCCCGTGCCCCCCGAGGACCCGCCTTGTCTGCACCCCGTCGACCTCTACGGATTGTCCGGACAGGGCGAGCTCATCTGGCACTGCCATATCCTGTGCCGGGAGGACAACGAGATGATGCACACCTGCCGGATCCCGGCGCCGCTGTGGAATCGCGCAACGGTGGCCACCCGCCGCCGCGACGGCCTCGGCATGCGACGTGCCGAGCCTCGCCCTGCGGCACAACGCCCCACGCTTGCTCGCCTCGTCGTTTCCTGTTGTCTCGTCCGCGGGTTTCGCCGCTCGTCCGTGCCGTGCGCCCGATTCGGGTGGCAGCTTGCCCCGTTCTCCCGCCCTGTTCGGTCAATCCTTCCGCCCAGGCGGTGGCCGGCACACAATCGGCTTGTCTCGCCCCCGGGCGCTCCTGGCCGGGACGACCACGGGCGCCGAGGGGACAGTGAGTGAGTGTGAAGGCTGCGGCAGCCCGTGCGGAGCCCTGCACGGCGATCCGGCCGCCGACCGGGTGGGCGCAATACCCGCCGCGCACCACGGCGCGAGCGATAACGGGATTGCCGTGGAAACCGCGGCCGGCGGGGAAGGGAAGATGCAAACCCATGAACACTCGAATCGATGCGAATCCGAGCGCACGGCGCGCCGTCCGGCTCATCGGCGGCACCGCGGTGGTCGTCGTTTCGTGGCTCTGGAGCTGCGCGACCAGCGACGTCCACGTGTACGGCTCCGATCCGGGCGCCGGCAGCAGTGGGGGCGGGGGCGGCAGCGCCGACGCCGACTCGGCCGGGCCGACCGACATGGGCGGCGGCGGGACGGGCGGCGGCGGGATGGGCGGCGGCGGCGGGATGGGCGGCGGCGGCGGGATGGGCGGCGGCGGCGGGATGGGCGGCGGCGGCGGGATGGGCGGCGGCGGCCCGGACGGCGGTTCGATCGATCCGCCCGTTGGCGATCTCCTGCGCGATCCTCCGGAGGCAGAGGACCTCGATCCCGCAGACGAGGTCGCGGAGTACGATATCGAGGCGCGCGTGGCCCCGGTCGAGATCGCCGGAACGACGGCCGACCTGATGACCTACAACGGCTCCTTCCCCGGCCCCACGATCCGCGGGCGTCGCGGCGGCGTGGTCCGAGTCCGGATCACCAACTCATTGCCCGTCGGGGAGCCGAACGCGCTGGGCTACGTGCCGGGTCCGACCAACCTGCACGTGCACGGCTGGCACGTCTCGCCCGAGGAACCCGCGGACTTCGTGATGTACTCGCTGGCGCCGGGTGAAAGCCGGCTGCACGAGTACGACCTGGGGATGCAGGAAGCAGGGACGATGGGCCTGTACCACTCGCACATCCACGGCCTCGTGGCCGAGCAGTTCTGGGCGGGCCTCCTGGGCGTGCTGGTGGTGGACGATCCCGACGATCGGCTCACCGCGTTCGAGACCCACATCCTGGTGCTCAAGGACATCAGCCTGAGCGGCGGCGCGCCGGCCCCCCACACGACCATGGACTACATGCTGGGCAAGGAAGGGGATCTGGTCACCGTCAACGGGCAGATCAACCCGCGCCTGGTCATGCGGCAGGGCCAGGTCCAGCGCTGGCGCATCGCCAACGGCAGCACCGCCCGCTTCTACAAGCTCAGCCTGGAGGGCCGCGACCTCCACGTCATCGGCACCGACGGCGGGCTGCTCGACGTGCCCTATCCGCGCGCCGATGTCCTGCTCTCGCCGGCCGAGCGCATCGACGTGCTGGTCGACGCCGGCTCGTCCTCCGGCACCGCTCGCCTCCTGGCGCTGCCCTACTCCCGCGGCGGCATGGGCATGATGGGAGGTTCCTCCGGCACGATCACCCTGATGACGGTCGCCTTCGAGGGCGAGCGAACGCCCGCGCAGGAGATTCCGGCGACCATCAACCCGGACGCCGCACGCATCGATCCAGCCTCCGTGACCATCGCGGCTGAGCGCACGCTGCACCTGTCGATGTCGATGAGCGCCGGCTACATCAACGGACAGACATTCGACGTCGATCCGTACACGATCGACTCGGCGCCCGACACCTGGGAGCGCTGGACGGTCGTCAACGACAGCATGATGGACCATCCCTTCCACTACCACGTCTTCGAGGCCCAGGTGCTCGACGTCGCCGGCGGCGACGAAGGCTACGCGTCGCTCTACACGTCGAGCCCCGCATGGAAGGACACCGTCCTCGTGCCGGCGATGGGCAGTGTGACGCTGCTCATGCCGATCCGCGACTACGACGGCATGGCGATGTTCCACTGCCACATCCTGGAGCACGAGGACATCGGGATGATGGGGATCTGGAACATCGGCGACATGGGGGGGATGTGACGACCCACCGCCGCTTGCCGGCGGGGTAACCCTCGCCGGCGCGGGCGGAGTGGACGTTCGAGGTGGTCTGGAGGTGGACGATGAGTGTCATGGGCGGAGTGCGGCAACGAATCGCGGGGCGGGGCGCTCGGTGGCTGGGTACGGCGGCGCTGGCCGCCCTGGCCGGGGCCCCAGTGCTCGGCTGCGCCACGGCCGAAGTGTCGTACTGGGGCGAGGACCCCGGCGGGGACGGCGGCGATGCCGGCGACCGCGGCGGCGACTCCGCCCGCGACGACGCCGACGGCTCGGACTCCGTCGAGGCGACCGACCGCGGCGGTTTGGACGGGATGGACGGCGGCATGGACCGCGGCGAGTCGGACGGGATGGACGGCGGCATGGACCGCGGCGGGATGGACGGGATGGACCGGGGCGGAACCGACGGGATGGACGGCGGCATGGACGGCGCCGACGGCGACGACGGCACCGGGACGACGGGCGTTGCGCTCACCGCCTTCGAGACGGACGACTTCTCCGGCTCCGGCGTCTGCGCGTCGTGCCACGGCGGCCTCGCCGACGGCGCGGGCCGCGACGTCTCCATCGACAAGGACTGGCGCGCGACGAGCATGGCCAACGCAGCCAAGGACCCGATCTGGCAGGCCAAGGTCGCCTCCGAGACCCGCCGCGCGCCCGCCCTGGCCGCGGGCATCGCCGAAACCTGCGCCCGCTGCCATACCGGCATGGCCCGCTCGCAGGCGCTGGCCGACGGGTCGGACGTGGAACTCCTCGAGCCCGGCTTCTTCGACCCGGCTCATCCCCTGCACGAAGCCGCCATGGACGGCGTCTCGTGCGCGCTGTGCCACCAGATCCGCCCGGACGGGCTGGGCACGGCCGCCGCCGAGACCGGACGCTACGTCATCGACACCACCACCACGCCGCCTTCCCGGCCGGCCTTCGGGCCGTACACCGATCCCTGGACGGGCTCGATGCGGATGGGAATGGCCCCCGAGTCCGGCTTCACGCCCACCCACGGCTCGCAGATCGCCGATTCGGCGCTGTGCGGCTCGTGCCACACCGTTCGCACGCCGGTCGTCGACGGGGGAGGATCCGTGGTCGGTGAGTTCCCGGAGCAGGCCACGTACCTCGAATGGCGTCACGCGGACGCCGGTCTGCCCGTCGCGGACCGCCGGACCTGCTCCGCGTGCCACCTTCCCGCGGACGAGTCGCCCGCGGCCATCGCCAGTCGCGGCGGCCGGTGGGTGGCGGCGCGCAGCGGGTTCGCAGAACACCACCTCGTCGGCGGCAACACGTTCCTGCTCGAGCTGCTCCGGACCCACGGCGACGAGCTGGGCGTGACCGCCGACGGGTCCCACTTCGCGACGGCGATCGCCCGGACCGGGGAACAGCTCGCGGGCGAGACGGCGACCGTCTCCATCCCCGCCGCCGGGATCGACGCCCGCGGCCTCGTGACCGCCGCCATCCGCGTCGAGAACCGCACCGGCCACAAGTTCCCGACCGGCGTGCCGGCGCGCCGCGCCTGGCTGCACGTGACGATCCGCAACGCGGCAGGCGCCGTGCTCTTCGAGTCCGGCGCGCCCCGCGACGACGGAACCATCGAGGGCGAGGCGGCCGACGCCGACGCGGCACGCTTCGAGCCGCACCACGACGCGATCACGGCCGAGGATCAGGTGCAGGTCTACGAGTCGGTGATGGTGGATACCGATGGCGACGTCACGCGTACCTGGCTGCGCGGCGCGTCGTACGTCAAGGACAACCGCCTGCTGCCCGCCGGGTTCGAACCCGACACCGCGGAACCGGACGTCGCCGTGCAGGGCGACGCTTCGACCGACCCGGACTTCGCCGGCGGCTCCGACGAGGTCCACTACTCCGTCTCGCTCCCCGGCGCCGCGGCCCCGCTGACAATCTCGGCGGAACTCCTCTACCAGGCGTTCGCCTGGCGGTATGCCGAGGACCTGCGCGATGCGAGCGGCGAGCCGCTCATCGATCGCTTTGGCGCGTTCTGGGACGCGGCCGATCACACTCCCACCCTCGTCGGTGCAGCCGAGACCGTCCTTCCGTAGCGCGGCGGTCCGGCGGTCCGGGCCCCTCTTCTACGCCACGACCGAGTCCTCCGCGGCGCGCCGCCGGCCGACCGTGCGCCGGCAGGCGAAGCCCGGGCGGTCGGGTCGTGGCGATCGGTGTGCCTCGCCTTGGAGCCCGTCGCGGCCGGCGTCGACGGGTACGAGCGGACCGGCGCCCGGGCCGGACAGGGTGGCTGAGTGCGTGAGCGCCGACCGGGATCCGGAGCAGCGCCAAGCGTGTTCGTGCACCAGAAGCGGGGCGAAGTGGCCCGGCGGCCGCTGACTCGCGCGCGGGGGCCGCCCGCCCGCCTTCCGCGCCCACGGAGCCTGCTACGGAGTGACCGTGACCGAGCCGTGCATTCCCATCACTTCGTGGATGCGGCAGAAGTAGCGGTAGGTCCCGGGGGTCGCGAACGTGTAGTCGAACGTCAGGTTCGACTCGTCGCAAGGGGCGTCGAACAGTGCGCCGGCGCTCGCGTCCGCCGCGCCGGTGCCGCTGGTCACCGTGTGCATCCCCATCGCCCATTCCCAGTGAACCGTGCCGCCTGACACGATCGTCACATCCTGCGGCGAGAAGCTGTAGCCGGCGCCCGTTCCGACAAGCACCGTGACGGACGTCGCCGCATCCGAGACGGCGTCGGCGTCGGCATCGGCGTCGGCGTCGGCGTCGGCATCCGCGGCCGTGTCGGCGTCGGCGTCGGCATCGGCATCCGCGGCCGTGTCGGCGTCGGCATCGGCATCCGCGGCCGTGTCGGCGTCGGCGTCGGCATCGGCATCCGCGGCCGTGTCGGCGTCGGCATCGGCATCCGCGCCGGCCTCCGCGTCCGCATCGGGGACGTGGTCGGCCCCGCCATCTTCAACCACGTAGTCGCTTCCGTAGTCGGTACCACTGTCATCGCCGCCGCAGGACCACATCGTCACGGCAGCCAGTGGCAGGACCCGCACGAACCAGCTCTTCAGAGTTCCCATCCGAACCTCCCCCGACGCCTGACGACGCGTCGGCACAACAATGCTCGACAACCTAGCCACGCTTCTCCTGATGACAAGCGGCCAGTCGCGCCCGGCGTGTCGAACGGCGGAGGAACGGGCATCGCGAGTCGTTGCACCCCCGGGGTGCGACTCGTCATGGCAGTCGACGACCATGTGGCTCCGCTCCCTGGCGAGGCTGGATGCCCCGCGCCGCAGGGCTGATCCCGGAAACACCGAAGAAGCCGATGCGGTTCGGTCGCCGATTCGTCGTGACCCATTACGCCTGGGGCACATTGCCACTGCGGGCAATCGCCGAAGATCTGCGAACACGCGGAATTGGCGATTGGCACGCCTCGTGCTTTGGGCGCCAGCGACCGGAGCGGGTGCGATGAAGTCATGCAACTCGGACAGCGTGAGGGGAAGGGAACGGCCGACGCGGAGAGCAGGGGAACGAGCGAACCGTCGCACCGACGCGGGTTCGCTCTAGACGACTCCGGCGCGGCGCGGCCGCAGGTCCGGAGCGATGGGGACAGTGGAGGATCACGATGACGCGAAGGGCAATGATGGGTCTTGGTGCGCTCGGGCGACGGCTGCTGGTCGTCGCGGCGATCGCGTGCAGCGCGACGGTCGTGGACGCGTGCACGGATGCGTCCGCGCCGCCTCCGGCCGCCTCGGCGCAACTCCCGGTCAAGGCGACGCCGCACAGCGCGTTGATGGATCGCGACGCCGCCCGGCAGATGCGCGGGACGACGATGGCGCAGCGTCTGGCGGCCCGACTGGCCAGGCCCGTGCAGCAGGTCGTCGTGAACCGGAACTTCGCCGGCGTGGACCCGGCGACCGCGCCGTACAGCCCCCTGGGCGGGGGCGACGGGCCGCTGGCCGAGGTCAAGGCGCTCGGCGCGCCCGACTTCTTCAACGTCGGCAACTACGCCAACAGCCCGCTGCCACAGCTCGACCCGGCCACCGGGACCGTCGTGCCGGGCACCGGCATGAGGAAGTTCGTCGATTCGCTTCCCGGCCTCACCGCCGCGGGCGCGAACAACCTCGGGCAGTACATCCCGGTCGCCATCCCGGACACGACCACGTACCCCGGTTCGGACTACTACGAAATCTCCCTCGTCGAGTACACCGAGCGGATGCACTCCGACCTGCCCGCCGCCGGCACCAAGCTGCGCGGCTACGTGCAGACCAACACGACCGATGCGACGGTCAGCGTGCCTCACTACCTGGGGCCCGTCATCGTCGCCCAGAAGGATCGCCCCGTCCGGGTCAAGTTCACCAACAACCTGCCCACGGGCGCCGCCGGCAACCTGTTCATCCCGGTGGACACCACCTACATGGGCGCCGGCATGGGTCCCGACGGAATGAACATGTACACGCAGAACCGCGCCACGTTGCACCTGCACGGCGGCAACACCCCGTGGATCAGCGACGGCACGCCGCACCAGTGGACCGTCCCGGCCGCCGAAGTGACGCCGTTCCCCAAGGGCATGGTCACCCAGAACGTGCCCGACATGCCCGATCCGGGACCCGGCTCCATGACCTTCTACTGGACCAACCAGCAGAGCGCCCGCCTGCTCTTCTACCATGACCACGCGTACGGCATCACCCGGCTCAACGTGTACGCCGGCGAGGCCGCGGGCTACCTGGTCCAGGACCCGGTCGAGCAGACGCTCGTGACCGGAGGCACGATCGGGACGACGACCGTCGCGCCGGGTACCGTGCCCGCCGACCAGATTCCGCTGGTCATCCAGGACAAGACGTTCGTTCCCGACACGGCGTCCGGCGGCCAGCTCGCCGCGCAGGACCCGACCTGGGATGTGGCCGCCTACGGCGGCATGGGCAACCTGTGGTTCCCCCACGTCTACATGCCGAACCAGAACCCGAACGACCCGTCCGGCTCCAGCGCCTACGGCCGCTGGGACTACGGCCCCTGGTTCTGGCCGCCGGTCACGACCGCAGGCGGGCTCGTGCATGGGCCGATCACCGGCGACGGCACCAACGGGTGTCCGATGGGACTCGTGTGCCCCGGCATGCCCAACCCGACCGGCGTGCCCGAGTCCTTCCTGGACACGCCGGTCGTCAATGGCACGGCCTATCCGTACGTCGTGCTGCAGCCCAAGGCCTATCGCCTGCGCATCCTCAACGCGTGCAACGATCGCTACCTCAACCTCCAGCTCTACTACGCCGAGCCTCTCACCCTGAGCCTCACCGCGGGCGGCACCGGGTACTCGCCGGCGCCGGCCGTCGCCATCACCGGCGACGGCACGGGCGCGACCGCCACCGCGCAGGTGACCGGCGTCGTCAATGCGATCGCCCTCGGCGCCGGGGGCAGCGGCTACACCACGGCGCCCACCGTCACCATCTCCGGCGGCGGCGGCGGCGGCGCCACGGCGGGCGCCATCGTCTCGGCCGGCGCCGTCACAGGCGTCGTGATCACGGCCGGCGGCGCGGGCTACACCACCGCGCCGACCGTCAGCTTCTCCGGCGGCGGCGGCACCGGCGCGGCCGCGACCGCGACCGTCACCAACACCGTCGTCGGGCTCACGGTCACCGCGCCCGGCACCGGCTACACCCACGCGACCGTGGCAATCACCGACGCGACCGGCACCGGCGCGACCGCCATCGCCTCGGTTGGCACCGAGGTCAAGATGGTCCCGGCGGTGCCGCACTACGCGGTGCCCCCGGCGCCGTGCCCGACGATGCCGCCCGAGCTGCCGCTGTGTCCGCCGGGCGTCAAGACCGGCGTGGCCGGGGCGACGACGGCCGGCATCCCGTACGGCGGCCCCGGGTGCTGGCCCGAGCTCTGGCCAGCCGACGGCCGCGCGGGCGGCGTGCCCGACCCGACGACGGTCGGCCCGAACCTCATCCAGATCGGCACGGAAGGCGGCCTGCTGCCGAACGCGGCGATCATCGACAACCAGCCCGTGGGCTACGAGTACATGCGCCGCAGCATCACCGTCCTCAATGTCCAGGACAAATCGCTGTACCTCGGTCCGGCCGAGCGCGCCGACGTGGTCGTGGACCTGTCCGCCGTGCCTCCGGGCAGCACCCTCATCCTGTACAACGACGCGCCGGCCCCGATGCCGGCCTTCGACACCCGCATCGACTACTACACCGGTGACCCCGACCAGACCCTGGCCGGCGGCGCGCCCTCGACCCTGCCCGGCTACGGCCCGAACACGCGGACCATCATGCAGATCCGGGTCGCCGGGACGCCGGCGGCGCCGTTCAACGTCGCCGCGCTCCAGGCGGCCGTTCCGCCCGCGTTCGCCGCCTCGCAGCCGGCGCCGCTCGTGCCGGAGTCGGCGTTCAACACGGCGCTCGGCACGACGTTCACCGACACGTACTCGACGATCTTCGCCAATTCCCTCGACTACGTCCCGCCCGGGTCGACCGCGGTCGGCAGTGTGAACCTCACCGCGGGCGGCTCCGGCTACACCTCGCCCCCGACCGTCGGCTTCACCGGCGGCGGCGGCACCGGCGCCGCGGCGACCGCCACGATCACCGGCCCCGTGACCGCGCTTACCCTGACCAACGGCGGGCGCGGCTACCGCGCCGCCACCACCAGCGTCACTCTGACCGGCGGCGGCGGTACCGGCGCCACCGCGACGGTCGCCGTGCGCGACGGCTCAATCACCTCCATCACCCTGACGAACGGCGGCGCCGGCTATACGAGCCCGCCCACGGTCACCATCGTCGGCGAGGGCCGCAACGCAGCCGCGACCGCCACCATCACCGGTCCGGTCACCGCTCTCACACTGACCAGCGGCGGCACCGGCTACACATCGATGCCCGCCGTGACCTTTTCCGGCGGCGGCGGCGCCGGCGCCGCGGCTACGGCGAGCTTCATCGTGCACATGCCCATGGTTTCCAAGTGCATCCAGGAGCTGTTCGAGCTGGACTACGGCCGCATGAACGCGACCCTCGGCACCGAACTGCCGCGGACCAGCATGTTCATCCAGACTACCATCCCCCTGTCCTACATCGACCCGGCGACCGAGGTGATGCAGACGGGACAGCCGCAGCTCTGGAAGATCACGCACAACGGCGTCGATACCCACGCCATCCACTTCCACCTCATGGACGTCCAGCTCATCAACCGCATCGGCTGGGACGGCATGGTCAAGCCGCCCGCGCCCAACGAGGTCGGCTGGAAGGACACGATCGAGATGAACCCGCTGGAGGACATCGTCGTCGCCGTCCGGCCGTCCGCGCAAACCCTGCCGTTCAAGCTCGGCGACAGCGTCCGCCCGCTCGACGTCACCATGCCCGTCGGCTCCACCGGCCAGTTCTCCAACGTCGACCCGTACACCAACACGCCCGTCGTCGTCACCAACCAGATGATGAACTTCGGCTGGGAGTACGTCTGGCACTGCCATCTGCTGGGCCACGAGGAGAACGACATGATGCGGCCGATCATCATGCGGGTCTCGCCGGCCGCGCCCTCCGGTCTCGCGGCGACGTCGGTTCTCAGCACGGCCCCGCCCTCCGTGACCCTGACCTGGATCGACAATTCCACGACGCCGGCGGCGACCATGTTCGGGCTGCAGCGGGCGGACGACGCCAACTTCACCGTGAACGTCGTCACGCTCCCGACCGGCGCCTCCCTGGCCACCTCGTTCGTCGACACCACCGTGACGGGAGGCTCCACCTACTACTACCGCGTGCGGGCCGAGAACGCCGTCGCCTTCTCGCCCTGGTCCGCCACCGCCTCCGTGACGGCAGCGGGTCAGCTCCCCCTGCCGGTCACCGGCCTGACGGTCACCGCGTTCACCGCCAGTTCCATCTCGGTCGCATGGACGAATCCCACTGGTGGAGCGCCGGCCACCGGCCTGCGCGTGGAGTACCGCAATGGAGCGCTCAGCCGACCGTGGAACCTCGCCGCCACGCTGCCGCCGACGGCCACCAGCTACACGATCACCGGACTCAGGAACAACACGCTCTACTCCATCCGCGTCGTGGCGGTCAACGCCTTCGGAGGAAGCCCCTCCACGGTGATCTCGCAGACGACGGCTCGGTAGCCGCCACCGCCGGGGAGGGGCCTCACCGCCCCTTCCCCGGCGGGGTGGACCAGCCACGGGAGAGACGAACATGGAACGCAAGAACAACGAAGGACGATCGGGAAGGAGGGCCGTTGCGATGAAGACCTTGATCCGTACCCTGGGGTTGGCCGCGCTGCTGCCGCTCGCCGCGCTGCCCGTCGGTTGTCAGGACGAGAACGAACCCGCCTCGTGCGCCGACTACACGCCGCCGGACGCTACCGGCGACACGTCCGCCGCCCTGACGGTCGAGGACTGTGTCAAGTCGATCGGCTGGCAGTACGACTTCGTGATCGACACGGACATGAACGGCATCATGACGGCCGAGGGCGGCATGTGTCTCGACTCGACCACCGCGGAGTGGTTCGAGGAGGACGCCACCTCCGACGGTTTCAGCCATGTGCTGGCGTGGGACTCTGTCAACTCGTGCGAGAACCGCACGCCGCCCCCGGACATCGATCTCGAGCTGTGCCGGTTCCGCGGCACGCACTCGTGGGAGGCGATCCCCGGCTTCGATCCCGCCGTGCGCATGGCGCTCGTCGAGCACATCAATACGGTGACCGGCGACTACGACGGCGACGGCACCGACGACAAGTGCGGCCCGGCGAACCTGCTGGAAGGCACTACGACCCGCTACGTCGTCGAGATGCGCGGCGCCTGCGGCTCCGGCACGAAGCTCGAGCTGTGGGAGCCGGAGGCCGGCGACGACGAAGCCTACCCCGGCGACATGTACGTGGACGGCGGGCGGGCCACCCCGGCCGTCATCTGCCACCAGCCGGGCACGCTGGAACAGGCCGACCACATGCCGGGACGCCTGATCTGTCCGACGTCCATGACGATCATGGACGAGGACTAGCGGCACCTCCGCGTCACGACCGCGTCCGGGCGATGGCAGGAGGAAACGGGCGGGTTCGCCGGCCGAACGGTTCGACCGGCGACCCCGCACGACCGGGGGGAAGGAGGAGCAGATGCACGGTTTGCGCTCGGTTGGGATCGTGGGCCTGTGGGCCCTGATCGGCGGCTGCAACGCGGCCGCCGAGGGGGACGACGTTCCGATCGACGCCGATGTGCCCGGAGATTCCACCGTCGACGTCGCCGCGAACGCGGACGCCGACGCGGACGCCGACGGGTCGACGCCGTCCGGCGACCTGGTCGTGCTGGCCTGGAACGACCTCGGGATGCACTGCCTCAGCCCGTCCTACGACACCGCCGTCATCCTGCCGCCATACAACACGCTCTGGGCCCAGGTCGTGCGGCGCGGCGATCCGCCGCAACTCGTCACCACCGGCGTGACGGTCGAGTACCGCTTCCAGAACAACACCTACTCCTGCGGAAAGCGCGACTACGGGCAGTTCTGGGATCACGCGGCCGAGCTGTTCGGCGGCGCGCCCCCGCGCGACCATGGGCTCGACCTGGCCGATCCGTCCTGCCACAACGGGCTCTCGGGAACCATGGTCGTGGGCGAGGCCGGCGACCACTTCGAGGTTCGCGGCGTACCGCTCGTTCCGGTGGACGATTCCGGCACCTGGAACCCGTTCCAGGTGGCGGTCATCACCGTGCGGGACCCGGCGGGGACCGTCGTCGCCGAGACGCAGGCGACGGCGCCGACCTCCGACGAGATCGACTGCGCCATGTGCCACGCCTCCGGGGGGGACGCCACCGTCCACATCGACGGCGGCGGGGACAACGTGTTCGCCAACGTGCTCGCCGCGCACGACGCGCTCTCCGGCACGCACCTCTCCACGTCCACTCCCGTCCTGTGCGCGAGCTGCCACGGCAGCCCGGCGCTCGGCGCGACCGATCCGGGCTCGTCCGGCAAGTACCTCTCCGAAGCCATGCACTCCTTCCACTCGACAACGGAGGCCACCTGCTACAGCTGCCATCCGGGCGCCACCACCCACTGCTCGCGCAGCCTCGCCCACACCGCCGACGACGGCAACTGCACCACCTGCCACGGCGACGTCGCGCACGTGGGCGCCTCGATTGCCGACGGGACCCGTACGCCGTGGGTGAACGAGCCCCGCTGCGTCACGTGCCACGCCGGCGTCGCCGACGTCGACACCGGAGCGACGCTGTACCGCAACGCGAGCGCGCACAGCGGCCTGTACTGCGCCGCCTGCCACCAGAGTCCGCACGCCATGGTCCCGTCGCGCGAGGCCTCCGACAACTACCAGGCCCTCCAACTCCAGGGCGCAGCCCTGACGCTCGGCGACTGCCGCGCGTGCCACGCCACGTCGCGCGGGGGCGGTGACGGAGAGGCAGCCGGTTTCGCCGAACGACACGGCGGTCCGAGCCCGGCGACGCCGACCGGGTGTAACATCTGCCACACCAGCGTCTCCGCCGACACCGCCCGGTGGCCGCACTCGTTCCAGTGGCACTCGCGCCCCTGATTCCCCTTCCAACGCTCGGCTCACCCGGGCGGCTTCGCAAACGTGACGCCGCCGTTGGGCACGACCCACACGGTCGCACGCTGCGGCACGCGCGCCGCCGCCCACTCCACGAGGTCGCCCACGCGGTCGAACACGCGCGCCATTCCCATCTTGTCGTCCAGACCGGCGGGGAGCTTCTCGCTGAACACCCCGAGATGGTTGCGTCGCAGCATCTGCAGCGCGAAATGGCCGACGAAGACCTCCTCGACGGGCTCGCCCTTCTTCGCCTTCTGCACCAGTCCCAGGATGCGTTGCCGGCCCAGCACGCGCACCAGGGTCCGCAGCAGGGTGTACGGCAGCGTCCGCTTCGGGATCGGGATCTCGCCCAGGCCGTTCGCGCAGTAGACGCAGCCGAGCAGCGCGCCGCCGGGCTTGCAGGCGAAGAGCGAGTTCCCGATGCACTTGATCGACTGGCGGAGGTCCGCGTCCATCGGGAACGAGTTGGCCAGCACGACGTCGGCGGGCTCCGGCACCTCCAGCCCCGCCAGCTCGGCCACGAATTCCGCGGCCTGGCGGTGCGCCCGGATCGGGTCCCCGCAGAAGAACCTCGTCGGCCGCGCCTGTTCGTTCATCGCCGCGTTGACCACGAACACGTCCTTGCGCAGCAGGCCGACGCCCTCTTCCAGGTCCAGACGCATCGGCGAGTCGGCGGCCTCGGCGCCGACGTAGTCGAACCGCTCCGGCCCGACGCCCTGGAGATGGTTGCGGCCGATCGTCTCCGCCCCCGCGCAGCCCGGCAGGAGCATCTTGAGCCCGCCGCCGAACCCGAGCAGCAGGTGCGGCTCGACCGCGCCGGCGCACACGATCAGGTCGGCCTCCGTCAGCCGCCTGTTCAGGAAGACGTGCGTGCCCCGCGACGTCGCGCCCAGGTCCGCCAGCCCCTCCGGGTCCTTCGCGTCGTGGCAGCGCCAGCGGAACCGGGTCGTCCGCTCCGCGCCGAGCTTCCGCTCGACCTCGTCCGGCCGGCTGTCGCGGTGCACCCCGGTCGCGATCAGGAATTCGAGATCCTCGTCCCGCACCCCCGCTTGCGAGAGCTCCTCCAGGATCGGTCCCAGGAACTCCGCCACGGGCGTCGGCCGCGTGTGGTCGTCGACCACGATCACCACCCGCTTCCCCGCCAGCGACCGCTCGGCCAGCCGCTGCGCACCGATCGGCTCGCGCAACGCCTCGGCGCACGCCGCGGCGGCCTCCGGCGGCGCCGCGACCGATCTCGGCCGCAGCTCGCCCAGCACCCGCCACGACGCCGGCAGCCGGACCTCCAGCGTCCCACCGCCCCACGGCAGCCGGATCGGTTCGCTCGTCGCCGCCCGCTCCGCCATCGCGCCCTCCCGTCGCCGCGCAGCTTATCCGGAACGCGCCTGGCGCGCGAGGTTGTAGAGCGGCCCCGCGACGGGTACCATGAAGTGGCGCTGGGGGTGCCCGGTCGGCCGAGCGGACCGGGAGGAGATGCGGTCGGATGGTTCTGCCTGGCGCCCGTGTGGCGTGGCTTGGCGTTCTTGCCGTCGGCGTTCCCGCGCCGGCGCAGGCGCAGGCGACCGGCCCGGTCGCGGATGGCATCGAAGAGGAGTCGCTCGTCACGTACGCCGCCGAGCTCGACTTCGTCAGCCGCTACGCCTGGCGCGGCCTGGCCTGGAGCGAGGGCGCCCAGCTCCAGCCGTACGCCGAGGTCGCCGCGTTCGGTGCTTCGCTGTGGGCCTGGACCAACCTCGTGCTGCAGCACGAGGCATTCGAGGGACGGTTCAACGAGGTCGACGCCGGGCTGGGCTACGACTACGCCTGGGACTGGCTCGAGGTCTCCGCGGGCCTGCAGGTCTGGGCCTACCCCTACCAGGACGACAGCCCGACCACCGGACAGGCCGACGTCGCGATCTACGTGCCCGTCGGGCCGTTCAGCTTCTACACGCGGCAGACGGTCGACCTCGGGAGCTACGCCGGCGCCTGGTGGGGCGAGTTGGGTGCGGAGTTCGCCTGGGAGACCGACGCAGGGCCTGAGGTCGAGGCCGCGCTCCTCACCGGCTGGGCCTCGGACAAGTTCAACGAGAGCTACATCGGTCCGGCGGAAACGACGTGGAATGTCGTCGAGGCTGGTTTTTCGGTGTCCTTCCCCTTCCGCTGGCTTTACGTTCGCGCCCACGCCCAATGCTCCTACCTCCTCGATGCCGACCTGCGCGCCGCGGTCGATGACCCGTTCCTCGTCGTCGGCGGCATTGCGCTGGGGACCGAGGGGCCGCCATGACCGAGCGCCGCAGCCCGCCGCTCGACGAGGTGCCGGCCCCCGACGTCTCCCCGGAGCCGTCCGACAAGTCCTCGAGCCGCCGGCCGGCGGACGCGATGCCGTCGTTGTGCCGGCGGGCCGAGGCGCGACTGCTCGTGGTGGACGACGAAGAAGCCGTCGTACGGATGGTGGAGCGTGTCCTGCACCACGCCGGCTATTCCAACGTGCGCAGCGTGACGGACTCCTCCATGGCCCTGGGCGTGTTCGAGGAGTACCGGCCCGATCTGGTGCTCCTCGATCTGCTCATGCCCGGCCTGGACGGCTACGCCGTGCTCGAGCAGCTCCGGGCGCGCATGCTCGAAGTCCCTTCCCCGATCATCGTGCTCACGTCGGACGTCACCACGGTCGCGAGGCAGCGCGCCCTGTCCCTGGGAGCCCTCGACTTCCTCACCAAGCCGCTCGACCGCATCGAAGTCCTCCTCCGCATCGCCAACATCCTCGAGGTGCGCTACTTCCAGCTCCGCCAGCACGCCGAGAAGGTCCTGCTGGAGGAGAAGGTCCGGGAGCGGACGAACGAGCTGGAGGCCGCGCAGGTCGAGCTGCTCGACCGGCTCGCGCGGGCGGCCGAGTTCCGCGACGACACCACGGGCGAGCACACGGAGCGCGTCGGTCGCATGGCCGCCCGGCTCGCCCGCGCGCTGCTGGTGGACGAGCGCGAGGTGCGGCTCATCCGCCGCGCGGCGCCGCTGCACGACATCGGCAAGGTCGGCATCCCCGACGAGATCCTCCTCAAGCCGGGCCGCCTCACCGGCGACGAGCGCCTCGTCATGGAGGGCCACACGGCCATCGGTGCCCGCATCCTTTCCGGCTCGCGCTTCCGCGTCCTCCAGCTCGCCGAGGCGATCGCCCTGCGGCACCACGAACGCTGGGATGGTTCGGGCTATCCGGAGGGCATCCCCGGGGACCGCATCCCCCTCCCGGCGCGCATTGCCGCCGTGATCGACGTCTACGACGCCCTCACCCACGCACGGCCGTACAAGGAAGCCTGGACACCCGAGGCTGCCGCGGCCGAGATCGCCGCGCAGAGCGACAAGCAGTTCGATCCGTGGGTCGTCGAGACCTTCCTCGAGCTCCAGCACGCTGGCAGCCTGCTCACCACCGGCA
Source organism: Deltaproteobacteria bacterium (assembly GCA_016218815.1). Taxonomy (GTDB): domain Bacteria; phylum Myxococcota_A; class Polyangia; order DRWM01; family JAAZOP01; genus JAAZOP01. Next base: position 66,233 of record JACRCX010000038.1, read on the forward strand.
TCTTGTAGCCGCGGCCGCTCGCCCGACCGAACCGAACCGCGCCCTTCAGGGCGCGGCTCCAAGCCGCGGGCTGAAGCCCGCGGTTCGGAACGCACGCTTGACCTTCGCCTCCGCCTCCGCGACCATCGCCCTTGATGGACTTCCTCGACGCGGGGAGACGTTGGCTGCGCGACCGGACGACTCCTGCCGTTGCCTGGACCACGCTCCAGGCCATGGCCGTCGCTTTCCGCACCGGTCCCTCCCTGCGCCGCCACCTCGCACACCGACACCCCGTCACCGGCACGCCCTTCACCTTCCGCGCCCGCTTCCAGTTCTCCACCCGCGACGGCGCCACCAACCTCCACGCCGTCTTCGCCGACGGCCGCATGCACGTCGGTATCGGCCCGCTCGACCGTCCCGACGTCGTCGCCCGCCTCCGTGATCTCGACGTCATGCGCGCCTTCTTCGCCCCGGGCGCCGACCTCTTCGGCTTCCTCCTGCGCAACGAGGTCTCGTTCGAAGGCAACCTCTCCTACCTCGCCAAGTTCGGCCACATGTCCACCGCCCTCCAGCTCCGCGGCCGGCAGCGTCACCCGCCCCCCAGGGCGGCCCTGAGCGAGCCCCGGGGCCGCCAGGCCCCGGGCGAGTCGAAGGGTCGACCGCTCGACCGCTCGACCGCGCCGCCCACCGGTGCGCCGTGCCGCGAGCGGCCCGACGGTGAAGTGCGGTTCCTCGACGACCCGTACCTGGCCCGCTGGACGCTCGACGATTTTCCGCGCGCCGCCCGGCTGCTTCGCGCCCACCGCACGGTCCCGCCGGAGATCTGCACCGAGCGGCCGCGCCTGCTGACCGAGTTCCTCCTGCGCGAGCGCGAACGCGGCGCCGCCGAGCCTCCCGTCCTGCGGCAGGGCAGGGCGCTGCGCCACGTCCTGTTCCGCAAGCAGGCCATCGTCCACGACGACGACCTGTTCCTGGGCACCACGACCTCCAAGCGCATCGGCGTCGTCATCTATCCCGAGTGCGGCGGTACGGCGATGTGGCCCGAGCTGCTCACCATGGCCGCCCGCGACCTCAACCCGTACCGCATCTCCGACGAGGACATCGCCGTCCTCGATCACGAGGTCTTCCCCTTCTGGATGGACGAGAACGTCCGCGAATGGGCCCGCCGCAAGGAAGGCGACCCCCTGGCCCTGCGGCTCGAGGAGCGCTTCGTCCTCTACTTCCTGTGGAAGAACCATGCCGTCTCCCACACCATCGCCGACATGCCGCTCGTGCTGTCGCGCGGGCTGCTCGACCTGCGCGACGAGGAACAGCGCCGCGAGGCCGAGGCGACCGACGACGGGGCGCGGGCGTTCCACCAGGCCGCGCAGGCCGCGATCGACGGCGTCCTCGACTACGCCGACCGCCTCGCCGATCGCGCCCTCCTCGCCGCCGACGCGCTCGACCCCGCCGCGGGGGCGCGGGCCGCCGAGCTGCGCGAGATGGCCCGCATCGTCCGCAAGGTGCCGGCCCGCCCGGCCGAGTCGCTGCGCGAGGCGCTGCAGTCCGTCTGGCTCGTCTTCCTTTGCCTCCACCAGGAGAGCACCAACGCGGGACTCTCCGTCGGTCGCCTCGACGCCTGGCTCGAGCCGTTCTTCCGCCGCGACCTCGAGCCCGTCGCCGACCCGGCCGGCCGCGAGCGCCGGATCCACGCGGCGCTCGAGCTGGTCTGCGCCTTCCTGCTCAAGTTCACCGACCACCTGCCGATGGTGCCCGACATCGGCAACCGCCTCTTCGGCGGCTCGTCCTCCGACCAGGTGATCACGCTGGGCGGCGTCACCTCCGACGGCAGGAGCGCCGTCGGCGACATGACCTGGCTGTTCCTCAAGGCCACCGAGCTGCTCCGCCTGCGCGACCCCAACATGAACGCCCGCTGCGCCCCCGGCGTGAACTCGCACGCGTACCTGCGGCGGCTGTGCGAGGTGAACCTGCTCACGCGCGCCACGCCTTCGATCCACAACGACGAGGTCGTCGTCGGCTCGCTCGTCGGGCAGGGATTCTCCCGCGAGCACGCGCGCGACTGGGGCGCGACCGGCTGCGTCGAGCCGACGAGCTGCGGGCGGCACTTCGGCCACACCAATTGCATGATGTTCAACCTCGTCGCGCCGCTCGAGATGGCCCTGCGCGACGGCGTCCATCCGCTCATCGGCCCCGAGCGCCTCGGTCCCGCGACCGGCGATCCGCGGGGCTTCGGCGCGTTCGATGCCTTCGTCGCCGCCTACGAGCGGCAGCTCGCGTGGCTGATCGACCTGTCCGTCGAGGGCAACGACCTGCTCGGGCGCGCGCACCAGGCGCTCCGCCCGACGCCGCTGCTCTCGGCGCTCTTCGACGGCCCGCGCGAGACCGGCCGCGACCTCATCGACGGCGGAGCGCGCTACAACACCTCCGGCACCGCGATGATCGGCCTGACCGACGTGATCGACAGCCTGGCGTCGATCCGCACCCTCGTCTTCGAGCGCCGCGCGGTGGACTTCGCGGCGCTGCTGCGCGCGCTGGACGACGACTTCGTCGGGCACGACACCCTCCTGTCGGAGATCCGCACTCGCGTCCCGCGCTTCGGCCAGGACGACCCGCTGCCGGGAGAGTTGGCCGCGCGCATCCAGCGCTTCGTGTTCAATTGCTTCCAGCAAAAACGCAACTACCGCGGTGGGCGCTACGTCCCCGGCTACTGGAGCATGTCCAACCACGTGGCCTTCGGCACGCTCTCCGGAGCGCTGCCCAGCGGGCGTCGCCGCGGCCAGGCGTTCACCCCGGGCCTCACGCCGGCCCCGCTCTGCGGCGCACCGCTCACCGAGCAGATGCGTGCGGTCGCGGGCCTCGACGCCGCCGTGATGCCCAACAACATCGCCTTCAACGTCAAGCTCGCCCCCGGCGCGCACGACTCCCACGCCCAGCTCCTCCAGCGCCTCACCGCCTATGCCGAAGCCTACTTCGCCATGGGCGGGATGCAGATCCAGTTCAACGTCGTCTCCAGCGCCACCCTGCGCGACGCCATGGCCCACCCCGACCGCTATCCCGATCTGCTCGTCCGCATCTCCGGCTACAACGCCTACTTCGTCGAGCTGAACGCCGACATGCAGCGCGAGCTGATCGAGCGCATGGAACACTCCCTTGGCTCGTGACGCCCCCCTCATCGCCGACCTCAAGCGCAACGCCCTCGACGACGGCCCCGGCATCCGCTCCGTCGTCTTCTTCAAGGGCTGCCCCCTGCGCTGCGTCTGGTGTCAGAATCCCGAGTGCCTCTCCCCCGCGCCGCAGCTCCAGCCGCTCCCCGAGCGCTGCACGGGCTGCGGCGCCTGCGTCCCCGCCTGCCCCATTGGCGCCGCTCGACCGCTCGCCTCTCCCGCCGCTCGACCGCTCGCTGCGCCCTCGCCGTGCCGCGCCTGCGGCGCCTGCGTCGCCGCCTGCCCCGCGGCCGCCCGGCGCATCGTCGGCCGCGCCTGGCCGCCCGGCGCCCTTGTCGAGCATCTTCTCCGCGACCGGCCGTTCTACGACGCATCCGGCGGCGGCGTGACGCTCTCCGGGGGCGAGGCGACGCTGCACCTCGGTTTCGCCGCCGACCTCGCCCGGCGCCTCGCAGCGCACGGCGTCCACGTCCTCCTGGAAACCTGCGGCTGGTTCGACGGCGAGCGCTTCGAGCGCGAGCTGCTCCCGCACCTGGGCGCCGTGTACTTCGACCTCAAGCTCGCCGATCCCGCCGACCACCTCCGCTTCGCCGGGCGAGACAACGAGCGCATCCTGGGGAACCTCGCGCGCCTTTCGCGTACCGCGCCCGAGCGGCTCCTCGTCCGCGTGCCGCTCGTGCCCGGCATCACCGACACGAACGCCAATCTCCGGGCGCTCGCCGACATCGTTCGCGTGCTCGGCCTGCCGCGCGTCGCCCTGCTGCCGTACAACCCCCTGTGGCTCCCGAAACGCCGTGCACTCGGTCTCGACATGCCCTACGACCACGGGGCGTGGATGTCGGCGGGGGACGTCGAGGCCTGCGCCGAGGTGTTCCGGGCAGCGGGGCTCGATGTCGACGGAGTCCGGGATGGGATGGAATCTCGCGCAGAGCCGCAGAGCCGCAGAGGCGGCAGGGAAGGAACTTCGGCGCATTCAGGGCGGGGAGAAGGGCAGGGCGGAACGTGACCGGGAGGGGACCGTTGTTGGCGCGGTTGCTCGCGCCCTCCGGACCTGCCCGCTTCCGGCGCGTCGGGCGAGCGGGCGCAGAGGTCGTCGCGGTCCCCGGTCGCTACTGCGTGACGCATCTGCTGCTGGGCCCCGGGTCCGTCGGCGTGGTCGATCTCGGGTCCCAGGCCGACATCCCGGTCGTCCTCGACGCGCTGCGCGGGCTGGGCCGATTGACGTCCGAGGTTTGCTGGGTCGCGCCGAGCCACCTGCACTTCGATCATGTGCTGGCGATCGACGTTCTCGCCCGGCGCCTGGGCGTTCCGATCCTGCTGGGCCGCGTCGCCCACGACGCATCGAACGGACGCCGACGCCTCCGCTTCCCTTCCCGCCTCCACCTTCTCCGCGCCGTTGCGACCTGGCCGATGCAGGGCCTGCCGTTCCCGCCGCTGGCGGATTGGCGCGGCGGTTTCGGATTCGGCTTCCCCGGCGCGCCGAACCGATTCCACGCCGACCTTCTCCCGCCGCTGGTCCACGGTGCGCCGCTTCCCCGGCTTCCCGGCTGGTTCCTCCTCGACGGCCCCGGCCACGCCGACGACGCCGTCCTCTTCCACCACCCCGGCGCCGGCTTCCTCGTCGCCGGCGACACCGTCCGCAACTTCTACGGCGGTGAGTGGAACCCGCTGTTGTGCGACCGCGCGGACTACTCCCGCACGCAGGCGCTGATCCGCTCCCTTCCCGTCGACACGATCTTCCCCGCCCACGGCCCCATCGTCGACGGCCCCGACCCCATCGCCCGCCTGCGCACCACTTCTTCCTGGATGCCGTGATCATCCCGGGAAGTTGCACCGCGCGGCGCGTCGTGCTTCACTTTCGCCCGGCATTGGTCAGTGTGTCGAGGGCTTTGGAGGGAGAGCCGTCGTGGTCGAGGTAGAGGACGTGGGGCGCGATGCGGCCCCGAGCGGTGGGTCCGGCGGGCGACCGTCGCGACCGGGCGACCGGCCTCGGGCGCTCGCGCTTCTCGCGATCCTGGTCCTCGTGGTCGGCGCGGCCAGCGTCGGGGGCTACTTCATTTACCGCGCCGAGATCCGCGATGCGCGGCGCACGGCGCAGGATCACCTCGACGCCGTGGCCGACCTCAAGACCGGACAGATCGCCGATTGGCTCGCCGAACGGTTCGGCGATGCCGACGTCGCGGCGCGCGACCCGTTCGCCGCGCCGCGCCTGTCGGCGCTGGTCGCGGGCGGCGGAACGCCGCAGGACGAGCGCGACGCCGCCGAGTGGCTCGCGGTGCGCCAGCAACGGTACGACTACGACGCCGTCTACCTGTGCGACCAGCAGGGGCGCGCGCGGCTCCGCCGCCCGGCCGACGCGGCGGATCCGGACCAGGTGGCATCGTCGATCATCTCCGAGGCGGTGCGCGCTGGGGCGCCCCGGATGGCCGACATCCACAGCAATGCCCGCGGCGACATCCATGTCGGGATTGCGGTCCCGGTCGAAGAGTCGTCGCCGTCCGCGGATCGCCCGCCCGCCAGGCTCCTGTTCGTGATCGACCCGAACCGCTTCCTCTTCCCGCTGGTGCAATCGTGGCCGGAGCCGAGCGAGACGGCGGAGACGCTGCTGGTGCGGCGGGAGGGCGACGAGGTCGTGTACCTCAACGAGCTGCGCCACCGCCGAGGCGCCGCGCTGAGCATACGCCTGCCGATCTCCAGCCCGGACCTGCCCGCGGCGCGCCTGCTGCGCGAGGGCACGAAGTCGGGCGAGGGGCTCGACTATCGCGGCGTGCCGGTCATCTTCGCGGCGCGGCGCATCCCCGGGTCCGATTGGGCGATCGTGGCCAAGATCGACCAGGTGGAAGCCTACGCCGGCGCCCGCCGCCGCGGCGTCTTCGTGCTCGTCGCGCTCGCCGCCGTCCTGCTCGCCATGGCGCTCGTCGCCGCGCTCGTCTGGCGCTCCTGGCGCGCCAACGCCGACCGGGCGGCGACACGCGCGGCGACGGAACGTGCGACGCTGGCACACCGGTTCGAAACGCTGGTCGAGCAGGCGAACGACGCCCTGGTCGTGGCGGATGCGGACCGGCACATCGTCGCGGTCAACGGGCGCGCCTGCACCCTCTACGGCTACACGCGCGACGAGTTCGCCGGGCTGTCCATCACGGACCTCCGCGCGCCGGACCGGCGCGAGGACCTTCCCGGGATGCTGCACCACATTCGCGATGCGGGCGGCGCGGTCGTGGAGACCACGCACGTTCGCAAGGACGGCACGGAGCTGGCCGTTGAGGTCAGCGCGCGGATGGTGGATCTGGACGGGGTCCCGCACTTTCAGGCGTTGGTCCGCGACGTCTCCGAGCGCAAGCAGCACGAGCGGGAACGGCAGCGGGCCGCGGCCGAGTTGGAACGGCTGGTCCACGAGCGTACGGCGGATCTGGCCGCCTCGAACCAGGAACTGGAGGCGTTCGCCCACTCGGTCTCGCACGACCTGCGCGCGCCGCTGCGCGCGATGCACGGCTTCGCGCAGGCGCTGATCGAGGACAGCGGCGAGCGGCTCGACCCCCAGGGTCGCGACTTCGCGCGGCGCATCCAGTCCGCGGGGAGCCGCATGGCGTCGCTGATCGACGATCTGCTCGCCCTCTCCCGCGTCACGCGCGCCGACCGCGCCATCGTGCCCGTCGATCTCACGGCGCTCACGCACGAAGTCGTCGGCGAGCTGCGGCGCGGCGATCGGGAGCGGCGCGTCGAGGTGCGGGTCGCCGGCGGGCTGGTCGCCGACGGCGATCCACGCCTGCTCCGCGTGCTGCTCGTCAACCTCCTCGGCAATGCCTGGAAGTTCACCTCGCGCCGGGCGGAAGCGACGATCGAATTCGGCGCCGAGGACCTGGACGGCGAGCGCGTGTTCGTCGTCCGCGATGACGGCGTCGGCTTCGACATGGAGTACGCCGACCGGCTGTTCGAGCCGTTCCAGCGGTTGCACTCGTCGGCGGACTTTCCCGGAACGGGTATCGGGCTGGCGACCGCGCAGCGCGTCGTGCTGCGTCACGGCGGCAGGATCTGGGCGCAGGCCGCTGTGGACAAAGGCGCAGCGTTCCGCTTTACTTTGAATACTGCAAGGGGGTGACGCCATGCCCAGGAACGGGGTCATTCTGCTGGTCGAGGACAATTCGGACGACGAGGTGCTCGTGCTCCGGACGCTGCACCGTTACGGTGTGGCCAACCGGGTCGAGGTCGTCCGCGACGGCGCCGAAGCGCTCGACTTCCTGTTCCGCCGCGGCTCCCACGCGGGCCGCGACGAGTCGTCCGACCCGCAGGTCGTGCTGCTCGACCTCAAGCTGCCCAAGGTCTCCGGGCACGACATCCTGCGCCAGATCCGTGCCGACGAGAACCTCCGCCCGCTCCCCGTCGTGATCCTCACCTCCTCCGACGAGGATCGGGACGTCGCGCAGAGCTACGCCAACGGCGCGAACAGCTACGTACGCAAGCCGGTCGACTTCGCCGAGTTCGCCGATGCCGTGCGGCAGCTCGGCCTCTACTGGGTGCTGCTCAACCGCGTACCCAACGGCGTGAAGTAGATGACCAACGGCCAGGCGCTCCGCGTGTTGATCGTCGAGCACGAGGATGACGACGTCCAGCTCGCGTTGCGCGAGCTGCGCAAGCAGGGCTGGGAGCCCGACTTCCGCGTCGTGGCCGACGCCGAGACGCTCGCCGCGGCCCTGCGCGAGCGGCCCTGGGACGTCGTCCTGTCGGACTACAACCTCCCCGGGTTTGACGCTCCGCACGCCCTCGAGGTCGTGCAGGCGTCCGGCATCGATACCCCGTTCCTCGTCGTCTCCGGCAGCGTCGGCGAGGACCGCGCGGTCGCGATCATGGCGGCCGGCGCCCACGACTTCGTGGTCAAGGACCACCCCGGCCGCCTCGGCCCGGCGATCGAGCGCGAGCTGCGCGAGGTGGCGGTCCGTCGCGAGAAGGCCCGCGCCGAGGAGGCCCTGCACCGGCTGGCGTTCCACAGCGCCGTGACCGGGCTCCCCAACCGGGCGTGGGTCGAACAGCGATTCGCCGAGGTCGCTGCGGGAGAGTCGGACGCGCCCGCCCACGCGCTGCTGCTCGTGGACCTCCACCGCTTCCGCGACGTCAACTACTCGCTCGACCAGCGCCGCGGGGACGACCTCTTGCGACAGGCCGGCGCCCGCCTGCGCGACGCCTTCGGCGACCGCGCCGACGTCTGCCACGTCTCCGGCGACAACTTCCTCGTCCTCCTGCCGATCCCGCGCGGCGCCGACGACGCGGCCGAGGCGGTGCGCGTCGCGCTGGGCGCACTGACCGCGCCCTTCGATCTGGCGGGGGTCCAGGTCGAGGTCTCGGCGACGGCGGGCGTCGCGCTCTCCCCCGAGCACGGGACCGACTTCCTCTCGCTGCTGCGCCACGCCGATGTCGCCTGCTGGACCGCACGCAGGGCACGCGCCGCAGCGGCAACCTACGATCCCAAGCTCGACGAGTTCACCCCCCGCCGCCTCCGCCTCGTCGCCGACCTCCGCCGCGCCATCGACCTGGGGCAGCTCGTCCTCCACTACCAGCCGCTCGTTGACCTGGTCGGCCGGCGTATCGTCGGCATCGAGGCCCTCGTACGCTGGAAGCATCCCGAGCTGGGCATGGTCCCGCCGGGCGAGTTCATCGGCCTGGCCGAGCATACCGGCGCGATCCGCCCGCTCACCGAGTGGGTGCTGCAGGCCGCCTTGCGCGACCTCGCGCGCTGGCGTGGCCGCCGCCCGCAGTTCTTCGTCGCCGTCAACGTCTCCGCGCGCAATCTGGCCGAGCCCGAGTTCGCCGACCGCGTCCTCGCCGCCCTCGCCGCGGTCGATGCCCCGGGATCGGCCCTCGAGCTGGAGATCACCGAGAGCACGATCATGGAGGATCCTGACGCCGCCGTCGCCACGCTCGCGCGCCTCGCCGCCGCCGGCGTCCGCGTGGCCATCGACGACTTCGGGACCGGCTACTCCTCGATGACCTACCTTCGCCGCCTCCCCGCACGCACCCTGAAGATCGACCGCTCGTTCGTCGGCGCCCAGCGCGACGGCTCGCCGCAGGTCGATCGCGCCATCGTCCGCACCATCGTCGACCTCGGCCACGCCCTCGACGTGCAGATCACCGCCGAGGGCATCGAGGATCAACAGACCCTGGACGTGCTGGTCGAGCTGGGCTGCGACCAGGGCCAGGGCTTCTTCATCGGCCGGCCGATGGCCCCCCCCGACCTCGATCGCTGGCTCGCCGACTCCCCCTGGGCCCGCCCCTGATCGCGCCCCCCCCCCGCGCCTCGCAACCCACATCTCGATCCGGGCGACCAACCAAGATCTCCCACTTCCTCCTTCCCTGGTTTCTGCGTCTCTGCGTCTCTGCGCGAGAATTCCGTTCCTTGCCCCACTCCCCCCGCGGTGCTACACATTCCCGCATGGCACTCATCGACACCGTTCGCAGGTTGGCGAAGCTCGGCTTCTACTTCGGGCTCGGCGCCGTCACCGCCGCGTTCGATGCGTGCGGCGACGGCTCGTCCCCCGGCCCGGACGACGGCGGCGACGTCCCCAGCGAGGCCGCGGAGGACGCGACCGGCGCCGACGCGGACTCGACCGCCGAGGCGGACGCCGAGGCCACCGCCGAGGCCGACTCGTCCGCCGAAGCCGATGCGGAAGCGTCGACGGAGGCGGATGCGGTCGAAGAGGCCGATGCCGAGCTGGATGCCCCCGAGGAAGCCCAGACCGACGGCGACGACATGTGGGACGTCGTCTTTGAGTAGGGGCGCCACGCAGCCCTGCGCGAGCGAAGCGAGCGGCAGGGCGAGTGCGCCCGCCCGAGTACCGCATCCGTGAAGATCGCCTTCCTCTCCCTGCAAGCCAAGGAACCGCTCGCCTACGGATTGATGTCGCTCGCCGGCGCCCTGCGCGCGCACGGCCACGAAGTGACCCTCGTCCAGCGACCCACCGCGGCCGCCGCCGCAGCCGACCCCCGCGTGCAGGCCGCCGACGTGCTCGCCATGTCGGTGACGACCGGCCTGCACCGCGTCTACGTCCGCTGGGCGCGCAGCTTCCGGCGGTCGTTCCCCGACAAGGCGATCGTCCTGGGTGGTCCGCACCCGACCTTCTTCCCCCGCATCCTCGAGCAGGCGCCGCTCGACGGCGTCTGCCTGGGGGAGGGCGAGGAGTCGTTCCCCGAGTTCCTCGACGAATGGAAGGTCGGGTTGCGGCGCGCGCCCGACGGCTGGTGGATCCGACGTGACGGCGGCCGCGGTCCCGTCGAGCGCGGCGCGATCCGGCCCCCGCCCGCGGACCTCGACGCGATCCCGCCTCCGGCCTTCGACCTGTTCTACGAAGCCGGGGCGCACTACCGCGATGCGCCGAATAAGTCGTTCCTCGCAACTCGCGGCTGCCCGTTCCGCTGCTCGTACTGCTTCAATCACCGCCTGAACGACCGCTACCGCGGCCGCGGGAAGATCCTGCGCGCGCACGACCCCGAGCGCCTCTGCGACCAGATCCTTCGCGTGCGCGACCGCTGGGGCCTGCGGCTGGCCTGGTTCCTCGACGCCAACTTCGTCGCCCAGCAGCCGTGGCTCGAGGCGTTCTCCCCGATCTATCGCCGCCGCGTCGGCCTGCCGTTCTTCGCAAAACTGCGGCCGGAGCGCGCGACGGAGAAGACGGTGCGCCTGCTGGTCGCGGCCGGCTGCACGGCGGTCGGCGTCGGCATGGAGTCCGGCTCGGAGCGCGTGCGCCGCGAGATCCTCGGCCGTCCCGGCAGCGACGCCGACATCCTCGCCGGCTGCCGCCGGCTCAAGGCCGCGGGGATTCGCATCCTCTCCTTCACGATGGTCGGCATCCCCGGCGCGTCGTTCGACGAGGAGCTGCAGAGCGTCGCGCTCAACGCCGCCGCCGGCGTCGACCTCGCGGCGGCCACCATCCTCCAGCCGTACCCGGGCACGCCGATCGCGAAGTGGGCCGAGGACCACGGACACTTCGACGGCGACTACGATCGGCTCGGCTTTTCGTACTTCGCCGCCTCGCCGCTGCGCTTCCCCTCCGAGCGCGCCCGCGATCGGATCACCAACCTCCAGCGGCTGTTCAGCTTCGCGGTCGAGTTCCCCGAGGTCCGCACGCGGTTGCGCTCGCTCATCGATCGCAAGCCCAACCGGCTCTACCGCTTCCTCTTCGAGACGCGGCACGTGTGGGGCATCCGCCACGGCTTCTACCGCGCCTTCGAGCGCGGCCGCCCGGTCGACGCGGGCACCCCGGAACTGCTGGAGCGGGCGTGCCGGGACCTGGGGCTGGGTGTGTCCGCGGGATGAACCGCGCCCGGTCCGGCCGGACAATTCTCGCGCAGAGACGCAGAGACGCAGAGAAGGAAGGGAAGCTACGGCGCCCGTCGTGTTGTGAGCAGCCGCGCCGCTCGCAGCGTCGCCGCCGAGACGGGCAGATCCCCCAACTCACTCAACCTCACCCACCGGAACTCCCCCCTTTGCGCCCTTCGCATCCTTTGCGCGCTTGCCCCGAGCTCAGTCGAGAGGAAACCCGCCACGACCCGAACCGTGATCGCGCGGTTCATGATCTGGTGCCGCACCCGCCCCAGCTCCCGCGCCTCGCGAAGCTCGAGTCCAAGCTCGCGCCCGGCCGCGCGAAGCACGCGCTCCAGCGGCGCGTCCGAGGGGATGCCGCCAAGCGCCGGGAACTCGAACATCCCGGCCGGCCGCTCGTCCGGCCCGTTCCTTCGCAGCAGCCATCGTCCGCCTCGCTCGATCGCAATCCGCACCGCGACCTCCGGGACCGACGTCGCGCTCTTCGCTCGCCCGCCGTATGCCTCCGAGCGCCCCTCCCTTCGTCCGCCGCAGTCCCGTGCCGCCGGACATGCGTCGCACCGCGGCCTTCGCGGCAGGCAGATCGTCGCCCCCAGCTCCATCAGCGCCTCGTTCCACTCTCCCGCCGTCCCGTCCCGCGGCACCAGCTTGTCCGCCGCTTCCCGCAACCTCCGCGCCGCCGTCCCCGTCCTTGGATCGCCCTTCAATCGGAAGATGCGCGCCAGCACCCTCGCGACGTTGCCGTCCACGAGAGCCTCGGGTCGCCCGAACGCGATGCTCGCAACCGCCGCCGCCGTGTACGCGCCGATCCCCGGCAGCTCCCGCAGCGCGGGCGCGTCGCCCGGCACGACGCCCCCGTGGTGGTCGCGAATCGCACGGGCCGCCGCGTGGAGGTTCCGTGCCCGCCGGTAGTAGCCCAGCCCGGACCACAGCGCGAGCACCTCGTCCTCGCCCGCCTCCGCCAGCGCCTCCACCGTCGGGAAGCGCCTCCGGAACGCCTCGTACCGCCCCTCCACCGCCGCCACCCGCGTCTGCTGGAGCATGAACTCCGAGACCAGGATTGCGTACGGATCCCTCGTCCGCCGCCACGGCAGATCCCGCCGGTTCCGCCGAAACCACCTTCGCAGCCTCACCGCCAGCTCGTCCATCGTCCTACCGACTCCGGTCCGGACATTCGCGCAAAGGACGCCAAGACGGAAACGACGCAAAGAACGCAAAGGGAAGCAAGAACAGATCCCGGGTTGCAGGGCAGGAGTCCCGACCTTGTCCGCCTCCTCTTTGCGTCCCTTTGCGTTCCTTTGCGCTCTTTGCGCGAAATCCGGTTCCTACTCCACGGCCTCGATCGTTGCCTCGACCGCCACGTACTGCGGCAGCGTCGCCCGCACCGCGATCGGCGCCGGCCCGAACGGCACGAAGCGGAACGTCGCCACCCCGTCGGCCCCCGTCGTCGCCCGCAGCACGAAGTCCCCCTCCTTGAGCAGCACGACCGTTGCACCCTCTGTCGGTTCTCCTCCCCCACCCGTCACCCGCACCGTCACCTCGTTGTAGCCCGGCCCATAGTCCGGAGGCGCCGTCACCTGGAGCGTCCCCGGGCCTTCGCTCCACATCTCCAACGCCGGGTCGCCCAGCAGCGTCACGATGAGGTGCGTCCACCATTCGGAGGCGTCCGTCATGTTGAACGGGACGCCCATGATCCGCAGGTTGAACTCGCGCATGTGCGCGCGCCCGAAGTCCACTGCCTCGCCCATGCGCCGAATGCCCTGCGCGAACATGGCATCGTAGAACTCGTGCAGGAACTGCGTCCCGCCGACAGGGCCCAGCCCGATCGCGCCGTTGCCGAGGTACCCCACCGCGCCGTGCTCGCGCACGATCAGCAGCTCGCCCGCGGAATCGTCGTCCGGACCCTGCTCCTCCCACCCGTCGAACGTCGGCTCGTCGGCCACATCGGCGAAGTTGCCCGAGAGGCAGGCGCAGCTCGCGAAGATCGTGGGGGCGGCGTTGGTCAGTCCCCGCACCCAGTCCCCGTCCAGCTCGGCCGCGAGGTTCCACCAGCTCCCGTGCCCGTTGTGGAACGTGAGCGGGAATCCTTCGTCCAGCGCCGCCGCGACCCGGCGGGAATTCAGGACCTCACCGCCGTAGCGGCTCGCCGCCGCGTCCGTCGCGTACAGGCGCCGGGCGTGATCGAGGAACTCCGGCGGGAAGAACGCGGCGATCGTGATCTCCAGCGCCTCCGCGCCGTCGATGTCGCCGAGCACCGGCAGGCTCGTCGCCACGTCCGACAGGAATAGCGGCCACGTCGCCCGCGCGAACGCGTCGCGCTCGTAGTCCTCGACCTTCGCGCGATAGATCTCGACTTCCTCGGGCCGGCTCGCCGGCACCCGCCCGACCGCCACGTCCGGACCGCGCAGGTCCTCCAGCGACAGATCCTGGTCCCGTTCGCCCCAGATCCCGTCGCCGTCGCCGTCCCAGTCCGCCTCCAGCTCGCCGAAGTAGATCTCCGCCGGGGCGATCGACGTGTACGTGTCGCCGAGCGGCACCGTGACCTGCGCCTCGACGCGCCGGTAGGGCACCTTCTCGGCGTCGCCGCCCAGGAGGACGAAGCGCAGCGCGCCCGCCGCCCACCGCTGGCGCAGCCAGTTGCGCAGCGCCTCGGCGTCGTCGACCCCTTCCGCCGCCGCGTACACCTCTTCCGTCGTCACGACGCGCGTGAGGATCCCGCCCAGCGTCCGGTACGCCGCGTACGGCTGCCATGCCGCGCCGAGATCCTCCGCCGTGACGACGACCATCTCCGGCTCGGCGTCGCGCAGGTTCCCCTCGGTCGTCCGTCCCTCCGGATCCGGGAGGAACCACTCCGGCCGCGGCCCGGTCTCGGCTTCTTCGGCGGCATCTCCGCCGGCATCGACGACGTCGACGCCGGCATCTCCTGCGGCATCATCGCCTCCGCACGCGTCGAGCGCCCCACCGATCAGCAGCACCGCCGTCGCCGTTCCCAGGGTCCGTCGCATCGTGTCCCTCCGCCCCGCTCGGCCCGGAGCGTAGCGGCAGGGGCGCGTGCGAGCAAGCGGGCGCTTGGAGGACGGGGAGGGTTCCCAGTTTTCAGTTCTCAGTTCTCGGTTCTCGGAGCGGGCAGGAGCCGGTGGTCCTCGATCCGCACGCGTGGAGGCGGTCGAGGACAGGATACCCCGATGGCCGGTTGGCGGAGGGGGAGGGTGTCCGGCTGAGAACCGAGAACTGAGAACCGAAAACTACGAGCTGCGGCGGCGCCGGATCAGGAGGGCGGCGCCCAAACCGAGCAGCAGCGAGACCAGGGAGCCTGCACCCACCGGCTGCGCGACGCTGCACGAGCAGCCGTCGTCGCCGCCGCCGCCGCCGCCGTCGGCCGCGGTGTCGGTCGTGCCGTCGGTGGTGCCGTCCGGACGCGGACCGTCGGTGGTCCCGTCCGCGTCGGCGTCCGCGGCCACGTCGCCCGTGCCGTCGGCATCCGCGTCGGCCCCGACATCGGCGTCACCGTCCGCGTCGGCGTCGGCCGCGCAGATCACGGGGTCGATCGCGGCGGGCAGGCCCGTGTCGCTCGGCCAGCGCTCGGAGCTGGCGACCAGCTCGCCGGCGTCGTCGTTGCCCCCGGCGAGGTAGACGAAGTCGTCGAGGACCGCGGCGCCGAAGTACAGCAGCGTCGGGGTGACCGGATCCGACTGCTGCACCCAGGTGTCGCCGGCGAGGCACCACCAGTCGGGGACGGCGACCAGGGTCGTGGCCGTGGTGTCCGTGCCGCCGATCACGCAGAGCTGGCCGCGATAGACGACGCCCGCGCGTCCCGTGACGAACGACGGCAGCCACGGAACGTCGGTGCTCCAGGTGTTGCCCGCGATGTCGTACAAGTCGGTTCCGACGGTGGTGAAGTTCTGGAGTGCACCGGTGGTCGCGTCCACCTCGTAGTGGCTTCCAGCCGTGAAGTAGATCTGGCCGCCGAGCACGCCCACGGCGGCGTCGTAGAGCCCGAAGTCCGGGTCGGGCGTGTCCAGCGTCGTGCCCGTCTCGGAATCGTCCCACGTGTCGGTCGCGACGTCGTACGCCTGGAACACGGGAGCGCTCGTGTCGGGGTTGTCGGGCAGGTCCGTGGAGGGGAGTTCCGCCTCGTAGTTCTGATTGACGTCGACGAGCCCGCCGTAGACGAAGACCGTGTCGGATGCGGGATCGCAGGCCACGTTCGGACTCATCGTCGCGTAGGTGGGACCGGTCCGCACGGTCCAGGTGTCGGCGGCGATGTCGTAGTCGAGCAGGTCCTCCAGGAACATCGCGGGAACGAGCGGAGGTCCGGCGTCCTCGAGCTGGGTGAGGCCGCCCACGTAGTAGATGTGGCCGTTCATCGCGCATGCGCCGCCCATCGTCACCGTGTTCGGCAGTTCCGCGATAGCGCAGTCGTCCCAGCCGTTGACGGCCGGATCCCAGCGCGCCGTGTTGTCGGTCACCACCCACGTCGTCGCGTCCAGCGTTCTGCCGGCCAGGGTGTACAGGTAGTCGCCGTCGGAAACGAGCGTCGCATAGGTCGTTGCCTCGGGGAGATCCGCCGTCCCCTGCCAGTCGCTGTCGCCGTGCGTGGTGTAGATCAGAATGGTTGCCGTCGTCGTGTTCCCACCGCTCGTTCCCGTCACCGTGGTCGTGCCCAGATCGCCCGGGTCGGCAGCGGCTGCAACCGTGACGTCGACGGAGAACGAGGTGGTGCCGCCGCCGGCGGCCACGGTGACGCTTCCCGGAGTCGGCGTCGCCGTCCATCCGGCGGTCCCGGTCGCCGTGAGCGCCACGGTCACCGGCGCGCTGCTGAAGTTCAGCATCTCGAAATCGAAGGTCAGGGTGGACCCTGGCGCGCCCGTGTCCGTCTGCTGGCCCGGGAAGATGCCGAACGAGTCGCTGGCGACGAACCGCACCGCGTAGCTGTCGGGGATTTTGATGGTGTCGGTCCAGCCGCAGAGGCTGAGGCCCTGTGCGCCGTCGCCGTCTTCGATGCCGATCGTGGTCTTGTTGCCGTCCGAGTAGGGAGGCAAGCCGGCGTTGTTGCCCGAGTCCTGGATGTTCACCTGGGCCTCGTTGCTCCCTTCGTAGAGCACGATCTGGAACGTCACCGGGTCGGACACGAATTCCGTGATCTGGTGGAAGTAGTCCACGTTGTCGTAGGTCACCACGAACCGCTGGTCTACTCCGGCCGTCCCCAACGTCGCGTAGCAGATCGTCCCCGGGCCCGCCTCGTTCTCCCGGGGATCCAGATCGTTGAAGAAACCGTAGAGCGCCAGGTTCACCGTCTGGGTTGTCGTCGTGCCGTACAGATCCTGGGGCAGTGGGCACTGCGGGACGAACCCGGAGAGGACGTTGCTCTGGAACGCAACGTACCCGTTCGAGCCGATCCTCACCTGCGTGTAGTCCGTTCCGTAGAAGTTGAACGTGAACCCAATCGGGATCGCCGCGGACTCCGCGTCGTCGTTCAGCGTGACACAGTTGGTCGTCCCCACGTCGTCCCACGAGTACGTGACCCCCGCCTCGTCGCTGTCCTTCCAGCCGTAGCCGAAGCGGTCGGGGCCGCCGACCGACGCCCGGGCGCTGCCGGCCAAGCCCATCGTCGCCACGAGGCACAACACGGAAATCGTTCGCACGTTCATCTTCGTTCCTCCTCCATGACCGAACGGTCCAGCAAATGACGCCGGAAGCCAAGCACGTCCCGGACCCGGATGCAAGCGATTCGAACCACCGATTGACTTTCCGGTGGCATTCGGGTTCCCTTCGCGTATTCTCGGCGTGGCGTCGGGGGTGGGCCGACGCCCCACCGGGTCCGGGAGCGCGAATGATGAAGTGGACAGCATCCTTGCTGGTGACGCTTGGCGTTGCCTTCGCGGGGCCTGTGCAGGCCCAGGACGACGAAGCCGGGTTCGACGACCGCCTCTGGTCCTCCAACCCCGCCGACGCCCTCGCCGGGCCCGCGCAGGAAGCCGGCTCCGACGAAAGCGGCGAGATCTCCCTCGTCGCGGAGGTCGAACCCGGGGAGGAGTTGCTCGCGCCCTGGCGCGGCTCCCAGATCACCTACCTCAACGAGGTCGGCGTCGTCAGCTTCGACCGCTCGTTCGATCTCACCTACAACCCTTACTGGCTCATGACCTGGGTCTTCCGCCCCCGCTGGTGGTTCGACGACGTCTGGAACGTCGCCGCCCGCCTCGACCTCAGTCGCGAGGTCACCCAGGCCGACGATCGCACCTTCCAGGGCGAGACCTGGGTCCACGACCTGCTCCTCTCCGCCGGCGCCTCCAGGTTCGTCACCATCCCCGGCGCCGGGATCGACGTCTCCGCCGACCTCGTCCTCACCGTCCCCACCAGCAAGATCTCCCAGGCCCGCACCCTTGCCCTCGGCATCGGACCCGGCGTCCGCATCAGTCGCAACGTCGACCTCGGCCCCGCCGGGACCCTCTTCCTCGACTACCACGTCCGCTTCTCCGCCTTCCTCAACCGCTACACCACCTCCGAGCTGGAGACGCCGATCATCCCGAGCTGCTCGGGGATCGACGGCGGCTGCGACGAGTTCATCAACACCGGCGAGCGCAACACGCAGTGGCGTGTGCAGCACGGGATCAGCATCTCCTGGCAGGTGCTCGACTGGCTCGGAGCCTCCGCCGGCTTCGAGCACATCGTCTCCTGGCTCTACGACATCGACAAGGACGACCCGAGGATCTCGGACCAGGCCGAGGCCGACATCGACGCCCGCTACTCGTCAGCCTTCGACGTCGAGCTGACCTTCTCGCCCTGGAATCCCCTCGAGCTCGGTCTCGGCTACTCCACCATCAGTCCGCAGCTCGCGCCCGACTCGACGTACTACAACCCGTTCTACAACCGCTACAGCACCGTGTACCTGGACCTCCGCATCCTGATCGACGGGCTGGTGGACGAGATCACGGGCACCGGCAGTCCCACGAGAGAGGAAGAACTTTGACGCCCCTGCGCGGGCGAACGACGGCACCTGTCCGGACTGAGAACCGAGAACCGAAGACGGATAACCGACAAGGAGCGATGGTCATGACAAGGAAGACGTGGTGGTTGACGCTCGGAACGCTCGCGGCCCTCGCAACGCTTCCCGGTTGCGCCGACGAACGCGATCCGGTGGACCGCGTCCAGCCCTTCGCGCTGGACAAGGCGTTCTTCATCGGCGAGGACTTCACGGACTCGAGCGACGATCCCGAGTTCTGGGCGCAGGCGACGCTGATCGATGTCGGCTACGGCGCCACCCAGGACGGGGCGTTCACCTCCACCTACGTCCAGCCCGTCGGCCGCATCCGCTGGCAGATCACCGAGGATCTCCTCCTCGGGCGCCTCGCCTACGAGCGCATCGACAACAGCGACGGCAAGGGCGTGGGGCGCCGGACCGAGGACGGCGTTGTCGTCGTGGCCTATCCCATCGAGAGCCACTTCGACATCGTGCGCCAGTACAACCCCACGACCGGCGAGCAGATCAACGTCCTCGAGGAGAACTCGGTCGACCGGCCGTGGAACGAGCGCCAGTACATGCGCGTCGACTGGTCGCGCAACCTCAACACCGACAGCTACGACTTCGACATGCTCTCCATGCTCGGCCTGATGGGCGGGTTCGACTACGAGTCCCTGGACTACGACGTCACCGACCCCGACGACCCCGACGCCCCGTTCTTCGACCTCGAGCACGGCTACTTCGACGTCACGAACAAGGCGTTCGCCGAGCCACAGACCATCGACATCAGCTCCTTCGGCTGGGGCATCGCCGGCATCCCCGCCTGCTGGCTCGACGGCGACTTCATGGGAGGCTCCTCCCCCTTCGGCAACTGCAACCCCTCCGAGCTGACCATCCGCCAGTCGTTCCGCCGCGTGGAGGACCGCGACTTCCAGCCCAAGGAATGGGACGGCTACCGCTTCCAGGCCTTCGGCGGCTTCTACATGGATCGCTACGGCTACGCCCGCGACTACGGCATGACCGACGACATGTGGCACCGGCTCCTCAGCCACCACAACATCTGGGAGCGCAGCCACTACTACGCCGACCCCACCCACATGACCGGCGCCATCCCGTGCTACACGCCCGACACCACGCCCTTCGGCGCCGACCCCCACCGCGATACCGACCCGCGCGACGGCACCGAGGACGAGTGCGCCGCCGCCGGGGCCGGGTCCAAGTGCGACGTCTTCACGCAGAAGTGCACGTTGCCCTACGCCCAACGCACGCCCCAGACCCTCGTCTGGTACTACGCCGAGGGGAGCAACCCCGAGTACTTCCCGGGCACCGCCGAGGCCGCGCACCAGTGGGACGTCGGCCTGCGCGCCGCCGTGCGCTCCGCGCAGTACGCCGAGTGCGTGGCGACCGGCGGGGACCAGGAGACCTGCGCCGGCCGCTTCCCGATCTGGTTCGGCCAGATGGACGACTACCAGGACGCGATCTGGCTCGCCGACGAGATCGACAAGTGCCGCAACGGCCTGGCCTACGCCCGCCAGGACTGCGACGAGCTGGCGGACGACCTCGGCGCCGGGCGCGGG
This sequence comes from Deltaproteobacteria bacterium, assembly GCA_016218815.1. GTDB lineage: Bacteria > Myxococcota_A > Polyangia > DRWM01 > JAAZOP01 > JAAZOP01. The sequence continues at coordinate 86,225 of JACRCX010000038.1, forward strand.
TTCGACCCCGGCGTCATCTCCGTCGCCAAGATGGACGAGATGATCGTGCTGTGCCACAGCCCGGTCGAGGCGGGCGATCCCGAGGCGTGCGGCGGCCCGCGGCTGCCTGCCGGAACGACCGCCGAACAGTGCCAGAACGCCTACCGCGACGGCGCCGCCGCCGACACGCTCATCGCCACCTGCCGCACCGCCCTCAACGTCCGCCGCGGCGACCTGCGCTACAACCACGTCAACGGCATCTGGGATCCCCAGACCTGGTCGCCCTGGGGCATCTACGCCGACTCCGTCGACCCGCTCACCGGCGAGGTCATCGCCACGAGCATCAACGTCTGGACCCACGTCAACGACATCGCCAGCCAGGATGCCATCGACAAGATCCGCTTCCTCGCCGGCGAGCTGGATGCGGAGGACGTGACCGAGGGCGAGTACGTCCACAACTGGTCCCAGGCGGCCGAGGCCGCCTCGCGCGGCGGTGTCCTGCCCATGATGTCCCGGCAGGAGGTCGATGACCGGATCGCCCGCTTCGGCGGCGCCGACAGCGCCGCCGGAGTTCCCGCGACGCTTCCGCCCGACACCCTGCGCGACGTCCGCGACATCAACCGCGCCCTGCAGGGCGTCCGCGCCTCGATCAGCGCCCCGACCTCGACCTCCGCGATCTACAACGCGCGCCGCCAGTCCGCCCGCGGGACGCACTTCGAGGCCGAGCTGATGACGCCGATGGTCCAGGAGTACCGCGGCGTCGACGGGCTGCCCATCGATCAGACCGTGCTGGACGTCGCCTCGCCGCTCCGCGGCGGAAACGCCGAGATCCACCAGCAGTGGACTCAGATGATCGAGGAAGCACTCGCCCGCCGCGGCGCGTGCATCCTGCAGCCGGGCGAGGCCGAGATGCCGTTCTCCCTGATCGGCCTGGCCGACGTGCTGCAGCAGAAGTTCGGCAGCTTCGACCGCCGCGATCCGGTCGCCGTCCAGCAGGAGCGCGCCGAACGCATGCGCAAATACCTCGCACAGCGTCTCCACATGTCCGTCATCAGCCACGAGATGGGGCACTCGATGGCCCTGCGCCACAACTTCGTCGGCTCCTCCGACGCCTACATGTACCGGCCGCAGTACTGGCAGCTCCGCACGCGCAACGGCGCCGTGACCGAGCCGTGCACGGAGCTGTCGACCGACGGCCGCGACTGCGTCGGCCCCCGCTGGTTCGACCCGGTCACCGACGAGGAGCGCGAGAACCTGATCTGGATGTGGAGCATCGGCTCGATCATGGACTACCCCGGCGAGCTGACGCAGGACACGATGGGCCCGAACATCTGGGACTTCGCCGCCGCGCGCATGGTCTACGGCGAGACCGTCGCCATGAACCCCAACCCCGATTTCAAGTTCGACCAGCCCCGGGGGCGCGCCGCGCTCGACAAGATGGACAACTTCGGCGGCATCATCGGCATTCGCTGGTCCCTCGACGACGGCGACGCCGCCACCAACGACGACTTCCACTACTCCCAGCTCCAGGCGAAGATGGGCATGATCTCCGACTGCCAGGACGTCGACGACCCCGAGTTGTGGAAACCTGCCGACTGGAACGAGGAGACCGGCGGCACCTGGAGCCCCCTCTTCGACGGCCTCATCGTCAAGGTCGACGGCCGCTACAGCCGCTGCAAGCAGCCCAAGGTCGACTACGTCCCCTGGACCGCCCAGCGCTTCCCGACCATCGGCGAGGCCGGCCAGTACTACCGCGGCGGCCCCTCCATCGACCGCGACGGCCGCACCCGCATCCCCTACGGCTTCGGCACCGACTCCTGGGCCGACCTGGGCAACGTCTCCGTCTACCGCCACGACAACGGCGCCGACCCGTACGAGATCTTCAACTTCCTCCTCACCTCGCAGGAGGTCTGGCAGATCTTCGAGACCTACCGCCGGCACAAGACCTCGTTCACCGTCTCCGGCGCCGCCGACCGCATCCTCACCCGCTACAGCGCCAAGGTCCGCGACGGCGCCAAGGGCCTCGGCCTGATCAAGAACATCTACGAGGACTACGCCCTGGAGGACGGCACGCACTTCGGCACCCTCTGGCCGTACCTCGTCACCCTGTGGCCCGAGAACGTCGTCGCCGCCGGCCTCGCCTTTGATCAGTTCGTCCGCCAGGCCGCGCGCCCCGAGGTCGGCCCGCACTTCTTCCGCCCGTGGGAGAACTTCCTCCGCTCCGCCCGCGACACCGTCGATACCCCCGGCGGCACCAAGGTCATCATCCCCAACGGCGTCACCGGCGTCGATGGCACGGCCAGCTCCGGCGGGAAGCTCGTGGAGAACCTCCTCTCCGAGGACCACGGCGAGTTCGACACCTGGTACACGATCAACTCCGGCTCCTACTACGACAAGATGAACGTCGCGATGCTCATGACCGAGTCCGTCGACAACTTCATCAGCAGCACGCGCAACGACTTCGTCGACCCGCGCTACCGCGCCGTCTCCATGGCCGACCTCTTCCCCGACGGCTACCGGCGCTGGATCGCCAATGCCTTGACCGGCGACGAGGAGCTGAAAGGCCCGCGCGTCATCGCCAAGGAGGACGGCAACCCGGACGTCGACCTGGAGAAGTACTCCAGGGGCCCGATCGGCTGGACCACGTGGTGGACCGCCGAGCCCGAGGTCTGCTTCGCCGCCGAGCAGACCAACGTCTGCAGCTCCTACCACCTGCCGACCAGCGACCCGTTCCATCCGCTGGCCCCGGCCCACACCGCCGTCCTCGACCCGCAGCTCGGCTGGGAACAGCAGAAGTTCATCATCGCCTGGACCATGCTCTTCCTCTTCGAGAACGAGGAGATGAACTGGCTCGACCTCATGCGCGTGTACGAGAAGGGAAGCGACCCCGACCCCGACCTCCGCCAGTACGTCGAGTTCCACTCGCCCTACGGCAAGGTCTATGTCGCCCAGACCTTCGGCAAGGAAGTCATCTTCGGCAAGACCGTCCAGAAGGGCATCGCCGCCCGCGTCCTGGAGTGGGCCAACGAGCTGCTCGCCAAGGCATACGAAACCGAGATCCCCGACCTGGACGGCGACACCGTGCCGGACAACGATCTCGACGGCGACGGCGTCGGCGACTGGCCGGAGCTGGTCTACGCCCCGGGCACCGGCCAGCCCATCGTGAAGTGGGACTCCAACGTCCGCGTGGTCAATCCCGACGGCAGCGAGGACCCCGCCGGCAGGCCCGGCTGCAACGCGACCGAGAACTTCGCCTGCGACTGCTCCTCGAACCTCTCCTGCGTTCTGCTCCAGCGCTACGTCTCCATCCCCGCCTACCTGCGCGAGGCCGTCTACGCCTACCAGCTCGGCGATCCCGAGCGCCGCGGCATCTGGGACTGACCGACCGCCGTCTCCGGCCCTTCGTGTTTCCCCCTTTCCGACGCCCGGCCTTTGCGCCACAATCCCTCCCGCCGGGGGGGAGCCGCACACAAGGAGCCGTCATGCAACGCAGGGTGATTCGACGTCGTCTATCCACGGTCGCGCTCGTCGCGCTCGCCGGTTGCGCCGGGTCGGCCGTTCCCGATCCCACGGCGCCCGCACCGTCCGGCGAGGATCCGCTGGCGGCCGCCGAGTTGTTGGCCGGAGTTCCCCCGTCCACCGGCACGGCGCCGGCCGACCCCGGCGGGACGGAGCTGTCTGCCCACTCCGGCCCGGCCGCCGCCGACCCGCCGGCGGAGACGCCCGCCGTCGCCGATCCCCCAGCCGCCACCCCCGAGCCCGAGCCCGCGGCCGAAGCGGCGCCGCCCCCCGCACCGATCGTTCCCGGCGACGGCGAGCTGGACATCGGTCGCGGCGAAGTCGCCCGCGCCGGCGGGCGCGTCAACGGCGGCATCTTCCAGCGCCAGGTCGAGCGCAAGCGCAGCGCGATGCTCACCTGCTACAACGTGGCGCTCGGCAGCGATCCCGCGCTCCAGGGCGACCTGATCGTCGTCCTCGTCATCGACACCCAGGGCATGGTCGGCGCCGAGGTCGAGGAGGACGACGAGGCGCTGGCCGCGGCCGGCGTCACCTCCTGCGTCGTCGGCAAGCTCCGCCAGGTCAGCTTTTCCGATACCCCACCGTCGTCCGAGCTTCGCGTCCGCGTCCCGCTTCACTTCGAGCCGTAGGGTTCCTCCACCCAGTTCACGTACCGCTCGACCGGATCGAAGCGCAGCCCGATGCGCGTCCCCTCCCGCAGCTCCAGCGCCCCGAGGAAGCGCAGTCCGCCGGCCTCGACGGCGAAGGCGTAGCGGTCCGGGTCCAGCGGGAGGTCCACGTCCTCCGGACCGACGTGAAACTCCCGTCCCGCGATCGTCATTCGCCCCGCCACGGAGCAGGCCACGCGGAGCCCGGACCCGCCCCCGTCCGTCGCCGCGACGTCGTCGCCCGCTCGGTCGACGTCCCCGCCCATCACGCCGTCCGGCAGCAGGAGCGCGAACGCGTGCCCGGCCCCGTCCAGCGGGATCAGCACCGGGCTCAGCACGACGAGCCGCGTCGCCAGCTCCGCCTCCGTCGTCAGCTCGCCGTGCCGGAAGCCGAAGACGTCGATCGCGAGGACCTCGGCCTCCGCCGGCAGGAAGCGCATGAAGCCGTCCGCGCGGATGTGGTCGCGTCCCCAGAGCATCGCGACACGCCGCGGCGACGCCCAGCGCGACAGGGCGAGCAGACAGTGCAGCTCGCGCAGGCGCAGCAGCAGGCGATCGTCGCCCAGCGGCGGCTGCGCCGTGAGCGCCTGCGTCGCCTTCGGCATGTTGCAGCCCGCGAACCTCACCTGCGTCGCGCGAGCCGTCACCGGCAGCTCCAGCACCTCGTCCTCGTACCCGAACTTCCACGCCGCGTGATCGCTCGACCGGTGACGGGCGGAGAGCGCCGCGAAGGCGTCCCGGTCGCCGCGCAGCACGAAGGCGTCGAGATCCGCGTCGTCTCCCGCCTGCTCGTCCGCCGCGACGCCGCCCCACCCCCCGTCCGCCATGAACTGCTCGGCGACTACGAGCGTCAGGCCGCGCAGCCCGCCCGGACCAACCAGCCGGCGGAACGCGGCCACCTGGCCGCCGGAATCGTGAGTGGTGCCCCACAGGACGTAGGCGTCGCGCCCCTCCCGCTCCGCCCGGTCCATCCCCGCCTGGAGCCGCTCGACGACGTCCTGCTCGCCCGCGAGCAGCGACTCCCACCCCGCGGCCTCCGCGGCCCGCACGATGGTCTCGGCGGTGAGCTCGCCCTCCGTCGTCGCAGAGGGTCGCACCGTGCGCTTCTGCACGAGCGCCTCCGCCTCTTCGGCCGAGCGGGGCAGGGCGGGCCAGACCACCAGGTCGATCGGCGGGGCCGGTTGCTCGTCCACCGTCGCCCCCGGTCCGCGCGTCGTGCCCGCCTGCGCGCCGCCCGTCAGCCCTTCCGGCTTGGGCTTCTTCACCTTGCAAGAGCCCACCGCCGCAAGTACCGCGACGGCGACGAGGATCGGGAATCTGTCCCTCGCGCGTGTCATGGGCAAGCACAGCTTGCCCCCGCCCGCAGCTCCCCGCAAGCCGGCCGTTTCTCATTGCCGGTTTCTCGTCTTCCCGTTGTCGCCGCGCCCGGCCCGTTGCCTGTTTTCGATCGCATGTTTCAGTATTTGCATTTCCCCCGTGGTAGCTCATCCATCCCATGCTACGCTCTCACGCATCGAGGGGGGGGAGAGGGGGCCTCGATGGGCAAACACACGAATCGTGGGGGAGCGTTCGTCCGGCGCGCTCTGGCGGCCGCGGCGATAGGCATGTTCGCCTCGGCCTGTGCTCCCGCCGACGACGAATCCGGCCGGACCGACGGCAGCGACGCCCGGCGCGACGACGCCGACGGCATCGTCGTCGACATCGGGGCCGACGTGTCCTGCGAGCCGGCCGCCTGCACCGCGGCCTGCGCCGCGGCCGGTTACCCGGTCGGCACCTGCGGCGCCGATGGCGCCTGCTCGTGCGACGCCCGAGGCGCGGACGCCGACGCCGACGCCGACTGGGGTGCCGATGCGGACTCGTCCGCCGAAGCCTTGGCGGAGGCGGACGCGGAATGGGGCGGCGACGCCTGTGTCGCGGAGAACGTCACCGCCGAACACGCGGTGGCGCCGGTCGACATCATCTGGGTCGTCGACAGCTCGGGCAGCATGGACTTCGAGAACCACGCGGTGCGCGACAATCTCAACGCGTTCTCGATGAGCATCTCGGCCAGCGGCATCGACCACCACGTCGTGCTGATCGGCGACCGCGGCGAGATGGACGTGCCGCCGCCGCTCGGCGGCTCCGTCGATTTCCTGCACATCGACTACGGCGTCGACTCCAACGAGGGTCTCCAGGCGCTCCTGGCCCAGTATCCGACGTACCGGACGATGTTGCGTCCCGGAGCGGTGCAGCACTTCGTCGCGGTGACCGACGACGAGAGTGACATCTCGGCCGACGAGTTCATCGCGTCGCTCGAGGCGCTGGCCGATCCCGGATTCCCGCCCGGCTGGAAGTTCCACTCCATCGTCGCACAGGGGGGTATTCCGTACATCGGCTGCATCACCGGCGCGCGCATCGGCGCCGAATACCTGGAGCTGACCCGCCGCACGGGCGGCGTGACGGCCTCGGTCTGCCAGACCGACTGGAGCCCCATCTTCGCGGCGCTGGAGGAGGCGATCGGCGTGCGCACCGAGCTGCCGTGCAACTACGACCTGCCCGACCCGCCGGCCGGCATGGCGCTGGACCCCGGCCTCGTGAATCTCGACTACACGCCCGAGGGCGGGGCGACCGAGTCGATCCCGCGCGTCGCCGACCCCGGCGCCTGTCCGGCGATGGGCTGGTACTACGACGACCTCGTCGCGCCGACGCAGATCCTGCTCTGTCCCGAGACCTGCGACATCCTGCGCACCGACTCCGGCAGCGTCGACGTCGCCTTCGGATGCGCCACCATCATGATGTGAACGGCCCGCGAACGGGATGCCAGCAGGCCACACGCGCCGCGAGCCCCGCCGGTTCGATCGCCTCGCGCGCGAAGCGCTCCACCAGGTGCCGCGGCAGGTACTTGCTCCACGGCCCCGACCCCAGCCGCCGGGCGAGCCGCAGCGCGTTCCCATCGACCGCCGCTTGCAGTGCCTCCATCGCCGGCGGACGAAGCTCGTCCGGGTCCTCGCCCGTCCAGTCGAAGCTCAGGGCCTTCACCTTCCTCACCTTCCGGCGCGTCGCCTTCGCCATCGCCGCCGCCACGACCTCGCCGGCCGCTGTGCCCAGGAAGTGGTGCACGGTCCAGCCGCCGGCCGGGCTCGGCTCCACGAGCAGGACGTCGGCGGGAATCCCCAGCGACTCGCGAAAGGCCTCGCACAGCCGCCGTCCGATCACCGGCCCCGAACGCAGCCGGAACGAAGGCGCTATCGCCGCCGAGCGCTCGCCCCGGACGACCACCTTGCCGCCCCGTTGGCCGACGACCTTCCACGTGCGCCCGCCGAGCGACATTCGCTCTTGATCCGTCGTGGACGCGATCCTCCCGAGAGCGGCGCCGGTCAGCTCGTCGATCACCTCCGCCTCCCCGACGACATCCTCGATCACGCTGTGCACCTTCCCCCGCTCGAACGCGTACAGGGCCTTCTCGCCGGCCCGGTAGCGACCGCGACCAGCCGGCGCCAGCCACTCCGCGTCGCCGAGGCCCGCCAACAGGGCCTCGAGGTCCCCGGCGGGCCACTGCTTGCACAGGTCCTTCGGAAGTCGCTCGGCCAGCGCCTCCGCCGAGACCCACCCCGCACGGTTCTGGAATGTGAGCGAGATGGCCTGCTGCGCCGGTATTCCGGGCCGGAAGGGGATGCGATCGGCCATCAGGTCCCCCGCGCGGGCCAATCCTACGAGCAGTTCGATCCACGGACGGGCCCGATGGCCCGGGCAGCACACCAGGACCCGCGCCGAACCCGTTCGCCGGTTGCCGCGCCCGATCCGCTGGAGGAACGACGGCACCGACGACGGCGGATCGAGCAGCAGCACGGCGTCGACGTCCCCGACGTCGATCCCGACCTCCAGCGTCGAGGTCGCCACGCACAGCGCGCGCGGGCGCGCCAGGAATTGCTCCTCCGTCCGCTCCCGCACCCGCCGATCCAGGCTCCCGTGGTGCACGAAGACTGCGTCGCCGAACGGCGTTCGCCCCGCCAGCGAGGCCGCGACGTCCTCCGCGGCGTCGCGCCGGTCGACGTAGCCCAGCACCTTGCGCAACCCGAGACGACGGACCGCCGCGCCCAGCGCGCCGGCGATGCCTTCCTCCTGCTCCGCATCCAGCCACTCGACATCGATCGGACGCTCCCCGGCGACACGGTGCAGCACCGGCTCGCGCTGGAAGCGCCGGCCCGTCGCCTCGGGGTCGGGCAGCGTCGCGGACAGGATCACGACCTGCACGGCGGCCCGCGCGACGCGGCGCAGCCGCTCGACGAGGACCGCGAGCTGGTCGCCGCGGCCGGACTCCAGGAGCAAGTGCAGCTCGTCGAGGATCACGGCCCGCACGGCGCGCAGGGCGGTGGGCCGCCGGCAGAGCAGTGAGTCCAGCGACTCGGGTGTCGTGAGCAGCACCTGGGGCAGGTCGGCACCCCTCATCGCCGACGGGTAGTCGCCGGTACGACGGGCGACGGAGACGCCGAGCGTCGCGCAGGGCCCCTCGAGGCGGCGCAAGAGGTCGTTGGCCAAGGCGCGTGTGGGGCTCACGTAGAGCACCGACGGTCCCGCCGCGCCAAGTTCCGGCAGCAGGCGCTCGAGCACCGGCGCCGCCGCCGCCTCGGTCTTACCACCGGCGGCCGGGGCGATGAGCAGGACGTCCCGGCCCGCCGCCACGTCCGCCGCCGATATCTCCTGGATCGGCCGCAGCCGGCCGCCGAACCGCGCGAAGAACGCGTGCCACGTCCGCGGCAGGGGGTCACGCGCGCCGGTCACGCCGTCCTCATGCGAACAGCCGGCCCAGGTCGTCCAGCACCGCTCCCAGGTGGTGCGGCGAGAGCCGGCAGATGTCCAGGAACTCGACCAGCAGCTTCAGCACGGCGCGCGGATTCGCAATCGCCCCCGCCGCCAATGCCGCGTGCAGGAACTCGCCCATCGGGCGCGCCAGCTTCCCGGGCAGCGAGAAGCCCGGGTGCGCCGTCTCGTAGAGGCGGTGGATCCGCTCGTACAACTCGGCATAGTGCGCCGGCCGCAGCGGCGACAGTTCCACCGCGTGCCGCGACAGCTCGACCCATCGATCCAGCGCTTCCAGGCCCTGCGGCTGCGGCGTGAGGAAGAACGCGCAGGCCAGCGGCTGGTCGACCCGGTACCGCAGCGGCAACCGCCGGTGCACCTCCTGGCCCCCGCGCGCCAGGTCGATCTCCTCGCGCCGCGCCTCGCCGCCCCCGAGCGCCGCGAGCGAATAGCAGCCGAACAGGTTGTCGGCGAATCCGCGGTTCTCGGCGTCCAGCGCGGCGTAGAACTCGGCTTCGTCCAGCAGCAGGCACAGGCCCCGCGCGCCCGCCTCGCGGCACAGGCACGCGACGCCGCCCAGGACGTAGGCGTAGGCCAGCGCGAACGTCCTGTAGTCCGGCAAGGCGAGCAGCCGCGGCCCGGGGAGCGAATGGCGAAGCAGGTCGTTCAGCTCGTTGCTCCGCTCCCCGGGCTGGCCCTCGATCCACTCCAGCAGCAAATCGCGCAGCTCCGGCCGGTCGCCCAGCCGCGCGTAGTAGTGCAGTGCCGGGCCCAGGTACCGGTGGCCGCCGCGCTCGTACGTGCAGGCCGCCTCGCCGCCCCGCTCGATCAGCACGTCGAAGAGCGCGCCCAGCCCTCCGGGATCGCGGAAGGCGGGAAGGGAGAGCGAGCGCACCAGCGCGGAGTAGACGCGACGCGGGTGCGCCGGCGTCGTCTCCCGCGAGTCGAGCGTTGCGGAGGCCACCGCCCATCCGCGCTCCAGCGCCTCGTCGCGCACGCTCTCCATGAGGTGCGTCTTCCCCGTGCCGTAGTCGCCCACGACCACGCGCAGCCGTCCTCCCGCCCCGGGCGTCGGGTCCAGCGCCGAGAGCACCGCCTCCAGATTCGCGTCGCGACCCACCGTGTACGCCCGCAGGTTGCCGTGCGGCACTGTGCCCAGCCGCAGCGCCTCCAGCACCACCAGCGCCCGGTGCCGCACCACGTCCCGCGGCTCCGGCCCAGCGAAGGACCCCCGGCCCGCCTCCCCGTCCGAACCGCGGGCTTCATCCCGCGGGCGCGATTCCATCGAAGCCGCGCCCTGAAGGGCGCGGTTCGGTTGTGGGAGGTCGTCCTTCCGAACGTCCGCGTTGCCGGACTCCGCTGCAAGTTCTGGACCGCGCACGCGGAACGGCAGCAGCGGGCTGCGATCGAAGGCAACCCACAGCCAGCGTCCGCCGCGCTCGAGGCGCACGACACGGCCCGGTCCCAGCGCGGCGTGGACCACGCGGTCGCCGGGCGACGGCGCCGCGTCAGGCGTCCCGGAATTCCTCGTCATCCGCTTCGTCCGTGGCGAGTGCTTCGCTGGTGTGCCGGAGGATTTCCTTGAGCCGCGCCGCGCCCAGGAGCAGGCGGCCCTTGGGGTCGCCGCGGCGGGAGTCGAGGTGTCCGATGAACGCCTTGACGAAGAAGCGACGGTGCGACACGTCGAGCAGGTTCTCGACCACCGCGGCAGCCATCCGTCGCAGATTCTCCCGGTCCGCCTCCGCCGGCGGCTCGCCGTACGCCGCCTCCTCCACCGCCAAGAGCCGCTCGCCCAGCTCCACCAGGAACGGCTCGGGGTCCAGGTCCATCCGCTCCAGGTCGATCAGCGGCGCCTTCGGGCTCTGCCGCGACAACGGCACCGGCGCCTGGAGCCGCTGCTGCAGCGCGGGGTACTCGGGCACGACCTGCGTCAGGAACTCCGGCGGCACCGCGTACAGAAACAGCGTCGCCGGCAGCTCGGACAGGCTGCACAGATCGATGAGCTGGCGCAGGTTGTCGCCCAGCTCGCGCGTGCGTCGCCGCCCCAGCGAGAGCGTCCGGTCCATCTCGTCGAAAAGCAGCACCGTGCCGGGATGGCCCAGGTGCACGACCGTCTGGAGCAGCGAGCGCAGCATGCCGAACGCGTTGGACTCCGCCGGCGCGTCGAAGACGCCGTGGTCGCGCAGTGCGGAAGGAGGCACCGGCTCCCCCAGCAGCCACGCCTCGAGCGCCGGGTCCGGGTCGGTCTCGGCCGCCGCGGCGCGCAGGAACGCGGCCGCCGCGCGGCGGAACGGATGCCACTCCACGTTCGCCCGCTCATACGAATCGCGCACCCAGCCGGCCAGCGCGTCCTTCCCGAGCTGCGCCGCCCGCTCCTCCACGAGCGCGCGGAGCACGGCCGGAAGGCCTCGCACGGGCTCCTCGCCTTCCGCCGCCGGCGGCAGCGACAACCGCGCCGCCACCGCCTGGTACACGGCCAGTCTGCGGTCGAACGGGCACTCGGCGCTCGACAGCCCGACCAGCGCGGTCAGGAACCCTTGCCGCCAGGCCACGTCGCGCACGCAGTACAGGAAGTGGGTCTTGCCCGCGCCGAAGTAGCCCTGCACCAGCTTGAAGCTCGAGCCGCGCGCCTCGCCCAGCAGCAGCCGCAGGTACTCCTCCTCGATCACCCGCAGGTAGCTCTCGTTCCCCACGTTGACGAAGCGGATCCCCTGCTCCGGCGGTTGCCCCGCCTCGCCCATCCGCCGCAGGATCTGCAAGGCCAGCGCGCGGCCCGGCGCTTCCGTGCTCATGGGGCCTCCTCCGGCCGGTCGGGGACGAAGCGCAGGCTCAGGCAGTACTGCCCGCCGCCCGCGCCCGCCTCGAGCCACAGCACGCGGCGCTTGTGCGCCGTCGTCCCCATCGTCGCCGGCCCGATCTCCAGGCGCAGCCCGCCGGCAGACAAAAGGCCGGCGCGGACGAGCGCGGCGAGGTCCCAGGCGAACTGAGCCCGCGGGTAGTCGGAAAAGCTGCCCTTCCGCGGGTCGCTCCGGAACTTGTCGCCCTGTACCACCAGCGCGATCTCCGGCAGCAGGTCGACGAGATCCACGCGCTCACCCGGTGCGCGCCCCGCGCGGGCGAGCACCGCACGGTACGCGCCGAGCAATACCTCCCGGAACTCCGCCGGGGGGCGCGCGCGCTTCGTCAGGGCGTCACGAGCTTCGCGCCACAGTTGGGCGATCCGTCCGGCCGCCAGCGGCGCCTCCGCGAGCGGCTCGCGAGCGTACGAGACGACGGCCTTGCCGCGCGTCTCGTCCAGCGTGATCCCCAGTGGCGGCGCTTCCCAGACCGGCGGATCCTCGCCGACCCGGCGCGGCTCCGCTCCGGCCGCGCGGAGCGCCTCGACGACCTCGCGCGCGCGCCGGAACCGCCGCTCCTCCTCCTCGTGCGTCGCGTACGCCAGCAGCGCCTCGCCCAGCAACCGCGCCTCCGGCAGTGCGAGCTTTCCCAGCGCGGCAGCCGCGCGCCGAACCCCCGCCAGGTCTTCGATCGCGGAGCCGGTCAAGCGCCGCGCGAGCGCCCCCGCCGCGCGCCATTCCTTCGCGTTCGCGCCCGCCGCCTTCACGAACCCGGCCAGCCGCTCGACCAGCTCCGCCGCGCCCGAAGCCCTTGCCTCATCGCCTTCCATCGCGGTCCCTTGTATCCCAGCAGTCCCGGTCGGACAAGGGTCGACGCGATCGCTGATCCGCATGTCGGCCGAGCGAACACGCCTCGATCAGCGCTCGACATGCGACGCGATGGTGCCGATGGGCACGAACATCGGCACCGGGCGATGTCGGCTTGACACGCGGCCAATCCCTGAACAGACTCCCAGCCCGGGACCATGCTGGACTTGGTTTACGACCAGCTTCAGGAGTTCAAACGCGCAGTTCCGCCGCGCCACGAGGAACGCCCCTGGGTGGACGAGATCCTCGCGGCCGTTCGGGAGGGCGACCTCGAAGCGGCCGTGGATCTCGCCGAAGACGCGCACGAGGAAGGCATCGGCCATCCGATCGTCCGGATGGTCCAAGCGCTGGACGCCATGGAGGACGGCGACCCCGACGCCGCCCGTCGCCTCGGCGTCGAGATCGATCGCGAAATCTCGCGGCGCAGCGGGCGCAACGCGGACCCCCGCGGCGCCCAGACCCTCGGCAACCTGATGACGCGGTTCATGCGCCAGCTTCACGGCGCGCCCGAACGGCGAAGCTCCGGGCCGCGGGACCGCCGCTCCGGAGCGTCCGGATCCGCGGCGTTCGGCCCGGATGAGGGCGTTCGACCCGGGTTCCGCATCCCCTTGTTGCGCGATGGCTCGTTCTTCGGCGAGAAGTTCTCCGACGAGCTGCGCCGCTCGCTCGCCCGCCCGGTCTCCGAACGCATCGCCCGGGCCGCACGCCAGGCCAAGAAGGCCAAGGAACGGGCAAGGGCCGCCGCCGCCGCCCGACCCTCCGCGCCGCCCCCGCCGCCGCCCAAGCCCGTCGCGCCCGAGGCGCCCGAGGCGATCCGCGACCGCGTGCAGTGGATGCCCGCCGCTCCTCCCGAGGTGGCGGCGCCTGACGTGGAGTTGCGGGTCGACGACGTGGATCTGAACGTCCGGCTCGCGTCCGCCGCGACCGACGGCCTGCGGTTGGCCGTGCTTGCCCGTCGCGCCATCGCCGTCAGCTCCGCCGAACAGTTCGATACGCTCTTGGCGCTGCGCGCCGTGCGCGGCGTCCGCGAGTTCCCGCACCAGGTGGAGACCGTGCGCCGCGTGCTCCGCGATTTCCGCGGCCGGGCGCTCCTCGCCGACGAAGTCGGCCTGGGCAAGACGATCGAGGCCGGCCTCATCATCAAGGAGTATCTGCTCCGCGGGCTGGCGCGCTCCGTGCTCATCCTCTGCCCGCCGTCGCTGGTCGAGCAGTGGAAGGCCGAGCTCGCGCAGAAGTTCGACCTGGACTTCGCGGTCCCGGGGAAGAATCCCGAGCGCTTCTTCGAAAGCGGCGACCTGCTGCTCTGCTCCTACACCTTTGCGCGGCGGGCCGAACACGCCGAACGCGCCCAGGCCCGGCGCTTCGATCTCGTCGTCGTCGACGAGGCGCACCACGTCAAGAACCGCAACACGCTCGGCTTCCGCCTCGTGGACGGGTTGAAGCGCCGCTTCCTCCTCCTCCTCACGGCCACGCCCGTCCAGAACCAGCTCGACGAGCTGTACAACCTCGTCACGCTCCTGCGCCCCGGGCATCTCGGCACCCAGGCCGTGTTCTCCGATCGCTTCGTCGTGCGCGGCGAGCCCCGCCAGCCCAAGGATCGCGACTCGCTCCGTGCGCTGCTCCAGGAGGTCATGATCCGCAACACCCGCGCCCTGGTCGACCTCCGCCTCCCGCCGCGCTTCGTCAAGACGAAGGTCGTCGAACCGACCGAGCGGGAGCGCGAGCTCTACGCGGCAATCTCCCGCTGGGTCCGCGATCGCGCCAAGCGCGATCGGGCCCACGAGCGGCCGCTGCTGATGTCGCTCCTGGCCGAGGCCGGCAGCTCGCCGGCCGCCGTGCTCTCCACGCTCGAGGAACGCCTGGCCCGCGAAGGCCTGACCTCGGAGGAATCGGCGGAGATTCGCGGCCTCCAGGTCCGCTGCGCCGAGGTCGGGGAGACCTCGAAGGGGCGCGTGCTCCTGGAGCTGCTGGCCGAGGCCCTGGGCGACAAGACGGTCGTCTTCGCCAAGTACCGCGCGACTCTCGCCGCGCTCGAAGGTCTGCTCGCCGCTCGCGGCGTTCCCGCCGCCGTCTTCCACGGCGGCCTCACTGCCGCCGAGAAGGAAGCGGCGATCGAGTCGTTTCGCACGGACGCACCCGTGCTGCTCTCGACCGAGATCGGCGGGGAAGGGCGCAACCTCCAGTTCTGCCGCAGGATCGTCAACTTCGACCTCCCGTGGAACCCGTTTTCGCTCGAACAGCGCATCGGCCGCCTCCACCGCATCGGGCAGGAGCGCGAGGTCTTCGTCGTCAATCTCTGCGCGCACGGCACCGCGGAGGACTACCTGCTGCGCGTCCTGGACGAGAAGCTCAACATGTTCGAGCTGGTGATCGGCGAGCTGGACATGATCCTCGGGGACCTCGAGGGCGACCTGGACATCCCCGGCCGCGTGTACTCGATCTGGACGCAGGCGGACGGTGAGGAGGGAGTGCGCGCGGGATTCGACCGTCTGGCGGACGACCTGGTCGCCACCCGGCGGCGCTACGAGGGCGAGCGGGCGGTCGACAAGGCGATCTTCGGCCGGGACTTCGAGGTCGTGTGAACGATGGAGCTGCTGGCCTTCGGCACCGAGCTCCTGGACGCACTGGGCGGAGTGGTCGAGCGCGAGGGCGAAGACGCCTTCCGCGTGCTGCTCGAACCGGATCTGGCCGCGCGCGTCGGCCTGCCCGGGGAGGCGCGTCTGGTCGCGCCGGCCGCCCCCGAAGGCGACGGCATCCCGCTCTGCCACGGTTCGGACCTCGTCCAGCGCCTCGTCGCCGAGGCGCTCGGCTCCGGCCGGGTCGCGTCGTTGTTCGTCGACGTCGGCCCTCCCCGCGTCAAGTCCGTCGAGGCCGCCGTGGGAGAAGCCTTCCGCCCGGCCAACGGCGTCGTGCGCGTCGGAGACGTCCTTCCCGGGACCGAGGACTACCTCGTCGTGGGCTTCCGGTACTGTGCGACGGGGGACGAGAAGCGCGAGGGGATGGTCGACGTCGCGGTCACCGCGGACGGAACGGCGGCGCCGGTGGGGCTGGCGGAGATTTTGTGGGCGAACGAGCACCTGCTGCGCGACGCCCATCCCGGCGGGGCGGCTCCGCTCGCGCCGGCGGCGTGGCGCGCGGCGACGGTTCTGGCGCGCCGCCGCGTGGTCGAGACGCTGGCGCCGGTCCGCGAGATCGTGTCGCACCGGCTGGAGCGCGACGTGTCGCGCCTGCACGGGTACTACCGCGCGATGCAGGCGGAGCTCCTGCGCTCCGCCGCCCGCCGGGCCGTCGCGCCGGCCGACGCGGAGAAGATCCTGCTGCGGGCGAACGGCATTCCGGGCGAGTTCCAGCGCCGGGTGACCGAGGCGCGGGTGCGGCTGGCGTTGCACGTGTCGGTGCGACCGATGATCGCGGTGCGCGTGTCGGTCCCCGCGGTGTCGGTCCGGATTCGGGTGTTGCGGCGCAAGCAGGAGCGGGAGCTGTTGCTGCGCTTCGACGGCCTGCGCCGGGCTTTCGACGTGCCGCTGTGCGAGGCCTGCGGTGCGGTCCCGGTTTCCGCACCGGTCCTTTGCGACGACCGGGTGCATCTCTTGTGCGCCCACTGCTGGTGGGAGTGCCCATCGTGCGGCGCGCACACCTGCCTGGCCTGCCGGCCGCGGTGCGGCAAGTGTGGCGCGCGGCCTGGCGATGCCGTCGTCAAGGCGCGGGCCCCCGCGACTTGTGCTCCGCGAGCCGTGCCGCCGCCGCCGGCGCGTTCCATGCCGTCCACGCCTTCGCTCCCTCGCGTGACATCGACGGTCCTCGCGGGCGCGGGCCCGTCTCGGCCTCCCGGACCCCGGTCTCCGGCCGCCGCACGGCCGCCCTCGCCGCCGGACGCCGACCGTCGCGGGGCGCGGGCCCTGGCGCGTATGGCCGAGGCCCTGGGGGAGTCGTTCGACTGCGCCGCGCCCGAGGAACGCATTCGCCAGGCACTCCGCTCGCTCGGCAGCGCCGGGACGACGCTCCTCGCGCATCAGACCGGCCTGCCCTCCGATGTCGTGCGTCGTACCCTCGCGGAACTGCGCGCCAGGGGCGAGGTCGTCCACGTGGGGCACGGGCGCGGGACGGAGTACCGTCTGGCGTAGGCCCCGGTTGTCGAGACCGGGTTGTTGCCGGCGGCGGCCTTGGCGAGCCGGTCGCGTTGCGCCTGCCGGTCGGCGGTGCTACCCATCGACGCGGACGGAGGAGGAATCGCCATGCGTCACGTCGTTCGGAGTCTGGTCTGCTTCGCGACCGCCGCGCTCGCGAGCGGTTGCTGGTGGTATCCCGCGCAGCCGGTGGCGCGGCCGGTCGACCGGCCGGTCGCCGTCCGGACCGCCGCGCCGGTCGCGCAGGGACAGCCGGTCGCCGTCGTGCAGACATACAAGCCGGATACCGCGCCGGGGACGGGCGGCACCGGCGGCGGCGACGACTCCTACGGCTCGACCGGCGGCTACGGCTACGTCGCGACGGGGGACTACGGGTACGTCGCGGGCGGGGATCCGGGTGACGACGGTAGCGACCCGTACGTCGCCTCCAGCTCCGGCCGCTCGGGCCCGACCATCGACCTCCGGATGGCGCTGGTCGCGGCGTGGTATCTCGGCGCTTCGCTGGGCGACGTGCAGGATCTCGTGCAGGGCGACTGCGGCTTCATCGACAACGGCGACCTGCAGGACTTCTGTCGCGGGGACTGTGGCTTCATCGACAACGGCGACGTCCAGGACCTCTGCCGCGGGGACTGCGGCTTCATCGACGACGGCGACCTGCAGGACTTCTGCCGCGGCGACTGCGGCTTCATCGACAACGGCGATCTGCAGGACTTCTGCCGCGGCGACTGCGGCTTCATCGACGACTCGTTCCTCTCGAACGCCTGCCGCGCGCTGTAGGACCCGGCATCGCGCCCGCGCGGGTTCGCCCCGGACCGCGCGGCGCCAAGGTCCCTCCGCTCAAAGCCAGGCGCAGTCGCCCCAGTCGCTGTAGCAGCGCTGCGCGGAGCCCCCCGCCCACGAACAACGCGGCGCCTGGGCGGTGCACTCGGCTTCGGTCGCGAGCTGGTTGCACCTCGCGGCGCAGCCGATCGCCGGACAGCCCGGCGATCGGCAGGCGAAGTCGATCTCTCCGCAGGGCCGGAGCGAGTCGTCGTAGAACGGGCGCACGACGCAGCGCGAGTCGGCGGCACACGAGTCGGCGTCCTGGTGTCCGCCGCACCGGTCGCCCGGCACGGGCGGGCACCACGTCGTCTTCGAAGCGGTGCACGGGGGAACCGAGCCGCCGTCGGCGGGCGGCGCGGCGGTGCGGGCGTCCCGTGCGAAAGCGAAGGTGTCGCCTTGCGCGCGGAACGGACCGTACAGGAAGTCGCTTGCGGCGACGCAGCCGCCGAACGTGCGGACGTAATAGAGGTCGTCGTCGCTCTTCCAGAAGGTGACGTCCAACGCGCCGGTCGAAGTCGGATCCTGCGTGGCGGAGACCGGCAGGCGGTGCAGCGTGCGGCCGCCGAACGGGATCTCCGCGGCGTCGCGCGGGCCCAGCTCCGCGGTCTGTTCCGGCGGAACCCGGAACGCGACCAGGTGGAAGTCGCCGAACAGCGGCACGATCAGCTCCAGGAAGTGCGCGTCCTGGGGTGGGAGGGACGCGCGGTCCCCTTCCTTCCAGACAAGGGCCGGCAGGGCGGGCGCTGCGGCTGCTTCGTCCGAGATCGTCGCTCCGTCCTGCGCCGGCGCGGTCGCGCCGCCGCCCGTCCCGGCATCGTTGCTCGGGACCGGCGCGTCGGGTAGAGCCGGTGCAACGGCGGCGATGCCCTGCACCCTGTCCGCAATCCCCGGCGCTTCGGCAACGTCGGCGCGCTCCGGCGGCCGACGGCAGCCCGTGACGGCCAGGACCACCAGTGTTGCGACGCGTGCGCCTCTCGACATCATCCTGCCTCCCCTCTTTCTGCCCGATTACCGTGCAGGGCAGTCTGCGCGACGAGCGGCAAAAGGCAAGAGTCAGCGCCCCAGCTCGCCGACGATGCGACGCGCATCTTCGAGCACGGACTGAGCGGTCGCCACGCGCGGCGGAACGGCCGCGGCCCCGTACGCCCGCGCCAGGCCGTCGGCCTTCGCCACCAGCTCCCGCTGCTCGGGCCACGACGGCACCGGGAGTCGATCCGCTCCGGGAGCTGCGTCAGCACCTCCTTCCGGTCCCGCCGCAACATCACCGGCCGCAATCGCCGCCGCAACTCGCCCAGGTTCTTGTAGCCCGTGGGCCGGATCTTCCCCGGCTCGCGCACCATGAACTGCTCGTTGAACGCCCACAGCGGGCCGAGCACCTTCGCTTCGAGCGTCCGGCCGTGCGAGCGGCGTTCGATCGCGTCGGTGTGGGGACGAAACAGGGGAAGAAAAGTAGAAGAAGGGGCGCCCGACCCGGTCATCAGGCGACGCGGAGGCTCGTGGTCGGAAGGCCGAGCGCCTCGAGGCTGCTGAGGTCCAATTTCTTCGACGCCTGATCGATGTCGATGCCGACGACGTTGCCCTCAACATCGAGATCCGCCACGAGCCCGTCGACGACTTCGCGCGAGTCCGTGCTCGGCCGCGGGTTCAGCTCGATGTAGAGCGAATCCGTTTCCGGGTAGTAGTGGAGTTTCATGATGTCTCCTTCTTCGCGCTCCCCGGGGACGCAAAGCGCCGGTCGGGGAACGCGTTGTGGATCGTCTCGCCATCGGCCAACGTCACGACGCGGAGGATCCGACCCTCCAGTTCCGGAACCGCTCCCCAGAACCGGATGCGGCCGTCGAGCTGGACCTCGCGCCGCAACGGGCTCGCGACGATACGTTCGCACCACTCCTGGCGGATGTATGGGCGCTTCCGCAGGACCTGTTCGAGAAAGTAGCGCGTCGTCTTCATCGCCACGCGTCAGCGTACACCGACCCCATGGCCGGGTCCAAGACGATCATCACCGCTCCAGCTCGCCGACGATGCGGCGGGCATCTTCAAGGACGGAATGCGCCGTCGCCACGGGCGGCGGAACGGCGGCGGCGCCGTAGGCCCGCGCGAGACCGTCGGCCTTCGCCACGAGCGCGGCGTTCTCCAGCGTGAGGTGCCCCGCCGGCACGAGGACCTCGAACAACAACCGCGCGGCCGGCAGGTCCGGCTCGGTCGCCCCCGGCGCCAGCCCGCTCACCGCGGCCAGCATCGCGTCCCGCGCCGCGGCGATCGCTTCGGCCGGAAGCTCGGCACCGATCATCGCCTCCGCCGCCTTCAGCTTGCGCTGCGCCAGGGCCGCCGCCTCGCGCCGCCGTTCGGCAGCCGTGTCCAGCTCCCCGGTCAGGCCCGTCGCCACGACCTTGGCCCGCGCGAAGGGCGACGCATCACCGAGCAGGGCCATCGGCTCCACGGCGGCCTGCGGCATCGCCACCGCCCCGCATGCCTCGGCTGCCGTTCTCGTCACCTCGTCCAGGGAATCCACGACGGCCACAAACCGCCCATCCGGCAGCTCGACGACCCGGTCCAGGCGGCTCCCGAGAATCGCAGGCAGACGCGAAGCATCGGCGGGCACCGGTCCGCCGTCCCGAGCGATCGCGGCGGCGGACGACACCCGCGGTTCCGGCGTCGAAGCGGTCGAGATCGCCTCGCCGCGCGGCGACCGCTCGCTTCCCCCCGACCGCTCGACCGCTCGCTTCCCCTCGCCCTCTTCCGCCTCCCCCGCTTCCTCGGGCGGTTCCTCCATCCCGTCCGGGACGAGCGTTTCCTCCACCGACTCCTTGTCGACGAACATCGCCTGGGCGAGCGACAGGCAGCTCTTCGGCGCCGCCACTTCGTCCACGTTCGCGTCCGGCAGGATTGCCGCCTCGAACAGCCCCCGCTTCCCCGCCAGCACCTGCTCGATCTTCGTTTCCGTCGACTTCTCAGCGACCATCAGGATGACGTGTACCGGCTCCTTCTGGCCCAGCCGATGAACGCGGCCGATGCGCTGCTCGAGCACCGCGGGGTTCCACGGGTACTCGAGGTTGATCACCGTGCTCGCGAACTGGAGGTTGAGACCGACGCCGCCGGCGTCGGTGGAGAAGAACAGCTTGCACTCCGGGTCATCACGGAACCGCTCGATCAGCGCGCCGCGCTTGTGCGTGGGCACGCCGCCGTGCAGGCGCACGTAGCCTACGCCCAGGCGGTCGGCGACGGCCGCGGCCATCCGTTGGAACACCTCGAACTGGCTGAACACGACCGCCTTGCGCCCGCCGTCCACGCACACGTCCTCCACGACGCTCGCGAACTCGTCCAGCTTCGGCGAGCCCTTCCGCGCCTTGGGGTCGAGCAGTGACGCCGCGTTGCACGCCATCCGCGCCATCTGCAGGTGTCCGGAGAGTTGCTTCAACTCCTCGGGGCGCAGCGGGCGCTTCTTCCCCCGCGCCGCGATCTTCGCCGCCTGCTGCTCGTGCTCCGCCATCAGCTCGACCTGCTCCGGCCACAGCGGCACCGCGAACCGGGCGTCGATCCGTTCGGGGAGCTGCGTCAGCACCTCCCCGCGGTCCCGGCGCAGCATCGCGGGTCGCAGTCGGCGCCGCAGCTCGCCGAGGTTCTTGTAGCCCGTGGGCCGGATCTTCCCCGGCTCGCGCACCATGAACTGCTCGTTGAACGCCCACAGCGGGCCGAGCACGAGCGGAGAGACGAGCTGCAGGATGCTGTACAGGTCGTCCAGGCGGTTCTCCAGCGGCGTGCCCGTGAGCACGAACGCGAAGCGCGTCGCCACCGACTTGATGCGCGCGGCCGTGATCGTCCGCCAGTTCTTGATCCGCTGCGCCTCGTCCACGATCAGCAGGTCCGGCTCCAGCAGCGTCACCAGGTCCAGGCCGTGCAGCAGCAGCTCGTAGTTGACGATCGTGAACGGCGCCCGCCGCTCGTACGCCTGACGCCGTTCGGCGCGGCCGCCCTGGACCACGACGGCGTCGAGCCCCGCGAAGCGGGTGATCTCCGAGGCCCACTGGTGCTTGAGCGAGGCGGGGCAGACGATCAGCGTGCGCTGGACCTCGCCGCGCTCGAACAACGCCCGCGCGGCGACGATTGCCTGCACCGTCTTCCCGAGCCCCATGTCGTCGGCGAGCAGCGCACGTCCCGCGCTGGCCAGGAAGGCCGCCCCCTCCACCTGGTACGGGTACAGCTTCGCCCGTACGCCCGGGACGCGGCCCTGGCGTTCCGCAAACCACGCGCGGACCTCGTCTCGGCGTCGTTCGGCACGGCGCCGCTCGGCGACCTCGCGCGACATCTCGCCCGCGTCCGGGAAGACCACCAGCTTGCGGAACGCACGTGCCTCGTCGAGGAACCGGGGCAGGTCGTCCACGAGGTCCCCGCGGAACATGCCCGCCGCGTCGAACCAGCGGCCCGCCAGCTCCCGCAGCGAGCGTCCGGCGCCGTCCTCCAGCCGGATGACGATCCGGGGAGTGTCCTCCCGTGTCGCGACGACCATCGACGGCACGCCCCGCCCCGCGCGTACCTCCGCGACCGCCCGCCGGTAGCGGCGCGCCAGCCCCGCCAGCACCGCTTCGATGTGTTTGCACGTCCCCAGCATGCTCGTGGCGTAGTCGCGGCACGAACAGCCGTTGAGGCGCTCGGTGTGCGAGCGGATCCACACCTCGTAGCGCTCGCCCGACGGCGAGCGCACCTCGAACGCCCCGAGCACGTCGTTGCCCGACAGCGGCCGGAACTTGAACCCGCCGGTCTCGCCTCGCCGCCGCCGCACGTGCAGCTCCAGCTCCCGCACCTCGTCTGCGGGCCGCTCCGGCTTGCTCGACACCCCGGCCCGGGCCGCGAGCGCCGCGATCGAGTGCTTGCAGAACGGCTCCCAGTCGAACGGGCAGGTGCACGACGGGACCAACTCGTCGCCGTCGTGTTCGATGCGCACGAGGTACGGCTCCTTGCGCGAGCCGATCACGCGCGCCTCGAGCGTCCGGCCGTGCTCGCGCAGCTCCTCGACCCGTTCGGCGCGTGCGTATTCGATCCCGCGGCCGAGGATCCGATCGGACGCAAGCTCGGCGAGCGCTTCCGGCCGCAGGACGAAGGGACTCTGCGGCGTGCGGTCGATCGCGATCCTGTCGCGGGCTTGCTTGCTCATTCACTCCTCCTGCACCGTCGCGAATCCTGCGCGGCCACGTCGCGGTTCAACCGGCTCCGACTCCCCGGTCGGTCGGAGCGCCGGGCGCATTTCCCGGGCCCATGCGCCCCTCGTCCGCGAACCGGACGATACGAGAGGTTCGGCGAATGGGGAAGCCCCGCGTGGACAGCCTCGATGGTCGGCCGGCGTCCCGGCGCGTTCAGCCCCTTGCGTAGCGCGGCGGGGTGTGCCAGGACGGGCTCCATGACCGGCCGACGGTACTGCGTTGGTTCGACGCCTGTCCGTCGAGAACATCGAGGCGCTTCAGGCCTGCTGCATCGTCCCGCTCAGGCGACCGCGGGAGCATGCGCAGGCGCTCGGGGCCGAGGTGATCCCGTTGAGGGAGCATGAAGAGGACGAGACAGGCGAGGAGCAGGGGAAGGGCCGCCCGACCCGGTCGTCAGGCGACGCGCAGGCTGGTGGTCGGCAGCCCGAGCGTCTCGAGGCTGCCGAGGTCCAGCTTCTTGGACGCCTGGTCGATGTCGATGCCGACGACGTTGCCCTCGGCATCCAGGTCCGCCACGAGCCCATCGACGACTTCGCGCGAGTCCGCGCTCGGCCGCGGGTTCAGCTCGATGTAGAGCGAATCCGTTTCCGGGTAGTAGTGGAGCTTCATGATGTCTCCTTCTTCTCGCTCCCCGCGGCGGCGAAGCGCCGATCGGGGAATGCGTTGTGGATCGTTTCCCCGTCAGCCAACGCCACGACGCGGAGGATCCGACCATCCAGTTCCGGGACGGCTCCCCAGAAACGGATGCGACCGTCGACCTGGACCTCGCGTCGCAACGGGCTCGCAACAATACGTTCACACCACTCCTGACGGATGTACGGGCGCTTCCGCAGGACCTGTTCGAGGAAATAGCGCGTCGTCTTCATCGCCACGCGTCAGCGTACACCGACCCCATGGCCGGGTCCAAGACGATCGTCAGTGTCCCAACTCGCCGACCACGGCAGCCGCCTCGTGGACGACGAAGTCGGCGAATCGTGGGCGGGTGGCGAAGTACTCCACCGCGACGTAGCCGTCCGGCACCGAACCAAGCCAACCCGTCGCTTCCCACCCCCACCCCCCAACAAACCGCCGCGCGCGAGCTGCTCATACCGGTGCCGCCGGCGGCGCCGGCGAGGCCGGACGCCCACCCTCAGCCCTTCCCGTCCTTGGATTCGCAGACCATCACGCCAGGGCCTGCCTGAGGAACTCGCGGGTTTTCGGATCGGAACCGACAGGCGCGGTTCGCGAACCCGCTCGCGAACGGTTCGCGAGCAGCTCGTGAAGCGTGCGCCCTCTCACGGCCGCCTCCCCTTGAACCTGTAGGTCGTCGTTTTCCCCCGCCCGACGACAACGATCCGGCCGTCCTGCCGCAGCTTGACCAAGTGCTTCTGCAGCGCCCGCACCGTGATGGGGGCGCCGAGGCGTGCCAGCAGGTCCTGAGCGCCGAGCGGACCCGCTTCCTCGAGAATCTCCATCACGCGATCCGCGACCGCCCACCGAGTTGCCGCCTTCTCAACAGGCGCGTGGGCCGCGGGCCGGAACCTCACGACGACGGAGACGCCGGTGTCCTCGAAGTCCGGCGGCGGGCAGCCGGCCCGCTCGCACTCCTCGATGATCTTGTTCGTGCCGCGGCCCCACCGCTCGATCAGGCCCCGCCGGTCGCGCTGTTTCGCCGCCTCTTCCGCGGCCGCGAGGACGTCTTCCCGAAGCGGTGGGAGGGCCGGAAGGGCACGCAGGGGTACTCGCCGGTCTGCGAGAACGAATGGTCGCCGGCCCTCTGCGACAGGCCGCGGACGAAGTGCTCGAAGTGCGACAACCGGAAGCTCGCGCCCGTCACCGACCGCGTCGTGCGCGCGCACCTCGAAGGCCGCTACGTCATCGGCGCCTACCCCCTCCTTCTCGACGAGACCTGCTGATTCGTCGCCGCCGACTTCGACGGCCCCGGCTGGGCCGACGACGTGGCCGCGTTCCGCGAGACGTGCCGCGCCGCCGACCTGCCCGTCGCCGTCGAACGCTCCCGCTCCGGCAAGGGCGCGCATGCATGGTTCTTCTTTGCCGCCCCGCTCCTCGCCTCCGCCGCCCGCAGGATGGCGTGCTACCTCCTCACCGAGACGATGAACCGGCGCCACGAGCTGGCGATGACCTCCTACGACCGCCTCTTCCCGAACCAGGACACGATGCCCAAGGGCGGCTTCGGGAATCTCATCGCCCTGCCGCTCCAGTCCGATCGCGTCAAGGACGGCAACACCGTCTTCCTCGACGACCGGCTCGTCCCGTTCCCCGACCACCGGCGTTTCTCGCCGGAACGCCGCGCATCGCGCCGCACGTCGTCGAGTCGGTCGCCGCCGAGGCCGCCCGCAAGGGTCGCGTAATTGGTCTCCGCCTCCCGGCGATGGACGACGACCCGGACCCCGAGCCGTGGACGCGGCCGCCGTCTGGACGGCGCGTGCAGCTCCGGACCTCCGAACCCGTCCCGAAACGGGTGCAGGCGGTGCTCGGCCAACGGCTCTTCATCCCGAAGGAGGGGCTGCCGGCGGCGCTGATCACCCAACTCAAGCGCGTCGCCGCGTTCCAGAACCCGATGTTCTACCGAAAGCAGGCGGCGCGGCTGTCCACCCACGACACCCCGCGGGTCATCACCTGCGCGAAGGATACCGACCTGCTCGTCGAGCTCCCGAGGGCCTGCGTGGACGACCGGCGGAACGCGATGATCCTGGACGACGTCATCGCGGCGCTCGAGGAGCGGCGCTCGCCGATCGTGCTGACGGAGCGTGTCGAGCACCTGGAGTGGCTTGAGTCGAAGCTGCAGGGCTTCGCCAAGAACCTGGTCGTGCTGCGCGGCGGGATGAGAGTGAAGGAGCGGCGGGATGTTGCGGCCCGGCTCGCCTCGATCCCGGAAGGGGAGGAGCGGCTCCTGCTGGCGACGGCGAAGTACCTGGGGGAGGGGTTCGACGACGCGAGGCTCGACACGCTGTTCCTGACGATGCCTTTCGCGTGGAAGGGATCGCTGGTCCAGTACGCCGGCCGGCTCCACCGGTCGCACGCCGGCAAGACCGAGGTCCGGGTCATCGACTACGTGGACGAGAAGGTCCCGGTGCTGGCCCGCATGTGGCAAAACCGGCTGCGGGGGTACCGGGCGCTCGGGTACGAGCGGGAGGGGGACCTGGCGGCAAACGGCGTGGCAGCGGCTCCTCGTGGGACCGTCATCCCCCTGGCAGATCGAGGAAGCCCGCCTGATGTAGGGCGTCGTACGAGGCGTCGAGGGCGCCCTCGGGTACCCGCGGGACGAAGGCGCACAGGCCGTCCCGCCCGCGGGTCAGCAGCACGCGGTAGGCGTTGAGGCGAATCTGGTGCGGGTTCTTCACCTTGCGCGACCGGCCGATGTGCGGCTGCCACGACGTCCCGTCCCACCGGAGGTCGGGGCCCCAGCACAGGATCGGCAAGTCGAGCTCCAGGCCCTGGCAGCCGAACTCGGTCACCGCAAGCCGGAGCTGGCAGCAGGAGCGGGGCTCCCCCGGCGCCGCCTCGTACCACGGCCCGTAGTAGTAGAACCGGTTCGGGGCCGGCTCGAAGTCGTAGTCCGCCGTCCGCCGGAACTTCGACGACGTGATCAACCCGTACCGCCGCGCCGGCTCGCCGGCGAACCGCTCGGTGACGTAGTCCCGCAGGGCGGCCAAGTCGCGGGACGCGTACATCACGAAGCCGTTTTCGCGGAGCGCCCGCGCCAGGTCGCCCGCGCCGCCGAGGTCGCCGTCCAGGAGCGCCGTCGACCACCGCGCGACGTCCCCGGCCCGGTGGCTGCGCAGCGACGTCGTCAGGTTCAGCAGGTCGTGTTCGAAGTAGTCGATCCCAGCCGCTCGGAATTCTCGCGCGAAGTGCGACGGCCCGTGCACCTTCCACGCTTCCGACCCGCCGGCCGCCTCGATCCACTGGCCGAAGCCGGCCTCCTCGCCGGCGTGGATCTCCTGCCCCTCGCCGAGGAGCGCGACCACGACGGACCCCTCGGACGAGCGTGCGGCCGCGGAGAGCAGCAGCTCCGGCTCCGATCCGATCATCTTGCCGCCGTGCTTTTCGATGATGCGGTCGCGGTCCCACGCGCGCTGCGCCTCGTCGAAGACGATCACGGATTCGCGCGGCGCCGCCTTCGACCGGATGTGGTAGTCGTGGAGGTACTTGCGGATCTCCACGACGAAGACCCCCGACTTGAGGGCGTGCTGGAGTACCTGCGCCAGCGGACCGTTTCCGGTGAGGAAGACGGCCGGCACGCCGAGCGCCCGGGAGTGGACGAGCTGCAATCCGACGAGGGTCTTGCCGGAGCCCGGGACGCCGGTCAGCAGCACGAGCGACCGGCCGCGGCATTCACGCGTCTCTCTCACGACGCGCTCGATCAGCCCGACGGTCTCGGGGATTTGCGCGGACTCGGCGGTGCGGATGCGCGGCAGGGGCTGCCGGTCGAAGAGCAGCCGTGCGGCTTCGACGAGCGCGGGGAGCGGTTCGAATTTCGCTTCGGCCCAGGTCCGCGCGTCGGGGCGGGCGCGGCATTCCTGTCGGAGCAGCTCTCGGATCAAAGACCCGAGCCGCCGGGCGGGCACGACCCGGACGCCGTCGCGTAGCTCGGGCTCGCCGTCCATCCCGATCGGCACGAGCACCGGGACGAACGTGCGCTGCTGGCTGGCGGAGTGGTACTGCTCGAGGTCGCGGACGTAGGCCTTCACCTGGTCGATGTCGGCCTGCTCGGCCAGTACGCGGTTCTTGAATTCGATGACCAGGACGGTGCCGTTCTGGAGGACGATCAGGTCCGGGCGCCGTCCGCCGCCGCGCGGGATCTCGTACTCGAGGATCAGGGCAAACGGTGCGACGGCGGGCATGCAGTCGTTGAGCTGCTCGCGCAGGACGACCAGGCTGCGATCCCAGGCGAAGAGCTGCGGCGAGCCGCGTTCCCGCACGAAGGCGGAGAGCGCCCGCATCACCTCCTCCTCCGGCGTGGCCAGGAACGTCTTCACGTCGCCGGCCCATCCGTACGTCGCCGCGTCCATCGGCACCGATGGTGCCTGGTCCGGTGGGGCGGAGCAAGGGTGTGGTGGGCGTGGTGGTCCGTTGTGTTGCGGCGCGCGGTCCGCGTGTGGGCTGTCGTTGGCTTCCGCCCAATTCCGTGAGAGCATCTCGACTGGACGTCGCGGCACAACGCCGAGCGGGGCGAACGCGGCCCGCTCGGGCGGATGGACGGGAGGCGATGCCGGTGCGGGATCCTCACCTCAACGTCTTCCACGCCTACCGCGGACCGGGCGCCGACCCCGACCGGCCGGGGCAGCTCGAGGACAACCTCACGCGTGCGTTGGCCGCCGTGCTCCTGCGCCTCCGGGGCTCGGCGGCGGCGGAACCGATCCTGGACGCCTTGCACGTGCCGCGGGCCGGTCGCGACACGTTCGACGTCCAGCTCCAGGTCGGTCGACTCCCGGACAGGCACGTGGCGCAGCGGGACATGCGTATCGTCGTTCTGCACGCAGGGCCGACGCTCGAGGTGGACGAGACGCGGGCGGGTGACCGAGACCGGGGCCGGCCTGACGTGGTCCTGTTCGGCCGGAACTGGACCGTTGCCATCGAATCGAAGCTGGGCAATCGCGTCAGCGCGGACCAGATCGCCGGCCATCGGCTGACCCTGCGCGCCGAAACGGCGCCCGTGATCAGCACGACGTGGATGCAGGTGGCCGAGGCGGTGCGGGTGGCACGCCGGCAGGTGAAGCGGTCGCCCGTCCAAAGCTTCCTGCTGGCGCAGTTCGAGGAGTACCTGGCGATGACAGGATTCGGCGGCTTGGTGGAGGAGCAGTTCGCGTACCTGGCGCTCGGCGCGGAGGACCGCGACCGGGACACCGTCACGAAGGACGGAATCCGGCGGAGTCTCGCCCTGCTTGCCGATGCCGTGCGGGAGAGATGGGCCCGGACCTGGGAGCCCCACCTGGGCAAGATCCGGACGAACAGCACCGGCGCGTGGGCGATCATCCGGCCGCCCGGCAGCCGGCATCCGCAGCCGCACCTCACGATCAGCATGACCCCGGCGGGGATCGGGGTCTTCGCCAACATCGAAACCGAAGGACCGTGGCGCATCTTCCGGAACGCGCTTCGCCGCGCGCCCGGACCTTTCATCGAGTTTCTCCGCGGACTCGACCCGCCGGGGAAGGATGAACCGAAGGGCTGGCGTTTCGAGGTCCTCCGGCGAGTCGGCACGGACCGGCCGCGAGACTACCTGACGCCGCCGGGGCTCACGATCGGCGCGGGGGCGATCGGCAACCTGCCGCAGGACGCGCTGCTCTCGATGGTCGTCGCGGCCACGGCCAAGCCGCCGCGGGAGGCGGCGCCGGAGATCATGGTCCTGCGCCGGTACGACGCCGCCGCCGTCGTGCGGCAGTCCGAGCTGCCGAACTGGCTCGTCGCCGATGCGCGGGCGCTGACGCCCTTCTTCGAGTGGCTCGGAGGGGGCGTTCGGTAGCGGTTCCGCCCCGGGGGCGCATTCGCCGTCCCGAATCGGGGTATCATGCTCCCGCGAAGGCGGAGGCGAACATGGGGAAGCCGACCTGGGCCCGGATGGAGCGATTGCTGGACGCGCTGCAGAACCAGCACTACGGCAAGTCCGTCGCCGAGTTGGTCGAGGTCTGCGGCATCACGACCCGCAGCGTGCAGCGCTACCTGCGGGCGCTCCGGGAGGAGGACGTCCTCGAGCCGGCCGGTCTCGACGCGAGCCGGCGGCAGCGGTGGCGCCTGACCGAGTTCGGGAAGAAGCCGATCCGCATCGCGTACTCGATCAGCGAGTTGTTCACCCAGCGGCTGGCGCTGCAGTCGGTCGCCCCCTTGGTCGCCGGGACCGAGCTCGAGGCCGCGCTGCGGTCGCTCGCCGTGAAAATCGAGGCCGCGCTGCCGGAGCCGTTCAAGGAGATGGCGCGGGGCGTGGCGGCGGCGCTTCCGGTTCGGCCGGTCCCCCGCATGGCGAAGCGGCCGGGGGAGTTGGTGATCGAGGACGTGCTGGAGGCGGCGGTCCGGCGGTGGATTCTGCAGGTGGAGTACCGGGCCGTGCATGGAGGCGGCAAGACCAAGTGCTATCGGTTGAAGCCGCTTGCGGTGTTCCCGCACAAGGGCGCGCTCTACGTCGCGGCGATCGCGGGCGACCACACCAAGCCCGTCAACTTCGCGTTGGAGCGGTTCGTTTCCGTGGAGCCGACGAAGGAGACGTTCGACCCGCCGGCGGGGTTTGACGCGAGCGAGTTCGTGCGGCGTTCCTTCGGGGTGTTCGACGGCGCGGTCGAGGAGGTGCGCGTGCGGTTCTCGGCGCAGGTGGCGCCCGTGGTCCGCGAGCGCATCTGGCACGAGTCGCAGGCGATCTCCGACCTCCCCGACGGCCGGATCGACATCACCTTCCGCGCGGCAGGCTGGCCCGAGATCCGCGCCTGGGTCCTCTCCTACGGCGAGCATGCGGAGCTGATCGAGCCGGCCGCCAGGCGGAAGGAGACCGAGAAAGAACTGGCGGCGATGGTGAGGCGGTACGCATAGACAGGCATCGGCAGATGCCGCCCGCCAACCAGCCCGTCGCCTGTCCCAGTTCTGGAGCGGGACCGCGCCAACGGCTGCATTCACAGTCTGCCCGCAGTTTCCCCGGATTCCCAGCAGTATGTGAACACGAGTTTGCGGCGAGATTTCGACAGCTCGGTCTTTCGGAACTCGTTGACGCGTTCATCCACCAGCTTGCGTTCGGCTGGCTCCACTTCATCGAGATGGTGCGGAAGCAGAACTCCCTCGACGAAGGCGAGCAACTTCTGCCGGGCCTCTTCGGTGAACATGAACTTCCTGTACTCCGCCATGTGCTCCGACGGCAGCCGCTTCCTGTGGCGGCTTGCGTTCGGTGAGTAGTGGAGGATAGGCGTGCAGAGCACGGCGCCGACCTGCTCCCGGAACCTCGATCGCTCCAGGTGCTGGCCGGACTTCCTCCCGACCGACATGACCCTGCAGTCGGTCGTCCCAACCAGCCTGATCTCGTTCAGCAGGTGCTTGGTCTAGTCGGGCCACAGCCGCCTCCTTCAGCGGTTGGCGTCCGCGGTGGGCATGGCCACCTTCGAAATGTCGGTGATGTCGTAGCGCGACGAGAGCCACGTGTGGGCGGTGTAGTGGACGATGAAGTCCTCCAAACTGTGCAGGAAGGTGTGGCGGGTCGCCACCTCCAACATGCGCTCAAACCTCGATGGTTCCATGGTGACGAGGATGTACGCCGCCGGCCCTCGGGGAATGAGGTTCGGGAAACAGCCGACCTTGCAGTTGGGCTCGCTCTGGTGAATTCCCGTCTCGACCTTGTGGAAAAGCACGCGTTCTTCGGCCTGGAGTTGGGCGACCTTCTTCTGCCATCTGACGTCACTCATCGTGCCACCTGCCTCGTAGGGCCGCAACTTCCTGCCCCAGGGTCACTTGGCCTCCTCTTCGGGCGCATGCCGGCGGATCATGAGGTCGAGATGCTCTGCTTCTCGGAACTCGTGGACGGCCAGTTGGACCTTTCTCTGGACCGACCGGGCGACCTGTACGTCGGCGATCATCTGCTCGAAGGGGTTCCTGATCGTCCGGATGTAGGGCTGGGCTGCCACCAGGTCGGTTCGGAGGTTGCCGACAAGATAGAGGTAGAACCGCTCGCGCAGGGTGCTTTTCTTCGCCGTCTTCCACTCGTTCCAGGTCATCTCTTGGATGCGAGACGCTACTCCGGACGACTTGAGTTCGATCATGCGGTCCACGGAGTCGGGCACCCGCGGATCGAGCGCCAGGATGTCGAAGCCCGGCCAGTCCGGCACCACACCGAACGTCTGGTGGAGCCAGGTCATCGCGGCGTTGAACATCTCAGACTTGTGGCGTGCGCTTTCGATCGACTCGGGCTTCGAGACGTCGAACACCAGCATGTGACGGTCGCCGGTCTGGTTCTCGCTGTCGAACATCCTGGCTTCCGGCAGACCGGCGCGCCGCAACCTTCTTTGCTCGAAGGACAGCGCCACCCACATGCCGAGAGCGTTCAGCTTCTCCAGGTCTGTGTTGCCCCCGAAACGCCCGTTGCCCCTCCCCGATCCCGCACAGGGGCCCCCCGAGGAGGCGCGCTTGCCGCCGTCGCGGCCTTCGCCTGCAGGGTCGCCGGCGATGATGAGTGGCACGCCCTCGATCAGCAGATCCGCCGGTTCGTACAAGGGCAGGCGTGGCCGCTCGGCGGCACCGTCGCCAGCGCGATCGGAGGCGGCCGGTCCGGCCGCAGGATCTTCCCTTGCGCCTGTCGGAGCGGCGACAGTCTTTGGTTCGTCCGTGTCCCCGCCATCTCCCGAGGCCAGATCGTCCTGCCGGCCGTCGCCGTCGCCGGCCGTCTGAAACAGAATCCTCTTGTCGTCGACGTCCACGGGCGCACCCGCGCGCCGCAGGATCCGTTCACGCAGGGTCGGGGACTCCGATTGCAGAAGCGCGATGAAGGACTCGAAGTACCCGGCGCCGAGAACGTCGCACAGAGCGCCGGCCAGCGTTTCCGCCTCGTGTTGATCGGGAGGCCAGGGGTTCTCGCCCCAAACCACGAAGGCCTGAGGCCCGTCGCCCCCGCCGAGGTCCACGAACGCCTCGCGGCTCCCCTCGTCGACGGCGAGTTCCTTGCCGTCGAGGCTGCAACTCAAGTTCAGGCTCGTCACGGGCTCGACCGCGTCGATGAAGTCGCGTAGGTTGCGAGCGTCGTGCCTTGCCAGTCGTTCGTCCGCACGGTCGGCCCCAACCCGCGCCAGGAGGTACGGCGCGAGGCGACGAAGCCCGCCCCGAAACTCCGTCAGGCGGTCATCGACGAGTGCCGGGTCCCCCGGCATCGGCGCCCAGGCGAGCGAGTCCTCAAGAACTCGCATCCCGAACATCTGGCTCAACACAAGGCGAGCGCCGGGCGAGGCATCGATGACGAAGGTCCAGATCGGCGCGTCCGCCACCAACCGTTCTCTGGTGTCCCTCCGGTCGAGATAGAAGACGCTCCGGGCGTCGAGGAAGCGCAATGCACCCTGGCCGTCCGAGGCCAGCACCATGGAGGCGCTCAACGGAGAACGGTCGTTGGCGCCTTCGGCCTTTCCCGAAAGCAGCTCAATCAGGTTCCGGTACGCGGGACGGATGACCTCGCGGAGCTCCAGTCGCAGATCCTCGTTGCCATCGCACCTCGTCTGGTACAGCTTGCGGAGCCGCTCCAGAAGGACCTTCGCATCCGCGACGGCAAAGGTCGCGGGGCTGAGCTCGTCTCGCACCCCCAGAGCCTGAGCGAATGTCCGTGCCTTGCCCTTCAGGACGGCCGGGTCGACATCGAGGGTGGGGATCAGATGGCTTCCTGGCCTCCCTCGCCGACCGAACCGGCGCTGGACTTCCGCCGTCGGTAGCCACGTATGTACCGCGCCGCGCGGCCCATGCCCGGTGGGACAGAACGCAGCACTCTGGAGCCGGAAGAGCCAGAGGTTCATGCCGGCGTCCGTGAGCTCATCGTTCTTCGCCCGGGGAGGTTTGGTGCGTCGTGCCGGCTCGTGCGAGGCGGGCACCTCGGCGACTTGGACGCGCGAGAACTTCTCGAGAGTCGACCAGTGGCGTGCAAGGTGCTCGTACAACGCCCTAGCGAAGCGCGCTGTAGGCTCGGCGGATGCGATGTTCAAGAAGGCGACGAGGTGCTCCAGGTCGTGAAGCTCGTAGAAGTACGGGACGGTTGCATCGATCCGCTCCGGGGCCCTCTCGGCCAGTTCCGCGAGCACCGTTTCCCGGTAGCGCGCCCAGAGGTCGTCCGGCAGGTTCCGGAACGCCCACCCGTCGGGGCGTCGAAGGTCGCGGGTCTTGAGCCAGCCCGAAGCTCGATCTTCCACGTCGTGGAAGTGGACTGGCCTCAGTGATGCGTTGACACCGAGCCACAGGAAGAACCTGAGCCATCGCTCTCGGTCGTCTGCGTCGAGCGCGACCTCCTCATCCTCGTCGAGGCTGACCTCGTCCTCCCCGACGTCGCCTCCGCGCTCCTCGTCTTCAGGGTCCTCCTTGAGGTCACGGTAGCGCTCGAGCAACCCGCCGAGGCGGTCCGGGCCCAGAACGAAGTCGATGCTGGGGAGTCCCGTGACGCCCAACTCGCGACCCACGTGGAGGATGCACTCGACGGAGCCAGGGCCGAGCCAGTCAGCTCCGAAGTACGCCTGGTATGCCGGGGTCCATTTCACGTTTCCGTCCGATGTTCCCCGGCACGGGACGTCAAGGCGGCTGAGGTTGAAGAGCGCCCGGTTCGTCTTCAGGCGTTCATAGGGAAGCGGGGCGCCTGCGTTGGGAGTGCGGCCGGCGAGTTGGCAGATGGCTGCGAGTCGATCGAGGTCGCGCAGCGCCGAGCGTTCGGTGCGGTCGACCGTGTCGCGTTCCAGATCGAGCGCGGGCAGCACGCTCGCGCGCATGACCTCGGGAAACTTGAACTCCCTGATGTCGAAAAGCGCCCTCCATGCCTCCATCTGGCCTTGGAGCACGACGTTGCGTTCCTTGGGTGTGAGATCGAACCAGCACAGATCCTGAAGAAGGAAGCACAACCCCGCGAGGGGTACTTCGCCGTGGAGTGCGCGCGGGGGGTAGAAGCACGTCGCTTCCTGCGTGCCGATCCGCTTGGCCGTGCTGTTGTCGATGGCCACCGGAAACAACGGCTCGCGTCGCGCCGCCGCGACCAGCAGTGCCTTGTCCTGCCAACCGAGCCCCCGCCACAGTTGCTCGAGCACGCTGAGAACGGGATCGACGAAGACCTTTCCGGACACGTGCGCGTCGAGCTCCGATCTGGACGGGTCGGCCGATGCCAACAATGCTGCGGCCTCGTCTGCCGTAACGACGTGGGCGCCGTGGTCGACAAGCACGCGACCAATCGCCGAGCCACACAAGTCGGCGCATGGGAGGGGGCGGCCACCGCTCGTCGCGTCCGGGCGCAGCAGCGACCGGAACGACCGCCCGACATCGTCGTCGGAGACGATCGGCGGCACCGCGCAATCACGAATCGCCAAGCGCGCGTCGCCTGCGGCCGGGAGGAGCGCCAGGCTGGCGAGGGCATCGACGACCTCTTCGTAGAGAGCCTGGGCAGCCGCAGTGGCGCAGCGACTGCAGGGCTCAACGTGCCGGTCGAGCAAGGCGAGGCAGTCCAGTACTGCCGCACCCCCGGCGAGCAGCTTCGGAAGCAGGCGGTCACGAAGCACGCGCGCAGCTTGACGGAACAGGAACCGGTTGTAGTTGGTGGAGTCGTGCTCGACGCGAATCTCCTGCCGAGAGAGGTTAGAGCCGAAGGCTCCGCTGACGAGCAGGTCGTACGGGCACGGTTCACCCGTCGGCAGGAAGACGTGGAACCGTCGCCACTGATCCTTCAGGGCAATCGGCTTTTCGCCGCCCATGCGGGCGGCTATAGACACCTCGGTGAACTCGACACCCTCCCAGGTGAACTCGTCCAGGCCGCCGCGATGATCCCCGATGGCGATGTCCGCGTCATGAGCCAGGAGGAACGTCTCACCGGCGCCGTCGTCCGGCACGAGCGTGACGCGGTAGTCTCCCGATTCCTCGAAGCCGGCAACAGCCCTCCAAATGCCATCGACGGCGTGCTGGCGCTGGACCGAACAGGCGAAGGCCCGGGCTTCGCCAGACCGCCGGATGTCGACCTCGATGCGCCCAATGTGTTTCAGGAAGACGAGAGAGGTGATGGGCAGGTCACGGAGCACCGAGGCGAGACGGTCGCGTTGCTCCCCGGTCATCCTGGCGCGCAGCGGGAACCGGAAGGCCGTGTTCATCCCCTGCAGACGAAGACGGTCCCATGCCGCGGGGGCTTCGTTCGCCGGCCAGGGGAAGCGGGTCGCGGGCGCACGCGATACCTGGTCCAACCTTCCTTCGTCCACGAGCGGTTGGGCGCCCCGTACGGCGGCTTCGGGGCTGAGGCGGAAGCTGACGGTGGTCGAGAAGACTTCGGGGGAGTCTGTGATCTCGAGCACCGACTTGAACCCCATCCCCTTGTGGCCGATGGAGGCTCGGCGCTTCTGGCCGTGCATGGTCTTCTTGCTGGCGCTGATCCCGCATAGGCCGCGGACGTCCGCCTCGTCGAGGGCTCGTCCGGAGTTGGCGACCCAGAGTTCGCTGTCCGTCAGTTCGAAGCGGACGCAGGATGATGCGGTTCCCGCCGCCATCGCGTCGTCGGCGTTCTGGAGCAACTCGTAGACGAGGCGGCCGCGGTAGTCTTGCGCGATCTGGCTTTCCTGCCCGACATCCTCCCGAAGGCGCTGTGGGCTGGCCCGGTAGACGTTCAGGTTCTCGCATCTGATCTTCTCAAGGAGGTCCGCCGGCACTGTCTCGCCGGGCGCTGCGGATGTTGGGGGACCGCCGACCGGCGACACGTCGCGGAAGGTGCTGTCAGCCGCCATGGGCGTCTCCCCTGGTTGTCGCAGTCATGACTGCACGCGGCTCCATTGACGCTCCACCACCGCCGTTCGACCTGCCGAGTTCCGGGGGAACCCTAACCCAACTCGGCCCCGACACGTACAGCAACCCCACCTCGTCCACCCTGTACCCCGCCGCCTCCAACACCCGGCGGTACGTCTCGAGCTGCACGGCGTACTGGCCGAAATCGGGGATGTTGGCGGGGGTGGCGAACTTGTCGCCGGCCTTGAAGTCGACCACCACCACGTGGCGGTCGGGAAACTCGATGACCAGGTCGGGACGGCCCGTCCAGAGCGTCGTGCCGTCCGTGCCGAGCACCGGACGCTCGAAGTGCGGCCGGCCCTTCAGCAGGTCCTGGAAACCGTCGAGGCCGTCCCGCACCGCCAGCCCGGCCCCTACCAGCCACTTCGCCAGCACGGGCTGGGTCGTGGACCACTCGGTCTTCAGGTACGCCGTCGCCGCCTCGATCGTCGGGTCCCCTGCGAATCCCCAGGTCGCCAGCCAGCCGTGCACCACCTCGCCCCAGGTCGCGGCGGGAACGCCGTCGAAGCCGGAGAGGGCAGGGCGGGTCGGGCCTGACTCGCCGACGACGATCTTCGCGCGGTCGCGGTACGACTTCTCGATCTCCTCGACCGGAAGCCCCGCCTCCTCCGCACTCGTCGCCCGGGCCATCACCAGACCCCTCGGCTCCGCCCACTCGACAAGGGGGTTCGCGACGCGACCCAACGGTTTGCGCAGGCGAAGCGTCGCGGGCTTCTGCTTGACCTGATCGGCCTGCACGACCTGCACGGCCGGACCGAGACGCGAGTTCTCGATGTAGACCTCCCGCAACGCGTTCTTCAACGGGTTGGAGTCCCGAGACGCCTTCTCGAGGCCGAACGTCACGCTGCGCTTCGCCCTCGTGAAACCGACGTAGAACATGCGCAGCCCCTCTTCTCGACTTTCGCGATCGCAGAGGGCCGCCCCGAGCATCGCCAAAGGGTCCGCCGCCGGCTCGAGGCCGCCGGCCGGGTCGACGCGCGTCCCGAGCACCGGCTGTCCCCGCGGCGTCGCCACCACCCATGCGTTTTCGCCCTTGACGCCGCGGTCTCCCTCCTTGTTGACCTGCAACAGCGCCACATGGTCGAACTCCAGCCCCTTCGCACCCCAGTACGTCGTGACCGTCACGACACCCGCCCCCCCGTGCAACCGCACCACCGGCAGGTCGTCCGACGGGTCGTCCCCGGGTTCCAACCCCTCGACGACCGCCCGCGGGTCGACGCCGTTCGACTCCAGCACACGGATCACCTCGAACAGGATCTCCAGCCGCGCCAACGCCGCCCCGTCCTCCCACTCGGGTCCGGCCGCCACGATCGGCCGCCACGCGAGCTGCGCGGCGAGCCACTCCAGAACGTCCGCCGTCGGCTCGCGCCCGAGACGCCTCCGCGCCGCGCGCAAGATAGGCAGGACGACCTCCAGGCGCGCCCGATCGCCTTCCTCGAGCTGCGACAGATCGACTTCCGGTACGAAGATTCGTCCGAAACCGCCGCCGGCACGCAAGAGCATCAGTCCGCGGTCGGACACGCCGACCGACGGGTGCTTCAACATCCCGACCAACGCGATGTCGTCGGTGAGGTCCGTCAGGGCCCGCAGGAACAGCCGGACATCGGCGGCGCCGCGCGACCCGAGCAGCGCCCGGTCACCCGTGAGCTGAGCCGGGACGCCGTGGTCGCGCAGCACGCGAACCGCGTCGGCGCCCTTGGCCCACGATCGTACCAGGACGGCCGCCGTCTGGTCCGGGTGAAGTGCCCACTGCTCGCGCACCCGCTCGGCGAAGACGACCAGAGCCAACCGATCCGGCTTCTCTTCCGCATCGATCACCACGACCGGGGCCGGGCGGTCCTTGCTTTCCAACCGGCCGGGTTTCGCGTCCGGCCCCTCCTTGAGCGTGTCCGGCAGGGCGTCGACTCCCGTCTCGCCGTTCTCGACAAGGTGCCCGAACGCGACCCGCTGCGCCGTGACCAGAAGCTTCGTGGACCGGTAGTTCGTCTCGAGCCACGTCCAGGTGCCGTTGCGCTTCGCGCCCTTGACGAGTTCGAACCACCCGTACGGGTCCGCACCCCGGAAGCGATAGATCGACTGCCGGCCGTCGCCGACGAAGAACGCTCGAATTCCCTTCGGCCCTCCGCGCATCTGCTCGAACGCCTCGTAGAACGCGAGTTGTGCGGGGTTCGTGTCCTGCAATTCGTCCACGAGCAGGGCGTCGAACCGGGCGCGGAGCCCGGCCAGGGAGTCGTCCCGGCATAGGGCGGTGGCGGCCGCGAGCAGCTCCTCGTAGCCGAGGCGACCCTCGCGCGCGATCAGGCGCAGCGCACCGTCGCGGACCTGGGGTACGAGCTGCCCGAATGCTCGCTGCACCTCGGCGGCGCGGTCCAGGTCGCCGCCGTCGAACCACGGCCACATCTTGGCCTTGCTTGCCCAGGACGACCATGCCCACTCGTCCGCCCGCATGTCCCGCAGACCGATCGACTCGAGCGTCTCGTTGAGAGCCTTGTTGCGTCGCGCCGACGGCTCGTCCTCGGGCTTCAGCTTCGCGAGGCAGTGGAGCGCCTCCGCGGACGGGCGGCCGACCGGGTTCCGGATCCAGTCCGCGGCCGGCCCCGTGAGCTCCTTGCCGCGCGTCCGCGCGCAAATCCTCGTTACCCATTCGTCCGGATCGTGCTTCACCTCGCGGGCGAGCGCCTTGCCGAGCCCGTCCAGGAGCTTCGTCGCGGTCGTGGCCGAAGCGGGGGCGACCTTCGAACGGGGCGCGGACCTCCACAACCCCGGGACCTGCACGGCCGCGAGCGCCGCGAGGTCGTCGACCGCTTGCCCCAGGGTGAGATGGCGCAGCAGAACGCGGGCGGGGTCGGACAATTCGTCCAGTGCCTCCCGCGCGGCCTGCTGGTAGGCGGCGGACGTGTCCCCCGAAACCTCGACCGGGCCGTCGATCCAGACCTTGGATCCGTCGCCCAGCACGAAGTGCGCCTGGAGCGCGAACTCGCGCATCAGGGACAGGATGAACGCGTCGACAGTGCAGACGGGGAGGGCGTCGAGCTGCCGCAGGGCACCGTCAGCGGTCTCTGCCTTCGGCAAGAACGGGCCATACAGCTTCTGCTGCTTCGCGTTGAGCTTCGAACGACCGGCTGCGGCGTCGAGCAGGCGAGCGAGGCGCTCGACCATCTCCGCCGCCGCCTTTCGCGTGAAGGTGATCGCGACGATCCTGTGGGCCGGGACGTCGTCCTGCAGCAGTCCGAGATACCGCTGCAAGAGGACTGTCGTCTTCCCCGAGCCGGCCGGCGCGGTCACGACCCGGACCTTGGGATCCGTCGGCGGAAGGCGGTTCATGGCGACACCTCCTGGTCCGCGGACTCCAACCCGGCGTCGGCGCCGAACCCGGCTCTGAGCCGGCAGATCTCGCCGTAGTCGCAATAGGCGCCCTTGTACTTCTTGAACGGACACCCTTCCGCGTTCGGCACCAGGGGGAAGAATCCGGCCCGGGCATGGTCGAGCACCTCGCCGAAGACCCGGGCCGCGTGCGCGGCCATCTCCCCGGTCCACATGCCGCCAAACTCCGCGGCCGCGCGCGGTGCGCGGTAGCCGATCCACTCGACCACGACCGGTCGCCGGTCGCCGTCACGCACGGGACCCGCCGCGGCGAGCGCGAGCGCGTAGAACGGGAGCTGCGGCTGGACCAGGCTCGGGTAGACCTGCTCCTTCGTCGGCACCCAGCGGCCGGTCTTGAAATCGATGATGCGGTAGTTCGTGCCCTTGCGCTTGCCGACTCCTTGGCGGCGAACGACGGCGTCGATGCGGCCGTGGACGATCACCGTTCCATCGCCGAGCGGGATCCCGAACGGCTTGGCCGCCTTGCCGCCCTTGGACCCGCCTCCGAGGTCGTGTTCGCACATGACGACTTCCAGGTCTCCGTCGGGCGCGTACTCCACGTCGCCGAACGCGGCGGCCGCTGCGTCGCAGAGCTTCTTCAGCGACTTCTTGACGTCGGCCCTTGCGAGCGCCGCGCCCAGGATTCCGGCGTTCTTCTCGTTCTGTTCCGCGGCATAGCCATCGAGGGTCTTGGACAGGCCCGCCACGTCGCCGCCGTGCTCCAGGACTGCCTTCTTCAGTGCCTTCGCCAGCGCGTCCCGCGGTCCAGCCTTCATGTCCTCCCTTGCGATCACGGCCACGGCGGCCTCGAGGAGAGCCGGAATGCCGCCGCTGCCGATCCGGGGCTCGCGCGCCTCGGCGTTGAGGTCCTCCAGCGGCTCCAGCAGCCGGACGGCGTACCGGCGCCATTGCTGGTTCCACCGCTCCACGAGCCCGGCGCGTGCCGTTCCGAGGGACTCCTGCTCCGTTCCGGCGAGCCGCGTGGCCGCGGCACTCTTGACCGCGGCGGTCGTCGCTAGCTCGAGCCGCTTGACGAGGCTGCGTTGCGCCGCGTCCAGCTTGGCGGACGGAATCGCGAGCTGCTGGCCGAGCAGCGCATGCTCCACCGCGTCATGGAGGGCGCTGCCGACCTCTCGCGCATCGAGCTCCTCCTCGATCTCGTCGCGCTTCTCCAGGCGCAGCACGGACTGGCAGAGCGCCCGATAGGGGCATTGGGTGAACGCCGTGAGGCGCGTGGCGGAGAGCGCGAAGCCCGGCGGCAGTCCATCCTTCGTGGTCGGGTGCATGCCGGAGCGACCCAGCCAAGGCCGCAGCCTCTCCGGTAGGGCAGGCAGGTCTCGCGCCAGGTAGTCGAGAACCGTGCTCTGGGTGCCGATCTCGATCGTCGCGCGCTCCGGGTGCACCGCGAACACCGCGCCGCTGCGGGTCCACTCCGCGTCGATCTGGACGGCCATCGAATCGGCCGACGCGGTACCTTCGGCGAACGCGCTCCGGCTGGTCGTTTCGGGAAGGGAACAAGCGAGACCGTAGGCGCCGCCGGCGGCCACGTCCTCGGCGAAGACGAGGGGCAAGCCGACCGGTGGTGCGACGCGCCTTCCAGACGCGTCCGTCTCGGTCACGATGGCGACGCGCTCTTCGGCGCGGACTGCGGCCCAGCGCGCGAGCACCAGGCGCTCGCGGACGGTCGCGGCGGGGGTCGGCAGGCCCAGCACCCCCAGGTCCGCTTCGCGCAGGAACGGATCCCGTTCCGGAGCCCTGGCCAGACCCTTGTTGTGGACGCCGGTCAGGACGAGCCGGCGGCAGGGCCGGCCGTCGTAGTCGTCGTACGAGAGGATCTGCACGCCACCGTCGACCCGGCCGCTGCCGACGCCGTGCGCGAGGGCGTCCTCGTACGTGTCCGGGGCGGCTGGTTCGAAGCCTGCGTCGCGTAGCGCTCGGATGATCGCGTGTCCGAGGCGATCGGTCGGATCGGCCAAGCCGAGGTCGTTGGCGCAGCGGGCAAGCTCGCCGAGCCGCGCTCCCTCCTTCACCCGTTTGGCGATGACCTTCAGGTCGGCCAGCAGGATGCGCGCCGAGGCCAGCCGGCGGCGTTGGGATTCGACGTGTTCCGGCTCCGCCTCCTCGACGTCGGCTTCGCGCTTCTTGACGATCGTGGCGACGCCGCCGAGCCACTCGGCGAGTGTTCCCCTGGGACGATGGCACTCCCCCAGCAGATCGTGGATGTGGCGGACCGAGGCCCGCTGCTCGTCGAGGCCCTCGACCGGCACGTAGCCGGAGTTCGACGGCGGGGTCCGCGACAGCACCGGGTCGGTGACGAGGCGCAGCAGGTCGGCGACGTCCAGCGGGGCCTCGCCGCCCGAGGCGAAGACCGGCACGAGCGATTCCAGGATACCGGCGAGGGCATGATGGCGCAGCGGAATGGAGCCGTCCGCGGCGGTACGCACGGTGTTCCGCTGCAGCGCGGCGCGGATCCTCCGCTCCGAGTCGTCATCCGCTACGAGGATCAGTACGCCCTCCGCTCCGGCGTCCATCGCCTGGACGGCCACCTCTCGTGCCTCCGCCGCGACGTCGTGCACGTGGATGGAGGGAATTCCATTCTTCGACTCCCCAGCCGTCTCGAGCGACACCGGTGGCCGGCCGCTCTCGACCGGCTTGCAGCCCAGCGTACCGAGCAGCCTCCGTTCGACCGGCGAGACGCGACCGGCGAAGGTGAGAGGCGCGTCCGCGAACCCCACGGCGAAGCGATGACCGTTCGGGGCCGCCTTCTCCATCATTCGGACGATGCCTGCGAGATCGTCGGGCGGGCCCCATCCCTCCTCCACCAGTCGGAGGATCTCCGGGCGCATGCCGTCCAGACGGACGCCGGCCGCGCGGAGACGGTGAGCGCGCCCGACGTGGTGGCGCAGCAGCCGGCGAAGCCCCGGCCGGTCCGCGAGCTGTTCGCGCCAGTTGTGTCCAGGTGGCAGCATCGGCTCGTCGGCGGATGCGGCCTCCGGCAGGAGACTGTGCGGGGCCGAGGCCTCGACCAGGCCGTGCAGCGTTGTCACCTGAAGCCCGACCCACCCTTTGGGCGGTCCATCCTGGGAACCGTCCGTGAGGGCCCGGTAGACTGCGCGGACCGACGCGCCGGTTCGGCAGACCACGAGCGTCGGTTCCCCCGACTCGGCGGCCCGGCGGACTTCATCCAACCAAGACGACGTGCTGCTGGTGCCCATCTGCTTCCCCTCACTCCTCGTGTCCGCTGCCGCCTCGTCCGTGCGCGTTTGCGAGCGCTCCGCCGTCACCCCGTCGGTCGATTCGAACTGCGTCCGGCGCCCGACATCCTGCCACATCCCGCCGGCCCACAACCAGACAACTACCCCAGGGCCGCGACAGGATCTGTCGTGGGGCGCTTGCGAGCCGCGTTCGGCGGCGAAGGGCAGAACGGACGTCTGCGGAATGACCGTCCGCGTCCGCCGCGCCGGCGAACTGATGCCGCGAAGCCGTCTACGCCGCTGGTGACTCGAGGGGGCTCTCGGCGGAATTGATCTTGACGCGGATCGTCTCCACGGGAACGCACAGCCGCCGCTCG
Organism: Deltaproteobacteria bacterium; assembly: GCA_016218815.1. Taxonomy (GTDB): domain Bacteria; phylum Myxococcota_A; class Polyangia; order DRWM01; family JAAZOP01; genus JAAZOP01. The sequence goes on from JACRCX010000038.1 coordinate 129,398, forward strand.
ATTCTCGCGTGGTTCGCATCCTGCCTTTCGTGGACCTTGTCGCCGGGCCCCTTCACCTCGACGAAGCGGACGAGCGAGAAGTCCGGCCGGTAGACGAGGAGGTCCGGAGGCTGCACCCCGGTCTTCTTGCCCCCACGCATGTCCATGATGAACTGCAGGTCCTTGGCCCGAGCGTCGAAGATGTGCTGGAGTATCTCGAACTTGTGCGGGTGCTTCTTCTCGAACGGGTACTTCTCCACGAGGGACAAGACGTTCTCCGTGTGGAACAGGTGGACCGCGACGAACCACTCGCAGAAGTGGTTCCTGCGCTGGGGCCCCAGCGCAAGCGTGCAATCCTGCTCGTCGAACAGAGCCGGGTAGCACTTTCGCCAGAGGATCGGCAGGTTTCCCGCGCGCCACTGCTTGTTCAACTGCTTGGTCGCGTAGACCGTCCTGGCTTCTCTGGTCCTGGTCGGCATGTTCTCCTCCTGGTCGGCACGATACCGCTTGCGTGAGACGGCAGCCAATCGTTGCCGCGGCAGGTCCCTGCAGACCATCGCGACAAGTCCTGTCGTGCCCCGGTCGCATGATGAACCCATGGTGAAGGCGGGCCAGTTGCTGCACCTGCCGGTCGAGTCGCTGGTCGAGAAGCACTTGGCCGCGCTGCGGGAGGCCGCTCTGAAGGGCGATCGCGCGCAAGCTCGACGCTCGTTCCGCGCGGCGTGCCTGGTGGCGCCCGGGTCGCCCATCCCGCACCTGGCGTGGGCGATGGCCCTCCACGTGTTCCTCTTCCTCGCTGACCAGAGGGCGGCGCTTCGGGCCGCGCGGCGTGCGCGTGACCTCGGAGGCGGCGCGGACGCCCTGCACGTCATCGCTCTGGTGCAGGAGCAGGCCGGCCGGTCGGCTGCGGCGATTCGCCTGTACCGGCGCGCGATCGCCATCAGCCCGTGCGACGCCCGGCTGTGGTTCAACTACGGTGAGCTCCTGTTCCGACAGGAGCGAACGGTGGAGGCGATGGGAGCGTTCGAGCGCGCCCGGGCGCTGGACCCGGCGGACGCCGACGCGCCGTGCTTCCTCGGACTGGCGTTCGAGGAACTGGGTCGTGTGGAAGAAGCGTCCGCGCTGTTCGATCGGGCGCTCGAACGCAGTCCCGGCCATCCGCGCGCCGTACACGGTCTCGGTCGAATCCGCATGCGACAAGGCCGGATGACCGAAGCGCTCGATCTCCTGACGACGGTCGTGGAGAACCTCCCGAACGACCCGTTCGCCCGGTACGATCTGGGATGGACGATGACGGCGCTGGGGATGATCGCCGAGGCGACCGAGCAGGCCGAGCGTGCCATGGAGCTGGCGCCGGTCGACGCGCCACCGAAGGCGCTCCGTGCCCGCTGCCACCTGCTCCGCCAGGAGTACGGCCAGGCCCGTGCCCTGCTCGCGGAGGCGCTTGCGGTGGACCCGAATTGCGACGCGGCCTTGCGCGAACTCGGGTGGGTAACCCTGCATGAACGGGATTTCGAAACCTCTCGCGAGGCGTGGCGGCAGGTGCTGAGTCGCTGCCCGGACGACCAGCGGGCGGCGGCGGGGTATGCCTTTGCCTGCGGCGGCGCAGGCGACATCCGGGGCTTCGAGCGGGCAAAGGCGGTCTTGGGCGCGGTCGCTCCGGCCCACGCGGCCTTCTGGGACGAGATGCGCCTGAGCGGGGACGCCGGCGAACGGGCGGAACAGGTGTTTCGGGTGTACGAGCGCTACAGGGACCTCCACCCCGGGGCCGCGTTTCCCGTGCACCTGCCGGTGACCGATGGGCGCGTGCGAGCTCCGGCGCGTCCGCCGGAAACGTCGAGCGGGATTCGAGGACAGGGAACATGACGTCCAGGCTGCGCGGGATCGTCAGGATGTCCCAGGCGGTCTTTCGGGCATTCGGGCAGATGGACAAGGCGTCGGACCGGGCCACCAAGGCGGAAGCAAAGATGCCCGCCCCGGGGAATCGCGTCATGCGCGCCCTCCACGAGGGAACCGTCTCCGTCCTCGGGGGAGGAACGGAAGAGGCACGGCGATCGCTCCTCCTGGCCGTCACCGCCGAATTGGCGCTCGGCGAGAAGGGGGTGCTCCTGTTTCCCCTCGTGATGCCCGGCCTCGACGCGGTTCGACGCATCCTCGCGGCCGGCAGCGGAGTCGCGATATCCACGGTCCGCACGGCGCGGGGGATGACCCAGTCGGAGTTGGGCCGGCTGATCACCGCCGCCGACAACGCCCGCAAGCTGAACCTGCACATTGACGACCCGCATCAGTTGACGCCGGTGCGCCTGACCCGCCGGGTGAAGTGGCTGGCGACCTTCTCCCCCGTCGGCACCGTCGTGATCGACGACCTCGATCGCGTCCAGACGAAGGTGGGCGGGCGGCGGTCGTCCCGCCTGGCAACTCTCGGATTGCTTGCTCATGAGCTGCGGATCGCCATTCTCGTCGGTTCGAAGCGCATTCCGCCGTGGGCTCCGGCCGGAACGCCGGCGAAACGGCGGCGGCTTTCGGTGACCGTGAGGCCCGAGACAGCGCGGGCCGTGCCACTCACGCTGGCGATGTTCGGGGCCGCACCGTCGCCTCCGCGGTGGCCGTGCGTCGAATAGCTGCCGCTCCCTTTTCGACTCGATCCGCCCCTTCTTGCGCCGCGCACGCACCGCGACAACTTATGTCGGGGTGGCGTGCGACGATGTGCGGGATGAGGAAAAGCTCCCGCCAGCGCCGTCGCGATCCGCAACCCCGCGGGGTTGAACAGGTCGTCGTCTGGACGCTTCGGGCGCTGCTGCACGCCGTCCGGGAGACCAAGAACCCCGGTCAGGTGTTGGCCCGTTGCGACGATGCCATGCGGCTCGTCGGCATCGATCCGGTCGGCTTCCAGGAAGCGAAAAAGCCCTCCACCCTGAGAGCGGTCCAGCGTGCGCTCGCGCGGGCGACCGCGCAGCCGCCCGCCCGGGACGACCCCGTCTACCGCAACGTCGAGCGCCTCGGCTCGCTGCTCGAGCTCAAGAAAGTGGAACGCGAGCTGCTGGCGTTCGCGGTCAAGTGCACGACGGTCAGCGGGATGACCGAGCCGTTCAGCATGCTCGTGCCGACGACCCGATCGCGCCTCGCCCACGGGCTGGCCGCCGCGCTCGGCGAGTTCGACGTGAAAGCCATCAAGGCGGCGCTCGAACACGGCAACACCCTGGCCGCGGCGGGCCTCGTGCGGTGGCCCACCTCGCACCGCTTCGTCTCGGACGCGCCCCTCGTGCCGATGGACGAGCTGGATACCATTCTCGGGACCGAGTACCCGGACGACAAGGCGCTGCTGGCCCCGTTCTTCCGCGTGACCTCGACCGCAAGCCTCTCCGCCGCCGACTTCCCGCACCTCGCGGTCGACATCGAGCTCCTCTGCAGGTTCATCGGCCGATCCCGGCGCGAGCGCCGCGGGGGCGTCAACATCCTCCTCTTCGGCCATCCCGGCACCGGCAAGACGGAGCTCGCCCGGGTCCTCGCCGCGCAGGTCGGCGAGCCGCTCTACGAGGTCAACGTGGCCGACAACGACGGCGATCCGCTCGAAAGCAAGCACCGGCTGGCCTCGTACCTCCTCTGCCAGCGCTTCCTGACGCGGCTGAGCGGCGGTCTGGTCCTCTTCGACGAGGCCGAGGACCTGTTTCCGACCGAATCGCTCGGGTTCTTCGGGCTCAAGATGCGATCCGCCCACGAGAAGGGATTCACGAACCGGCTGCTGGAGGAGAACGCCGTGCCGGCGATCTGGGTCACGAACTCCATCGACCAGATCGACCGCGCGGTGCTGCGCCGCTTCGCGCTGCAGCTCGAGGTCCGCATCCCGCCCATGAGCGTCCGCCGAGGCATCGTGAGGAGTCGCCTGGCAAAACTCGCCGTGAGCAGCGAGTTCCTGGACCGCCTGGCCGCGTGCGAGAACATCTCGCCGGCGGACGTCCAGGCCGCGGCTCAGGTCGCCGAGTTGACCGCCGAGCCAAAGCGGGCATCCGCCGAAGCGACCGTCGAGCGCGTGCTCCAGCACCGCGTCGAGGCTCGTGGCGAGCGCCTGACTGGTTTGCGCGAAGCCGCCGACACGATTCCGTACCGTCTGGAGTACCTCAACGCGAGCCGCGATCCGGGAAAATTGGCCGAGGCCTTGCGCAACCGGCCGCGTGGCAACGTCCTGCTCTTCGGCCCGCCGGGCACCGGCAAGACGGCCTACGCGCACCACGTCGCCGAACGGCTCGACAAGCCGTTGCTCGTGCGTCGCGCCTCCGACCTGCTCAACCCGTTCGTGGGCATGACCGAGAAGTACATCGCAGAAATGTTCCACCGCGCGCGGGAGGAAGGCGCGGTGCTGCTCCTGGACGAGGCCGACAGTTTCCTGCGCGACCGGCGCGGCGCGTTCCGCTCGTGGGAGGTCACCCAGGTCAACGAGCTGCTGGTCGGGATGGAGCAGTTCGACGGACTGTTCCTGTGCTCGACGAACCTGATGGACCAGCTCGATCAGGCAGCCTTTCGGCGCTTCGTGGTCAAGGTGCGCTTGGACTACCTGCGGGTCGACCAGGCGTGGGCGATGTTCGAGGCGCTCTGCGGGGAAGCCAAGGCGACGGTGGACCCAAGCCTTCGGTCGGAGGTCGGGCGCCTGCGCCTCCTCACCCCCGGCGACTTCGCCACGGTCCACCGCCAGCTCGCGCTCGGCGCCGAGCCCGCGTCCTCGTCCCGCATCGTCGCGCTGCTGGAAGACGAATGCCGGATGAAGCGGGACGGGGAGGGCGCCCCGAACGGGATCGGGTTCCGCGCATGACGTGGGAGTATTCCGCCTCCAGGTAATCCATGCTGCTGACGATCACCACCACCACGCCGCCCGCCACCGACCTCGGTTGGCTCCTGCACAAGCACCCCGACAAGGTGCAGACGTTCTCGCTCCCCTTCGGCTCCGCGATCGTGTTCTACCCGGAGGCCACCGAGACCCGCTGCTCCGCGGCGCTGATGCTCGACGTGGACCCGATCGGGCTCGTGCGCGGCAAGCCCGGCTCCCAGGACGGCGGTCTGCTCGACCAGTACGTCAACGACCGCCCCTACGCCGCGTCGTCCCTCCTCTGCGTCGCGCTCTCCCGAGTCTTCGGCACGGCGATGGGCGGCCGCTGCGCCGACCGCCCGGAGCTCGTCGACCGGCAGATCGATCTCGAGGCGACCATCCCTGCGCTGCCCTGCCGCGGCGGCGCCGCCCTGCTGCGCCGGCTCTTCGAGCCGCTCGGGTACGAGGTCACCGCCGAGCAGGCCGGGCTGGATCCGTCGTTCCCCGCATGGGGCGCTTCCCCCTACCACCGCGTCACGCTGCACGGCCGGCAGCGGCTCCAGGATCTGCTGAGCCACCTGTACGTCCTGATCCCCGTGCTCGACGACCGCAAGCACTACTGGGTCGGCGACGACGAGGTGGAGAAGCTGCTCCGGCACGGGGAGCGCTGGCTGGCCGGACACCCGGAGCGCGAGCTCATCGCCCGGCGCTACCTCAAGCACCGGCACTCGCTGGCGCGCGAGGCGCTGGCCCGCCTCACGGCTGACGAGACGCCCGACCCGGAGGCCGCGCAGCGTTCCGCCCAGGCGGAGGAGGCCGTGATCGAGGAGACGGTCCGCCTCAACGACCAGCGGACGGGCGCCGTGATCGCCGCGTTGCGGGCCGAGGGCGCCCGCCGCATCGTGGACCTCGGTTGCGGCGAGGGACGGCTGATCGGCGCCCTGCTCCAGGACAAGACCGTCGAGCGGGTGCTCGGCATGGACGTCTCGCACCGGGTGCTCGAGATCGCCGCCGAGCGCCTGCACCTCGACCGGATGTCCGAGCGCCAGAAGGCCCGCGTCGATCTTGTCCACGGGTCGTTGCTCTACCGCGACAGGCGGCTCGACGGGTTCGACGCGGCGACCGTGGTGGAGGTCGTCGAGCATCTCGATCCGCCGCGCCTGGCGGCGTTCGAGCGCGTCGTCTTCGAGTGCGCGCGGCCGCGGTCCGTGGTGCTGACGACGCCGAACGTCGAGTACAACGCGCGGCTCGCGGGCCTGCCGTCGGGGCGCCTGCGGCATCGCGACCACCGGTTCGAATGGACCCGCGCGGAGTTCACGGCCTGGGCGACGCGCGTGGCGGCGACCCACGGTTACCAGGTGCGGTTCCAGCCCGTCGGCCCCGAGGACCCCGAGGTCGGGGCGCCGACGCAGATGGGAGTGTTCCGTCTTGGCGCCGCGTGACCCGCGAGCCCCGGCGCGCGCGCCGGGCGGCCCGATCCGGATCCCGAACATGTCGCTCGTGGTATTGATCGGTGCGTCGGGCTCGGGAAAATCCAGCTTCGCGCTGCGGCACTTCAAGCGCACCGAGGTCCTCTCCAGCGATTTCTGCCGCGGCCTGGTCGCCGACGACGAGGGTGACCAGTCCGCCACGAACGACGCGTTCGCCGTCCTGCGCTTCGTCGCCGGCAAGCGGCTCGCGGCGGGCAGGGTCACGGTGATCGACGCGACCAACGTGCGATCCGAGGACCGCAAGACGTTCGTGACGCTCGCGCGCGAGCACAACGTCCTGCCGGTGGCGATCGTGCTGGACCTGCCCGAGAAGGTCTGCCAGGCGCGCAACGCCGTCCGGCCCGAGCGGGATTTCGGCGGGCATGTCGTGCGCAACCAGGTCCGCGCGCTCCATCACGAGCTGCGCGGCCTCTCCCGCGAGGGGTTCCGCCACGTCTTCATTTTGCGCACGGAGGAGGAGGTCGAGCAGACCGTCGTCGAACGGACGCGCCTGTACAACGACCGGTGCGACGAGGCGGGGCCGTTCGACATCGTCGGCGACGTCCACGGTTGCGCGGCCGAATTGGACGAACTGCTCGAGCGGCTCGGCTACGCTCGAGACGACGGCGGCGCCTGGCGGCATCCCGGCGGGCGACGCGCGGTCTTTCTCGGGGATCTGGTCGACCGCGGGCCGCGGGTCGTGGACGTGTTGCGGACGGCGATGGTGATGTCGTCCGCGGGAAGTGCGTTGTGCGTGCCCGGCAACCACGACATGAAGCTGGTGCGGAAGCTCCGTGGGCGCGACGTTCAGGTCACGCACGGTTTGGCGGAGACGCTCGCGCAGCTCGACCGCGAGTCGCCGGAGTTCCGCGAGAAGGTTGTCGAGTTCCTCGACGGGTTGGTCAGCCACTACGTGTTCGACGGCGGGAAGCTCGTCGTCGCCCATGCCGGGATGGCGGAGGCGATGCAGGGCCGAGCCAGCGGCAGGGTGCGCGATTTCGCCCTGTACGGCGAGACGACCGGGGAGACCGACGAGTTCGGGTTGCCGGTGCGCTACCCTTGGGCGCAGGAGTACCGCGGGCGAGCGAAGGTCGTGTTCGGCCACACGCCGGTGCCGGAGCCGGAGTGGCTCAACGGGACGATCAACATCGACACGGGCTGCGTGTTCGGCGGCCGACTGACGGCGTTGCGGTACCCCGAGTTGGAGCTGGTGTCGGTGGACGCTCGGGCGACGTACTGCGAGCCGGCGCGGCCGTTCCTGCCGCCCGAGGCGCAGGCGCCGGCGATGGCGGCCCAGCAGGAGCAGGACGACCTGCTGGACATCGAGGATGTGCTGGGCAAACGGTTCGCAAAAACGCGTCTCGGCGGCAACGTGACGGTGCGGGCCGAGAACGCGACCGCGGCGCTCGAGGCGATGACTCGTTGGGCGGCGAACCCGAAGTGGATCGTCTACCTGCCGCCGACGATGTCGCCGGCGGAGACGTCGCAGGCGCCGGGGTTGCTGGAGCACCCGGCGCAGGCGTTCGGGTATTTCCGGGATCACGGGGTGCCGCGCGTCGTGTGCGAGGAGAAGCACATGGGCTCGCGCGCGGTGCTGATCGTGTGCCGCGACGCGGGCGTGGCGCGCAAGCGGTTCGGGGTCGAGAGCGACGCGGGCGGGACGTGTCTGACGCGGATGGGGCGGGCGTTTTTCGACGACGCCGCGATCGAGGCCGGGGTGATCGCGCGCGTGCGCTCGGCGCTCACGGCCGCGGGATTCTGGGACGAGCTGGCGACGGACTGGGTCGTGTTGGACTGCGAGCTGATGCCGTGGTCGGCGAAGGCGCAGGCGCTGCTGGTCGAGCAGTACGCGCCGGTCGCGGCATCGGGGACGCTTTCCCTCGGGGCGGCGCTGCGCGTCGTGGAGGAGGGTGTCGCTCGGGGTCTGGACGTGGCGTCGTTGCGCGACCGTCTTGCCGTCCGGAAGGGGATGGTGGCGGACTACGCGACGGCCTACGGCCGGTACTGCTGGCCGGTGGTTTCGCTGGACGACCTGAAGCTCGCGCCGTTCCACGTGCTGGCGACGGAGGGCAAGGTCCACATCGACCGCGACCACGTCTGGCACATGACGACGATTGCGGGGATCTGCGAGCGCGACCCCGGGTTGCTGAGGGCGACGCCGTTCCTGACGGTCGACGTGACGGATAGCGAGTCGCAGGCGGCGGGGATCCGGTGGTGGGAGGAGTTGACGGGGCGTGGCGGCGAGGGGATGGTGGTGAAGCCGTTGGACTTCGTGGTCCGCGGCCGCCGGGGTCTGGTCCAGCCGGCGGTGAAGTGCCGCGGCCGCGAGTATTTGCGGATCATCTACGGCCCCGAGTACACCGCGCCCGAGCATCTCGAGCGTCTGCGTCAGCGTGGCCTCGGCCGCAAGCGTTCGCTGGCGTTGCGCGAGTTCGCGCTGGGCATCGAGGCCCTCGAGCGTTTCGTCCGCCGCGAGCCCCTCCGCCGCGTCCACGAGTGCGTCTTCGCCGTCCTGGCGATGGAGAGCGAGCCGGTGGATCCGAGGTTGTAGGGGTGCGAAGTAGGCCGCATCAGCGCGGCTTCGGGAATCGGAACACGCGAATGCGAACCCAGTCATCATCGGTCCGCTTGCCCGTTCTGCCGCTGCTCTTCGGCCGGGCCACCGGTCGCATTGCGGCTTCCTCCTTGAGTATCCGGGTCAAGCGGCGCTCGAACCTGCCGATCGGGTGACACCCCGGCTGCGCCTCCCCCGGCGTGGTCCCGATGGCGATCACCACCAAGCCGGCGGGGATTCCCCGGTTCTGGGCCTTGCGGAGGCGCGTGCAGTCCTTGCAGACTCCCTTTCCGATGGTGCCCCATCTGTGGAACGCGTAGTGCCACGAGTTGCCCGCTCCAAAGTGCGGGCTCACAGCGTAGGCACCCTTCATCTCGACCAAGCCGACGAGCTTGTTGTGTTTGGCGCGAAAGGCAAAGTCCGGCCTGGCACGACGCTCGCCGGACGCGGTGTACCAACCCAGCTCCAACTCCGTCGGCTTGTCCCACTTCACGGCGTTGTCTGCGGCAAGATCGGACCACGCTTTTTCTACTTGAGGCCCCAGGAGCTTCTGACACCACGTCTCGTGTTTGGACGCGCCTCCTCCTGGAGGCTGAGAGCGGTTCAACTCGCTTTCGAGCTTGGCCGCCTCATGAGCAAGGACACTGAATATGTTCATGTTTTCGCCCTCCCTCCCTCGCAACGACTGCCCGTGTGCCAGTCCACTTGCACATTCGGGCGGCGCGACGGCGGTCATGCCGCCCAGCGCAACTCACAGCGGACGGCTTCTTCGACGAGGTTGCGGTCGCAGCCGTAGTCGTCGGCAAGTTCGTCCATCGACTCCCCGGCGCGATACCGGTCTGCGAGCACCGCCGTCGGAATGCCCGTGCCCACCAGGACAGGGCGACCGAACCCGAGCAGCGGATCGACCACGACGACCCGCGGCTCGTCGGGCTCGACCCGCCGGGTGAACAGGTACAGGCGCGTGGCCAAGCCGGTCGCGTCGCGCTCGACGCGGCGGAGATGCGTTTCCAGCATCTGCCGCATCGCGATCTGCCCGTCGCTCGACGCGTTGACGAGCCGCCCGTAGTGCTCGATGAACAGATCCAGGCCGTCCGTTTCGAACCCCGCGTTCGCCAGGGGATTCGGCGTGCAGCAGTGCCGCTCGACGAAGTCGAGGGCGCGGCGGACCTTGTCCAGCGGGATTTCATGGGACCGCCGGATGGCGGCCAACACGTGGGCCTCGACCAGGTTCAGGAACGAGAGCAACGGCGGCTTCGAGCCCTTTACCTCGACGAGCGGCTTGAAGTAGCGGGTTCCGCCCCGTACCGGGTACGATCGCCCCACCACCCACGAGCGCAACGTCGCGGCCGGCAAGCGCAGGTAGTGCGCCGATTCCACCGGGCCGTAGGTGGGAATTCGCCGGGGATCGGGACCTCGCTCGGCCGCTCCCGCGCCCTGTGCGCGTCCTTGCGCGATTGCGCTCTTGCCAGCCATCGCCGCCGCCATCCTCCTGGGTCGGACGGTAGCCTTCCGCTGCCTGACCCGTCAAGCGCGCCCTCGACCGGCCCTCGACCGGCCCACCGAGGCCCGAAGTGCGAGCAACCATCGTCCCCCCCCTCACGACCCGCCGCAGCACGTCGGCCGTCGGGACTTGCGAGGCTCGGGCTTCGGGTCGCGCTTCAACGCCGTTTCCACCGTCAGTACTTCGCGACGCCAGGGATCTCCACCTCCGACCCGTCCGACGCGAGGTGGACCGTGAACCGCCGGGAGGGCAGTTCAAGCACGCCGAACGTGCCGGTCGGCGGCTTCGCGATGGCCCGGAACGAGCCCTTCTTCACGTCGAACACCATGCGCACCTCGTCGGCGTCGCCGAGCGGCGCCCTCAAGAGGACGCCGGGGTTCACCACCACGCCGCCGCCCGGCGAGACCAGCCGGAACGGTTCATGGCTGTGCCCGACGATCAACAGGTCGGCTTCGGCCAGGTTCAGCCACCGTTGCAGCAGATGGCCGGTGACCTGGTCGAGGAAGACGCCCTCGATCTCCGAACGTGGCGTGCCGTGGCACATCCCGACGCGAACGTCATCGATCAGGCCGTGCCAGGAGCGCGGCAAGTTCAGCAGGAACCGCCGCGCGGCCTTCGAAAGCGACCAGCCGCTGGCGTCGTGGGGTTTCCCGTCGCCGTTCGGGTCGCGGGGACTGCCGTCGCCGAGCGCCCAGCGGTCGTGGTTGCCGCGGACGCAGACGATCTTCCGGTCGCGGAGCAGCGCGATCGTCTCTTCCGGAAAAAGCCCGTAGCCGACGACGTCGCCGGCGCAGAGGATGCTGTCGCACCCGATCCCGTCGAGGTGCCGGAGCGCGTCCTGCAGCGCATGGACGTCGGCGTGGACGTCGGCGATGATCCCGATCCGGGTCACGTCGGCCTGCCTTTCATCTGCAGAAGCCCAGGGCCCGACCCACCCAGCGGCCGGCCCTGGTCCCTGATACGGCGCGGGTGCGACAAGAGTTGTCGTGGCTACTTCAGCCGACCGGCGACTCCACCATCACCGGGCCCATCTTGACGACCGAGGACCGTGCGCAACACCGGGTCCCGCGCCAGGTCGTCCTGCGCCACGACGACCCTCGCCGCCGCCAGCGCCCGCGTCAGCGCGATGTGCATCCGGACGCCGCGGGCCTCGTCGGCGAGGAGGTGGAAGTCGGTGATGATGATCGCGGGACGCTCGAGACCCTTGAAGCGCAGGAAGGTGTCGCCGACGATCGAGCCGTCGATCCCGACGTCCGTCGCCCTGACGAGGGCGTGACGCCCGAGACGCCCCGAACGGATGATCGATTCCTCGTGCGAGCCCCCTCGGACCGACAGGACCGCGAGGTCGCCCGGCGTCAGCTTCTCGCCCAGGAGCTTGTCGATCTCCAGCGCCACCTTGTCCGCCACCGACGAACGACTCGGGCAGACGACGATTCGTAGCGTCCCGTCCGCCATCGCTCCGCGGATCGCCGACTCGTCCGCCGCCCGGTCGATGTAGAGGTCCGCCAACGCCTGGACGCCAGACGGACATCGGTACGGCCGCCGCAACGTGAAGCGCGCCGGGAACCGCTCCAGCGGCACCCGGCGCTCCGGCCAGAACGCCTGCCCGGGATCGTGGAACGCCCAGAGGGGCCGCTGGCCCGCCAGCTCCAGGATGAGCATCCAGTCGTTCTCGGAAAAATCCTGGGCCTCGTCCACAACGATCACGTCGAACGGCTGCCCGACCTTCGGCAGGGCGTCGGACGCGGCCCGCAGCGGGACGTCCTCCCAGAACCCGGGCGCATGGAAGTCACCGGCATCGAGTCCGGCCTGTTTGAAGAGGTCGATCGCCAAACCGCGGACCGAGTCGACGGCCAGGCCGGACGCCTTGGTCTGCTCGCGGAGCCAGTGGGCAAGCGCCGCCGTGAAGCACACCAGCAACACCCGCTTGCCCTCGGCCGCGAAACGCAGCGCGGCCTCGCGCGCGAGGAGCGTCTTGCCGGTGCCGGCTCCGCCTTCGACCAGGAGCGACGCGTTGTCCGTTAGGCTGTCGAGCACCGCGAGCTGCTGCTCGTCGAGCCGCACCCGACGCTCGGCGTCGAGCGCCGCGCGATGGCCGAGCGCCAGCTTCGGCGTCCACCTCTCGCACCAGAGCCGGTGGAGGCGCTCGATCCAGGGACCGCGAGGCTCACGCGGTGGAGGGCACGCGCGCTCCAGGATCGCCGGCAGGGCCTTCTCGAGCCACGGCAGGTCCTGCTCGCCCAGCACGAGCTGCGCGACATCGTCCTGCGTCGGCCCCGCGTCGAATGCCGTTTCAGGGAAAAGCGTCGCGACGCCGAAGGCCGGCGGCCCGCATGCCTCGGCGTGGAGGCGGTCGATCAGCGCCCGAACGATCGAAAGCGCCTGCGCACGGGGAGGCGGGTCGAGCTCGCGGCTGTTCTGGAAGAAACGGCCGTCGCGCACCTCGATGCGGCCGCCCTTCACCTCCAGCACGAGGAGCCCGCGGTCGGGCGCCACGATCACGAAGTCGCCCTCCGTCTCGCGACCGGGACCGAGCCGCACGCGGACCGAGTGCCACGCGTACCAACCCGCCGGGAGACCCCTGCGCAGCGCCTCCCAGACCAGTACCTCGCCGCGCGACTCGGTCGGCCGTGGTTTCTCGCGCGGCCACAAGCCAGATGGCGGGCTCATCGACCGCGATGGTCGCGGGTCCAGACCTGCCGTGTCAACGGCCAACAAGGCAAGTGAGGGCGTCCTCGATCTCGTCCGTGCGCAGAAGCTCGCCCAGCCAGCGGGCGGGAATTTGGGAGCTGCCGAACTTCGCGCCGAGGAGTGCGCCGGCCACGGCGGCGTTCGTGTCGGCGTCACCGCCGAGGTTCACGACGCGCAGGACGGAGGTCTCGTAGTCGGATGCGTCCCGGAGGGTGGCCAGGGCGCGCTCGAGGCAGAGCAGCACGAACCCCATCACCGAGCCGTCGTAGCGATCCTCGGCCGCGTAGCGCAGCGGCTTGCCGGCTCGGACGTCATCGACCAGGGTAGCCGTTTCGGCGTCGACGGGCATCGCGGCGTCGCGGGCGGCGGCCAGAACATCCCCGAGCGGCACCGTGGGACGGTGGACCAGGTGCGAGAGGACGACGTTGAAGGCGACGCACGACGCGAGGCAGCGCGGGTCGGCGTGGGTGATGGCGGAGAGCGCGATCGACTCGGTGACGAGGCGCGCGTCGTCCGGTCGGCGCACGAGGCCGGTGGGGGCGGCGCGCATCAGCGACCCGTTGGCGGCGGAGCGCGATCGACCGCGCAGCGCGAGTCGGCCGGCGTTTTCCCAGGTGGCCGTGCCGTTGGCGATCAACCGGAGTGCCGCAGCGGTCGTGCCGCCGATGTCCTTCGGGCCCGATTGCATCCACCGGACCATCCGCTCGGCGGTCGCTTCCGGAGAAAAATCGGCTCCCGCGTAGGCGGCCGCGGTGAACAGCGTCAGCTCGGTGTCGTCGGTCCACTCGCCCTTGGCCCAGGCGCCGCTGGCGACGAGGTCGACCACGCGACCGAGCTGCGTCCTGATCTGATCGGGCGACATGAACTCGGTCGCCGCGCCGAGCGCATCGCCGACGGCCAGGCCGTAGAGCGCGCCGCGGACCCGGTCGACCTCGGGCGAGAGGGCCCTTCCCGGCAATCGGCGGCCCCGCGCAACCTTCGGCGAACCCGCCTTGGCTGGTCGTCCGCGTACGGCTTCCGCGACCGGCCCCTGTTCTGCCTCCTGTGCGAAGCGGAACACGAACCGCTCCTGCTCCAGGGTTTCGATCGCGCCCGGCCGGGCGCGTCGCACGGCATCGATCGCTTTCTGCGGCTCGTGTCCGAGCCTCGTGAGGATGCAGGCGGCCACGAGGCCGGAGCGGCCGAGGCCGCCGTTGCAGTGGACGACCACGGTCTTGCGTTGCCGGAGGGCCTCGGCGGCGGCGGCCACGGCCAAGCGAGCGTGACCAACGCTGGCAGGCGTCGAGACGTCGGGGATCGGAAGCCAGATCGACTCCATCCCGTGGTGCTTCACCTGTGCCAGCAGATCGGGGATGCCGAGCCGAGCCATCTCGCGTTCCTCGAGCAGGGTGACGATGACGTCGGCTTGGTGCTCGTTCCGGAGCGCCGCGAGGTCGAGCTCCAGATCGCGTACCCACAGCCCTCCGCGGCTCGGCGTTTTCTTGCCCGGCGCGATCGTGATGCCGAGGCGACCCCCGGGCGGTGTGAAGTCCGCCGGCAAGAAGTCGACCCGGATCGGGCTGGTGATCGATGTCCTGGTGTTCATGGTCGCGGTCCCCGCGTCGGGCGCGGCTGCCGATCGACTGCCGGCGGTGTTTGCCCCATGCCCGGATGATACGCCGGGCGTGCGACAGGAAGTGACGCGGTCCGTGAGCCGGCGGCGCCGGGTCGGCGTAATGCCACAGTACGGGCTGGTGGGGTCAGCCGTGCGGTATTCAAGAAAGCCGCGTCCGGTGGCCATGGTGGTGGAGGGGTAGGGGGGGGGCGGGAGCCGCCCAGCCGTCACAGGAGGTGGCGCCGAGCGAAGGCGCGGCCCGAACCGGACTTGAGGTAGCGCTCGAACTGGAAGGCGCGCTCGGCGTCCGCCAGCCAGATGGCCAGGACGATCCTCCATGGGGCGTACTTCGAGGTGTGGGGGGACTTGCCGGCGTTGTGCTCGATCAGTCGTCGTCGCACGTCGCGGGTCGAGCCGACGTAGTGGTGGCTGGGCTGCGGAACGCTCTTGATGACGTAGACCCAGGGCACGAGGAGGGTATCGCGGTTTCTTGGGGGAGCGTTGCGTTACGGATCGGCGTTGCCTGGCTATCGCGCTTGCGCCCGCCGTCGGCCGTGAGCTACCGCAAGAGGGCCGAGCATCGTGAGGAGCCGGGCGAAGTTTGGCGGTGTCGGGAAGGAGGCCGAGCATTGTGAGGAGCCCGCCGACGCATCGCGGTCGTCGCTTCGCTCCGCCGCGAAGCTATGGCGGGCACCCACCTTCGCCCTTGCGAAGCAGACTCGGCTTGAGGGCTTGCCCGCCGTAGCCCCGGCACGTCTGAAGGACGGTGCCGGGGCGAAGGTGGGTGGAGGCGCCGGGAGTCGAACCCGGGTCCGGATGGATTCCACGGGGAGCGCTACGTGCGTAGACGGCCTATTTCGTCACGCGTCAGACTCCGACCGACGGGATGCCGACGCGCCAGCTCGGGAAGTTCTCGCCACGCGCGTCCCGAGAAGCCACGCGCAGCCAGCCTGCTTTAATTGCGCCCCTCAGAGAGCCACAGGCAGGGCTACCCCTGAGGGACGTCCGGCCAGCCTAAGCCGCCAGAGCGTAGTTGCTATTGTTCGCAGCTACTCAGTTGCCGCGGTTATACGGGGACGCGACACCCCGGCACGCTCTCCCGCGCTTCATTCCACCCGTCGAAACCGTATCGCCCCCTTCTCTCTGGTCCGGCAACTCGACGGCTCCGCCGGACCGCAAACCGCACCGGCCACAACGACCGGAACGGCCCCCAACATAGTCCTCCCCCCTCACGCACGCAAGCGCCTCGGACGCAACCGATGCTAGTGCGACGCCGCGAAGTAGTTGGCCGCCGTGCAGAGGTCCTCGATCTGGAACGGCTTGTCGAAGAGCACCGCCGTGCCCGCCCGCTCCACGGCTTCGCGAACCTCGGGAGTCGGAAAGGCCGTCATCAGGATCACCGGCAACGAACCGTCCCGCTCGCGCAGCCGCTCCAACGCCTCGAGCCCGGACCGGCCCGGCAGGCACACGTCCGAAATCACCAGGTCGATGTCCTCCTCCGGCTCGACTCCCCCCTGCATCCGATGGATGTACCGCACGAGCTGGTCGCCGTTGTCGACCTCGAACACCGCGTAGCCCTCCCGCCGCAACGCGACCGCGATCAACTCCCGCAGCTCGTCGTCGTCCTCCGCCAGCAACACCTTCGTCGGCTCCATCTCCTCATAGCGATCCCCGAAGTCCATCAGCCACTCCTGCTCCGTCCCCTGTCCGTCCAACATCATGTCCGTCGTCCTCCCGCACCCAGATGCCATCGCAACACGCGTGCCAATCACCCCGCCGCAGAATCGCTCGGATTCGCGGCGATGTGTCCGACCCGGAGCTGAGGCACTCCGCCCTGCGACACGCGCGAATCAACGGAAGGTCCCGCGAGCCGCCCGCGATCCCGCACGGTTGGAGAGCCCGACGACGACATGGGGAAGGACGCCCCAGGATCGGCTGGTGGCCGGTGGCTGGTGGCTGGTGGTCACCGGGCATCGGCCGCGAGCCACGAGCTACCGGCGACGGGCTACCAGCTACGAGCTACCAGCTACGAGCTACCAGCTACGAGCCCCCCGATCGCTCGGGCCATCTCCACGAAGGCGGCGGTCGGATGCTCCTCGGGACGACGGTCGAAACGGACGCCGGGCGCGGCGGAGACGGCGGCAAGCTCGGCCTCCGACAGCCCGCCGTGACGCAACGCGTTGCGCAACGTCTGGCGCCGATGCGAGAACGCCGCCATCACGATGCGACGGAACGCGGGACGCAAGGCGGGAGGACAGGCCGGCGGCTCGAGCGGCTCGAACAGCACCACCGCCGAGTCGACCTTCGGCGGAGGATGAAACGCGCCGGCGGGGACCTTGAACAACCGCCGCACCGACCAGGACACGCCCACCAGCACCGTCAACGCCCCGTACTCCCGCCCGCCCGGCGGCGCGATCAGCCGGTCCGCGACCTCGCGCTGCACCAGGAACACCACCCGGTCGGGACGCGGGTCCGCGTCCAACGCCGCTCGAAGAATCAGCCCCGTCAGGTGATAGGGGATGTTGCCCACCACCGCCAGCGGCCGCGTCAGGACCCACGCGCCCGATCCGGCACCGACTCCGCCGGAAGCCGCGCCCGGAAGCGGAGGGGCTGCGCTTGCCGCCCCGACTTCGGAAACAGCGGTACCGGCACCCCCGGCGGCCGCCGCCCCGAAGTCGAACGCCAGGGCGTCCGCGTGCTCGATCCGCACGTGCGGGCGATCGGCGAACGACGCCGCGGTCGCTACGGCCAGGGCACCGTCGGCCTCGAGCGCGAGCAGACGCGCGGCGCGGCGCGCCAGCGGCTCGGTCAACGCCCCGGTGCCGGGACCGATCTCCACGACCGACCAGCCCTCACCCGGGACCGCCGCCTCCGCGATCCGCTCCAGCCGCGCCCGATCGGTGAGGAACGACTGCGACATCGCCCGCCGTGGACGCAGGCCGAGCGACCGCAGGACGGTTCGGGGGTCGCGGGGAGGGGAGGGGGGATCCACGTGAGGAAGACGAAGCGCGTTCGCGCTAGAGGCGGATGCACCGGCCGTCGAAACACTGCTCGGTGGACGGGTTGCAGGCGTTGCCGCATCGGCCGCAGTTCTGCGTGCTGCTCAGAAGGTTCGTGCAGTGACCCTCGCAGTAGACGTCGGCGCCGGTGCAGATGTCGGTCGTGCAGACGCCGTCGCCGCAGGCCTCGGTGATGTCGCAGACTCCCTCGCAGTCGCCGCAGTGGTACAGATCACCCCGCACGTCGACGCACGCGCGGCCGTCGGAGCCGCATTCGGCCTGTGCGGGCACCGGGATCAGCACGCAGGTCTCGGGACAGGTCGCGTCGGCCGTGCACTCGCCGCAGCAGCACTGCTCGCCCGTGACGCAGGCGGTGCCGCAGACGCCGCAGTGCTCGGAGTCGGTGTTGAAGTCGGCGCACGCATCGACGCACACGCCGCAGGAACAGACCTCGGTCGCCCCGCACGCCGTGCCGCACGCGCCGCAGTTCTCGGGATCGGATTGCAGGCTCGAGCACTCGGTCCCCCCGCAGTCGTCGTAGTCGGGCGAGATCGGGCAGGACAGCTCGCAGGTGCCGGCGCGGCACAGCTCGTTGGAGGCGCAGACGGTGTCGCAGTCCCCGCAGTGGTCGGACCGGCTCTGCACGTTGACGCAGGCGCCGTCGCAGAACAGCTCGCCGGTCCCGCACGTCGTGCCTTCGTCGACGACGTCGCGGGCGTCCGTGACGTCCCGGCCTCCGTCGTCGCCCGCCGAATCGTCGCCGCAGGCGCCGAAGGTGGCGAAGGCTGCGAGCGAACCCAAAACCATCCACATCCGATTCTTCATCGCCGGTGCCTCCCTTCCGATGCGAAGCAGGAGCCTAGCGGGCGCGATGCGGGGCGTCAACCGGGGAAGGGATTTCGCGCAAAGGACGCAAAGAGGCGACCCTTCGGCCGGAGCTCAGGGCGCCTCCGGCGAAGGACGCAAAGGGCAATCAATCAGGGGGGGCGGACCACCACGCTGGCGTCGACGGCGGTGCAACCGCGGCCGCGCTCGGCGACGATGAGCGGGCCGATGCAGACGGCGGCGACGATGGCGCCCAGGTCGGCGCCCAGGCGACCGAGGCGCACGAGGACGTTGGCCAGGGCGTCGACGTCGACGGCGGAGGCCGACGAGGCGCCCAGACCCAGCTCCGCCGCCAGGTCGTACGCCTCCGACGCGCGCAGGGGACAGCCGCGGGCAACGACCGCGGGCTGCGCGCCCGCCAGGTCGGCCCGGCGCGCCACGACCAGCATCCCCAGCCGCGGGTGCCGCACCAGCCCCGCCAGGAGCCGCGCGGTGCCCTCGACCATCCCCATCACCGTCGCCCCGAGCAGCCGCTCGGGCCGCACGAGCGCCTGCGCGCGGATCGTCACGTCGTGGAACGCCGTGCGCACCGCGGCGTCGCCGTCCAGGCCCAGCCTGACGAGCCCCGCCGCGGCTTTCGCGGGGACGTCCGGCGTCGCCGCCTTCACCGCGACCCGCGTCCCCAACTCGCGCGCGAAGCGCGACGCCGCGGTCGCCGTGGTGCACAGGCGCCACGGGGCGACGGGGATGCCGTAGCGCCCCAGCAGCTCCAGGCTCGCGGGCTCGGAGAGTGTTCGCGCCGGGCCCAGCAGCGGGGCGCCGGCCGCGGCGGGATCGATGCCGGCCGGCGACGGGATCGGCTCCGCCAGCCGCCGCAACGCCTCGCCCGCCGCGCACGCCGCCGCGACGGCCGCTGCCGCCTCGCCGAGGCCGGCCAGGACCGGGTTGCCGCGCCGCGCCGGATCCGCCGCCGGCGCCGGCACGGGCCCGTGCATCACCTGCGCCGCAATCGCCGTCCGGTCCTTCCCCGCGCCTTGGGACAGGGCCTCGACCCACGCCGCGAGCCTCCGGTCCGACGACGTCGTCCCGCGCGGCGGCTGCCCGACGAACACGACGACGTCGAACCCGTCGTTCGCCGCGAACGCGCGCACCAGACGCGCCCCGTCGCCCGGCCGATCGAGCACCCGTCCCGTGAGGTCGAGCGGGTTGGAGCCGGGCGGGCCCGCCCGCTTCCGCGCCGGTGCGGAGCCTCCGGCGCCCGGCGCCCCACCGGGAGCGGGCAGCTCGAGCCCCGCGGCGCGGAACGCTGCGGCCGCCAGCCGCCCGGCGCTCGACGACAGCGCCGCGACTCCCACCCGGCGACCGTGCAGCACCCCCCGATGCGTCAAGAACGCCAGCGCCTCGACCAGCGCCTCGAGCGTCGGGACCTCCGCCACCCCGCAATGGCGCAGGAAGCCCGCGACGAACGCCGACTCGGCCCCGGCCGAAAGCGACGATTCGGCCCGCGATTGGTCCGCCGGCGGAGCCGGGAGCGCCCTGTCCGGGCCGCGAACCGCGACGACCGGCTTGCCGGCGCGCAACGCGGCCGCGACCGCCCGGGCCAGCCGCGGCGGATCCTCGAGCGTCTCCAGGTAGGCGCCGATGACGCGCGTGTCGTCGTCCGCCGCCAGGGCCTCGAGCGCCGCCGCGGCGCCGAACGAGTCGCCCGGTCCGACGGCCAGGACGTGGCTCCAGCCGAAGCGTCCGGAAAGGTCCGTGCGCAGGAGCTCGATGGCGACGCCGCCGCTCTGGCTGACCAGGCCGACGCCGCCGGCGGGAGGCCGCTCGAGCAGCCGTCCGAGGAAGGGGTACGAGCCGCGCGCGGGGGACAGCGCGCCGAGGCTTGCCGGGCCGGCGACGACGAAACCGGGGGGAAGGCCGGGGGGCGGGAACGTCGCGCCGGCGGCGCCGGCCGGCGGGTCGTCGACGACGATCGCCGCCCGCGCACCTGCCGCCGCGGCCTCGGCGAGGAGGGCCGGCGCCTGGGCGTACGGGGTCACGAGGACCGCGAGCTCGGGGGGGACGGGGGCGTCGGAGAGCGAGGCGACGCACGGCAGGGAGCCGACCTTGCGGCCGTGCGGGTGCACGGTGAAGGCGCGCGGTCGCGTGCGGCCGAGGGCGAGGTTCTCGAGGAGACGGAGCGTCCAGTAGGAGTCGGGCGCGCCGCCGACGACGGCGACGGAGCGTGCCGAGAACAGGGCGTCGAGCGCGGAGCCGGCCGGAGCGACCGGCGCTGCGTGCTTCGTCCGGGCCATGGATTGTCCGTCCCAGCGCCGACTTGCCACTCCGGCGCGCGCACCAGTATACTCGTTTGCACCTTGGGCGTGCGTTTCTTCATTTCGCAGGAGGTGCTCGACGGCCTGGTCGAGAAGGAGCAGGCGTCGGTACAGGACGACGTGCTGGCGATCCCCGAGAGGGGGTTGCGGGCGAAGGTAGAGCCGGCCGTCTTCTTCCTGCGCGAGGTGGAAGGGAAGGCCGACCCCAACGACCTGGTGGGCAAGGTCAAGACGGTCGAGGCGATCGTCGGCCGCGGGGCGGATCTCTTCCGGGCTTCGGTGATCCTGGGCGACGTCGCGTACGACGTCGTCGAGGGGTACCTCGGCCTGGCGGAGGACGGCTGGGCGTGGCCGGGCCGCGCGGAGGTTCAGCCGGCGGCTGCCGTTCCGGCGGAGCCGGCGGCTGCGCCGGAGCCCGAACCTGTCGCGCCGAGCGGCGGCTTCGACGTGGTGATGTCGGACGGGCCCGGGGGCACTTCGGGCGGCGGTTTCGATCTCCGGACGTCGGTCGTGCCCCCGCCGCCGGACGGCGACGCGAACGGCATCATCGTCGATGTCGTGGGAGGGGACGAGGCGCTGCTTCACGCCTCGGCTCCGTCCGCCGGTTCGAACGAGGTGATCCGTCGAGTGCCGCTGGACCCGGAGCGGCTCGCGCTGATCAAGTCCAAGCCCGGGTTCCACCAGGCCTCGGTGCCGGATCCCGACTCCGACGACCGGCCCGCCGGGCCGCCCAGACCACCCCGTCGCCCTTCGCGCCCGCCGCCCGGCCTGTCCCGCCTGCCCGCGCCGGCGCCCGGCACCGGTGCGCGCACCTCGCGGCCCCCACTCCCGCCCGGCGTGCCGCGCCGCCCTTCGGCACCGCCCCCGGAGGACGTCCCCGCCTCGCCGGGCAAGGCCGCCGACGAACTGGAGAAGATCCTCCTGGAAACGATCCGGCCTACGAGGCGGAAGCGGCCGTAGCTTCGACGGGGGAGACGATCGTCGTGCGCAGGATGCGACAGACGCCGCGCATGGCCCGGATGAGCGCGACCGCGCGGTGCGACACCATGCCGCCCAGTCCGACCAGGAACAGGCGCGCCCCGTCGAAATCGAAGCACTGCACCGTCACGTCGTCCCGCGCGCCCATCCCGGGGCCGAGCGGCTCGTCCGGATCCAGCGCCAGCGGTCCGCACGCCGCGATTTCCTCGGGCCGCCGGGTGGTCGGAGACGACGCCAAGAGCAGGCCCTGGTTGTCCGCCAGGACCAGACCGTCCATTCCCGACTGCACGGCCGAGTACGCGAGCTGGTACGACAAGGCAGTCCGGGTGTCCTCGCTTCGCAGGCACCGTCGTTCTCGCGGATCGTTCATTCTTGCCTCCTCAGGAAGGACTGTATCCTACATTGGGCTACATCGCCAAGTTCCGGGGGGACCGGACCGGACATCGCGCAAAGGACGCCAAGAAACGCAAAGGTCGCAAAGGGGGGAGGGGGTTGGAGGTCAACGGGGGCACGGAGGTAGGATCCGGAGCGCTGATGGATCGTAAGGGGGCGCGGCAGGTAGCGGGGGACGGAGCCGGGGACCCTGGGGTCCCGGGAAGGAGCAGGCGAGATGGTCAGGGGCGTGACGAGTCGGTGGGTGGTGACGGCGGTGTCGGCGGCGGTGCTGGCCTTGGGGTCCGGGGGGGCGTCGGGGTGCAAGAAGAAGGTGGAGGCGCCGCCGCAGGTTTCGTCGAAGCTGCCGATCCAGCGAGTGGTGCTGTACCGGAACGGGGTGGGGTACTTCGAGCGGGCGGGGAAGGTGCTGGGGGACGAGATCAAGTTCAAGGTCCGTGAGACGCAGGTGGGCGACTTCCTGGCGTCGCTGGCGGTGGTGACGCTGGACGGCAAGCCGGTCGAGTTCGTGACGTTTCCGGTGAAGAAGGAGAAGAAGGAGAAGAAGGACGAGACGCCGCCGATGCCGCCGTATCCGTGCTGGCCGACCATGCCGCCCGGGGCGTGCCCCGGGCCGACGCCGCCCCCGGACGACGGGGAGGCGGAGGAGGAGGAGCCGGAGGACCAGGTGGAGGTGGTAGTAAAGCTGAAGGGGGAGGAGGGGGCGGAGCACGACGTGATCATCGCGTACGTCGTGGAGTCGCCGATCTGGCGGCCGACGTACCGCATCGTGATGGACGAAGCGGGCAAGAAGGCGTTGTTGCAGGGTTGGGCGGTGGTGCAGAACCTCTCGGGCGAGGACTGGGAGGACGTGCGGCTCACGGTGACGGAGGGCGCGCCGCTGACGTTCCGAGCGGACCTGGGCAATCCCTACATCCCGTTGCGGCCGATGGTGACGGACCGGGGCGAGGTCGTGCAGGCGGCGGTGTCGTCGTCGATCTCGGTCTCCGAGGAGACGCGGCGGGAGATGGAGCGGCAGCAGCTGGCGGCGGCGACGACGGCACCGGAAGCGCCGATGGCGGCGCCGTCCGCACCGGGTTACTACCCCGCCGACGAGACGGTGTCGGGGTACCTGGGCGGCGAAGGGTACGGGACCGTGGCCCTGGGCGCCGCGTCGGCGCAACCGGACTCGGCCTCGCGGCCGCGGCGAGCGGAGGCCGAGCGTTCGGCGGGCAACACCCGATATCCCGGGGGGGGCGGCGGCGGTCCGGCGAGCGGAATGGCGTACCCGACGGAGCCGGCGACGTCGACGCCGGTGGTTCCTCCTCCCCCCCCTCCGCCGCAGGGGCTGACGGCGGGCGGGGCGCAGGCGAGCCTGGCCCTGCTGGCGCTGGGCAGCCAGGAGGGCGGGATCACGACGTACCGGGCGGTGGCGCCGGTGACGGTGGAGGACGAGGCTTCGACGCTGGTGGCGATCTTCAACCAGAGCGTGGACGCGAGCGACACGCTCCTGTACCGGCCGGACCCCGGCGTTCCGGTTTCGGCGCAGCACCCGTTCCGGGTGGTGCGGTTCACGAACCAGGCGGGCGTGACGCTGGAGCGCGGGCCGGTGGCGATCTTCGGCAAGGAGACGTTCCTGGGGCAGGGCCTGCTGGAGCCGCTGCCGACGGGGGCGACGACGTCGATCCCGTACGCGGTCGAGCGTTCGGTGGTGGTGAGCGTGGAGAGCGGGTCGGACATCGAGGAGGCGAGCCTGGTGAAGGTGGTGCACGGGACGATCACGGTGCGCCGCTATTCGGTGCGCAAGACGAAGTACGTGGTGCAGAACCTGTCCGAGCGGCCGGGGAAGCTCTACATCCAGCACACGCGGTGGTCGGGCTGGGAGCTGCGCAACCTGCCGGCGGGCTCGGAGGAGGTCGACGCGCTGACGGTGATCGTGCCGTTGGAGCTGAAGGCGCAGGCGAAGGCGGAGATCGAGGTCCTGGAGCGTTCGCCGACGATCCAGGAGGTGATGCTCCTGACCGACGTGGGTCGTGACGCGGTGCGGTTGTACCTCTCGGGTCCGGCGGTCGACGGGGTGGCGGGTCCGGCGCTCCGCAAGGCGCTGGAGCTGGCGGAGCAGATCGGGCGGATTGACGCCGACATCCAGCGTTTCACGGAGGAGCGCGACCAGGTCACGCAGGCGATGTACGAGACGCAGAACAACCTGTACGCGATCGAGGGCATCAACCGGGCGGGCGAGCTCAGGACGCGACTCACGACGCGGCTGTCGGACCTGGAGAAGCGCTACAACGAGCTGCAGACGAAGATCATCGATCTGACGGCGCAGCGGGGCGAGTTGGACGTGGAGATCAAGGAGGCGATCCGGGACGTCGACCTGGAGGTGCCGGAGCCGGCCGCGGCGACGGCTGCGCCTGCGGAGCCGGGTGCCGCGCCCGCGGGCGCGCCGGCCGCTCCGGCTCCCGCCGCACCCGCGGCTTCCGGGCCCTCACCGGCGTAGCCGGCCGGGCTGCTCCCTTTCCCCTGGATAAACGCTTGAACAGCGGGCGGGGTCGGGGGACACTCCGGGCGGCGCCGTGCCTGGGGGAGGCCGGCGGCCGGCCGGAGTGGGGATGCGCACGCCAAGCGGGAAGCTGATCGTCGAGTTCGCGGAAGACGAGATCGCGTTCCTGAACATGCTGAATACGATCCTGCCGGTGGCGGTGCCGGACTTCCGTCGTGCGGTGCGTCGGGCGGTGGTCGAGGCGTCGCACATCATCCCCTTCGACGCCTTCGGCGTGGTGCGCGCCGGGCGGACGGACACGGAGATCACGATCTACGCGGTCGGGGCGCTTTCGAGCCCGCTCCTGGCCGCGGTGCGGGCGGATCTCGAGCGGGCGGGGGTGCCGGCGGGGGGCGGGCCCGGGCCGAGGTCGGACGTCGAGGTCGAGGTGGTGGAGCTGTCGGGGCCGTCGCGGGCGCCGGAGGCGGTCGAGGCCGCGTCGGCGTACGTGGCGGCGGCGGATTCGGCGGCGACGTGTTCCTGCGCCATCTTCGCCGCGGCGGCGGGTGTGTTCGAGCGGAAGCACCAGGTGTTGTTGTCGGTGCTGGCGACCTGGCTCCGCTCGTATCTGGCGTTCAGCGATGCCTACCGGCAGATGGAGGAGATGTCGGTCACCGATCCGCTGACGGGCTGCTACAACCGGCGGAAGTTCGTCGACGAGGCGGAGCGGGAGCTGGAGCGGGCGCGGCGGTACGGCTACGACCTGTGCGTGGCGCTGGTGGACGTCGACCGGCTGAAGCAGATCAACGACTCGTTCGGGCACGGGACGGGGGACGTGGTGCTCAAGGCCACGACGGACGGGCTGGCGCGGCGGCTGCGGAAGGTGGACGTGTTCGCGCGCTACGGCGGCGACGAGTTCGCGGTGCTGCTGCCGCACACGCCGCTGCCCGGCGGGGTTCTCGCGTTGCAGCGCGTGCTGGCCGCGTGCCGCGAGCAGGTCTCGCAGGTCGAGGCGCGGGTCTCGTTCTCGGCCAGCGCCGGCGTGGCGGCCTGGCGGCGCGACGAGTCGCTCGAGTCGCTGCTGCGGCGTGCGGACACGGCGCTGTACGCGGCGAAGCGCGAGCATCCCGGGACGGTGGTGGCGGCGGACTGAACCGGCTCGTGGCTGGTGGCGGGTAGCGGGTGGCGGGTCGACCGAACCGCGCCCTTCAGGGCGCGGCTCCGACGGGACGGCAGCCGCGGGCTGAAGCCCGCGGTTCGGATGGCGAAGGCCGGCGCGGTTCCGAGGGCCGTGCCAGTGCGTACGGCTACCGGATCTCGCGGAGTTCCAGGGGCAGGTTCCAGAGGTTCTCGGCGCGGCGGACGGCCTGTGCGAAGGGCGGGTAGTCGCCGGGCTCGAGGCGCGCGTCGTCGATGCGCAGGCGCCGCACGAGGGTGCCGCCGTCCTCGGCGTCGGTCGCCTCCTGGGTGAAGGCGATGCCGGCGTCGTCGACGTCCTGTCCGGCGAGGCCGCCGATGCGCCAGCCCGGGGCGTGGATGCGGACGGAGACGTCGAGGTGGAGGGGAGGGAACGCCAGGGCGGGGTGTTCGATGACGGGCAGCGGTGCGTAGCCCGCGCTGAGCTGCTGCGGGATCGGCGGCGGCAGGAGCAGGGTGCCGCCGCGCCGGACGACGAGCCCGTCGGCATGGGCGGTGAAGCGGACGACGAGGGGCTTCTCGCGATCCTCGAGGTCATCGACGGCGATCTCGTCGACGTCGGCGCCCGGGAAGGAGGGCGCGACGAAGACGAGCGTGAGGTCGCCCTCGCGGTCGGCGGGCGAGCGTTCCAGGAGTCCGTCGCGGAAGTCGGCGGCGAAGCCTCCGGTGATCTCGATCGAGCCGCGAACGACGACCGAGCCGCGATCGGGATCGACCTCCAGGTCGAGCTCGACGGAGAAGCCTTCCCGCTGATCCTCGGGATCGGGCAGCGTCACCGTTTCCAGCTCGTCGCCCATCGGGTCGTAGACGATCGCCGGCATGCCGCGAATCTCGGCCGGGAGGTACCCCAACGCCGCCTCGTCGGCCTCGATCGTGAACATCCGTCCCGCCGCCTCGACGACGGGGTAGTAGTACCGCCCCGACTCGGCGACGTCGGTCTCCGTGCGGTCGCGGTCGAGCGACGTGGCGAGCAGCAATCGCGGGGAGAACCCCGCCGCGCGCAGGAGGGCGACGATCAGTCGCGATCGGGCGCCGGAGCGGCGCTGGTAGGTGGAGACGATGGTGTCGCCGAACCCGCCGGACTCGACATTGTCGAGGATCCAGTCGTACAGCGCCCGCACGCAGGCCGCCTCGTCCAGGCCGCGGCAGGTGTCGCGCGCGAACGCGGCGACCTCGAGCGGCATGTAGTCGGAGGTGTACAGGCTGTCGGCGAGGGCGGCGAAGAGGCGGGTCCAATCGAAGTTCCGGGCGGGGCGCAGGGACGGGACGAACGCGTCGCTCTGGACGGACATCGGCTCCATGCGCAGGGGCGCGACGTCGTGGCCGGCCCAGCGGTCCAGGCGCAGGACGCCCAGCTCCTCGACGCGGTCGACCGGGGCCTCGGCCCGCACCGAGTAGTCGAGCGGGTAGTCGGCGGGCGAGACCAGGACGAACTCGGTGCGTGCCATGGTCTCGTCGACGCTCTGGAAGTAGAAGCGCCAGTGGTCGGTCCCGCCCTGGAGCATGGTCGGCGAGCCCTGGACGCGGGCGTCGAAGGTCTCGATGTAGCAGCCGGGCGTGAGCTCGGGGAAGGAGCCGACGCCGGCCTGGGCGATGTTGACGACGTTGGTCGCCGCGCCGTCGGGGGCGATGGTGCGGGCCGCGAGGGCGCCGCCGCCGCCCGACTGCCCGTAGGTCTCGATCGCCTCCTGCGAGGACAGCTTGAGGATCGTGTGGGTGACCATGCGGATCGTGCCGTCGTCGAAGACACGGCTGACGGTGTGGTCGAGGATCTGCGTGGCGGGCGCCTCGTCGCCCGTCCGGTGCGCCTCGTAGTCGGCGATGGCCAGCGGCGCCGGGATGTACAGCGGGGAGTAGGGGTCGAAGCCCTGGAGGGTTGCCGCGGTCTCCATGGCGCCGGTGTTGGTCGGCTGACCGAGGGGGAGGGCGTCCTGGAGGAGGGCGAGCGCCTCGTCGAGGCGGCCGTCGCGGAGCAGAAGGTCGACGAGGGTATCCAGGGTGCCGGAGTCGCCGGGATCCTTGGCGAGCTGCCTGCGCAGCAGCTCCTCGAGCCCGGCGGTGTCGCCCTGGCGCAGGCGGGTCATGGCGACGGCGACGTCGGCCATGTCCGGGTCGCCGTACAGCGGACGCAGGCGTTCGATCTCGGCGACGACGGCGTCCCAGCGCTGGGAGCGGCCGAGGGTGCCGAGGCGGTCGAAGGCCGAGGGCATGCAGCGCACCATCTCCTGCGCGGCGGCGTCGATCCCGGCGGTGTCGCCGAGGTCGTAGGCGAACGAGAGGCGCAGGCGCTTGATCGCGCAGCTCTCGGGCATGGTCGCCTCAAGCCGCTCGACGATGCGCCTGGACTCCTCGATCCAGCCGCGGGAGCTGTAGGCCGATTCGAGCTGCTGGAGGATCTCGAAGTCGTCGGGGTAGATCTCGGCGGCGGCGCGGAGGAGGGGGATGGCGTCGTCGAGGTCGCCGTCCTCCAGGGCCCAGCCGGCGCGGGCGGAGAGGGGCGGGACGAGGACGTCCTCCAGGTCGCCGAGCAGCTCGAAGCGGGAGGTGGCGCGCCGGCGTGCCTCGGGCAGCGAGAGCGTCGGGTCGCGGAGGAGGGCCGAGGCGGCGCGGAGCTGGATTAGCGGGTTGTCCTCGCCCCACGGGGAGTCGGCGAGCTGCTCGGCGCCCCGCGCCGCGGCCTCGTTGCGGCCCATCCCCTCCAGCACGTCGAGCGCGACGAACGCGGTCCACTCGTCCGCCGGGTGCAGCTCCAGCTCGCGGACCCTTCCGGAGAACATGACGGGGGTCTCGACCGACAGGTCGCCGGCGGAGGCCAGGGGTACGGGTCGCCCGGCGGCATCGACGCCGAGGAGGGAGACGGAGAGCACGGGGCGTCCCCAGCCGGAGGCGAGCTGGATGTCGATGCGGTGCCGGCCGGGCGGCGCGTCGAGCGCGAGGTCGAACACGCTGCCGATGGTCTCGCGATAGGGGTCATGGCGCAGCACCTCGGTGCCGTCGATGCGGACGAGGAACGGGTCGCCGGTCGAGACGTGCATCACGGCCGCGCCGAGCCCCTCGGGGAAGTCCACGACCGACGAGATGCGGATCACGCCGGAGCGCACCTCGCCGGGACGGCCCAGGGTGAGGTTGCACAGGAAGACCTCGGGCTCCCAGGCGCGCTCGGGCTCGGCCGGGCGGTTCTGTCCCGGAGCCCAGGGGGCGGGCCGGAGGGCGAAGTCGGGAGGCGGGTCGCGCCACCAGTCGTGGTAGGCGGTGGGGCCTTCGGGGCCGGTGCCCAGCCAGCCGACGAGGCACCCGCGGTCGGCGGTGTCGCGCTCGGCGGCCGGGACGTCGGCGAGGTCCAGGTGCAGGTCGGCGCGCAGGCCGTAGAAGTGGTTGAGGACGGGGAGCCACTCGGCCCGATCCAGGGGCACGCGGTCGACCAGCCCCAGGACGGGCTCGACCCAGGAGCGGGGGGCCCAGGAGAGGGCGCCGCGCAGGGAGAGCAGCGCGGCGATCGCGGCGAGACGCGACGACTCGCTCGGGGCGTCCAGCGCCAGCTCGACCGCCTCCCGCATGCGGGTGACGGCCGATTCGTGCTGCGAGACGGCCATGTCGGCGAGGGCCTCGAGGTACGCGCGGACGGCGGGGTCGACGCCGTCGGGGATGGGTGCGACCAGGCGTGCGCGAGCAGCGTCGGGGTCCGGCGCGGGAGCGGCCTCGGGCGCCGGAACGTCCTGGGCGCGGCCCGGGCCGACCGGAACGGCGAGCAGGACCAGGAGCAGGAACGTGCGGCGTCGTTCAGGGAACGAGGACCCGCCATTCGGCCGGAACCGAACCGCGCCCTTCAGGGCGCGGCCGAGCCGGTCGGGCCAGCCGCGGGCTGAAGCCCGCGGTTCGGATACGGCAGTCCGAGAACATCGGGGGTCGTTATCAGGGAATGACATAGGTGATCGGCTCCGCCAGCGCCGTGTCGACGGCGGCGCAGAAGGCCCGGAATCCGGGGTAGTCGGCGACGGGGACGCGGGATTCGGGGACCTCGAGGCTCCAGGTCACGGTGACCTGATCGCCGTCCCGGGCGACCTGCATGTCGAAGGTGCGGGTCCCGTCGTGCAGGGTGCGGCCCTCCGGCACGCGCACGTCCTGGGCGCCGGGGGGCAGGCGGTAGACGACCTCGTGCGATTCGTGGGAGGCCATTCCGAGGTCCACGTCCAGCTCCCGTTTGTCGGCGCCGGCCCAGTTGCGGGCGAGGTTGCGCGGGCGATCGGCGCGGATCGAGAACGTGCCGCCGCCGCCGCTGGCGAGCTGGGGCACCTCGGCCTTGCCGCTGAAGACGAGCGGTGCGCGGAAGTCGTCGAGGCCCTCGACGGTGAAGTCGCCCAGGACGAGGCCCGGGTAGATGCCGCCGGCCAGCTCCTCGGCGCGCTGCCGACGCGTCTCCGCCGCCTGCAGCCGGCCGCGCAGGCCGGGGGCGTAGGCGCCGGTGACGCGCTGGACGCCTTCGACCGCGGCGGAGCCGTCGGGACGGAGGTCGATCGTGAATTGGTACTCCAGCTCGTCGGGAGCGCGCGGATCGCGCGGCGTGGTCAGGGTCCGCTCGTCGTCCGGCCCGACGACCAGGGCGAACGCCTCGCGGTCCATCACGGGCAGCTCGTCGAAGGCCGAGAGGGTGGCGGTGCCGTCGACGAAGATGTCGAGGGCGGGGATGTAGGTGATGACGTGGTCGAACTGCCCCAGGCTGGGGAACTCGCTCACCGGGCGGCCGCGGTAGTAGCGGGTGCGCAGGAGCACCAGCCGCGCGTCGACGCCGGCCGCGGCGAGCATGGTGTAGATGAGCGAGCCCTTGTCCTTGCAGTCGCCGAAACCGCGCGAGACGACCTCGTGGGCCCGGTACGGCTTCCAGCCGTGGATGCCGAACTCGAGCGCGACGTAGCGGGTGTTGCGGATGACCCAATCGTACACGCGGGCGACGATCTCTTCCGTATCGGTGGTGCCGGCGACGATTTCGGCCACGCGGTCGCGGATCGTCTCGTCGGGCTGGAGCTGATCCTTGACCAGACCCCACCACCAACGGGCCAGCTCGTGCCAGTCGGCGAAGGTCGACACCTGGATCGCGCGGGCGAGCTCGGGGAACGGCGGCGCGTTCGGCTCGTCCGGAATCCCCGGCAGGTCGGTCGCCTCGTAGACGCGCACCGCCTCGCCGTTCTCGTGCGTCTCGTCCTGGGCGAAGGCGAAGCCCTCCGGCAGGTGGACGTAGAGCTGCTTGTCCTCCGGGGCGACGAGCGCGTAGCGGAAGCGGTCGGTCGTCTCGGAGTTCAGCACGCCGATCTCGTTGCTGAAGTGCTCGCCGAACTTGTTCTGGCGGCTGCGACCGTCGATGCGGTAGCGGACCTCGAGCACGTCGCCCACGCCGAGCCGCGGGAAGCCGATCGCCTCGGCCCCCGCGTCGGAGAAGTAGTAGCCGCCGCCGAAGGACATCGGATAGTGCGTCTCGTAGTCCTCGGAGTGCCCGTCGGGCTTGTGCACGATGGCCCGCAGCAGCTCGAAGTCCTCCTCGCCCGGGGTGTACGCGACCTGCGCCCAGCGGTACTGCTCGGCGCCGTCCGTGGTCTGCACGAGGGTGAACCACTGGCCGAAGCGGCTGGAGAGCCCGTTGTCGTGGATCTGGTCGACCTCCTGGCGGAAGATCGCGCGGCCCTTGCGCATCCCGGCCAGCTCGTCCGGACCCGCCGCCTCGAGCGCGGCGCGGGCGGCGGCGACGCGGTCGGCGAGCTGCTCGAACGGCACGGCCCACCGTTCCTCGAGGCTCTGCCGCTCGTCGAGGAAGTCGAGGTACTGGGCGAGGGGCTGGTTCTGCGGCTCCAGCTCGAGCGCGCGGCGGTAGGGCGCGATCGCCTCGTCGCGGCGGCCCAGCTCCTCGAGCATGCGGCCGAGAGTCTGGACGAGCGTCGGGTTCTGCGGGCACTCGTCGGCGAGGCGCCGGGCGAGCGCCAGGGCGTCGTCCGCGGCGCCGGCGATCTTGAGCTGGGCCGAGACCTGCTGGAGGGTCCCGAGGTCGTCGGGGAACGACTCGACGAGGTCCGTGGCCAGGCGCCGCGCCTCCTCGGTCCCGCCGCGGGACGCCAGGAGCTGGAGGCGGCGCAGGGGGGTCGAGGGGTCGGAGCGGTCGTCGCGCTCGATTTCCTCGTCGAGCGCCCGTGCCTCCTCGGTCCGGCCTTCGGCTTCCAGGCAGGCGCGTCGCTGCTGGACGAGGTAGGGGCGGGAGGAGTGGGTCTCGAGCCAGTCGTCCAGCAGGGCGGTGCAGGAGCCGGCCAGTCCGCGTCGCAGGAGGACCAGGGCGCGGACGACGGCGACGGTGGGGTCGTCGGCGCCGCCCGGGGCGGCGAGGGCGCGGCGGGCGATGGGATCCGCGGCGCGGGGACCGAGCGTGTTGAGCCGGCGCGCCGCCGCCTCGGCCAGCAGGTACGCCTGCCCGTCGCCCAGGAGCGCGACTTCGTCCGCCGCCTGCGCGGACTTCACCGTGTCGGTGCTCGCCGCCATCAGCCAGTAGTACGCCTCCGCCGTCGGCAGGTCCTGCGCGGCGCGCTCGAGCAGCTTCTGCGCCTCGTTGTCGGTCGCGTCCACCGTGCCGGAGAGGTAGAGAACGCGGCCCGCGACCAGCCGGCCCTCGGGGGTCGCGGAATCCTCCTCGGCCATCCGCGCCAGCTCGAGGTACGCCGTCTCCCACGGGGTCGGGTCGGCGTCGAGCGCGGCGGGCGCGGCGCCGTCGCCCAGGGTCGCGGAGAACTCGGCGCCGCGCAGCGGCGCGCCCTTGCGATCGGTGACGCGGACGAAGAACCCCAGCGAGCCCCGCTCGCCGCAGACCTTGACCAGGAGCGGGGTCTCGCCCCGCGGCAGCTTGACGTCGGCGGCCGCGCGGTCGGGGAAGGCGGTGAAGTAGCGCGCCTCGGCGAGCGCCTTGCGCCCGCCGACCCACAGCGTGAGCGCGCCGTCGGCGCCGGCCCACACCCGGGCGTCGGCCGCGCGCGAGGTGCGCACGACGGAGTAGGCGTAGGCGCAGCCGTTGGTCACCGGGTAGAGCCACCGCTCGAACGGCGTCCGGGCGCCGTGGGCCTGTGCCGGGAGCCACGAGACGGTGCGTTCCTTGCCGTCGTAGGTGTGCTCGAGGATGGTCGCGTCGAGCTGCTCCTCCTCGGGAGGGTAGGCGGTGTCGAAGCCCTTGCGCCCCTCGTTGTCGAAGGGGCCGACGACGGTCCAGCGCTGCAGGAAGCCCTGGCCGGCGAAGCGGGTCTCGGACTCGGCACGGCCGGAGACGCGGCGGACGAGTTTGGCCTGGAGGTAGGCGACCAGGACGGCGGCCGAGGGATGGAGGCCGCGGACCTTGGCGATGGTGTCCAGGCCTTGTTCCAGGTCGTCGGTCGACATCGAGTCGTCCATCCGGTTGAGCCGGAGGAGCGCATCGACGGCCGCGGGCGTGGCGGCCCCGGCCTCCGCCTGGCGCCAGGCTTCGTCGATGAGGGCGGCCGTGGTGCCCGGCTGTGCGGGCGAGTCGCCGGTCTGGGCCCTGGCCGCGTCGGTCGCCGGCCAGGCGAGCAGAGCGGCAAGGGGTGCCGCCCATCTGGTCCATCCG
Source organism: Deltaproteobacteria bacterium (assembly GCA_016218815.1). Lineage (GTDB taxonomy): Bacteria > Myxococcota_A > Polyangia > DRWM01 > JAAZOP01 > JAAZOP01. The sequence continues at coordinate 162,767 of JACRCX010000038.1, forward strand.
CTGGGAGCCTTCATGGGAGCGCATCCTATCGGACCGCCTCCGCGGGCCGCAACAGCGGCGTGCGTTTGCGCGAAGGAGGGGGCGCCGCGGGCGGGGAAGGGCCGGAGGGGCTGGGAAGGGCCGGAGGGGCTGGGAAGGGCCGGAGGGGTGGGGAAGGGCGGTTGACGTGGAAGAAACGCGGTTGCTATCGTGCCTGCCGCCGGCGGAAGAGGGACGGGGAGCGGCGGGCGAGGAACCCGGCGGGAGCGCGGACGTGACGGATCAGGTGGCCGGCGGCCTCGCCGAGGGGGCGCCGCCCGGGCGGGTTGGGCGATACCGGATCGTGGCCGAGATCGGCCGCGGCGGCATGGCCGTCGTGTACCGTGCGTGCCTCGACGGTCCTCGCGGCTTCGCCAAGGAGGTCTGTCTCAAGCGCATCCTGCCCGGCGCGGCCGACGACCCGGCAATGGTCGACATGTTCGAGCGCGAGGCGCGGATCGCGGCCACGCTGCAGCATGCCAACGTCGTCCAGGTCTTCGACTTCGACCTGCACGAGGGCGCGCCCTTCCTGGTGATGGAGCTGGTCGACGGTCCCAGCCTGTGGCAGGTGTTCAACGCGGCCGCCCGGAGCGGCCGTCCCGTGCCGGTGGCCGTGGCCTGCGGCATGGTCGTCCAGGCGTTGCACGGGCTGCACCACGTCCACACCCGGACGCTCGGCGGGCGGCCGATGGGCTTGGTCCACCGTGACGTCTCGCTGCACAACATCCTGCTGATGCGCAACGGCGAGGTGAAGGTCGCCGACTTCGGCATCGCCCGTGCAACGCAGCTCGGCGAGCGCACGCGGACGGGGGTGCTCAAGGGCAAGCTGGCCTACATCGCGCCGGAGTACGTCGCTAGCGGCAAGGCCGATCGGCGCGGCGACCTGTTCAGCATCGGCGTGGTGCTCTACGAGCTGCTTTCCGGAGAGCGGCGCGCGCCGCCGGCGACGGACGCCGAGGGGCTGGGCTGGGTACTCCATCCCGAGCTGCCGGCGCTGTCGCAGGCGCGACCGGACGCGGGTGATCGGCTGGCTGCGGTGGTGGCGGCGATGACGGCTGTGCTTCCGGACGACCGCCCGGCCGACGCGGCGGAGGCGGCGGAGCGGATTGCGGTCGCGGTGGCGCCGGCGTCGGCGGCGGAGATCGCGCGCTTCGTCGAGATGCTGGTGCCGCCGGGGGAGCGGTCGCCGCACGACCCGACGCTGCTCGCGGCCGATGGCGAGATGGGGGAGACCATCCCGACGCCGAGTGCGTTCGATCCCACGGCGACGCGGACGCCGACGCGGTCGAGCGACGGGGCGGGGCGGCCGCCGATCCGCCTCGAGCTGACGCCGGACGCGTCGACCGCGGTGGCCGACGCGAACGCGCGGCGACGGGGGAGGGGAGCGCGGCGGCGGCGGTGGATCCTGGCCGCGTGCTTCACGGTCGTGCCGATCGCCGTCCTGATCATGTGGCTGATGGTGGTGTTCGGGCGGTCGGGCGTCGGGGCGGCGAGCGGCCGAGAGGGCGAGCGGCCGAGCGTCGGGGAAGCGAGCGGCCGAGCGGTCGAGCGGCCGAGCGGTGGGGAAGCGAGCGGACGAGCGGTCGAGCGGCCGAGAGGTCGAGGGGAGGGGGATGGCGGGGGCGGGAAGGTGCCGGCGAGCGACGCGCAGCGCGGCGGAACGCGACCTGCGGATGCGAGCGTGGCGGTGCCCGCGGCGTCTGGCGGGGATGGGGGGACGGTGAACGAGGCGGGGGAGGAGGCTTTGGCGGAGACGGCGGGGGACAGAGCGGGCGAAGCGGAGGTTCCGGACGCGGGAGCGGGGGGGGACGAGGCATCGGGACATCGGAACGACGGAGCGTCGGGCGGCCGGGACGTGGGGACGCATGGGGCGACGGCGGACGGCGGCGGCGCGGCGGTGCGGGGCGCGGACGCGGGGGGTGCGGTGGGGGAGGGGACGCTGCTGGTGTCGGTGCGGCCGTGGGCGATGGTGCGGATCGACGACGGGGAGGCGCAGGAGGTGATGGCGCGGCGTTTCGCGGGGCCGGCGGGGCGGCACCGGGTGCGGATCGACAACGACCTCAACGACTGCCACTTCTCGCGGGCGATCGAGGTGCCGGCGGGGGGCGAGGCGCAGGTGACGGAGAACCTGGTCGAGCGTTGCGGGGCGTTGCGGGTCGACTGAGTTTCACGGCTGTCGGCGGGGATCGAACGGCTCGGGGACGATGCCGGCGGCGTGCAGTTGTCGCATGAGGTCCGCGACGACGTCGGGGCGGCGGTCGTCGCGCCAGCGGGGGAGTCCGCCGCGGTCGACGTAGGCGACGAGGCGGAGGAACTCGTCGTCGTCGAAGACGGTGGCGCCGAGGGTGACGGTGCGGTCGTCGGGGCGGCGGACGAGGGGGATGTCCAGGGGCGTGCCCCAGCGCAGGACGAGGGCTTCGGTTTCCTGGCGGTTGCGTTCGCCGTCGGGGTCCTGGCGGAAGTCGGCCCGTCGTTCGGGGAAGGGCCAGCGGCGGTAGGAGTCGCCGAGGAACCCGTGGAGGTCGCGGCCGGAGATGGCGCCGTCGAGACTGCCCAGGCGGCGGGGATCGTCGATGCGCCAGCCGTCGACCTCGGTGCGGGGCGGGGCCCCGGGCGGGGGGAGGAGGACGGCGAGGGCGCCGCGGCAGAAGCGATCGGTGAAGAGGAAGAGGTGATCGAGCAGCAGGAGATCGGTGCGGATATTGAAGTAGCCGAAGGCGACGACGCCGTGGGAGCGGGAGCGGAAGGCGAGGGGCACGCTGCGCGACCTCCTGGCGCTGCAGCATAGCGCGGGACGCACGTTCTTCGCGGCCGCGCCCTGATTTCCTGCGATGCGGACCGCCGCAAAGAAAGTGCTTGACAGCGTTCTATTCAATAGATTAGCTTCACGCTCACATGATGGATGGTAACGCCAGAGTGGACGACAACGCAACGACGAGCGCGGATGGCGACGTCCCGGAGGGGACGCTCGCGGCGCTGGAGGCGCGCTGGCCGAACGGGGTGACGTCGGCCCAGGTCGTGGCGTTCTTCCAGGGGTGCGGGGTGCGGCTGTCCGAGGCGACCTTCCGCCGCTACGTGCAGCTCGGCTTCCTGCCCCGCTGCCGCCGCGTCGGGCGCAAGGGCAAGCACCGCGGCTCGCAGGGCATCTACCCCACGGTCGTCGTCCGCCGCCTCGCCGAGGTCAAGCGACTGCTGGACGAGGGCCGGACGATCGAGGAGATCCGCGGCCTGTTCCGCGTGCGCGAGGACGACGTGCAGGAGGTGCGCGAGCGCCTCGCCGCGATCCTCGGCGCCCTGGAGGACCAGCTCCGCGAGACCCCGGACGAGATCCTCGCCCGGGACGTCGCCGAGCTGCGCGGCACGGTCGCCGCGCTGGAGTCCGGCCTGCGACGCGTCGCGGCCGACGTCGCCCGCGGCCGCCTGCGGGCGCAGATGGCGGTGTAGGAGGTTCCGGGGGGAATCGAATCGGCGAACGGTCATCGGCTCGGGTTGTGGCCCGGTCGGTCGGCGCACACGGGACGGCGCCGCGACCGGGAAGGTTGATCGGGAAGGAGGAGGTCGATGGACGGCAGCGATGCGGCGGAGAAGGTCGAACTTGAGGCGGAAGGACCGGCGGCTCCCGAGCCCGAGACGGGCTCCGGCAGGCGCAGCCGGCGCAAGCGCCAGGTGCGGGCACGCACCGTGGCGATCAAGCAGATGCGGAAGGACGAGCTGCGACTGGGGGCGCAGCTCTACCCCGTGCGGGCCTACGACCGCCCGCGCACCAGGGCCGAGTGTCTCCGCACGGAGCGCCCGTGCCCCTTCGTCGGGTGCAAGCACCACCTCTACCTCGACGTCTCCGCCCGCGGCGGCATCAAGTTCAACTTCCCCGACCTCGAGGTGTGGGAGCTGGCGGAGACCTGCGCCCTGGACGTCGCCGAACGCCCCGGCGGCGTGACGCTCGAGGAGGTCGGCGCGATCATGAACCTCACGCGCGAGCGCATCCGGCAGCTCGAGGCGCTCGGCCTGCAGCGCCTGGAGGAGGCCGGCCTGCTCGACCTCCTGGACGAGGGCCGCCGCAGGGTCGGCGCGGTCGGACGCCGCCGGTCGTGCCCGATGGCCGAGGAAGCCGACGAGGCCGAGGCCGAGGTCGAGGTCGAGGTCGAGGTCGCCGTCGCTTCCGGCGACGAGTAGCGAACAAGCGGCTTGCCCCGGCCCGGGGGCGGCTTGTAAGGTCTGCCCGAGCGGCGCGAGCCGGGAGGGCGGACGTGAGGGTTTTGATCGTCGGTTCGGGCGGGCGCGAGCACGCGTTGGCGTGGAAGATTTCGCGCAGTCCGCTGGTGCGCGAGGTCCTGTGCCTGCCGGGCAACGGCGGGACCGCCGCGCTCGGAAGGAATCTGGACGGCTCCGCGGAGAGCGTCGACGACGTGGTCGGCGCGGCGCGGCGCCATCGCGCGGACCTGGTGGTCGTCGGGCCCGAGGTGCCGCTGGTGGCGGGGGCGGTCGAGCGGCTGCGTTCCGAGGGCCTCGCCGCGTTCGGGCCCACGGCCGCGGCGGCGCGGCTGGAGGGCAGCAAGGTCTTTTCCAAGCGCTTCCTGGAGCGCCACGGCATCCCGACCGCGCCGTTCCGCGCGTTCGACGATGCTGCCGCGGCGTTCGAGCACGTCCGTACACGACCCGTGCCGCTGGTGGTCAAGGCCGACGGTCTGGCCGCGGGCAAGGGGGTGGCCGTCTGCACCGCGCGGGAAGAGGCCGAGGCGGCCCTTCGGGAGATGATGGTCGAGCGGCGTTTCGGGGCGGCGGGCTCGACGGTCGTGGTCGAGGACTGTCTGGCGGGCGAGGAGGCGTCGCTCCTGGTGCTGACCGATGGCAAACGGTTCGTGCCGTTGTGCGCGGCCCAGGACCACAAGCGCGTGGGCGACGGCGACACGGGGCCGAACACGGGAGGGATGGGCGCCTATGTGCCGGCGCCCGTGATGGGAGAGGCGCTGCTGGGCCGGGTACTCGACCGCATCGTCGCGCCCTCGATCGCCGGGATGGCGAAGGACGGCGCACCGTTCGCCGGTTGTCTCTACGTCGGGCTGATGATGGTCGGCGGGGAGCCGTTCGTGCTGGAGTTCAACGTGCGGTTCGGCGATCCGGAGACGCAGCCGCTGCTGGTGCACCTGGAGGACGACCTGGTGCCGGCGCTGCTGGGAGTCGCGAGGGGTGAGCTGGACGAGCGGGCGCTGCGCTGGCATGAGGGGTCGACGTGCTGCGTGGTGATGGCGCAGCGCGGGTATCCGGGGGACTACCGCAAGGGGGCGGTGATCGAGGGTCTGGATCGGGCGGGGGCGTTGCCGGACGTGGTGGTGTTCCACGCCGGGACGAGGCGCGACGCGCGGGGCGCGACGGTGGTCTCGGGGGGCCGGGTGCTGGGGGTGACGGCGCGCGGTGCGGATCTGGGTGCGGCGCGGGCGCGGGCGTACGAGGCGGTCGACCTCTTGCGCTGGGACGGGGCGTTCTGCCGCCGGGACATCGGGAATCGGGGGCTTGGTCGCGCGGCGGGCTGACCGCGCGGGAGGGCGAGCATGGCGGGCCGCCGGGTGCTGGTGTTGATCGGGAGCGAGACGGATCTGGTGAAGGTCGAGTCGGCGGTCACGGTGCTTTCTCAGCACGGGATCGACACCGAGCTGCGGGTGGCGTCGGCGCACCGCACGCCGGAGCGGGTGGTGGAGCTGGCGATGACGGCGCGGGACCGCGGGTTCGGCGTGATCATCGCGGCGGCCGGGCTGGCCGCGGCGCTGCCCGGTGTGGCCGCGGCGCACACGACGCTCCCGGTGATCGCCTTGCCGCTGGCGGCCGGAACGCTCGGTGGCATCGACGCGCTGCTCGCCTGCGTGCAGATGCCGCCCGGCGTTCCCGTGGCGACGGTGGGCATCGACTCCGCGCGCAACGCCGGCCTGCTCGCCGTCCAGATCCTGGCGCTGGGCGACCCGGCGCTGTCCTCGCGGCTGGCCAAGGGCCGCAAGGCGATGGCCCGCGCGATCGAGGAGAGCGATGGCCGGATCGGCGGCGGGAAGCGCTGACCGCGGGCGCGGGGCGCTCGTCGCCCGTGCCGCGGACGTCCTGCGCCGCGGCGGCCTGGTGCTCGCGCCGACCGAGACGCTCGTCGGCCTTCTGGGCGATGCGCTGTGCGACGAGGCGGTGGGGCGCGCCGCAGCGCTCAAACATCGTCCCGCCGGCGAGCCGTTTCCGCTGCTGCTGCCTTCGACCCGCGACGTCGTGCGGGTCGCCGCGGACTTCCCCGAGCCTCTGCGGCGGCTGGCCCGGCGTTTCTGGCCGGGGCCGCTCACGCTGCTCCTGCCCGCCGTCCCGGGCCTGCCCGGGGGGCTTGTCGGGCCGGACGGGACGGTGGCGGTGCGCGTTCCGGGGCGGAGCGCGGCGGCCCGGATTGTGCGGTGCTTCGGCGGCCCGCTCTTTGCGACCAGCGCCAACCCGCGCGGACGGCCGCCGCCGGCCGCCGTCGCGGACGTCGCGGCGTCCTTCCGGGACGCGGCGGACCTCGTGGTCCCGGGGCGGTCGCCCGGGGGTCTTCCCTCCACGATCGTGTCCTGGTCGGCCGGGGGTTACCGCGTCGTGCGAGCGGGGGCGATTGGGGAGGCCGAGCTTCGGACGTCGTCGTCGTAGTCTCCGTCGTTGTACCGTTCGACGGCATCGGAGAAGCGGCGGCCGGGGGCGTGGAGCATCAGCTCCTCGCGCACGGGCGGATCGGCCGAGGTCCCTCGGACGGCCTCGAGGCAGACGGTCACGGGTGGGGTCCCGGCGTGCGGCCGGTGGAGGCGTTCGCGTCGCGGGGCGAGTCCGGCGCCCGCGAGTGCGGCGAGGGCGGCGGCCCGGCGGCGCCAGGGGCAGATCAGGGCGAAGGTCGCGTCCGGCCGGAGCAGGGCGCCGGCCGCGGCGGCGAACTCGGGAAGTCCGCCGCGCAGCTCGTAGCGCGCCGCCGCGCGGAGCGCGTCGGGCGAGGGTTTCCCGGTGCCGAGGGACCGGTAGGGCGGGTTGGCGACGACGAGGTCGCAGCGGGCGAGCCAAGCGGCGGGCAGCGGCGAGCGCAGGTCGGCGCAGAGGACCTCGAGGGCGGGGGTCATGCGGTTGGCGGCGACGTTGTCGCGCGCCAGCTCGGCGAGGGTCGGTTCGGCCTCGAGCAGCAGGCAGCGTCCGACGACGCCGGCATGGCGGAGCAGGAGGGCGACGGCGCCGGTACCGGCGCCGAGGTCGGCGGCGACGGGGAAGGCGGGACCCGGCGCGGGGGTGGGAGCGCGGGGGCGGCAGGTCGCGTCGAAGGCGGCGAGGAGGACGGCGTCGAGGTTGACGCGATGGCCGCGAGCGGGTTGGCGCAGGGCGAGGCGGCCATGGAGGAGGGTGTCGGAGGAGGACGGGGGATCGCTCACGGCGCTGCGGGCACCTGGGTCGGCCGGGTGCCGCGGATGGTCACGACGGTGAGGGCGTTGGCGATGACCTGGGCGTCCCAGTAGCCGAGGTTGACGCGGCCGACGCCATCGACGTCGGCGATGGCGGAGACGCGAACCGGTCCCGGGGGAATCTCGAGCGCGGCGTAGAGGCCATCGATGTTGGTCGAGTGGCGCATCGTGTTGGGGTACGGCTTCTCCTCGACGCCGTTGAAGTAGACGAGGGTCGTGGGGGAAGGGTTGACGCCGACCATGGCGCCGACGAGCTTGACGTTGTCGCAGTCGTGGATCTCGCCGGCGACCGCGCCCTGGCCCGGGGCGATGCCGTCGAAGTCGCCGGCGGAGGCGGGGATGCCGCGCCAGTCGTCGACGGAGAGGGTCTTGGCGCGGTAGTAGACGTAGCCGCCCGGCTCCTCCTCCTCGGGGAAGAAGAAGACGTTGGAGTAGTAGAGGTCCTTCCAGAACAGGGGGTCGCCGGAGGTGTGCAGGATGAGCGGCGTGGACGTGGGGATGCCGGTGACCTCGTAGAGCCAGAGCTCCCGGCAGTCGCCGCTGGTCGGGGTGCAGTCGCTGGTGTCGGGCATCAGCTCCTGGCAGGGGCCGGGGCAGCAGGACGCTTCATCGCCGGACTCGAAGATGGCCGGGAGGAGCGATTCCTCGCAAGCGGCCAGGGTCGCGATGCTCGTGGCGATCGGGCTGCCGTCCGTCGAGCCGTCGTCGGCCATGGTGTAGAACTCGACGGTGATGTCGCCGCCGGCGGAGGTATTGCCGTTGCCGTAGACGTCGACGACGCCGCGGACGGTGACGGTCGGGGGATCGAGCGGGGGCGGCTCGGGCCACCCGGACTCCACGAGGCAGCCCACGTTGACGGGATCCGGCGGGGCCTCGTCGCAGTAGTCGCTCATCTGGCCGCACGGAGTGCGTTGCGCGGCGATCACGGGCGGCTCGATGCAGGTGCAGCAGCTCAGGATCTGGTCGCCGGTGCAGGTCGGGGTCGTCGCGCAGGTGGCGGGGCAGATCTCGTAGAGCACGCCGTTGCCCGAGGTGTCGCCGGTGTCGCCGGTGTCGGCGGTGTCGCCGCCGTCGGCGGGGAGCGAGGTGTCGTCGTTGCCGCACGCGGACGTGCAGGCGAGGCAAGCGAGGACGGATGCAAGCCGCAGTCGAGCCATGATCACCTCCGGGGGTGTGCGGCGCAAGCCGCCGCACGACACGGTGTGCATTCTGGCCCACGCGCGGTCGGGGTGCAAGTGAAGGCCGCGAGAACGGGTCGATCCGGAGTTCGCGCAAAGGGCCCAAAGGGCCGCAAAGGCCGCAAAGGGGGGCTCAAGGACGGCGGACTTCCGGGGAGGGTGGGCGGCTGCTAGGGTTCCCGGCGGGCGAGGGGAGCGGGAAGGGAGTGGGTGATGACGGAGGACGGGGCGACGAGGAGGATCGTCGAGGGGGCGACGTGGGCGGAGTTTTGCGACACGCTCAAGTCGGCGGGGGACGTGATCCTGCACGGCAGCCGGGCGGAGGACGTGCTGGACCGGGCGGAGGGCTTCCGCTACCTGAGCCGGCTGACGCGCGCGGCGCTGGAGGCGTTCGTGGAGCACGCCGATCCGCTGGCGCCGGTGCTTTTTCGCCCGGTGCACGAGACGGCGAAGATGGGGGCGGACCACCCGGACAACCACTATCTGTGGGCGCGGATCTCGGGGGAGCACGAGTACGTGATCCGCGGGAACAGGCGGACGGTGCACTACCTCGGCCTCGGGACCTACGCCGGGTTCTACGGCTCGGGCGGGCGCTCCTCACAGACGGGGTTCCTGGAGGGCAGCGAGCTGCGGCTGGGACCCGGCGGGGAGTTCGAGATTTCGCTGTCGCGCGAGCGCCGACCGGGAAACTGGCTGCCGCTGGCGGCCGACACGTCGTCGCTGATCGTGCGCCAGACGTTCCTGGACCGTGCGAGCGAGCGGGCGGCGGAGCTGCGGATCGAGCGCGTGGGAGGCGACGGGAAGCCGACGCCGCCGACGGCAACGCGCATCGACGAGGGACTGAGCGCGGCCGCGCGGCTGGTCTGGGGCGCCTCGATGATGTTCGCCTCCTGGACGCAAGACTTCGCCGAGCGGCCGAACGAGCTGCCGCGCTTCGACCCCGAACGATCGCTCGGCGCCCACGGCGATCCGAACATCGCCTACTACCACGGCTACTGGTCGTTGGGGCCGGACGAGGCGCTGGTGGTGGAGGCGAAGCCGCCGGACTGCCCGCACTGGAACTTCCAGATCGACAACGTGTGGATGGAGTCGCTGGACTACCGCTACCACCGCATCGCGCTCAACAAGCACGACGCGGTCCTCCGCCCGGACGGCACCGTGCGCGTGGTGGTGGCGCACGACGACCCGGGCCATCCCAACTGGCTGCGGACGGTCGGTCACCGGCACGGGACGATGTGCTGGCGCTGGGTGCGGGCGGCGGAGCATCCGCAGCCGGTGACGCGGGTGGCGAAGCTGGCGGACGTGCGGGAGGAGCACGCGCGCGAGCGCCGGCAGGGGGGGTGATGCGCGCAACGTCCACCGACTACCGCCGCCCGTACCGGCCGCGCGCGCTCGCGTGGCTCAACCGGGCGCTGGACGCCGGCGAATCCCTGGGTTTCGGTCGCGCCGACCTGCGCGCCGACTCCCTGCTCGGGGCGGCGCGGGAGCGAACGGGCTTGCGGGAGCTGGGCGAGTCGTCGCTCCCGGAGCGCCTGAGGCGGCTGGTCGATGCGATCGAGGCCGAGGCCGAGCTTCATCCGCTCGGGCGGTGGATGATCCGAGAGCGGCTGATCGGGACGTTGGGCAACCGTTTGCGGATGGAGGAGGCGTTGCGCCGCCGGCCGGCGATTCTGGACGAGCGGATCGCGGCGCCGGTATTCATCGTGGGGTTGCAGCGCACGGGCACGACGGTGCTGCACCGGATGCTTGCGGCGGACCCCGGCCGCCGTTTCCTGCCGTCGTGGGAGGCCGTGAGCATCGCGCCCGCCGCGGGCTCGCCGTGGCGCCGGTTGCTGATCGGCGACCAGCGAATGGCGCTGGCGCGGTTCGCGGAGGCGGCGGTGCGGTACATGGCGCCCGACTTCTTCGCCATCCATCCGGTCGAGGCCTCGGCGCCGGAGGAGGACGTGCTGCTCTTCGACTACGGGCTGTGGAGCACGGTGCCCGAGGCGATGATGATGGTGCCGTCGTTCTCTCGCTGGCTGGAGGAGCAGGACGACGGGCCCTCGTACGCCGACTACCGCCGGGTGCTGGCGTATCTCCAATGGCAGCGACCCGGCGGGCCCTGGGTGCTCAAGACCCCGCACCACATGGAGCATCTGGAGACGCTGCTGGCGACCTTTCCCGACGCGCGCATCGTGCAGACGCACCGCGACCCGGCGACCGTGCTGGCGTCGTTCTGCAGCATGATGGCGCACAGCCGCGGCGTGTTCAGCGACCGTGTCGATCCCGGCGACGTCGGCCGGCATTGGCTCGGCAAGGCGCAAAGGATGGTCGCCTGTACGATGCGTGTGCGCGGGGCGGCGTCGGACCGCGGCCGGTTCCTGGACGTGCGCTACGGGGACCTCGTGGCCGATCCGGTGCGGGAGATTCGGCGCGTCTACGACTGGCTGGGCGCCCCGCTGCTTCCGGCGGCCGAGGCGGCGATGGAGCGGTGGCGGCTTGGGAACCCGCAGTACAAGCACGGCAGACATCGCTATCGTCTCGAGGACTTCGGGCTCGATCGCGAGGAAGTCTCGCGAGCTTTCTTCGCCTACCGCGAGCGGTTCGGGATCCCGGCGTCGTAACGCGTCCGTCCGACCGGCGCGGCTTCCGCCAAGGTTGCGCGGAGCGCGGGGTCGGAGCAGCATGGGCGCCATGGCGGCATTCCGGGGACTGGTCGTGGCGATCGTCGTTGTGGCGGGCTGTCGTTCTACGCGGCCGCCGGCTCCGGGGCCGGCGCAGCCCGGGGACACCGTGCACGCCGTCGCGGCCGTGGAAGCACGGGCCGAGGGAGGGGGAACGGAGGGAACGTCGAGCGACGCGACCGCGGTCGAGGCGATCGCGGACGGCGACGTCGAGGCCGAGGCGCCGCCCGTTTCGGCGCGCATCCATGTCACGGAGGCGCTCGATGCGGCCTGCGGCCCGGACTACTTCCTGAGACAGCCGGCGGCGCTGGCCGATCTCGACCGGGACGGGGCGCTGGAGCGGGCGAGCGTGGTGCGCGAGGGGCGCGAGCTGGTCGTGCGGCTCTACCGGCTGCCGGGGCTCGCGAAGGCGGGCGAGTGGCGGATTTTGGGAGACTACGTCGAAGTCGGGGCGACCCGGTGCAAGGACCGCACGGCAGGTGATCTGTGGCTCCACGTCGGCGTCGCGCACGACGAGCGCGGGGAGTCGTGGACCAACTCCCTCTACCACCTGGAAGGGGGCGGGCTGAAAGTGGTCGCCGAGGACATCGTGCAGTCCAACCTGTTCTTCGACCTGGACGGCGACGGTTGCATCGATCCGATCGTCAGCGATGCGCGCGGCGGGAGGGTGCTGCGGGGCGGGAGCTGGACGCGGCTGCCGGCCGGTTTCGAGCCGATGCGCCTGTTCGGGCTGCCGTTCGGGCACTCGCAGATGGAGGCAGTGGACCTGGACGGCGACGGCGACATCGATATCGGCATGGTCGATCCGACCGGGCTGAAGCTCGTCGACGCGAAGACGCTGGAGACCGTCTGGAGCCGGCCCGGGTACGTCTGGAACGCGCACCTGGCCCCGTGGGGCGGGCGCACGGTCCTGGTGGCGAACATTGGCGAGACCTTCGAGGTGCTCGGCGTCGACGCGGAGCACGCCGTGCTCGTGTCGATGCCGAGCGAGAGCTACCAGGATCCGATCCCCGGGCTGGACCCGGCCGGCGACGGTTCGGTGCTGGCGCTGCACTCGCTCCAGACGCAGCTTCTCGAGCCGGGTGCGGCTGGTCCGGTCGACCTCGGCGTCACGCTGGCCGGCGCGCTGGACGACACCCTGCCGAGCCTCGGTCCCGTGCTCCTGGACGGCGACGACGCGCGCGACCTGCTCGGCGTGCGGGTGCTGGACGCCGGCCACCCGATGATCGCTTTTCCCGGGAGCGAGGCGAAGTACGAGCTGGTGCTGCTGCCGCCGCCGGGGAAGGGCGAGGGGCGGGTGATCCGGCAGGGGGCGGTCAACGGCTCTCTCTCGGCGGAGCCCTGGTTGGTCGACCTCGAGGGTGACCGGAAGTACGAGATCGTCCTCCACGAATCGGCCGGGTATTCGAGCTGCGACCGGACGAGCAGCGGGAGCGTGTCGACCCTGTACCTGCTGGACGGCGAGGGCGGGGTGCTGTGGCAGGACGTGGAGCGGAACGAGTACTACGGCGAGGGCCGGCAGCCGGACCTCGAGGCGCACGCGCGGGCGATGGATCTGTGGGGCGACGAGCGGCGGGCGGTGAGGGTCCGTGCGGGCGGCGAGGAGTGGTACCTGCTGCCGGCGGGTGCGGAGGCGTCCGGGCCGATCCCGGTCTGTCTCGAGTAGGGAACAGGCTCTTCGGAAGGCACGGGTGGCATGGGCAAACGAAGTTTGCCCGTGTGCATTCGGCACGGGCAAGCTGGGCGCTTGCCCATGGCACCCGGCCGAGGGCCGTGGATCAATCGGGGAGTTCCGGGAAGTCGGCGCCGGTGCGTTCGACGCTCCAGTCCCACAGGCGCGTGGCGACGTCGGGGCGATCCGGGGCATAGCGCGGCTCCTTGCGTTCCATGAACCGCCAGTAGGTCCCGCTGACGCCGTCCAGCTCTGGGGCGACGGCGAGGTGTATCGCGGTGCGGGCCGCGCGCTCGGGGGACGGGAAGACGCGCTTCAGCAGCCAGGAGGCGACGGGGGCGACGAGTCCGGGCTCGTGATCGGCGATGCCGGAGGCGACGGGGCCGGGATCGACGGCGTTGACGGTCACGCGTGTGCCGGCCAGGCGGCGGGCCAGCTCGCGCTGGAAGAAGAGCAGGGCGAGCTTGGACTTCGCGTAGGCGCCCATGAACCACCACCAGCCTCGACGCTGTTCGAGGTCGTCCGGATCGAGCGAGGCGATGCGGTGGGCGTCGGAGGCGACGACGACGATCCGCGCGGGGGCGCTCTCTGTGAGGCGGGGGAGCAGGCGGAGGGTGAGCTGGAAGGCGGCGAGGTAGTTCACGGCCATGGTCAGCTCGACGCCGTCCACGGACTCGCGGCGGTCGCGGGTGACGAGGCCGGCGTTGGCGACCAGGAGGTGGAGGGGTCGAGCGAGGTCGAGCCACTCGGCGGCGGCGCGGTCGATCTCGCGCCGCGAGGAGAGGTCGCAGAGAACGACGCCGGGCGTGCGGGCCGTCTCGTGCGCGATCGAGTCGCGCACGGCCTCGCATTTCGCGCGATCGCGTCCCAGGAGGACGACGTCGGCGCCACGGCGGGCGAGGAGGCGGGCGACGGCGAGGCCGTGGCCGCTGGTGGCGCCGGTGACGAGGCAGGTCTTGTCGCGGACGTCCCACGGCTGCGTCATGGGTGGGCCTTGCACGCCGCGAGCGCGTGGGCGAGGTCGCGAGTCATGACCGCAACGTAGCAGGGATCTCCCCTGACGCGGTCGCGAGGTTGCAGTCCGCGCGCACGATCGGAGAAGCTCCCGACCGATGCCGCAGCCACCGCCCGAACTCGGCCCTCTCGTCGCCCGCCTCCGCCGCGGTCACCTCCTCGGAGGGTAGATGGTCCAAGCGCGCCGTCCCGTGGGACCGGCAAGGCTCGGGCGAAGCCGGCGCGGGCCGCAGCGAGCGCTTGGGGCAACGAGCGAACGCAACATAAGATGGGATCTACGACACCTCGCAGACCGGCGCAA
>JACRCX010000039.1 GCA_016218815.1 Deltaproteobacteria bacterium
GGCGCCTCGCCGCGCCGGGGCACCCGCACCCAGGCCCTCCCCACCTCTCCAGCCGACCTCTCCACCTCTCCTTGGCCGGCTCCGGAAAACCGTGACGCGTCGTCACGAACCATGGGGTTAGTAGTACAGATGGCTCCGCCCATCAGCCGCGGGCCGCCCCCTGGCGGGTCGGCGCCGCCCGCCGTACACTTCCATCGTGGCGCGAGGAAGGACCGATGGGGCGCGGAAGCGCAGCGGTGCGCAAGGGGAGGGCGCCGCTCGACCTGCCGCGCGCTTCGCAGCGGTCGCCGCCTGCACGATCCTGGTCGCTGCCGCCTGCAGTCGCGAAAAGGAAGACCCGGGTCTCGACGCCGCCGCCGACGCGGACGCCGACGGCTCGACTGGCGATGTCGACTTCCTCCCCGAGGCCCGCGATGCCGCCGCGGAAGACGCCCGTGACTCCGCTCCGGAAGACGGCGGGGACTCGGGGCCGGACGACGGCCGCGACGACGGCGCCGACTCGTGCCCGCACTGCGAGTGCGACTGCTTCTGCGCCTGGGATCGCACGTCGGCCGTCTGTTGCAACGGCTCCGCCATCCGGCAGATGGGGATGGAATCCTACACCACGACCGACGGCTGCCCGTGCTGCCGATGCTACGTCGCGTCCGAACACCCGTGCACCGAGGGATGCGTGTTCTACGACGAGGTGCTCTCCCCGATCTGCATCGAGGATCTGCGGCTCACCTGTGGTGACGGCATCGTCGACGGCTACGAGGAGTGCGAGCCCGGCCCCCTCGCCGACTGCGTCGTCGACGGCTGCCCCGTCCCGGGAACCCGGTCCGCCTGCTCGCAGCTCTGCGAGCGGGTCGACCCACCGGCCTGCACCCTCCGTCCGGAGATCTGTACCAACGGTCTCGACGACGACTGCGACGGCGAGACCGACGAGGGGTGCATTCCCGAGTGTTGCACCGACCTCGCCGACGACGACGGAGACGGCTGGACCGACTGCGCCGACCCCGACTGCGTCGCCGACCCGGCCTGCACGCCCTGCCGCACCGGCCCCGAGATCTGCTGGGACGGCTGCGATAACGACCTCGATTGCCGGACGGACGCCGAGGACGGGGACTGCGACCTGCGCCCCCGCAATTGCGGCCGCCTCGACTGCGCTCCCGGCGCGGAACTCTGCGACAACGGCTGCGACGACGATCGCGACCTCGCCACGGACTGCGCCGACCTCGATTGCGCAGCCGATCCCGCCTGCAGCCACTGCCCGGGCACCCCCGAGGACTACTTCCACGATAATTGCGACAACCGCGTGGACGACGACTGCGACGGCGCAACCGACGACGTCTGCGGCGCCTGCGCCCCCTGGCCGATCTCCGTCGAACGCTGCGCAGGCCGCTGGGACGACGACCACGACGGCGCCACCGACTGCTCCGACCTGGATTGCCGCTGCGACGTCCGCTGCCTGGGCATCATGCCCGAAGACTGCGACGACGACCTGGACAACGACGCCGACACCCTCATCGACCAGGCCGATTGGGACTGCCCCCGCCCCTGCCCCTGAACCCGCTCCGCCGCTCCCCCCTATCGGTGTCCATCGGTGTTCATCGGTGGTTTCTTCCTCCCCCCCATCGGTGGTTCCATCAGGAGCGTCTGCGGCGCCCGAGCGCCAGGCCGCCGAGGAGCAGGGCGACGACGGCGGCGGCGAGCGCGGCGTAGCCCAGCGTGTCGCTCCGCTCCGGTGCAGGCGCCGTCGCCTTCTCCGGCGCGGCCGGCGCGGGCACGGGCGCGGGCGGCGGCGCGGCGGCGGGCGCTTCCTGCGCCGTCTTCTCGCGGCGCAGCGTTGCCGCCTCGTCCTTGATCCGCTGCAGCGCCTCCTTCATCGCGGCCCAGCCGTACCAGTTCATGTAGTCCGGGTTCATGTGGAACGCACCCTGGAACGCCCGCATGCGGTACTCCATGAACATCACGTACAGCTCCTGCTCCACCGCGCTCCTGGCCTCGAAGAACTGCAGCAGGTCGGGCGCGTACGTCCATCCGGCCGGCTTCTCCAGCACGCCGTCGTTGTACAGCCCCTTCACCACGAGGATCGCCTCGGCCATCGTCCGGTCGGCCTCCCGGACGATCGTGTCGCCCGCGCCGAGTTGCTGCTTGACGAAGTCCGTGGCATGGCACCGCTCGCAGGTCGATACCATCTTCGCCCGCGACGCGTCGAAGTCCTCCTTGGTCAGGCGCGCCACCTTCGCCGCCTTGACCGCCTCCAGCCGCTCCGTGCCTTCGCCCTTTTCGTCGAGCACCCCGAGCGCCTGGAGGATGACCATGCGGTCCTTCATCCAGTCGGCGTCGTCTTCCGGGACGCGTACGGCGAGGAAGCCCCAGGCGGTCATCACTCCGTGGTCGCCGTCCGGCATGTGGCACGTCTGGCAGCCGGGCGCCCGGCCGCTGCCGTTCTCGATCTGCCAGATCGTCCCGTGCTTCGAGGTCGACCACATCTCCCACTGCGGATGGTCGAACCCCATGTGGCAGGTCTGGCACGCTCGCGGATCGCGCGCCTCCGCCTTGGAGAACGTGTGGCGGGTGTGGCACGAATCGCAGCTCCCGGTGCCGTAGCGCCAGCCGCCCGAGCCCAGCTCCTCGGCCGACTTCTCGCCGATCTTGTGGCAGCCCGAGCAGCCCTTGAAGCCCTCCGGGCCCACGATGGGCGCAGGCTCGTGGGTGATCATCGGCATCGCTTCCATCGCCGCCCAGGCCAACGCGTGCTTCCCGGCGCGGAACTGCTCGACCTGCCGCGCATGGCACGGCTGGCACGTGTCCGGCGTCGGCATCCTCGCCTTGGCGTAGTCGGTCGCGTCGCGGTGATCCGTCCCGTGGCAGGCCGAGCACGTCATGCCCGACTTGCCCATCGCCCCCGCCGCCCATTGCTCGACGATGCCCGGCGTCCGCTCCGTGTGGCAGCCCACGCAGTCCACGGGCGCGGCCGCGACCTGCGCCCGGGTTTCCCCGCCGCTCACGGCCAGCCAGACCACGACACTCGTCAACGCACCGAAGAACATGAACGACCGCAAACGCATCGCCTACTCCTTTCCCGCGCCGGCTTTCGCCGGAGCGCCGGGCCGCCTGGAATACACCGCCAGCGCGAGCGCCAGTACTGCGAGCGCGAGAATCCCCGAGACCGCCCAGGGGGCGTACTGCGTCGTCGCGCAGCCCGCGGGCGCCTCCGGGACCGGCGGCTCGGGCGCGATCGGCGCGGCGGCCGGAACGCAGGGGAGCCCCGGCTGCCCCGCCGCCGCCTGCGGCTCGGCAGGCGTGACCCGTGACTCCGGCTCGTCGCGCGCCTCGGCGGCGTGCCCCTCGCCTTCGACGTGTCCCTCGCCTTCGGCGTGCCCCTCCGAGCCTTCCGATTCGTGCATGGCATGCCCGCCGTGGCCCTCGGCGAGCCGCTCCGTCGCCTCGTAGATTCCCTCGGCGTAGTGCAGGAACGGCACGTAGGCCTCGATGTACTCGCGCCCGGCGGCGACGTCGCCGGGCCCGTAGTTCTTGCGCTCCATCGCTGCCGCGAAGCGCTGCCGGATGCCTTCCTGGACCGCGGCCGTGACGAGGTCGACCAATGCATCCACCGACCCGGACTCGAGCGCCTGGTCCGCGGCCGGGACGACAGGGCCGAGGTCGCCGGCCGCCGGCTTGAGGCCGGTGTAGGGCGCGCCTTCACCCGCGCGATGGATGCGGACGAGCGTCTCGAAGAAGTAGCTGTCCGCCAGCTCGCGCGCCGCGTCGCCGAGCGCACGAACGGTCAGCGTCCGCTGGAACGCCTCGCGAATCGCCGGCTCGTCATCCGGTTGGACCCACAGCAGCACCAGGTTCACGTCGCCCGACTCGAGCGCCTTCCGGGCGGCGGCGACGACCGGCCCGTCGAGCGTGTCGCAGTGGGCGGACGCGCGTGCGGGAACCAACAGCAAGGCTCCGACCAGACCGGCGAGCGCAACCGCGGCATGTTTTCGCATTGGGCTACTCCTTCCTCGCTGAGTCGATGACCGTCTCGAAGAACTCAGGACTGGGTCCGCCGTCGAACAGCGGCTCGACGCGTTCATGCGCCTCCGCCTGCGTGGGGCTCGTGTGCATGGCCATGAACGTGTCCCGGCTCTCGTGCTCCACGATCGCCGAGTACTCGCCGCCTTCCGATGGTTGCAGCAACCGGCGACGGATGAATCCCTGGTGCTTGGAATACCGTTCGTTGGACCAGGTGAACCACTCGCGGAACGCCCGGTCTTTCCCTTCCCTGATCTTCGGGAACTTCACGATGTTGACGAACACGGCCTGACTCCTTCCTCCCCGGCTCCCGAAGAAGCGGGCCGGGCATCCCGGTGCGACGTGTCTCCCTTTCTTGGCTTGTCCCCTCCCCGATCGCCGTCTACCACGGGGCGGCTTGCAAGTAAACGGTCGTTCACCTACCTTCCTCGCCATGGCGGCGAACCCTGAACCCGAGCGACGACGCAGGCCGACGGGGATCCGTCGGGCGCAGATCGTCGAGGCGTCGATGGGCGTCATCGCTGCGGAGGGATCGCGCAAGTTCACCGCGAAGCTCGTGGGTGCGAGGATCGGCGTCACCGCCGGCGCGATCTACCGGCACTTCCCGAGCATGGACGCCATCATCGACGCGGTCATCGATCGGGTGGAGTCGCTGCTGTTCCAGGGCTTTCCGCCGAACGCCCGCGATCCGATCGAGCGCCTGGGCCTCTTCTTCCGGGGCCGGGTCCAGACCATCGCGTCCAACCCCGACGTCTCGCGGATGCTGATGTCGGATCACCTCGCGCACGCGGCCGGACCCCGGCGCGCCGCCCGGATCGAGGGGTTCAAGCGACGGTCCCGGCGCTTCGTGGTCGGGTCCCTTCGCGAGGCCGCGGAGAACGGTAGCCTCGCACGTTCCGTTCGTCCCGACGACGGCGCCATCATCGTGCTCGGATCGATCCTCAGGCTCGCCCATGTGACCCCGCCGGTGGGGCGGCCGACGGGCGTGATGGCGCAGTCGGAGAGGGTATGGTCCGTCCTTGAGGGCGCGCTCCGGCGACCCGGTTCCGCGGCCCGCACCCCCCGGGCACGCCCACGGAGGCGCGGCCGAACGGCAGGGAGGGGGTAGCGCATGGAGCGGTCGAAGACGAGGGCGGTCCTGGCGTTCGTGCTGGTGCTGGCTTTCGGCGTGCTGCTCTTCGGCGGGTACCTCATGCACCGGGACAAGCCGCCCATTCCCGGCGCCGCGGTGACCACCGACGGCCGCGACGTGTACGCCGGCCAGGACGTCATCGCCGGCCAGAGCTACTTCTACAGCCGCGGCGGACAGCACCTCGGGAGCATCTGGGGCCACGGCGCCTACCTCGCGCCCGACTGGTCCGCCGACTACTTGCACCGCCTCGGCCTGTTCCTCGCCGCCCGCCACCTCGGACGGTCCCCGGAGGAGGCCGCGCAGTTCACGCAGCAGGAACTGGGACGGCTCGACGCTCCGACCGCCGGTCGCATCTCCGCGACCGTCGCCGAGGAGATCAAGACCAACCGCTTTGATCCGGCGCGGGGCGAGCTGACCCTGACGCCGTTCGAGGCCGAGGCGCACGCGTCGCTCGTTCGGTACTACACGGACTTGTTCCGCGACGGCAACGAGCGGATGGGATTACAGCCGGGCATCGTCACGACCGCCGAGCAGGGACGCCAGGTCGCGAGCTTCTTCGCCTGGCTGGCCTGGGCCGCCGGCACCAACCGCCCGGGCGACACGCACACCTACACCGCCAACTGGCCCTTCGACCCGCTCGTCGGCAACCAGCCGCTGCCCGAGACGGTCGTCTGGTCGATCGTGAGCGTGCTTCTCCTCATCCTCGGCATCGCGGGTTCGATCTTCGCGTACCAGCGCTACATCCGCGACGATAACGACAAGGCCTCGCTCGTCACCGAGCTGGCCGAGCCGCAGCCGACGCCGAGCCAGAAGGCGACGCTGCCCTACTTCCTCGTCGCCATCGTGCTGCTCGTCGCCCAGATGGGGCTCGGCTCGATGACCGGCCACTTCACCGTGGAGGGGACGAGCTTCTTCGGCATCCCACTCGGGAAGATCCTGCCCTACGCCGCGGCCCGCACCTGGCATCTGCAGCTCGCCATCTACTTCATCGCGACCTGCTTTCTCGCCGCGGGGCTGTTCATCGGGCCGTTCCTCGGGCGCGAGCCGAAGCACCAAGGGAAGCTGGTCTGGGCGCTGTTCGCCGCGGTGGTCGCCGTGGTCGTCGGCTCCCTCGCCGGGACCTACCTCTCCACGACCGGTCGGCTCGGCGGGGCGTGGTACCTCTTCGGCCACCAGGGCTACGAGTACGTCGAGCTGGGCCGCGTGTGGCAGGTGCTGCTCATCGCCGGAATGCTCGTGTGGCTCGTCCTGGTCGTCCGCGCGATCCGCCCGGCGCTGTCCGGCGAGAAGGACGCGGGCGGGATCACCCACCTCCTGCTCTACAGCGCCGTGAGCATCCCCGCCTTCTACATGGTCGGCCTGTTCTACGGGAAGGGTGCGCACCTCTCCGATGCGGAGTACTGGCGCTGGTGGGTCGTGCACCTGTGGGTGGAGGGTTTCTTCGAGGTCTTCGCCACCGTGTTCATGGCGTTCCTGCTCGCGCGCATCGGCGTGGTCGGGGCGAGGTTCGCGCTGCGCACCGTCTACTTCAGTATCTTCCTCTACCTCGGCAGCGGCATCATCGGCACCTTCCACCATCTCTACTGGGCCGGCTCGCCGACGCCCATCCTCGCCCTGGGCGGCGTCTTCTCGGCGCTCGAGGTCGTGCCGCTGTCGTTGATCGGCTTCGAGGTCGTCCACAACCTGCGGGCGGCGAAGGCGGGCGGCAGCGACAACCCCTACCGCTGGCCGATCTACTTCTTCGTCTCCGTGGCGTTCTGGAACCTGGTGGGCGCCGGCGTGTTCGGCTTCCTGATCAACCCGCCCCTCGTCCTGTACTACATCCAGGGCATCAACACGACGCCGATCCACGCCCACACCGCGCTCTTCGGCGTGTACGGCCTGCTGTCCATCTCGCTGATGCTGTTCTCCATGCGCCACATCGTCGCCAGGGCGGCGTGGTCCGACAGGCTGCTCAAGTGGAGCTTCTGGGGTCTCAACGGCGGCCTGCTGGCGATGACGCTCGTCAGCTTGGTCCCGTCGGGTTTCTACCAGTTCTACTACGCCGTGCGGTACGGCATGTGGTACGCGCGCAGCCCGGAGATCGCCTCGGGCCCCGTCATCCGTTTCTTCTCCTGGCTGCGCATCGGTCCCGACATCGTCTTCGCCGGCGGCGCGCTGTCACTGCTCGCGTTCGTCGCGCGGGCCATTTGGCTCAGCCGTGGTCGCAAGGTCTGAGCAACGAAAGGAGAACGCATTGAAACCCACGCAGGAACTGCTCGCGGAGCACGACGCGGTGCTTATCGCACTGCAGATTCTGGAGCAGGTCGAGTCGGCACTCGGGGCCGGGAACGAGCAGGCCCCCGAGCATCTCGGCCAGATCCTCGACTTCCTCAAGGGGTTCGTGGACCGCTGCCACCACGGCAAGGAGGAGGACGTCCTTTTCCCCGAGCTGGAGCGGCGCGGGGTGCAGCGTGACGGGGGGCCGATCGGCGTCATGCTCATGGAGCACGACCTTGGCCGCGGTCACGTCCGGGCCATGTCGGACGGGCTTGACCGGCTGCGACGCGGCGAAGCCGCCGTCGTGACCCCGATCCGGGGAAACGCGCGCGCCTATCGTGACCTGCTCCGGGCGCACATTCACAAGGAGAACAACGTCCTCTTCCCGATGGCGGATCGCCTCGTGCCCGATGAGGTTGCCGCGAGGCTGGTCGAGCAATTCGAGGCGATCGAGCGAGACCGCGTGGGCGAGGGCAAGCATGAGGCGTATCACGCGATGCTGCATGCCCTGAAGGATCTCTACGGGGTCGCGTGAACCTGTGTGGCAGGCCCCCAACCTGTCGACACGAGGAGGAGGAACGATGATGAAGACCCAGGACGACAAGACAACCGGGAAGTTCACGGGCGGCCGGGCGCTCGAGCTGGTGGCCTATCAGGCCGGCGCCATCGTCAGCCGCGAGCTCGTCAAGAAGAAGACCGGCTCGGTCACCGTCTTCGCCTTCGACAAGGACCAGGGCCTCAGCGAGCATACCGCCCCCTTCGACGCCCTGGTCCAGGTGCTGGACGGCGTCGCCGAGATCACCATCGGCGGGACGCCTCACCGCATCTGCGCGGGCGAGCTGCTGCTGATGCCCGCCGGAGTGCCCCACGCCCTGAAGGCGATCGAACGTTTCAAGATGATGCTGACCATGATCCGCGAGGCGGCGAGCTGACGGCGCGCTCCCAGGCCGCTGAGTTCCGCCCCCGTCCCCTGCCCGCTTCTCCCTCCATCGGTGTTCATCGGTGTCCATCGGTGGTTTCTTCTTCCCCTCCCCGCTCCCTCCCCCCCCCCTTGACCCGCCGGCCGCGGTGCTTACCTTGATGGAGCAACCGGCACTTGCCGCCGGAAGAGAGGTGGATCCAGATGATCCGGACCGATCGACTCACGGTGAAATCGCGCGAGGCCCTCGCCGATGCCGATCAGCTCGCCCGTACTCGCGGACACCAGGAGATCCTCCCGACCCACGTCCTCCTGGCCCTCGTCCAGCAGAAGGACGGCGTCGTCCGCCCCCTGCTCGAGAAGACCGGCGCCGCGCCCGCGACCATCGAGAAACAACTGGAGCTCGCCCTCGAACGCCTCCCCAAGGTCGATGGCGGCGAGACCTACGTCGGACAGCACTTCAAGGGCCTGCTCGATCGCGCCCACAAGGAAGCCGAACACCTCAAGGACGAGTACGTCTCCACCGAGCATTTCCTCCTCGCCTTGGCCGCCGGCCGCGACGGCGAAGCCAGCGCCGCCCTCGCCGCCGCCGGCGCCTCCCGCGAGTCGCTCCTCGCCGCCCTTCAGGAAACCCGCGGCTCCCAGCGCGTCACCGACCAGGACCCCGAAGGCAAGTACGACGTCCTCAAACGCTACTGCCGCGACCTCACCGAGCTGGCCGCCAAGGGCAAGCTCGATCCCGTCATCGGCCGCGACGAGGAAATCCGCCGCTCGATGCAGGTCCTCGCCCGCCGCACCAAGAACAAC
>JACRCX010000041.1 GCA_016218815.1 Deltaproteobacteria bacterium
CATGCCGCTGGTGCCGATGCGTCCGTTGCTCGATGCCGCCAAGGAAGGCGGGTACGGTGTCGCCGCGCTCAACGTGAACAACATGGAGCAGATCCAGGCGATCCTGGAGGCGGCGGTGGAGACGAAGTCGCCGGTGATCGTGCAGGCCAGCCG
Source organism: Deltaproteobacteria bacterium (assembly GCA_016218815.1). Classification (GTDB taxonomy): domain Bacteria; phylum Myxococcota_A; class Polyangia; order DRWM01; family JAAZOP01; genus JAAZOP01. The sequence continues at coordinate 154 of JACRCX010000041.1, forward strand.
CGGGGCGCGCAAGTACGCCAACGACAACTACCTGCGGCACCTGATGATCGCGGCTTCCGAGCTGCACCCGGACATCCCGATCGTGATGCACCAGGACCACGGCAACTCGGTCGAGACGTGCAAGTCGGCGATCGAGTACGGGTTCACTTCGGTGATGATGGACGGGTCGCTCCTGCCCGACGGGAAGACGCCTTCGGACTTCGACTACAACGTGAAGGCGACCACGGAAATCGTGAAGTTCGCTCACGATCGCGGGGTCACCGTCGAGGGCGAGATCGGCACGATCGGCGGGATCGAGGACGGCCACGGCGCGGGAGGGAAGGGGCATCTGACGGACCCGGACCAGGCCGTGGAGTTCGTCGGGCGGACGGGGGTGGACGCGCTGGCGGTAGCGATCGGGACGAGCCACGGGGCGTACAAGTTCTCGCGCAAGCCGGACGGCGACGTGCTGGCGATGGCGTTGATCGAGGAGATTCACCGGCGGCTGCCGACGACGCACCTGGTGATGCACGGCTCGTCGAGCGTGCCGCCGGAGCTGATCGACATCATCAACAAGTACGGCGGGAAGATGAATCCGACGTGGGGGGTGCCGGTGGAGGAGATCCAGCGCGGGATCCGCCACGGGGTGCGCAAGGTGAACGTGGACACGGACAACCGGCTGGCGATGACGGGTGCGATCCGCAAGGTCTTCTTCGAGTCGCCGGAGAAGTTCGATCCGCGCGACTACAACGCGCCCGCGCGGGCGGCGATGAAGGAGGTCTGCAAGGCCCGCATGCTCGCCTTCGGCCAGGCCGGCCACGCCTTCGACAAGAAGTGGGCGACCCTGGAGGACATGAAGAAGTACTACGCGGGAGGGGGGAAGTAGGGAGTCTTTGGTTCTTGGCGGGTTGATCGGGTCGAGTTGTTGGTCCGGAGGTGGTCGGTGACCCGGGTCGCCCGGAGAGGAACCTCGGACGGCTAGCCGGGTTCGGACGACTCCTCGCCCGGGGCATCGCGGAATTCCGGGTCGGCGATGAGGAACGGCTCGTTCGACGGGAGGGGCGGCGGAAGCAGGGAGTCGGGCGGGAGGGGCGGCGGTCGGCGGGCCTCGGCCTTCGCGACCAGCCGCTCGACGGCCGCCCTCGTGGTGCCGCTCAACTTGCCGAACTCCAGTCCGACGCCGTGCGTGCGCGGTGGACCGGTGAAGACGATGCGGGCGACCCGCGCCGTGACGCCGACGGTCGGTGGGTCGTCCGGCGACTGCAGGTCGAGCTGCAGCCCCTCCGACATGCGGAAGCGGCGGAGCAGCTTGTCGTCCGGGACGCGGAGCCAGAGTCCGGAGAGGCTGATATTGCCGACCTCCAGCGCATGGGACGCGGCGGATCGTCGAAGGTGCACGTGCGCCGTGAGCTCGAATCGCGGATTCCGCCGTCGGTCGACGGGCGGTCGTTCTATCGGGGGACTCATCGGGGTGCCGCCTGTTCTTGCCCCCCAACGCACGGCGGGGAACATAGCGATGCCGAACGATGGTGGCAAGGCCGGAGGTCGCCGGAGATCGTCGATCCGGCAGGCACGGGCAACCGAGCGCGGCCGGTGGCCGCGCGTCAAGAGTCAACGGTCGAGAGTCGACAGTTCCGGCGCGTGCCGCTCTGGAAGCGGAAGGTGGTCGATCACGTCGTCGGGTCGGGCAACGACGCCGGCGGCGTTTCGAAGGGCAGCGCCACCGACCCGTCGTACAGCGTCTCCGGAGCGATGTCGATGTCGCCGGGCCACGCCACCGTCCCGTTCTCCACACGGGCTTGAAGGAAGACCGGGGAGTTTTTCAACACGGAGAACGGCCGCTCGTCCATGAGCGCGGACATGTCGAACCGGCGGCGTTCGCCGTTCTCGAAAACCAGCACGAGCAGATGGGGTCGTTTTGCGGTCACGGTGACGACGTCGAGAAGCACCTGCGACCTCACTGCAGCGGGGCGACGCGGAACGGCTGCTCGCCTGCGGTCGCCAGATCCCAGTCCGCCAGCAATTCATCCTTGTGGATCTCGATCCACGCCTGCACAAGCTTGAGCTGCCGGGGCGGAAACTCGCCGTCGAGGACCGACCCGTCGTCGATGGAGACGGCCGCCTTGCTGGCCTGGTAGCGCACGTGAACGTGCGGCAGATGGTGCCGCACGTCATCCTTGAAGAACATGGACACGACGCGTTCGAGGGTCGAGGGTCCGCCGTGGGTCCACGAGCGACCGTCCGGGGCGGGGCGGAAGCCGTGGTCGCCGAAGAGGAGGATGGAGCGCGAACGGTCGAGGTCGCCCCGCAGCGTCGCGAACGCCGCCTGCAGCTCGGCCACCGCCAGCCGCCGCAGGTCCGCGAACGGCACGGCGCCCAGCAGCAGCAGGCCGAAGGCGTCGATGACCACGCGCTGCGCCGACCCGTGCGCGGCCACGACCTCCGCCAGCGGCGGCGGAACCGGATCGAGCGGTGTCGCGGCGAGCGCCTCCAGCCGCGCCCGCGTCCGCTCGGGCGCCACGCGCAGCAGCAGCGGTGCGTGGACCAGGAAACCCTCCGCGAACGCCGCGAGCGCCTCCGCGGTCGGACCTGGCAATTCCATTGCTTCGCGGGCCACGAGCTCCGCGGCGGCCGCGACCAGCGGCGAACGGCGCTCGCGCAGCGGCACGCGTCCGTCGACGACCATCGCGAGGACCCGCTCGACGCAGCGCTCGGGCAGGCCGAGCTGCTCCAGGCGGGCGAGGGCGCCGGCGCCGACCCACGCCGGATCGATGCGTTCGGCCGCGGGCGCGCTCCGCCCGCTCCCGCGCCTGCCGCAACGCCCGCAGGTCGTCGCCCAGCGCCGCGTGGCGCGAGGCGGCCAGGCGCGGGGGCTCCCCGCCCGCCCCGGCGCGCTCGGCGAGGGCGGCCCAGAACCCGTCGTGCCGGCGCCGGTAGTCCGTCGCGTAGGCGGCGTGCGCGCTGCGGGCGCGTTCGAGCCAGGCGTCGGCGGCGGTGCCGTCCTCGGCCGCCGGGCTCTTTTCCAGCTCCGTGGCCAGCGGCTCGGCGCCGGGCTGCGACAGGAGGTGCTGGAAGCGGCGCAGCTCGGCGGCGCGGCGGTCCAGGCGTTGCGGCAGCTCGAGCAGCTCGTCGAGCCCTGCGAGGAACCCGGCGACGGAATCGAGCCGCGCGACGAACGCCTCGAAGGCGGTCAGCTCGTCGGGCGACGACTCGAACGCTTCGCAGGCGGAGAGGAACTTTTCCAGCCGCGTCGCCCCCGCGGTGCCCGCGCCAAGGCGCTCACGCAGCGGTCGCAGGCGCACGGCGAAGCCGCGCAGGGTCTCGCGCACCAGGCCGACCGTGCGCGCTTGCGCCTGCACCGTCCAGTGCGGCGGGACCGGCGCGCGCAGCGCCCGCGCCAGCCGCTCGAGCGCCTGGAGCCGATCGCGCCCCAGCGATCGCCCGGGGACCAGCCGGTCGTAGTGCCGGGGCGTCGGCAGCGTTTCGAAGGCCGTGCGGTACGAGTGGTCCCCCTTGAGGATGTCGATTTCGCCGGTGAGCAGCAGGACGGTCAGCAGCAGATGGACCTGGTCGGGAACGAGTCCGTAGACGGGCTGCGCCAGGTGCTCGTACAGCGCCTCGACCGGCCCCGGATGCTCCAGCAGCGGCGAGGCGAGCCGGACCAGCTCGTTGCGATCGAGCCGTGGAGCCATGCGGTAGCCCCGCCCCTCGCGATGCATGAGTCCCATCGGGACCAGGTAGCCCTCGCGGATGACGGCGACCCAGCTCTCGGCCTCGGGCGAGCCCAGGTCCCGCTCGGCGGCGTGGCGCAGGAGCTGCCGGTACGCCTCGTGGGGCAGGGGGCCGTGCGCCGGCGCGAACCGCTCGAACGCCGGGTAGCGCCGCTGCAGGGCCCAGATGCCGAGGCCGTCCAGCCACCGTTCGACCGTGTCGCCGGCGCGCAGCTCCGGCGCCCGTTCGAGGACGCCGGACTCGGAGGCGATCTCCGCCTGGGCGTAGGCCTGCCGGACCTGGGCCGCGAAGACGTCCCGCCGCTCGGCGATCCTTCGCTGGAGCAGCGCGGTGCCCTGGAGCCCTTCCGGATGCTCGGCGAGGCGCAGCAGCGCGAACAGCTCCCTCGCCGCGTTGCCGGCCTGCACGGCCGCGGGCAACAGCGTGGGACACATGCCGGCCGCCTGCGCGCGCCGCCAGGGCAGCCGCACGCAGAGCGCGGGCGGGTCGGATCGTCCGGGAGCGCCGTCGCCGACCCACAGCGACCATGACCGTTCGTGGTGGTACCACGACACCGTGCGCGGCAGCCAGCGATCGCGGGGGAGGGCGAAGGGATGGAGCGCCGGGGGCGTGCCGGGCGCGTCGGCCAGGAACTCGCCGAGGCGCTCCAGGATCAGCTCGTCGGCGGGGAGGCGCGCCAGCTCCTGCTGGAGCAGGCGCTCGATCCGGGCGGCGCTCTCGTCCTGGAGATCGAGCAGGAACCGGCCGCCGGCCTCGCGCACCCAGCGGCCCTCGCGGGCCAGGCGGCCCAGGGTGCGCTCCACGATCGCGCGGTTGCGCTCCGGTTCGAGGCGCACGGCGGTGAAGAGCAGCCAGTACGAGGCTTCGTCGGCGGTCAGCCCGTGCCGTGCCGGCGCGAGATGGACGACGACCAGCAGCTTGAGCAGGCGCTCGGCCAGGGCGCGGAGCGGCTCTTCCGGGAACAGTTCGACGAGGTGCTGCCGGGCCCAGGGGAGCAGCTTCTGCGCGACGGGCTGGAACTCGGCCTGGATCTCCAGGACGTCGGCGAAGTGGTCGACGATGGCGTCCGGGGTGAGCAGGGCGCCCCATTCGCGATCGAGGAACGGCTCGATCCCGCGCGCGGCGTCGCCTCCGAGCCGGCGGACGACGAAGTCGATGGCTCCGCGGGTCTGGGAGAACCGGTCGCGGACCTCGTCGAGCAGTGCGAGCGTCGCGGGATGGATGGGGTAGATGGCGGCGAGGCCGTCGAGGTCGCGGGGCGCGCCGGGCAGCGCCTCGCCCAGTCGGCGCACCAGCCGTTCGGCGTCTTCCTCGTAGCCCGGCTGCTTGCGCAGGACGTGCTTCGCGATCAGGTCGTGCAGATGGGCGGGGGTGAGTCGCAGGCGGAGGGGGAAGCGGTCCTTGAGCTTGCGGTAGTGGTCGTGTTCCAGGTCGCCGGTGTGCTCGATCGCCTCCTGCATCGCGGCGACGACGAGCAGGCGGTGGTCCTGTGCCCACTCGCCCAGGTACTGCAGGAAGCGGATGTCCTCGGCGAAGCGGGCGCATCGGGCTTGGCGCGCAGGAACTCCGACAGTTCGTCGATGACCAGCACGAGCCCCGCGGGGTGCGCGGCCATCGCGGTCGCCCAGGCCTCGCGCCGATCCCCGGGGCCCACCTCGAGGCCGAGTCCGCCGGCGACGACGTCCTCCAGCCGCGCCTCGGCGCTGTAGTTGAGCAGCGAGAGCGGCGTGACGTCCGGCGCCGGCCTGGCCAGCTCGCCGGCACGGATGCGCTGGGTGAGGTAGGCCAGCAAGTGGGACTTGCCGCTCCCGTACGGCCCGATGAGGAACACGCCGCTTCCCGAGTTCCCCGCCAGCGTCCGCCGCACGGCGTCCAGGTGTGCCCGCACCTCGTCGGTCAGGTAGTAGGCTTCCGTGATCCACGGCGCCGCGGCGGACTCCTCGAGCCGCACCACGGTGGGTTGAACCCGGACCTCCACCCGCTCCCTGATTTGCACGGCGTTTCGCCTCGCCGAGCGTCCTACTCCAGCGCCGCCCGGGCGCGCAACAGGGAGGGGAGGGCGCGGAGACCGACCGACTTACCACTGAGACGCTGAGGACGCGGAGACAAACGCTGAGCAGGCAGGGGAAGGGCAGGCAGGGGAAGGGCGACGGAACCCGAGTCTGCATCATCCGGTTTGGGGTCTCGGCCCTCGTTGCGGCCAACCTATCCCTTCCCCCTTTGCGTCCTTTGCGGTTCTTTGCGTCCTTTGCGCGAACCTCCGGAAGCCGGTGGCCGAAGGGAGAACCTTCGCCCGGTTTGGTGTACTGTTCGTGCGGGTGGACGAGCGACTGGCCGGCGTCCTGCGCAACAACCTCCGGGCGGCGCTGCGGCGCGCGGCGTTGGACGAGGCGGACGAGCTGCTGCAACGCCTGCGCCTGGAGGATCCCGCGTCGCTGGAGACCCGCGGCCTGGAGCTGGAGTGGCTCGTCCGCTCGAAACGCACCGGCGAGGCGGCCACGCTTGCGGCCGCGCTGGTGGCGCAGTTCCCCGCCTCGCCCCGGGTCCTGCTCTGGGCCGGCCGTGCGGCCTATCAGCGCAAGGACTACGCGTCCGCGATCGAGCTGTTCGGCGAGAGCCTGCGGCTGGCGCCGCACTGGAGCACCGAGCATTGGCTGGGCAAGAGTCTGACCCAGACGGGGCGCTTCGACCGGGCGCAGGCGGTGCTGGAGCGCCTGGCGCCGCAGCACCCGATCTGCCTTCTGGACCTGGCGTGGCTGCACGAGCGGCGGGAAGAGCCGGAGCAGGCGCTGCGGTGCGTCGATGCCTACCTGGAGCGGTTCCCGGACGACACGTACGCGCAGGATCGACGACGTCAGCTCCGGGCGGCCGTCGCCGGGGCGGCGGACGTGGTCGCCGAGGTGGAGACGCTGCGGGCGATGAGCGAGCCGGTCCCTGCGGCGCTGTTGCCGTCGTACCTGGACGGCCTGCTGCGCACCGGCCGCGGGACGGAGGCCCGGGGGCGCGTGCGGGAGCTGCTGCCGGGCATGGCGGCCCGGACCGCGACGCGGCTGGGCTGGGTCGCCTACAAGCTGCAGGCGTGGGACATCGCTCTCGATCTGTTCCTCGTGGCGGTGCCCGACCGCCCCGACCAGCGCAAGCAGCTGGTGGCGTTGGAGCGGGTCGCGCGACTCTGCGCCCGGACCGAGGAGCTGGCGCGAGTGTGCGAGGCGCTGGCGGCACGGGAGCCGGCATTCTGGGGACGTGCCAAGCGCATTCGCGGCGGCGCTCGGTCGGGCACGCGGGGCCGCAAGTCGGGAGTCGAGAGTTGATAGTCGACAGCTCCGGCGCGTGCCGCGCAGGAAGCGGTAGGTCGCAGCTCAGGGGGTCTGGCGCACGAGCGTGGAGTAGATCCAGGCGTGGTAGCCGCGAAGCGGGCGGAAGGGGCTGACCCAGTCCTCCCACTCGGCGACACCGTAGACGTCGGACATGACCTCGAACAGCGTTCCTGGCCATCCGTTGGCCATCGGCATCTGGATCGTGTCGTCGCACGGGTAAAGGAGGCGCCACAGGTCGCCGGCGAGCCCCTCGGGCAGCGGGTAGGGCCACTGGTCGGGGTGGACGGCGTAGAAGAACTCCTTGTCCAGGGCGAGGCGGATGCTGCGGCCGTTGGGGGCTTCGTAGCCGTACAGGTCGAGCCCGGTGGTGTTGAGGATGATCTGCACGGCGGTGGTCATCGAGGTCAAGGCGAAGAACGTGTACCACATGCCGTTGTTGGTGCGCTTGTTCTCCTCGGGCAGCTCGCCGTCGGCGGCGATCGTGGTCGTGATACGGCCGCGGATGCGGTCGGCCTCCGCAAGCACAGCCGCGGTGTCGCCGACGAGGCCCCGGGCGGCGACGACGCCGAGGGTTCCCCAGTCGCCCCAGTTGTTCACGCGGTCCTTGATTGCCGCCGCGCTGTTTTCGAACACCGTGGTCGTCCAGGTCAGGAACGCGCCCCGCCGCGCATCGTCCCACTCGTCGCCGTTCATCACCAGGTCGGCGGCGAACAGGAGCGGGATGCCGGCGTAGATCACCACCAGATCGCCGTCCGCGCCCGAGACCTGCGTGTTCAACGCGGCCCAGGCGTCGAGGATTTCGATCGCCTTGGCGGCGTACGTTTCGCGCAGCTCCCTGGTGCCGGCGAGCTGGTACCCCAGGGCGAGCGCGTAGGCGGCGGAGGCGTCCTGGCGCAGGCCTTCCTTGGCGGCCTGGGCGGCATCCGGGTCCGCGTAGTAGAACGGGACGTCGAAGTCCTCCTTCGGCTCGGGGATCCGGCCGAGACCAGTCTCGGCCTCGGCGAGCACCTGCAGGTACGCGGCCTGCCACGGCACCTCGTCCCGGTGCGCGCGCATGAACTCGAGCTGGGCGGCGGTGTGCATCAGGCCCACGCCGGGCGGGTGGGGGCCCTCGTCGGCGGGCGCCTCGTCGGACGTCCCGTCGTCGGCCGTCGTGCCGTCGTCGGCTCCCGGGACGTCGGCGACGGCGTCGTCGTCGCCGGACGGCTCGTCGGGGGAGGCATCGTCGGGTTCGGCGAGCGTGTCGGACGGAGGGATGTCGGGAGCGTCTGCGGCGAGCCCTGCGGCGGAGTCGCAGCCGGCCGCTGCGAGGAAGGCCCCGAGGACGGCGCCGGCGGCAAGGATCCGGCAGGGCGTCATGGGTGCCATGCCCGCCATTCGCGTCCCGCGACAGCTTCCTCGTGCAGCCAACAGGGATCCAGGTCCGCCCCGTTCGGCCAGCAGGGAACCCCCAGTTCCACGCGGGCGGCGGCGAACACCTGCGGGTCGGCCAATGCGGCGTAGATGCCGGCGTCGGGGGACCGGACCAGGTTCGACAGGTCGGCGCAGCCCCGCGTGCCGTCGCGAAAGCGCAGCTCGAGACGGCAGTTCGGCAGCGCGGTCAACGAGACGACACGCCACGGCGCGCTCGGGGTCACTCCAGCGGCGCAATCCGTTTGGGTAGCTGTTTCTGCCGACATAACTCCCAGTCCTCCATCAGCTCGGCCCGGTGCTCGACCGCCCATTCGAGCACGAGCGCCAGCGCGCGTCGAGGGAGATGGCCCTTGATCACCTCCAGCGTGGCGATGTCGAACAGCGCTTCGTGCTCGGCGTAGAGTGCGTGGAAATGAGCCGGTGCATGTTCGCGCCAGAACATCTGGATCACGATCCCGAAGAACTGGCTGACGGTGGGCACGACTCCGCCTCCGAGCAGAGAGTGTACCGGATCGCGCGTCGAATCAAGGACGCCCGGGGCCAACAGGGTGGATCGACTCTCGCAGAAAGGGGCGGTCGGACGAGGCCTTGGGTGTTGCCGAGCGACCTGCCACCTTACCTGTTGACTTCGCCCGACGGCCGGGGGAAAGTCCCGCCGTCCGCCAGGGAGCGGCCCCGGAACGCGTCGACAACGTGTTGAATCGTTTTCGGGTTCCGTTCGTATGAAGGCGCGCTCGCGGGGTCGGGGGAGATCCCCGCTCGCTTCGGACAGACGGGTAGCGGAGGCTTCATGAACAGAAGAAGGGTGGTCCTCTTGTTCCTCACCGTGGCGGGACTCGTCGCGGCTGCCGGCTGTCCTCCGCCTCCCCGTTCCACCGGCGTCCCGCGGCCCGAGCAGACCATCGAGGTCGGCATGGACCGGACGGTGCGCGGCGAAGGCGGCTTCCGCGACGTCCACCTCACCGTCCTGCCCAACAACCTCGCCCTGGTCCGGGAGAAGCGCGAGGCGGACATCCCGACGGGCGTTTCGGCCGTCGAGTACATGGACGTCATCGACACGATCATCCCCGAGTCCACCCGCGTGCAGTTCCAGCCGAACGGCGGCGACGCCGAGGACGTCGCGTTCCTCGAGCAGCGCTATCGCTACGACCTCATCGAGCCCTGGCGCATCATGGAGCTGTCGCTCGGCGGCACCGTCCGCATCAAGTGGACGCAGGCCCGCACGGGCGTGGAGAAGCTGCTGGAGGGCGTCGTCGAGTCCACCGACGAGGGGCTGTTCCTGCGCACCCCCGACGGGACGTACACGCTCGGAGTGCCGAACGGCGACGGCTGGTACTCCCACACCATTCTCGACGATTTGCCCGGCGCGCTCTTCGCCCGTCCGCTGCTCGACTGGATTGTCGACGTCCGCGAGGGTGGCCCCGGCGTGCTCGAGACGAGCTACCTTGCCTGGGGCTTCTCGTGGGAAGCCGACTACGTGATCACAGCGAGCGAGGACTTCGCCACGGCGGACCTCATCGGGTGGGTGACCCTGCGCAATACGACGGCCGGCAAGTTCCAGGATGCGCACCTCGCCGTCGTCGCGGGCACGGTCAACACCGCGGCCGAGTCGTACAACGGCACGGGGTACGCGGCGGGCTACGGCATGGCGATGGGCGGCGCGGAGGGGGACGGGGACGGCGACTACGGCTACGTCGAGGAGGGTCTGTTCGAGTACCACCTGTACAAGCTCGACCAGCCCACGACGCTCGAGCCGTACTCGTGGAAGCAGGTCGCGTTCCTGGAGCGCGACGGCATCCAGATCACGACCAAGTACCGCGCCGACATCGCGCTCCAGACGGGAGCCTACGGCGGCTACACGGGGACGGAGGACGAGATTCCCTGCAACGTGCGCCGCGTGCTCACGATCGAGAACAAGGCCGACATTGACGGGCTGGGGATTCCGCTGCCTGCGGGCACGGCCCGCGTCTACGCGCGCAGCGGCGAGGACCTGTTCTTCATCGACTCCGAGCAGGTCTTGGACACGCCGCGCGAGGAGCCGCTGAACATCGATGCCGGCGGGGCGCCGTTCATGGTGGTCAAGTCCAAGATTACCGACGTCGATACCTCGGACGCCGGAGCCTTCGGCTCGTACACCGTCGTCCGGCACGAGCTCACGGCCGTCAACCGCGGCTCGCACGCGGCGACGGTGCTCTACCGGCTGACGATGCCGGGGGCCGGGCAACCCTACGGCTACGCGGGCTACGGGGCGTGGGACGCGCGGCTCGAGCGCGCGGCGAACTCGTCCGGGCCTCCGTTGGAGGAGGTCGAGAGCGGGATCTGGGAGATGGAGCGGACGCTGGAGCCGGATCAGGAAACGCAGGACGTCCTCGTCCTGAGAATTCACCAGTCGTACTGAGCGAGGAGGAAACCGATGAAGGGCATGGCGACGATGATCGGGGCGGTGGCGGTCGTATTGCTGGCGACGGGCGTCGCGACGGCGCAGGACGAGCAGCGCGTCGTTTCGGGAGAGGACGGGCGCCAGAGCGTCAACCTCACCATCTACAACAACAACCTTGCGCTGGTGCGCGAGACCCGCCGTGTGGAGCTCCCGCGCGGACGGGCGGTGTTGGAGTACGCGAACGTCGCGCAGCAGGTCCGGCCCGAGACGGTCTACATCCGCGACACGCAGGCCGCGGGCGGCATCACGGTGCTGGAGCAGAACTACCGCTACGACGTGCTCACCCCCTCGCGGCTCATGGAGCTGTACGTCGGCGAGGACCTCACGCTCGTGCGGGAGAACCCCGCGACCGGCGAGGAGACGCGCACGCAGGCGAACCTGCTGTCGACCGGCTCGGTGCCGCAGGTCAACTACGGCTACGATCCTTACGGCTACGGGGGCGGCTACTACGCCGGCGCCACCTACGTCGATCCGGGCGCTGCGGTCTATCGCACGGACGAGGGCATCACCTTCGGCGACGTCGGCCGGGTGGTCTTTCCCAGCGTGCCCGACAACTTCGTTTCCCGCCCGACGTTGGAGTGGCTGCTCGAGTCCACGGGCGGTCAGAAGACGATCGAGGCGACCTACCTCACCTACGGCATGAGCTGGCAGAGCGACTACGTGCTCGTGCTGAGCGAGGACGAGAAGAAGGGCGATTTGGCGGGCTGGGTCACGCTGCGCAACGACGCCGGCATCACCCTCAAGAACGTCCGCCTGCAGCTCGTCGCCGGCGAGGTCGCGGTCGAGCCGCAGTACGGCGGCTACGGCTACGGCTACGGCATGTACGGCTACGGCGCGGGCGGCGGCGGCTACGGCGGCGCGGGTTTCGCCGAGGCGGGGATGTTCGAGTACCACCTGTACACGCTGGAGCGGAACACGGACGTGGCCGACCACGAGCAGAAGCAGGTCCAGCTCCTGGGCGTGGACGGCATCACGATGGAGAAGAAGTACCGCCTCCAGGGCGACTCGTACTACTTCGTCAGCGAGTACGGCCAGCCGATCGAGAACCTCCAGGTCGCCGTCTGGGTGGAGTTCGAGAACGCCCAGAGCCAGGGGCTCGGCGTCGCCCTTCCGGCCGGCGTGATCCGCGTCTACAAGGCCGATTCCTCGGGCGCGCAGCAGTTCATCGGCGAGGACCGGATCAACCACACGCCGCGCGAAGAGCGCGTCAAGCTGCAGCTCGGGAACGCCTTCGACATCGCGGCCGAGCGCAAGCAGACGGACTACGAGATCCTGTCGTCGAACCTGTACGAGACGGAGTGGGAGATCAAGATCCGCAATCGCAAGGAAGGCGAGACGATCGTCGTCGAGGTGCTGGAGCCGATGGCGGGCGACTGGGAGATCATCGAGAAGAGCCACGACTTCGTGAAGGAGTCGGCGCGGCTGGTGCGCTTCGATCTGACGTGCCCGCCCGACCAGGAGATCGTCCTGACCTACCGCGTCCGGACCCGGTACTAGGGGAGGGGAGGGGCACGATCATGAGGATCATGGCTCGGCGGGCTTGCCCGCGCCTCCCGGCGCGGGCAGCGCCTCGCCGCTACGTCTTCGGGCCGTCCGTCGCCGTCGTCGCGGGCCTGCTGGCCCTTCCCGCCTTCGCGGCGGCGCAGACGCAGACCGCGCGGACCACGGCGGCGGATCGCACTAGCGCCGCGGTGACGATCTACAACCAGAACATGGGCCTCGTGCGCGAGGTCCGCTCGTTCGACATCCCGGCCGGCGAGATGGAGCTGGCCTTCGAGGACGTGACCTCGCAGATCCGGCCCGAGACGGTCCACGTCAAGGACCTGGGCTCGGGGCAGACGCTGCGCGTGCTGGAGCAGAACTACCGCTACGACGTGCTGGCGCCGTCCTCGCTCATCGAGGAGTACGTCGGGAAGCAGGTGACGCTGGTCCACGTCGTGCCCGGCACAGGCGAGACGCGGACGGTGCAGGCCACGCTGCTGTCGACGGGCGCGACGCCGCAGCCCAACTACGGTTACGGCTACGGTTACGGCTACGGCGGGTACGGCGGGTACGGCGGGTACCAGCAGACGTATTCGGATCCCTGGAGCTACGTTTACGACATCGATGGCGAGATCACTTCGGGCGGCTACTGGCGCATCGTGCTGCCGGCCGAGATCCCGGCCGGGTTCGTCTCGCGACCGACCCTCTTCTGGGACGTCGAGTCGCCCGGCGCGGGGCGGCGGACGGTCGAGGCGAGCTATCTGACGTGGGGCATGAACTGGAAGGCCGACTACGTCCTGGTGCTCGGCGCCGACGGCAAGAAGGGCGACCTCACCGGCTGGGTCACGCTCACCAACGACTCGGGGATCAGTTTCGAGGACGCGACGCTGAAGCTCGTCGCCGGCAACGTCAACGTCGTCTCCGCGCCGTACGGTTCGTACCAGCCGATGATGATGGCCCGCGGTTCGGTGATGGCGGCGGACGAATCGGCCGCGTACGGGGGATTCGCCGAGGAGGGGATGTTCGAGTACCACCTGTACACGCTGCAGCGCCCGACGGACCTGCTGGACCGGGAGCAGAAGCAGATCGAGCTGCTGTCGGGGGCGGGGATCCCGATCGAGCGGCACTACCGGCTGTACGGCCAGCCGTACTGGTTCACGGGCGAGCTGACCGGGATCCAGGAGAACCTGCACCCCGACGTGTGGCTCGAGTTCCTCAACGCCGAGGACGTCGGGCTGGGCGACCCGCTGCCCGCGGGGACGGTGCGGGTGTACGAGACCGAGACGGCGCCGGCGGGCCGGGGGCGCGCGGCGGCCGCCGCGGTGCTCGGCCGGCAGTTCGTCGGCGAGGACACCATCGACCACACGGCACGCGAGGAGCGGGTGAAGGTGCGGACGGGGACGGCGTTCGACATCGTCGCCGAGCGCCGGCAGACGGACTACGAGGTCATCGGCTCGACGGCCGTGGCCACGGAGTGGGAGATCAAGATCCGCAACCGCAAGTCGGAGGCGGTGACGGTCGAGGTCCGCGAGGCGACGAGCGGGGACTGGACGATCGTGACCAGCTCGCTGCCCTGGACCAAGGAGTCGTCGCGCGAGGTGCGCTTCGACGTCGTTTGTCCCCCGGATCAGGAGGTCGTGCTGACCTACAACATCCGGGTGAACTACTACTGAGACGGGGCGGGAGGATTCGATGAACAGCGGCACTCTGCGGATGGCGGGCGCGTTCGCGCTCGTCGCGCTCCTGGCGAGCGGCGTCCGGGCCCAGGAACGCCGGACGCTCGACGTCGGCGGCGACGCCCGCGCGTCGGCCAACGTCACCATCTACAACAACAACCTGGCGCTCGTGCGAGAGACCCGCTCCGTCGAGCTGGCGCAGGGCGTCACGGCGCTGCGCTGGAAGGACGTCGCGCAGCAGGTGCGGCCCGAGACGGTCCACGTCGGCGACCCGGACTCGCCCGGGGCCTTCACCGTCCTGGAGCAGAACTACAAGTACGACGTGCTCAACCCCACGCGCCTGATGGAGCTGTACCTCAATCGGGAGCTGATGCTGGTCACGGTCAACCCGGCGACCGGCGCCCAGGAGCGCGAGCAGGCGACGCTGCTCTCCACGCAGGACTACTCGTACGTCTACCGCACGGACGAGGGGATCACGTTCGGCCATCCCGGGCGCGTGGTCTTCCCCGAGGTCCCGGCGAACTTCGTCGAGCGGCCGACGCTGGAGTGGCTGCTGGACTGCCGGCAGCCCGGCGCGCGCACGATCGAGGCGAGCTACCTCACGTACGGCATGAGCTGGAACGCGGACTACGTGCTGGTGCTCAAGGACGGCGACAGCCGCGGTGACCTCACCGGCTGGGTGACGCTGCACAACGATTCGGGCATCGGCTTCGAGGACGCGAGCCTGCAGCTCGTCGCCGGCCAGGTCAACGTGGTGCAGCCGTACACGGGCTACGACTACGGCATCTACGCCTACGCCCAGACGGCGATGCCGGCGTCGGCGCCGGCGCCGCAGTTCGCCGAGGAAGGGATGTTCGAGTACCACCTCTACACGCTGCAGCGGCCGACGGACCTCATGAACCGGGAGCAGAAGCAGATCGAGCTGCTGGGTGCCGACGGCGTCAAGTTGGAGAAGAAGTACCGTCTGGACGGCGACTCCTACTACTACGTCAGCGAGTACACGGGCGCGATGGAGAACCTGCCGGTCTCGGTGTGGATCGAGTTCGACAACTCCGAGGACAACGGCATGGGGATCCCGCTGCCGGCGGGGACGATCCGGCTCTACACCGCCGACGCCTCGGGCGGCCAGCAGTTCATCGGCGAGGACGCGATCGACCACACGCCGCGCGACGAGCGGGTCGAGCTGCAGGTGGGGCGCGCCTTCGACGTCGTGGCCGAGCGCAAGCAGCTCGACTACGAGGTGCTGTCGTCGGCGCTGTACGAGACGGAGTGGGAGATCCGGCTGCGCAACCGCAAGCCGGAGGCGATCGTCGTGGAGATCCACGAGCCGATGGCGGGCGACTGGCAGATCCTGGAATCCTCGCAGGAGTGGGAGAAGGAATCCGCGATGTCCGTCCTGTTCACCGTCCCCGTCCGTCCCGACCAGGAAGTCGTCGTCACCTATCGCGTCCGCACCCGGTATTAGCGAACGGTCGAGCGGCCGACGGGCAGCGAGCGGTCGAGCGGCCGACGGGCAGCGAGCGGTCGAGCGGCCGCGCGGGCAGCGAGCGGTCGCCGGCCCGAAGGCGTGCCAAGCGAGCGGTCGAGCGGCCGCACGGGCAGCGAGCGGTCGCCGGCCCGAAGGCGTGCAAAGCGAGCGGTCGAGCGGCCGCGCGCTTTCCCACGACCGATCGGCCGCTCGCTTTCCCGCGTCCGCTCGCCTTCCTCCCCTCCGGTTGCCGCCCGTGGCCCGCGAGGGTACATTGCTCCGTGCGGAGGGCGGGTCATGCGCAGAGCGAGGGCGGTTGCGGCGGTGTTGGTGGTGGTGGCCGGCGCGGCGGCGGGGTGTTCGCCGTCGGACGACGAGGGGAGCACCGGAGACGGCAGGGTGCGCGACGACGGAAGCGGCGGGGCGGATGCGGACGCCGATGCCGAGCCCGAGGTCGGCGCGGACGCGGACGCCGACCCCGATGTCGACCGCGAGATCCCGGACTACGAGCTGGACACCACGTGCGGCGCCGAGGATCTGCCGCTCGAATACGCCGTCTCGTCGGACGTGCTGATCGTGCTGGACCGCAGCGGCAGCATGATGCTGACGCTCAATCCGCTCAAGAACGCCGTGCGCACCATTGTCGATGCCGCCGACGACCGCATCTGGTTCGGCCTGATGCCCTTCCCCAGCTCGGTGCCCCCGAACACGTGTTCGTTGTACGCGCCGGCGACCGAGTGCGCGGCACCCGACCATCCGCAGGTCGAGCCGGGACCGCTCCGCTACCCCGACATCGACGCCGCGCTCGGCGCCGCCCTGGGCATCTGCGGCAGCACGCCGACCTCGGCCACGATGCGCAACGTCACGAGCTGGCTGGGCTCCCACTCGACGGGCCACACCCAGTACGCCCTGCTCGTGACGGACGGCGTCCCGAACTGCAACTCATCTCTCGACGGGGACACCTGCACCTGCCTGGACACCGAAACGGGTTGTTCGGGCCACCCCGAGGCCTGCCTGGACGACGCCGCGACCTATGCGGCGATCGACGGGCTCCTGGCCGACGGCGTGCTGACCTACGTCATGGCCCTCGGCCGCTGGGCGGGCTCGGACCGCGACGTGCTGAACGACATGGCCGTGCACGGCGGCACGGAGCACTTCTACGCCGCGGAGGACACCGGCGCGATCCTCGGCACGTTCGAGGAGATCATGGGCACGATCGTCGTGTCCTGCATCTTCGACCTGCATCCCGGCGACACCGTCGATCCCACGCAGGTGAACCTGTTCGTCGGCGACGACGTCGTGCCGCGCGACACGGCGCACGGCAACGGCTGGGATTACCTCGACGAGGACACGGTGGAGTTCTACGGACCTGCGTGCGAGGGCATCCTGAGCGGAGACGTCACGGCGGTGCGCGCCGCCTACGGGTGTCCGACCGTTCTGCTGTAGAGGTGCGTTGGTACGTTGGAGCGGTGGAGCGTCGGGACGAGCCCGGCCGAGAACTGAGAACTGACGACTGAGAACCTGGAGCAGACGACCGCCGTCCGGTGGCTCAGGGCGGCGTCGCCGGCGGCGCATCCTGCGGATCGCAGGCCGCTCCCCGCCCGTCGCCGTCGAGGTCGACCATGTCGCGCGGGGCGCGCGTGGCGCGGCGGCGGCAGGTGTCGCACAGGTCGTGGATCCCGTCGCCGTCGCGGTCGCCGCGGTCGGTGGGGATGCGCTCGAGGTACTCGGCAAAGGACTCCTGCGGCGTGTAGGGGCAACCGTCGCAGACCCAGCCCCAGGGGTCGGGGTCTTCCGGGAATCCCTCGGGCGGGGCGGTCCGCCGGGCCGTCTGGGCGACCGCCAGGCCCGGGCAACTGTCGCACCCGGAGCGCAGGCCGTCCGCCGGGTCCCATTCCGTGTCGCCCAGCTCCTCGCGCTCGTCCGGCCAGGCGTCGCCGTCCGTGAAGACGGGGTCGAGGAGCCGTCCCTCGCCGGTGATGCGCGGGTCGGCGCCGGCGGCCTCGCGGTCGATCAGCCTGGGGTTGGCGGAGAAGAGGCAGACGTCGTACCCGTTGCGGATGCCGTCGCCGTCGGAGTCGTCGTGCAGCCAGCGGTACAGCTCGCGGTGCTCCGCGCGGGAGCAGGTCGGCGTCGCGAAGGTCTCCACCGCCGGTCCCTCGGGATGCGCCGGGTCGTCGCCCAGCAGCAGCACGCTCATCTCTCCGAGCCCGTGGCCGCACGCGCCGCGCAGGACGCGGTGGTGCGAGCCGCCCGAGTCGCGGACGAGCAGCGTCTCGCCGCCGTCCTCGTACCCCACCAGGAGAATGACGTGCCCGGCGCAGGTCGCGTCGCCGAAGGCGCACGTGGTCTCGTCGCACCGCAGCCGGCCGGCACGGTCGGGGTCCGGGATCAGGCTTCCGCCGACGACGTCGACGACCACGTAGCCCGCGGCCAGGTAGTCCACGACGTCGTCCGCGGCGACGGCCCGGTGGGCGGCGAGCGGCACGCGGAAGAAGACCGGGGTTCCCGCGCCCGCACGTTCGGCTACGCGAGCGATCTCGCAGCCGCCGTCCGCGAAGGGCGCGGGCGGTTCCAGCGGACCGTCGCCGTCCGGATCCCCCGCGCCCCACCGGTGCACCAGCGGGCACGTGCCGGGAAAGGGGTCGAGGTCGCTCGAGGCGAAGAGCCGGGCGTAGGCCGCGTCGAAGTCGTGCAACGCCTCGCGCTCGAACGGCAGGCGGTACGGGACGATGGACTCGAGCACCGTGCCGATGCGGTCGAGGAACTGCCAGTAGCCCCAGCCGGTTCGGGCGACCTTGAGGTCGTACGGCCGGTCGGGGTCGAAGCTCGACAGCCGGTTGGCGCCGTCCTCGTCCTGGAACGGCCAGACGGCGGCGCCGCCCCAGGCGTAGCCGAGGCCGGAGCAGGAAAGAACGAGCTGCTCCGATAGATCGAGATAGGAACGGCCACGGTCGTCGGTCTCGAGCAACGCGCGACCGGCCCCCGATAGGTCGTCGTCCTCGGGACGAATCGGGCAGCCGGGAGGCGGGTCGGGCAGCGCGTCGCAGTTGTCGAGGAGGAACTGCACCTCGATCGCGGCGACGTCGGCGAAGAGCGCGCACGTCCCTGTCGCGTTCTGGTAGACGGGGTCGCGGGTGTACGCCTCCCAGCTCACCGCATCCGGCCGAGCCGACTGCTTCGCGCCGGAGCCGTCCCCGTGGCGAATCGGCGGCGCCGGGCGAAGCTCTTGGACGGCCTGCGACCACGCCTCCGCCGACGCGGCATCACCGGAGGGCAGGGCGGCGGAGGTCGTCGCCCGCGCGGCCGCCGGTGCCGCCCGCTCCGCCGGGTGTCCGGCGAACATGACCAGGAGCAAGAGCAGGAAGGCGTTGAGCATCTTCTCGTCCGCCGTCGAGTCGGTCCGGCGCGCCCCCCTCTGCGTCTCCGCGTCTCTGCGCGAGACAGCCCCCTTCCTCTAGCCCGCGGCGTGCAATCGCGCCAGTCGCGCCTCACGCGCGTCGGCGAAGCGGATGATGCCCTCGAGGATCTGCTCCGGGAGCAGGCCGGCTTCCTCGAGGACCTCTTCCAGCGTGCCGCCGGTGCGCCAGCGATCGTCCTGGTCGGCGCCGAGCGAGTAGTCCTCGGACACCCGGCTCGCCAGCCACGCGTGCGCGGTAGCGCGAGCCCCGCTGGTCACGACCATCGAGTCCAGGAGGTGCGGCCAGGGCAGGACGGATTCGCGATAGGCTTCCGGCTGGCGATCGAAGAGGTAGCGGCTCGGGATCGCCACCAGCCGGACATTCGGCAACTCGCCCGCGTGCTTCCGCAGGATTTCCAACGCTCCGCCCACGGGCGTGGCGCCCCGGAACAGGACCGTTCCGCGCAGGGGTCGGGCCGGATCCGCCTCGCGCAGGACGTACGCGCCCCTCGCCGCCTCGAGGTACGAAGGGACGCCCAGCGCTTCGCGGTCGGGCACGAGCGTGTTGGGGCGGGTGAGGGTGACCGCGAGCAGCGGGGCGGGGGCGCCCAGTGCCGCGCCGAGCAGGACCATCGCCTCATTGACGTCGAACGGGTGCAGATCGATGACCTGCCCGCGTGGGAACAGCTCGGTCACGTAGGGCGAGAAGATGCCGAAGTGGGTGCGGGAGTCCTCGGCGGTTTCGGGGCCGGAGTGTCCGGCGACCCAGATCACCTTGCCCAGGCGCAAGGGGCAGTCCTGGGCGGTCTGCGAGAACAGGCGGAGCGGTCCGTACTTGAGGTAGGAGAACGAGCCGTACGTCGCGCAGGCGCCGCAGAAGCCCCGGAACGCGCGTTCGGGGTCGCCGGCGAGGTTCACGGTCGCCGCCCCCGCCATCATCGCGGCGTTCGTGAACTCGGTGATGGCTTGCGGAAGGAGGACGCCGTCCGGGTTCTTCGTGCGTTCGTAGTCGCCGAAGCCGGGGAAGGATTCCCAGCCCTTGGCGACGCCGGCGATGGCGGTCGATTCGGCCAGATCCGCGGCGCAGGCGAGCAGCAGCGGGCGGCCGGAGATCTCGTGCGCGACCGCGTTGACGTAGGCGCCCCACCGCCCGAGCCCCTGGCGGTTCGCGACCGATGCGCCGGGCGGATGGAACAGCGCGGCGGGGTACCGTCCCGGATCGGTGATCCGCGGCTCGGTCAGCGGATCGCAGGACGACTCGAGTCGCAGGCCGGGAATCCGGTCCGGAACCGCGTCGGCCGCCGCCAGCAGGCGTTCGGCGAGAAAGGTCGCCGCCTGCTCGTCCGAGAGCAGCACGTCCCGGACGATGGCGAGGTTGGCAAGCGCCTGGGAGCGGCGCACGGCCGCGTCGGCCGGTTCCGCCTCGTCCTGGCCTTCGAAACGCACGCCGTACTTCTCGGCGAAGGGATGCTTGGTCGCCCAGAACTCGGGCGAGCGACGCTTGTGGGGGCTGCCGTGGCTCTTCGCGTCGAACTTGCCATAGCCGCGGCCCTTGCGCGTGCGGAAGACGAGGGCCAGGGGGCGGTCGCCGGCGTCGTCGGCATCCCGTGACAGCACCAACAACCCGCGCGCGAGCTCGACCGGATCCTCGCCGCGCTCGACCAGGTGCACGCGCCATCCTCCCTGCTCGAGCCATGTCACCGGCGTTCCGGGGATGACGGACGAGAACGGCCGCTCATCGATGCCGAAGTCGTTCCAGTCCAGGAGGAGGACGAGGTTGCCCAGGCCCAGGCCCCAGGCGGCGTTGCGGGCCTCGGAGGCTCCGCCGGGCGTCAGGCCGCCTTCGCCTTCCACGGTCCACACGCGCACGCCGGCCGCGCGGGCGGCCCGCAGGGCGAAGGCCTGTCCGACGGCGTTGGGGAACCCGTGCCCTGACGGTCCGGTGTTGGCCTTGACGAACAGCGTCTTGCCCGCGAACTCGGCGTGCCCGGGCAGTCCGCCGCGGCGGCGGAAGCGCATGAGATCTTCCATGCGTACCGCGCGTTCGTCGAGGCGCGGGATCGCGGCACGTCGGTCGCCCGTGCGCCGCTCGTGCGCCGCGAGCAGCTCGGTCGCCAGCGCCAGCGAGGAGTAGAGCATCGGGGTCGCGTGTCCCGCGGCCAGGACGTAGCGGTCGTTCAGGGGCCGTTCCGGGCGTCGCAGATCGCAGCGGAGCGCGCCGGAGAACAGCAGGGCGACCTGCATCGGGTTCTTGGAGCGCGAGCCGCCGGGATGCCCGCTCTGGCGCTCGTCGAGCAGGATGTCGACCCACTGGTCGAGGCAATCGACGGCGCGCTCCAGATGCGGCCGCGCCGCCTCCAGCTCCGCATCGTTGAGGTAGGGTCTCATCGCACGTGGCATCCTAGTACAGATTTTCCCGCACCACCGGACCAACAACTCGACCCGATCGACCGGCCAACGACTCGTCCAATTGACTTACGCCCTGCACCCTGCATCCAATCGGGGAGCCGTCGGAGGCGGCCGCAGCATGCAGCTCCAGCAGTGGCTCAAGCCGTTCAACTCCCTTTTCCGCCGCGGGATTCTCGAGGCGATGGAACGACCGGCCACCCGCCGCGTGGCCTGTTTCGATGCGGACGGGACGCTGTGGTTCGAGGACATGGGCGAGGCGTTCCTGCGCTGGCTCCTCGCCGGACCGCTGGAACGCCTGGCGGTCGAGGATCCCCGGGTCTACGAGCGCTACGAGGAGCGGGTCCGCAAGAACCTGACGGAGGGGTACGGCTGGGCGGTGCAGGTGATGGCCGGCCTGCCCGAGAAGGACGTCAAGCGCTGGGCGAAGCAGCACGCGGCGGCGTGGCCGAACTACCACCACGCGATGATGGGGTTGCTTCGCGGCCTGACGGAGTCGGGGTTCGAGGTCTGGCTCGTCTCCGCCTCCAACCACTGGGTGATCTCGGCGGCGGCGGAGCGGATGGGCCTGGACCCCGCGCGCACGATCGCCATCCGCACGGAGGTGGCGAAAGGGGTTTTGACCGATCGGCTGGTGCTGCCGATTCCCAGCGAGGCGGGGAAGGTGGCGGCAATCGAGAAGATGATCGGGCAGCGGCCGGACATCGCCGTGGGCGACGGTCTGGGCGATCTGTCGATGCTCGAGCAATCCGTCCGGCCGCTGGTGATCGGGTCGCGCCACAAGCGGGAGGCGCCGCTGTTGCGCATCGGCAAGGAGCGCGGCTGGCCGTCGCACGTGTTCTAGGCGAGGCTGCGCCTTGGACCGACGAGTCATGTGGGTCGGGGTTGTGCGGGCTGGTCCTTGTCCGCGATTCCGGCATGGGAGAGGTGGGGAGGCCGGCTGGAGAGGTGGCGAGGTGCGGTGGTAATGATGCTCGTCGAGCTTCCCCGTCGCCCGTTCGGCCGCACCGGCCTTTCCGTGGCGCCGCTCGGCCTCGCCGGCTCGTACGGCATCGACGCGGACGCGACGGAGCGCGCGTTCCACGAGCTGTCGATCAACTACTTTTTCGTGACGCCGCGGATGAAGGGGCTGTTCGAGGGGGTGCGGCGGTTGATCAAGGCCGGGCATCGCGACGAGATCGTCCTCGCCACCGGTCCGTTCTTCCCGACCGGGAGGGCGCTGCGCGGGCAGTGGGACGATGTCGCGCGTGGCCTGGGCACCGACCGCATCGACGTGCTGCAGGTCTTCTGGGTGCGCTGGCGCTGGTACCTCACGGGCGGCACCATCGAGACGCTGCGTCGCTTCAAGGAAGAGGGGAAGATCCGCGCGTTCGGCATCTCGACGCACGAGCGGCGGATGGCCCCGGACTTCGCGAGCGAGTTTGGCCTGGACATGTTGATGCTTCGCTACAACGCGGCGCACCGGGGCGCGGAGCAGGACGTCTTCGCGCGGCTTCCGGCCGAGCGGCCGGCGGTGGTGGCCTACACGGCGACGCGCTGGGGCCGGCTACTCCGCCCGGTCGGGGACAAGCCGGCGCTCACGGCGTCCGAGTGCTACCGCTTCCAGCTCTCGCACCCCGCGGTGGACGTCGTCCTGACGGGTCCCAAGACGTGGGACGAGTTGCGTGCGAACGCGGAAGGCGCGGCACTGGGCCCGCTCCCCGCGGAGCGGCTGGCGGAGGTCCGTGCCTTCGGCGACGCCGTCCATGCGTCGGCCACGAGTCGATTCGGCTTCGGGCGGAGGTAGCGAGATCCGGCCCCGCTACGGCTCGCTCGCAGCGGCGGCCACGGACTCGATGGCCACGGCGGCCAGCGCGGCGGCGTAGTCGAGGTCGATGTTCGCCATCGTGTCATGCGTGTCGTGGTAGCCCGCGCGGGAGATGTCGTAGTTCTCCATGAACAGCACGACGGGGATGCCCGCGTCGGAGAAGATCTGGCCGTCGGTGTTGTACAGGGCGCTGCGGGGATCCCATTCCGGACGGATCTCGCCGCGCAGGAGCAGGTGCTCCGCGACTGGCGGGGGCTCCCGGCCGTCGGGCATGCGCACGGCGCGTCCACGGCCACACCGTCCGTCCGCGCGGTTGGCTTCCCGGGCGGTTTCGTTCCACCGCTGCGCGGCCTCGTGGGCCAGCCGCGCCAGCCTGGCCGAGCCTTCGCCTTCGCCCGGCGCGATTTGGAACACGTCGCGGTCGCGATCGTGGTTGTGGCCGATCATGTCCAGCACGAACGCGCCTGCCAGGCGAACGTCGGGCAGTTCGATCGTGCGGCCGTGCTGCGCCTCCAGCCGCAGCTCGCCGCGCACGGCGGCGCGCACCAGCGCCCGGGCGCCCAGGCAGTCGGCGGGGAACTCCTCGCCGGTGAGGTGCACGAGCCAGACGGTTCGGGCGAGGCGTCCCTCGCGGCTCAGCGGCAGCAGGGCTTGGGCCGCTCCGAGCAGCGCGGCGGTCGCGGAGTGGTTGTCGTCGGCGCCCGCGGCCGCGGCGCGCAGCCGGTCGCCGCCCCGTGCCGGGTCGTACAGGTCCTCCATGTACGCGGTGTCGTAGTGGTCGGCCATCACGACCACCGAGCGCTGGTCGCGTCCCGGAATCACGACGACGACGTTGCGCTCGGCGGCATCGTGCCCGTGGTTCGCGGCCCAGCCCTTCGACCAGGGCATGGCGAAGTCGGTCTCCCAGCGGAACCGCTGGTCGGCGACGAAGGCGCGGCCTTCCATCCCGCAGTGCCGGATGCGCTCGCGGTGCTGCGCGTGCAGCCAGTCGGCCACCGCGTCCAGGTCGCGGCGTGGGGCGGGCTCGCGCCCCAGGCTGCGGCCGAGCGTTCCGCCGGCCCGCCCGGTGTTGGCGACCACGGGGTCCGCGTTGTCCTTGTCCCGCCACTCGCCCTCGGCCAAGGCCGCCATGTCGCGCCAGAGACGTTCCTCGAAGGTGCGCGAGGCGGTGTGGGTGAACGTGCCCGGCGGAGGTCCAGCTTCGCGGCCGGGGCGACGTTCCCCGTCCGGTGCCACGACGTGCCGGAGGGCGGCGGCGGCGCGCGCGCCTGCCGCGGCGTCCGCAGCGCGTGCGGCGAGGCCCGCGAGCCATCCCTCCAGATCGGTCTCGCGGCCGGCATCGAGGAGGGCGCGGGCGAGGGTCGGCTCGAGCGGCTGGCCGAGCAGCTCGGACCATTCCAGCAGGCGGCGCACGTTGGCGGCCGTGGTCAGTCGCGCATGGCCGGGATCGGCGTCGAAAGCGGTCGCGGCCTCACGATAGCCCGGCCGGTCGAGGAGGATGGGCATCAGCTCCAGGGAAGCGGCGCCCCGGCGTTCGGCCGTGACCACGCCCAGGGGCGCGGCGTCGGGCAGCGCCACGTCGCCCGACGCGGGATCGAGGCG
Organism: Deltaproteobacteria bacterium; assembly: GCA_016218815.1. Lineage (GTDB taxonomy): Bacteria > Myxococcota_A > Polyangia > DRWM01 > JAAZOP01 > JAAZOP01. The sequence goes on from JACRCX010000041.1 coordinate 24,876, forward strand.
CGCGACGAGCGGCCGGTGCCAGAACAGCGCACGGCTTCCGGCCTGCATGGGTGGGAAGACGAAGCGGTAGCCGAACCGGCCCCCGGCATCGACGCGACGCACCGCGTCCGCCAACGCTTCGGGGCCGGCCGCCGGCCCGTCCAGGAGCGGCTCGTAGTCCTCCGTCCAGATCTGGACGTTGCGCGCCATCGGCTTGCCGTAGAGGCCCAGGTCGTCGGGCGCGGTCGAGAACAGGGCCGTCGTCACGCGGTCCGCGAACGGCTCGGCAGGCGTTTCCGTGTCCCGGGCCACCCGTTGGAAGCGGTGGCTGCGGACGACGTGATGGACCAGGCGGTGGCCGTGGCTGCGGGCGAGCTCGCCGCCCGCCTGCTCGTCCAGCCACCCGGACTGCGGGATCCGCACGCCGTAGCTGGTCTCGCTGCGGGGGAACAGGTGCAGGAGCGGGACCTGCATCGCGTGGGGCAGGCCGGCGGCGAGCCTGCGATAGCCGCGGTGGTCCCAGAACACCAGCGAGCCGGGCCAGGGGACGAGGCGCAGGGCGCCGTGCAGGAACGCCTGCCGCGAGACGGCAGGCAGCCGGCCGAACGCCTCGAAGGTCAGCAGCGTCCGTACCGACGACAGCGGCTCGTTCTCGTCGAGCAGGAGCGGCCGGAGCCACGCCGGCAGCTCGCCCTCGTCCAGCTCCGGGCGTTCCGGGTCCGGCATGCGGCGCAGGACGCGGAGACCGAGCCGGGCCAGCTCGGCCATCGTCTCGACGGCCGGCCGAGCGAGCAGCCAGGAGGCGAGGCGGCAGAAGTCCCGGGTGCCGCCCTCCGCGGCGAATCCCCGCCAGAAGGCGGAGGCGGGGCCGGTGTGGCTTCCGCCGAAGAGGGTCCAGCGCACGCGTCCCTTGTCGTCCTGCGTCCGGGAGAGGGCGAGCGGCAGGAGCAGGAAGAGGGGAGGGCGCGTCGCCGTCGAGACGCCGGCGGCCAGGTCGGCCGGCCAGGCCGGGTTGTCGCGCAGCAGCGCGTGCGAGAGGCCGTGGGAGCGGCCCGACGCCAGGTTCGCCAGCTCGCCCAGGACGTGGCGGGCGATCTTTTCCAGTCCGGGCCGCAGCTCCCGCGCCTCCTCGAACTCCGTGACGGCGACCCCGTCCGCGCCATGGGCGGGCGGCAGCAGCCGCTGCGGAGCGTGCGGCTTGAGCGCCACCCACGGCGGCGGCATGAACTCGGAATACGCGTGCAGCGGAAACCCTTCGGGCGAGCGGAAGAATGTCGCCGCCTCTCCCCGGATCCGTCGCCAGGCATCGGTCATGGCCCGACCTCCTTCCGCGCGGGCCGACGATGTACCATCGGCGGCCGCCCGATGATAGCATCGGCGCGTTCGGGGGCGTCGGGGAGAGGGGGGAGAGGATGGCCATGCACGACCAGATCCGCGACGCGCACCACACCGTGTACGAGGCCGAGGCCAAGGCGGCCTTCCGGTTGCGCCTGTATGCCGACCGTGCCGACAAGGAAGGTTTTCCGCAGATCGCCAAACTCTTCCGGGCCATCTCCCGCTCGGAGGAGATCCACGGCGAGCGCAGCCTGCGGGCGCTGGAGCCGGTGCGCGACACGCAGGCGAACCTGGAAGCCTCCTTCGAGTCCGAGACGAAGGTCGCGGGGGTCGCCTACCAGAAGCTGATCCACCTGGCGAACGAGCTGGAGGACAAGGCCGCGGCGACCGTCTTCTCCCAGAGCCGCGACGTCGAGGCGACGCACGCGCGGCTGTACAAGGACATGCTGGAGCACCTGAGTGCGGAGCGGGAGACGACGTACCACGTGTGCACCGTGTGCGGTTACGTCGCCGACGGCACGCGGCCCGAGACCTGTCCGGTCTGCGGCGTCCCGGCCGGCAAGTTCATTCAGGTCTGAGCGGCCGCGGCGCGCATGCGCCGTTCCACCTCGGCCATCGCCCCGTCCACGCCGCCGCCGAAGTCCGCGCGAACCGGATCGCAGATGAGCATGCGCAGCACGCCGCCGGTCTTGATCGTCCGCGCATGGCGCGGGAAGTGGTCGAAGGTGCCCCGGATGCACACCGGCACCACGGTCCGCCCCTCCTCGAAGAGGATGCGCAGCCCGCCGGCCTTGAACGGCTGGATCGTCCCGTCCGGCGAGCGGGTCCCCTCGGGGAAGATCAGGATCGGCCACGGCTCGGAGTCCCGCGCCGCCGTCCGGATGGCCTCCTTCGCCGTACGGCCCTTGCGGCGGTCGATGAGAATCGCGCGCCGTGCCAACCACTGGCCGATGACCGGCATCCAGATCAACTCCCGCTTGGCGACGAAGCGGAGCTGCGTGGGGAAGTGTCCGATGAGGATGGCCCAGTCGAGGTAGCTGGCGTGGGTGGAGGCGATGGCGTAGCGCTTGAGCCCCTCGACCTTCTCCGCGCCCTCGACACGGACGTCGAAGTCGAGATGCCGGAGCAGGCGTTGGGCGAGGAGGCGCGCGATCTGCTGCTCCATGACGGCGTCCGGTCCGTCGATCTGGACGAGGATGACGCGGAAGACGTGGTGGTAGCCCGAGATCGCGAGGGTCTGCGCGATCTGCCAGAGGCGGAGCGCTTCCTCTCCGAGCTTCATCGTCCCCTCCCTGGTCGCGTGCGGGGCGCCCGCTCCGGGGCGCGGTCTCACGGCTGCTTGAAGATCGCCTGCATCTTGGCGGCCAGGATCATGTCGCCCTTGACCTTCAGCTTGCCCGTCGCGAAGGCCATCATCCCGCCCATCTTGCCCTCGGCCATGGCCAGGTAGTGTTCGGTCTTCATCGTGATCGTCACGCCGGGCTTCTCGTGCTGCCCCTCGCCGACCGTGAGCTTCCCGTCGGCGATGGCCGCGTACCACTTGCCGCCACCGTCGCCGACGATGTCGAACTGGTACACCGCGTTCATCCCCTTGGCCGCCTCGGGCTTGAACGACGCCGGCATGTTCTCGAATGTCTCGCGTACCGTGGTCATGACGAGCCTCCTTCCCCGAGCGACGACCGGCGCTCGCCGGCGCCGCGGTCCCCGCGTTTCGCCTTCTTCTCCGCCAGCTCCCGCGCGAAGATGGCCGCGCCGAGCGCGCCGACGATCTGCGGTTCGGGCGGGATGCGCGCCTCGACCCCCAACGCCCGCTCCAGGCGCCGCACGACTCCCACGTTCTTGGCGATGCCGCCCGTGATCGCGAACTCGGGCTCCAGGCCGACCCGCTTGACCAGGCCCAGCACGCGGCTGGCCAGCGCCGTGCAAGCGCCCGCCAGGATCTCGCTCTTCGGCGTCGCCTCGCGCTGGTAGGAGAGGATCTCCGAGCGGGCGAAGACGACGCAGGTGCTGCTGACCGGCACGCCGTCGCCGGGCGCTTCGAGCGCCAGGGGTCCGAGGTCCTCCAGGCGGATCTTGAGCAGGTCGGCGACGATGCCCATGGAGCGGCCGGCACCGGCGGCGCACTTGTCGTTCATCACGAAGCTGGTCACCTTGCCCGTCCCGTCGCAGCGGATGGCCTTGCAGTCCTGTCCGCCCATGTCGAGGATGGTGCGCACGCCGGGCACGAGCCGGTTGGCACCCTTGGCGTGGCAGGAGATTTCGCTCACGTTGCGCTGGGCGAACGGGACGACGATCCGCCCGTAGCCCGTCGAGACGATCGCCGTCATGTCGTCCAGCCCGAGCCCCGCCTTGGCCAGCGCGGCGTGCGCCACGGTCGTCGCCGTCTCGACGCTGTCCGGACCGGTGAGGATCACCTCCCAGGCCAGGATCTCGCCGTCCCGCAGGACGACCGCCTTGCCGGTCAGCGAGCCGACATCGACGCCGAGCGTGATCACGACGCACCTCCCCGTGCCGCGGCCAAGAGGGCGGCGCCGAGCGCGTTGACCGTCCGGGGCTCGGCCGGCACGACCACTGGAAGCTTCGCCAGCTCCTCGAGCTGCGTCGTGATGCCGACGTTGAGCGCCATCCCGCCCACGGCCAGGAGCGGCTGCTCGAGCCCCACTCGCCCGGCCAGGCTGAAGATGCGCGCCGCGATGGCGCGGTGCAGTCCGCGCAGGATGTCCTCGCGCGGCGTGCGCCGGTGCACCAGCGAGACGACCTCCGACTCGGCGAAGGCGACGCACATCGACGTGATCGCCACGTCCGCCGACGATCGCAGCGACAGCGGACCGATCTCCTCGATCGGCACCTTGAGCACCGCGGCGATGGCGTCGAGGAAGACCCCCGTTCCCGCGGCGCACTTGTCGTTGAGGGCGTACTCGAGGATCTCGCCGCGCTGGTCGAGCTTCACGGCGCGGGTGCTCTCGGCGCCCAGGTCGAGCACGACCCGTGCGCCGGGGTGGGCGAACGCCGCGCCCCGCGCCGCGCACAGCACGTCCGTCGCCGTCTCGTGCGGGAGCCGGAGCGCCTTGCGTCCCGCGCCGGTGACGGTGAGCGCCGCGAGGTCGCCCAGCGTCGCGCCCGACGGCGCCAGCGCCTCGCGCAGGGCGCGCTCGGCCGCGGCGCCGCTGTCATCCCCGGTGGGCACGACGGCCGACCCGCACGGTGCGCCGTCGCGCACGGCGACGGCCTTGGTCCACAGGGCGCCCATGTCGAGTCCGGCCGCAAGGCTCGTCATGGCTGCTCCACCATCTCGAGGAACGCCTGGATGCGCGTGCGGAGCTGGCCGAAGCCCGAGCGGTCGTGCCCGACCTCCAGGATGGTGAGCGGCACGTTGCGGGCCTCGAGCCGCTTGCGCAGCGGCTGGGACTCGTGCAGGAAGGGGTGGCAGTACTTGAGGTTGAACTGGACCACCGCGTCGGCGTGGAACTCGTCGACCATCGCCAGGATGCGGTCGAAGCGCGCCTCGGTCGGGAAGGTGCAGGCGCACAGCGTGCGCTTGTTGAGCATGCGCCAGAGGGCGTCGAGGGGCTCACCGTCGGTCCCGACGGGGTGTGCGAACCAGCGGCTGGTGGTGCACAGGTCGTCGGCGACGACGAGGCCGCCGACCTCCTCGATCAGCTCCAGCAGCGCTGGGTCGTCGAGAGCGCTGCCGGTGACCAGGATGCGGGGACCGAAGCGATCCGGCGGCTCCGACGAGCGCAGCTCGTCGAGGAGGCGGCGCAGCAGGGTGTTGGCGCGGTCCTTGGGCAGGATCGAGGCCGCGAACGCCGCCACGAAGGCCTCGGGGCCCGTCAGCCGCGGGGGATCCTCGCGCCGCAGGCCGTACAGCTCGGTCAACAGCGCACGGGTCTCGTCGTACAGCCTGGTCGCCTCGCGCAAGCCCTCCGGGGTCACGGGCTTGCCGGAGACGGCCTCCGCGCGCGCCTGGAAGCGCCGCAGCTCCTCCAGGAAGAATTGGCGGTTTCCGTCTTCCAGCAGTTTCTGGGGGTTGTTCACGAGGTGGACGGGGGTGCCGGGCATGCACTGGGGCCAGACGTCAAGCAGCCGGCGGGTGATGTCGCAGGTGTTGGAAAGGGCGAGCAGATCGAGGAACGCGAGGCGGCCGTCGAGGGCGTGATCGAGGAGGTTGCGGACGTACTCGCAGGTGCACGGCTGCAGCCACGCGTCGGCGAGCCTTACCGGCTCGGGCGAGCCGGGAAGAGGGTAGGGCAGCATGCCGGCCGCCCAGAGGATCTCCTCGGGGGCGAAGAGGCAGCGCACGCCGGCGACCTTGCCGCCGGCGGCCTTCCAGGCGCGGGGGATCGTCGCGGGGTCGCGCACGACGGCCCGGAGCTCGTCGAGGACGGGGGGACGAGCGGGGCCGGTCATGACGCCTTCTCCTTCCGCGCGAGCAGGACGTCGAGGAAGGCGTCGATCGTGGCGTGGGTCGACGCCGCGTCGTATTCGCGGGCGTCCACGCCGTCGAGGTCGAAGATGATGGTCGGCACGCCGGTCGCGCGCTGGATCGCGTCCTTGGTCAGGCGCTGCACGCTGGGCAGCAGGGAGCAGGTGCGCTTGACCGCGCCGAGCACGCCATCGATGCGGAACTCGCGGGTGGCGCGCACGAAGTAGTCGATGAGGCCCCGGCCGGGCGGGTTGAGGGGGTTCGCGAGCTGCGCGCGGGCGAGGCTCTCGAACGGGGACTGGGGGTCGATCAGCGCCGGGTCGAGCATGAACCCGGCGAGCAGCTCGACGAGGTTCTTGGCGACCACGGCGCCGCGGTGCTCGGAGTAGTTGACAAGCTTGAAGTCGCACAGCGGCGGCACGCCGATCCACATCAGGCGCAGCCGCTCGTTGTCGACGACGCCCTTGCCCCGCTGCACGCGGTCCCGCAGCTCGTCGCGCAGCCGCTCGAAGATCGCCAGCGTCCGCTTCTCCTTGCCCAGGACGAGCGGCGCGGTGGCGGCGATGACGCTGTCGTAGGCGCTCATCGGCGCGGGGACCGCCTGCTTGCAGGTCTCGATCTCCGCGAACAGCGTGTTGATCGCCTTGGTGAAGGCCACTTCCTCGCGCAGCCGCGCTTCGTCCATCCGGTAGCCGTGACGCTCGAGGAAGGCGACCATCCCGCGGTACTGGTCGGCGAGGTACTTCACGGCGTGGTCGGGCAGGTCGCCGTCCCACGAGCTGATCGGCGTGTCGACGACGTGGTACGGGATGCCGTACTTGTCGACCACCGCGAGGAACGATTTCGACTCGGAGGCGCACGGGAAGTTGGTCGTGAGCGCCAGGTCGGGCACGGCGAAGGCCATGTTGAAGAAATCGTCCCGCTCGTCGGCGCAGGCGACGCCGATCGTGCAGCGGTGGGCGGCGCAGACATCGCGCGGCGTGCCGAGGTCCTCGGCGATGCCGCAGTACTTGGCGGAGAGGCCGAAGATCGACGCGTAGGCGCCCAGGACGTTGCCGTAGACGACCGGCACGTCCATCGCCTGGAAGATCTCCTTGGGCAGGAGGACCGAGGTGAAGACGACGGGCTTGCCCTGCGCCTTGGCGAGCTGGACCTCGGCGAACCCGTCCACGATCCCGAGCTGCATTTCCTCGACGACCTTGAGGTCGGGGAGGGGAATCGGCGGGTGGTCCGCCTCGTCGAGCTGTTCGTCCATCCGTGTCCGGCCCCCTTTCGGCCGTCGGGGGCGCATCCAATCACGGGTGGATGGCGGGCTGCAACAGGGCGGGGAGGAAAGAAACCACCGATGGACACGGGGGGGAGGGCGCGGAGGGGGGAGAAGAAACCACCGATGGACACGGATGAACACAGCGCGGCCAGTGGCCGCAACCAAAGCGGCCCCTGGCCGCGGTCGAGGGTCGAGCGCTGAGGGTTGAGAGTCCGACCGACCCGTTACTTGTTCTGCTCCACCTTGG
>JACRCX010000042.1 GCA_016218815.1 Deltaproteobacteria bacterium
AGGCGGCGGTCCGCCAGAAGCTCGACGCGCTGTTCAAGAAGTAGCGCGCCGGCCCGCCTCTTCGCGGGGAGCATAGCACGCGCCACCCGATGATCGAGGACCTTGTCACCGGCGGGGCGGGATTCATCGGCTCGAACCTCGTCGAGCGGCTGGTCGCGGAGCGCGGCGCGGTACGGGTGCTCGACGATCTGTCGACTGGGCGCCGCGAGAATCTGGCGCAGGTGGGGGACCGTGTCGAGCTGCAGGTCGGGAGCGTGACGGACTCCGCGGCGGTCGCGCAGGCGATGCGGGGCGTACGCCGCGTCTACCACCTGGCGGCGATGGTCGCGGTGGAACGGACGTGCGCGGAGCCCGCGCTGGCCGAGGAGATCAACGTCCTGGGGACGCTGCGGGTGCTCGAGGCGGCGCGCACGGCAGGGGCGGAGCGTTTCGTGCTCGCATCCTCCGCGGCGATCTACGGCGACGAACCGGAGCTGCCGCAGGTGGAGGACGCCGTGCCGCGGCCGATCTCGCCGTACGGCGTGACGAAGGCGGCGGGCGAGCACTATGTCCGGTTCTACTCGCGGCAGCACGGCCTGCGCGGGGTCTCCCTGCGCTTCTTCAACGTCTTCGGCCGGCGCCAGGACCCGCAATCGCCGTACGCCGCGGTCATCCCGCGCTTCCTCGACGCGCTGCTGGCGGGCACCCCGCCGGTCATCTTCGGCGACGGGCGGCAGACGCGCGACTTCTGCCCCGTGGAGGACGTCGTCGACGCCTGCATCCGCGCGGCGACCGTCGAGGGAGTCGGGGCCGGAGAGGCGATCAACGTCGGTCGAGGCGAGGAGACCGACCTCTTGCGGCTGCTGGGGTGGCTGGCGGACGCGCTGGGCGTCCCGTCCCGGCCGCGCTTCGCGGCGGCGCGGCCGGGCGACATCGTGCGCTCGGTGGCCGACGTGCGGCGGGCGCGCGAGCGGCTGGGGTTCGCGCCGGCCGAGCCGTTGTCCGAGGCGCTGGCGCGCACGGCCCGCTGGTACCGGGAGCTCCATCGATGATGAGAAGCATGACCGGCTATGGCGTGGGGGTCGGCGAGCACGACGGGGTGCGGGCGACGGTGGAGATCCGGACGCTGAACCACCGGCACCTGGACGTGCGACTCTCCGCACCCGCCGGCTGCACGGCGGCCGTGGCCGCGGTCGAGCGGGCGGTGCGGGGGCGCCTGGTACGCGGCCGGGTCGACGTGGCGATCGGCATCGAGGGGGAGGCGGTGGAGCGGGAGCGGATGGCGGCGGTGGTCCCCGCGTACCGCGCGCTGGAGCGCATCCGAGCCGAGCTGGGCGTCGTGGCGCCGATCGATCTGGGCGCGGTGTTCCTGGCCGTGACCTCCGCGGGCGTGCCGGTGCCCGGCCGCGCGATCTTCACGCAGGCCGTGGAGGCGGCGACCCTCGCCGCGCTCGACCAGGTCGACGAGATGCGCGCGGCCGAGGGAGCGGCCCTGCGCGAGCTGCTGCTCGCGCTCGTCGACCGCATGGGGGAGCTGGTGGCGTCGCTGGGCACCGTGGTGCGGGGGCTGCGCGAGAGGCTGCCCGAGCGGCTGCGGGCGCGGACGGACCTGCTGGCGCAATCGGCGGCGCTGCCGTCGCTCGACCAGGAGCGGCTGCGCCAGGAGCTGGCGATGCTGCTCGATCGGGCGGATGTCACCGAGGAGAGCGATCGGCTGGCCTGCCACGTCGACCACTTGCGTGCGACGCTGAAGGGCGAGGCGCCGGCGGGGCGGCGGGGGGACTTCCTGGCACAGGAGATGCTGCGGGAGGCCGGGACCCTGGCGGCGAAGGCGCAGGACGCGGCGGTGTCCAGGCTGGCCGCGGACCTGCGGGCATTGGCGGAGCAGACGCGGGAGCAGCTCCAGAACGTGGAGTGAGGGAGGGCTGCGCGTGGACACCGGCGAGCTGTTCATCGTTTGTTCGCCCTCGGGTGCGGGGAAGACGACGTTGTGTCGCCGGTTGCTGGAGCGGTTCGGGGACATGAGGTTCTCGGTGTCGCACACGACGCGGCGCAAGAGGCCGCAAGAGGTGGAAGGCCGGGACTACCATTTCGTGGATCAGGCGACGTTCGACGGGATGGCGCAGCGTGGGGAGTTCGCGGAGTGGGCGGTGGTGCACGGCAACCGCTACGGGACGTCGAACGCGGAGATCCGGAAGGCGGCGGAGGAGGGGCGGGCGATCCTGTTCGACGTGGACTTCCAGGGGGCGGCGCAGATCCGGGTGCGGTATCCGTCGGCGGCGGCGATCTTCATCCTGCCGCCGTCGCTGGGCGAGTTGCGGCGGCGTCTGGAGCAGCGCGGGACGGAGACCAGGGAATCGCTCGAGCTGCGCTACCGCAACGCGTTGCGCGAGATCGAGGCGTATCCGCAGTTCGATTTCCTGGTGGTCAACGACGACGTCGAGCGGGCGGTGGAGACGCTGGTCGGGATCGTGCTGGCGGAGCGGGCGCGCCGGACGCGGCGGGCGGCGGCGGCCGAGCGGCTGTTGGCGGAGGCGGGGGTCAGCCGAAGCGCGAACAGCCCGAGAGCAGGATGATCTTGTCGTTGGTCTCGCGCAGGCGGGCGGCGAGCGTGCGGGCGATGTTCCAGAGCAGCTCGTAGCCCAGGGCCTTGTCCAGGAGCATGACGTCCTCCAGCGCCGTGCGGTCGATGACCAGCAGGGCGCAGGACTCGTGGGCGACGGCGTCCGCGGAGCGCGGGCCGTCGTCGACGATCGACAGCTCGCCGAAGTAGGTACCGGGGTCGAGGATGGCGAGGGCCTCTTCGCCGAGGCCTTCGATGGTGCGGCCGATCCGGACCTTTCCCTCGAGGACGACGAAGATGCGATCGCTGGGGTCTCCGTGCTTGAACAGGAATTCGGTGCGCTTGTAGCGCTCGACCCGTGCGATTCTGCACAGCTTGGCGATCTGTACCTCGCCAAGGTTCTTGAACAGGCCGACCTTGCGCAGCTCGTCGCCCAGGCTCTTCTCGGAGAACGCTTCCTGTTCCATCACCCGCCCTCCGCCGCGAGGAAGCGCTCGACCTCGAGCGCGGCGGCGCACCCGCTGCCTGCGGCGGTGACCGCCTGCCGATAGCGGGAATCGGCGACATCGCCCGCGGCGAAGACCCCCGACACCTTGGTGCGGGGCGTGCCATCGATCGTGCGCAGGTAGCCGGCGTCGTCGCGTTCGAGCTGGCCGGCGAAGACCTCGGTGGACGGCGTGTGTCCGATGGCGACGAACAGGCCGTCGGCCTCGACCACGCGCTCCTCCCCGGACTTGACGTGGCGCAGCCGCGCGGCGACGAAGCGGCCGAGGCCCGGGTCGAGGCAATCGACGACGACGTGATCGGTGATGCGCGAGACGTTGGGCATGCCGAACGTGCGGTTCTGCAGGTGCATGGAAGCGCGGAACTGGTCGCGGCGGTGGATGACGGTCACGGCGCGGCAGGTGCGGGCGAGGTAGGAGGCCTCTTCCAGGGCGGTGTCGCCGCCGCCGACGACCAGGACGTCCTTGTCGCGGAAGAAGAAGGCGTCGCAGGTGGCGCAGGCGGAGATGCCGCGGCCCCAAAGTTTCTCTTCGGAGGGGATTCCGAGATGCCGAGCCTGGGCGCCGGTGGCGACGATCAGGGTCCGCGTCGCGAGCGTGCCGGCGTTGGTGTGCACGACGAACGGCCGGCGAGAGAGGTCGACCTTGAGCACCTCGTCCATGAGGAAGCGGGTTCCGAAGCGTTCGGCCTGCTTGCGCGTGCGATCCATCAGCTCGGGACCCTGGATGCCCTCGGGAAAGCCCGGGTAGTTCTCCACCTCGAACGTGGTGGTGAGCTGGCCGCCCGGCTGCAGCCCGTCGATGACCAGGGGTCGGAGCGAGGCGCGGGCGGCGTAGATCGCGGCGGTCAGCCCCGCGGGCCCCGAGCCGAGGATGACGAGTTGTTCGACGTCCATCACGAACCTCCGGCGGCGATGCCCGGGTCGGACCCCGGAACTGGACGATGATAGCCCAACGGCGGGTCCGGCTGGCAAACAAAGTTGGAAAGATCCAGGCCAATGCTATACTTGCGCTCACGGACGCGCGGCGACGTGCGGGCCGAGCGAGGCAGGCTGGGATTGGGCGCCATCTTCTGCCCGGGTTGCCGGTCGACCATCACGGCGGAAGCACCGACCTGCGAGGTGTGCGGACTTCCGCGCCCGTCGTCCGGCTGGCCCGTCGACCCGCAGATCGGGCGGGTGGTCAACGGCAAGTACCGCATCGACAAGCGGCTCTCCGCCGGCGGCTTCGGCACCGTGTTCCTCTCCATGCAGGTGCACGGCGGAATCGAGATGGGGCGCGTGATCCTGAAGTTCCTGCACCCCGAGCACACCCAGGACGCGAACCTCCGCAAGCGCTTCCTCACCGAGGTGAAGACGGCGCGGGAGTTGATCAACCCGCACATCGTCCGCGTCTTCGACCTGGACTACGACACCGACGGCGCGCCGTTCATGGTCCAGGAGTTCATCGAGGGCGACGGGCTGGACGAGATCCTGCAGCGCGAGAAGCGCCTGCACCCGGGGAAGGCGCTCAAGGTCGCCATCCAGATCGCCGAGGGGATGGCGGAGGCGCACCGCAAGCAGATCATCCACCGCGACCTCAAGCCCGAGAACCTGCGGTTGCAGGAAGGCACGGGCCTGCTCAAGATCCTCGACTTCGGCATTGCCCGCGTCACGACCACGCGCGGCACCGCGACCAACTCCTTCGTCGGCACGCCGCGCTACATGCCGCCCGAGCAGATCAAGCAGCAGGCGCTCGACAACGGCGTCGACATCTTCGCTCTCGGGGTCATCACTTTCGAGATGCTCGCCGGCCAGCCGCCGATCCTGACCGAGCAGTCCGAGCTGGAGTACATTCATCTCAACCTGATCCAGGACCCGCGCCGCCTGCGGGACCTGCTCGAGGATTGCCCGCTCGAGCTGTCCGACTTCGTCTACTCGATGATGGAGAAGGACCGCACGCGCCGGCCGAAGGACATGGACTCGGTCGTCCGCACCCTGACGGAGATCGCGTCGCAGCACGGCTGGGGTGACGAGACGACGGGGCGTTTCCGCCTCTCGGCTTCCTCCGAGACGTCCGGCTCTCGACCGCTTCCTGCAGGGGGGCTGTTGACGCGGGACCGGACGCCCTCGCCCGCGTCCACGGCGACGGCCGGCGACGAGGACGTGATGGAGCTGGTCCCGGTCACGCCGAAGAGGACCGGGCTGTACGTCGGTTTCGCCGGAGCGGCGCTCGCGGCGATCCTCGCCGTGGTGCTGATCGTCGTGCTGTCCGGCAAGGGCGGCGACAGCGCACCCGCGGCGGGCCCGGCGGCCGGCGCGGATGCCGGCGCCGCCGGGGCGCCCGACGCCCAGGCGCCGGCGGGGTCCGCGGAGGCGGCGGCGGGAGCGGAGCACGTGGCGGGCGCCGATGCGGGCAAGCCGGTCGTCCCGGAGGCCGTGGCGGCGTCGGACGCCGGGGCGCCCGACGCGGCGGCCGCGAAGGTGGTCGACGCGGAAGAAGAGGAGATCCGCGCGCTGGTCGAGGCGGCGGCTCCGGATGGGGAGCCGGAGGCGCCGGATGCGGCGGCGGTCCCGGACGTCGCGTCGCCCGAGCCCGATCGCGGGGCGGTGGATGCCGGCGGGCGGCGGGACGCGGTCGGCCGGCGTGACGGAGCGGCTGCCGCGCGCGACACGTCCGGCGGTTCGCCGTCGCGGGACGGGGGGCGCACGCGCGACACCGGGTTCCAGTTCACGAAGATCGGCGGCGGGGGTTCGTCCCCCGATCCCTTCTCGAAGATCGGTCCCGACGGCCGGTAGCCCGGATCAGAAGTGGAAGCTGACGCCGAGGAAGGCGTCGAAGCGCAGCAGCACGCTCGTCGTCGGCGTGGCGCCGCTGGAATAGGGGATATCGACGTCGAGAGCGACGGGGACGGCCTGGATGCCGAGCCAGGAGAGGGGGAGGTACTCCAGGCCGAGGGCGGGACGGAGGTGGATGATCGTGAGGGCGCTGTCGATCTCGTTGCCGGCCCACGGGACGTCGAGGTGCTTCTTGGACGGCGGGGTATAGATCCCGACGCCGATGCCGAGCTGCGCCAGGAGGTGCAGCTCGGGCAGGACGATCCACCGGGCGGCCGGCACGACGGCCAGCTCGAGGAACCACGTCAGGTAGTCCTTCCCGTCGCCGGGGTCGGTGATCTGGTAGGGAATCGCCCCGACGTCGGCGCCCAGATCGAGCCGCCAATCGCCGTCGAAGAGCGTGTAGCCGCCGGCGATGCCGAAGGGCACGGTGGCGAAGATGTCGCTGGCGCCGTTGAGATGGACGGCGACGCCGCCGTAGGGACCGAGGAAGACGCGGCCGGTCTCGCCGCGGGGGGTCGGGTGTTCGTCGATGGGCGGCTCGGTCGTCGCCGCCGCGAGGGTGATCTCGATCACGGAGCGGCGGCCGAGCCCGCCTTCGACGACCTGGGTGCGCGGCGTGTAGCCGGCCAGGTCGAGATGGATCACGAACGTGCCCGGCGGAAGTTCCAGCTCGCAGGGGGTGGCCGCGTCGGGGATTTCGGGAAGGGCCAGGCCGTTGACGTCGGTGACGTGGACGCCGGCGCCGGCGGGGATGGTGCGGAGCGTGAAGACCGCCTCGCGTGCCCGCAGCTCGCGCATCCTCGCGTACACCTCGTCCCGTCCCTCCGCGAGGTCCGACGCCAGATACTGCTCGTAGTAGTTGACCGCCTGCTCCAGGTCCCCGAGACGCTCGTAGCACTGGCCGATGTTGTAGAGTGCGTTCGGATGCCCGTGGTAGACCTCGTACGACTCGCGGAACAGCTCGATCGCGCGCTCGAGGTTTCCGGCCTGGAAGGCTTCCATGCCGGCTTGGTAGGCTTCGATCGACTCCGGCGAGAAATCCTGGGCGGCGGCCGAGGACGCGAGGAGCGCGGCGAGCAGGACGCCGGAGGTTGACAACGCGCTGGGGGTCCGAACAACGCCCATACCGTCACCTTCCCGGGGGCTGCCCGACGGACTCGTCGAGGAAGCGCTCGATCCGTCCCCGATCGTCCGGGGAAAGATCGAGGAAGCGGACGCCCATGCCGAGGCCCTCGTCCTTGCCCGGCGCCGTGATCTCGCCCGTGACCTCGACCGGCCGCTCGTCGTTCGGCAGGTGGAAGCCGAGGCGGACCTTCGTACCCGGCGGATGTGGCATGGTGCCTTCCAGGAACAGGCCGCCTGCGCTGAGGTTGCCGGTGCGCTGGAAGTAGGTGGAATCCTCGTGCGTCTCGACGACCTGGAGTCGCACGTTGATCCGCGGAGAAGACCTGCGTTCCCGGACCGGCGCCATCGGTTCCTCCCGTTGCGTCCTCCGGTGGGCGATGCGCGATTCGAACGCGCGACCTTTGGTTCCGGAGACCAGTGCTCTATCCAACTGAGCTAATCGCCCATCCGACGAGCACGGCGCCAGGAGCCCGATCGTCGCCGCACGCCCACCGGCGCCGACCGTATAGCGCCCCGCCGGAGACGTGTCAAACACGCCGCCCGCGACGACCCAATCCCGAGCGCGCTTAGTTGTCAAAGCTGTCGGCGTTGGGGTAATCTGGCCCGGCCGGCGGCGAAGGGCGCTTCGAGCAGATCGGGATGCGTGGATCGTGACGAAGCGACGCCGTGCGGAGGTCGGATGGACCCAGCGGAGGAGAGAGAGCTGGTCGAGCGCGCTCGGGCGGACGACAAGCAGGCACGCGAAGAGATCGCGCGCAAGCTGTATCCCCCGCTGCTCGCATCGGCCGTGCGCATGGCCCGGCGGCGGGATGTCGCGGAGGATCTGGCCCAGGAGACGATCTTCCGGGCTTTGCGCGCGATACGGGCGTTCGACGGGCGGAGCACGTTGTTCACATGGGCGTATCGCATCCTGGTCAACCTCTGGCTCAACTTCGCCCGGCAGGAGGGTCGCCAACGGACCGGCACGCTGTCGTTCGACGAGTTGTTCGAGAGCGGTCCGTCGGCCGCGGACGGCGCGGCGGGGCCGGAACGGCTGGCGGGGGATCGGGAGAGCCTGCAGCGGCTGTGGAACGCGATCGGGGACCTGCCCGACTCGCTCCGGGTGACGCTGATGCTGGTGGTGTTCGAGGAGCTGAACTACGAGGAGATCGGCCACGCTCTGGGCTGTTCCGAGGGGACGGTGGCGTGGCGCGTCTTCCGGGCGCGAGAGATCCTGCGCGAGGCGCTGCAGGACGTGCTGCGGGCCGAAGGGTGAGCGCGGGAAGCGGCTGGACCGGCGACGGGAGGAGGGCTCGACGATGAGTACAAGCCGCCGACGGTCGTTGTCCGAGCGGCTGGACCGGGACGGAGCGGAAGCCGTCCTGCGCAAGGCCAAGGAGGTCGGCGGCGATGCGCCCGGCATCGCCGATCGCTACGTGGCCCTGCAGCGCAGGCTCGAGACGCTGCGGTCGCTCGACGGCAAGACCCGGGTTTCCGATGACGAGCTGGCGGCCGTGGTGACGCGGCTGGAGTCGCGTCTGGCCACGGGCGGCGAGGTGGACGATTCCGCCGCGATGCGCAAGCCGCCGTTCCCCGAAACGGAAGAGGAGACGAAGGCGATGGCGGACGATCTCAGCGCGGGCAGCGATGCCGGGTCCCAGGCACCCCCGGCCGAGGTGCAGCAATCCACGAAGTCGGCGGTGCCCGCGGCACCGGCGGCGACCGCGACGCCGGCAGCGCCCGCGGTCAAGCGGACGAAGGAGACCGAGAAATCGGACTCCGGCGTGGTGAACCTCAAGGCGCTGGCCGAGGACTACTACCGGGCGAAGGCGCAGCGCGAGGCGGTCGCGACGTCGCCGGCGGCGGAGGCCGTGGCGGCGGGCGAGGCATCGGCGAAGCCGCGGCGGAAGCAGTCCCTCGGCGTATTCTTCGCCGTCGCCGCCGGGCTTGTCGCCGTCTGCGGCGTGCTCGTCTATCTTCTCATGTCTCACGGTGGCGGAGACGGCGACAAGACGCCGCCTTCCCCCACGGCGTCGTCGGTGGCGGCCGGTCCGTCCGTGATGTCCGCTCCGCCGGCCGAGCGACCCGCGGTTGAAATGCCGCCGCCGCCGCCGGACAACGCGAATGAAGAGGAACTGGCGAAGTACCGGGAAGAGGTCGAGCGGCTGAAGGCCGAGTTGGCGGCGCAGGAAGCCGGGAAGGCCGCTCCCACGGCCCCGGCGGAAGCCGCGGCGGCTGCGGAGACGGGGGCCGAGACGTCCAGGCCTGCGACGACCGGCAGCGGTGCGTCGCGCCCGCGCGCGGGAACCACCCCGACCCGACCGGCGACCGGCGGGAGCACTCCGCCTCCCGGCACGCCCGCCACGACGCCCGCGGATGCCGGGGCCAATCCGCTGATCAGCATGCTGGGCGGTCGTCCGACGCAGGGCGGTTCCGGGAGCGGGTCGACCGCCCCGGCTCGCGATGCGGGTGCCGCGACCAGCGGCACGGGCGGCACGACCAATCCGGACGAGCGCGTCGTCGGCAGCATGGCGGCGTTGGGCGGACGCCCCGAACAGCCGGCGGAGCCGACGGCGCCGGCCGCGCCCGCAGTCGTCGCGCCTCCCCCGCCTCCTCCGCCGCCGGAGGAGAACCTGCCGGAGACGCTGGGCCGTCCGGAGATGCGGCGCGGCGCCGATTCCGTATCGTCGGCCGTCAAGGGCTGCGGGTCGGGCAACACCGGGACGATCATCGTCGAGTTCACCGTCTCGGGCACCACCGGGGCCGTGACGGGCACGCGGGTCAACGGGGACTTCGCCGGGACGGCGATTGGTGCGTGCGCCGAGAGCGCGGCCCGGAACGCGACCTTCGCCCGCTTCCGCCGCGCCTCGTTCACCTTCACCTTCCCGTTCATGCTCCCGACGCAGTAGGGCTGGACCCGGACCTCCCCGACAGCACTCGGGTGTCGCCGACGGCGAAGACCGAACGGATCTCGTCGGCGAAGGGTCGATCGTCGGGACCCGGGTTCAGGACGGTCTCGCGCGATCCCTCGCGATCGAGCGCCCAGCCGATGGCGGTGAGAACTCCCGGTCCGCGCCGTCCCAGCGCCACCAGCAGATCACCGAACGGGATCCGCTCGTGCGGAACGGGCACGCCCGGCCTCGGGTCGAGTCGCACGAACTCCTGCCCGCGCTCGGCCAGAAGCTCGTCCAGTACCGGCACGATGCCCGGAGTCAGCATGGCGTGGGCGAGGAAATGGGCGCGTACCTGCTCGGCGGCGAGCACCGACAGCAGGGGGCGGGGACCGCCGTCCCCGTCGGCCCGTGCGGCAGCGGTGAGCAGATCGGCCCGGCTTTCGCTTTCCACCTGGACCACGAGACGGCAGCCGCGGCGGCAGCGGGCGGCATCGGTGACGCGCAGGAGGCGCACCGTCGTCCGATCGTCGCTCCCCGGAACGGCGGGATCGGAGAGGAAGACGACGCGGTCGAACTCCTCCAGGTCGCCGGCGCCGACGAGATCATCGACCGCGGAGGCGCCGGCCCGCGCCGGGTGCAGGCCGAACCGCCCCGAGCGGCCGTCGGCGAGCCGCACGGCGAAACCGTCGCCGTCCGCCTGGAGGGCCGCGGCAGGGTCGACGCGGCGGAGCGACGCTTCGAGGGCCGCGGCCAGACGCTCGCCGTTCTCGGGGGCCCGTTCGGGGCGCAGGCGGATCTCGAGTCCGGGCAGGAAGCGGATCAGCTCGACGATCAGGGCGCCGAGCGCGGGGTGGTCGCCGACGAGCAGGATGCGGCGGGCCTCGTGCGAGGCGAGGGAGAGGGAAGCGGCGAGGGCGACGGCGGCGGGGGCGGGCGGAGGCTCCTCTTGCCCGTCGAGCCGACCATCGGCGAGGGCGTGGGCCCAGGAGCGCGCGTTGTGCTCGGACATCGCCAGCGCGACGACCCCGGCGATTCGTCCCGGATCCGGCCGCTCGGTGCGGGGTCCGAGGCCGAGGCTGGTGGAGCAGTCGTGGGTGCGGCGCAGGGCGCTGGCGCCCCGCGGGGGCGCCCCGCCATCCTGCGGCACGGTGAGCAGACCCAGCGGAATGACGCCGTAGCGGCGCCACGAATGTTCGTGAGGCACGACGTCGGGAAGCGGGCGGGGCCACGTATCGCCCTCGCGGTCGTCCTCGCCCGACATGCGGACCCAGATGGCCTGCCCGCGCACGGCGAGGATCTGCTCGAAGACGGGATCGAGGTCGGGGTCGATCACGTGCTGCGCCAGGAAGAGGCCGACGAGACGCTCCATGTCGAGCACCTGGCAGCCGACGCCGGCGTCGTGCAGGCGGCGGCGGATGAGCAGGGCGGCCGGGACGTTGACCTCGTCGCGGACCTGCAGGAACAGGTCGCGCGGTGCGGGATTGCGGTCGTCGGCGTCGCTCGCCGCCGCGCGCGCCAACGCCTCGCCCACGCACAGGGCGCTGGAGAGGCAGCGATCGTCGGCCGCGGGGTCGCACTCGTCGGGGACGAGCACGATGCACCGGGCGCCCTGCGCGCCGACCAGCTCGCAGGCGCGCGGGTCGGAGAGCGCGGTCGTGCGGTAGAGCATGCCGCGGAACTCGTGGTCGAGCAGGAAAGCCGGGGGCTCGTCGTCGGGCCCGGCGAGCAGGATGCGGCGTGCGCCGAGGTACCGGCGGAGACGGCGAATCGGGGACAGGAAGCGGAAGCGGTCCGGCGTCCTGCGTTCGGGCACGTTCCGCGAGCGGAGGCGCCCGAGGTCGCGCAGGATGCGCCGCGCGGCCTGGGGCGGCGCGCCCACCACGGTATGCCCCTCGAGGTCGACGGCGCGGTGGCGGGTCGCGACGACCAGCGCGGCGACGATGTTGGTGCCCAGGCCGATGACGAACGACATGAGGAAGATGCCGGTGATGGTGAGCAGGACGGAGGCGACGACGAGCGCCGGGTGCTGGTGCAGCGTCCGGACGATGTTGTCGGCGCTTTCGAGCTGCAGGAACGCCCACCAGAACGCGTCGAACAGGTTGCCTCCGTGCAGCGGATTGCCGGGCTCGGCGAAGACCAACAGGGCGGCGGCGACGAAGGACAGCGTGGCGACGGTGAGCAGGAGGACGAGGAGCTGGCCGAGGCGCTCGCGCCGGGTGACGACGAGCCAGAAGTCGCGGAGCAGGTCGGCCGCGTAGCGCACGACGATGACCAGTCGCACGAGCCGCGCCAGGCGGAGCAGGCGGGCGTTGTCGAGCAGGTGGCCGATGGGCAGGAAGGAGAGCACGGCGATCATGTCCAGCGCGAGCAGCAGCGGCTCGAGGCGGCGCCGCTCCCCCGGGGCCGTCACGTCTCCGGCCAGCCGGCGCCGGCGCAGCGAGACGCGGTGCGCGACGAACAGCCGGAGACGCAGTGCGAACTCGGCGCCGAACAGCGGCAGGAAGACGAAGAAGTGCAGCAACGGTCGGTCGAGCTGAGGCAGCAGCGAGCAGGTGATGAAGGCGACGACGAGCGCCTTGGTGGCGCTCGACTCCAGCAGCCGCTCGATCCATTGATCGGCGGCCGACAGTCCGCGGCGCTGCGGGCTATCCGTCATGGCGCCGGGCGCGTCGCAGCAGCACGCGGCTCCAGACCAGCAGCGCGGCCAGCGAGGCGATGATCGCGAGGCCGACGGCCAGCAACACGACCAGGGCCGCGCGCCCCCCGCTCCGCAGCACGAATGGACCGAGCGACTCCCAGCCATCGGCCGCCGGCGGGACGCGCACGGTCCGGAACACGACCTCGACGTCCGCCGCCGCCAGGCCGTCGACCGCGCCGGCGACCAGGCGCTGGACGTCGTCCGCCGCGAGCGGCGGGGCGTCGCCCAGGTGCCGGACGAGCGTCGAGGCCCGCGGGGGCCGGGTCGCAACCTCCGAGCCGAACGCCGAGTCCTCGGCGAGCGGGAACGTGAGATGCACTCGCGCCTCGATGACCCCGTCGATCGCCTCGAGGCTCTGTTCCACGTCGCCCGCCACGGCCGTCGCGATCCGCGCCCGCTCCTCGACGGGCGAGGAGACGAGGGACGAGCCGGCGGCGAGCGCCGCGGCGCCGGCCCGTTGGGCGCGCGGCATGCCGAAGGCGGCGAGCAGCTCGCGGGCGCGAGGGGCATCGGCGGCGTCCACGCGCAGCTCGAACGTCGAGGTTCGTCCGTTGCGTCCCGCGATCAGCTCGGCCGGGACGCCGTGGCGCTCCAGCGCCGCCGCCGCCCGGTTGGCCTCGGACTCATTGGGGCTGTGCAGCACCGTCTCGCCGCACCCGAGCAGCGCCCAGAGGACAAGGCACCGTATCACCGTTGCATCCCTCCCCCGGTGCGGCTAGGGAACGTCGATCGAGAAGGTCGACCGCATCTGCCCGTACGCCGGCACGTCGAAGCGAACCGAGGACAGCGCTCCCTGGAGGCAGTGCAGCAGGTCGGAGGACTGTCCAGGCGTCTGGACCGCGACGATCTCGTAGCCGCGGATCAGCATCTCGATGTTGACCTTCTTGGGCATCCCGGGATTGCGGCCCATTTCCTGGCGGACGCACGAGAACAGGGCGCTCTGCTTGGAGCGCATGGCGCGGGTGACGTCCTGGCCGTTCAGGATGCGGGTGTTGTCGCCGCTCTCGACGTCCAGGTCGCTGCCCTGGCCCCAGGCGGTGTCCCAGTCCTGCATCCCGCCCGCCGGCCGCGACGAGCTGCCGGTCTTGGAGCCCCGGCGTCCGCCGGTCCGCTTCTTCTTGGTTGCGTCCGGGGGCGGCTCGTCCTTGGTCGGCTCGGAAGCCGGGATCATCTTGGGTTGCACGCCCTTCACTTCGGTCGGACCGCCGCTGGCCACCTTCTGGTCCTCGGATGCGGACTTTGCCCCGTCGCCGCTGCCGCGCAGGCCGTAGTACAGGCCGACGGCGGCGCCGGCCACGGCCAGCGCGATGCCCGCCGCGATGGCGACCTTGGCCGCCAGCCCCATCCGCTCCACGGCCACCGAGCGTTGGAGCGCAGCCTGTTCCGCCTCCAGCTTGACGCGCTGCTTGTACTTCTCGAGGAACGGCTGGAACGGCTCGACCTGCTTCAGCTTGAGCCGCACGCCGGTTTCGAGGTTCGTGACCGTGTGGTCGGCCAGCGCGGCCCCCTTGAGGATCATCTCGGCCAGCTCGCGGTCGCGGAACGGGCCGTGGTCGAGCTTGTCCTTCTGCAGCATCCAGCGCTCGACGTCGTCGGCGTCCAGGCCCGAGAGAACGGCGCCGAAGTCGACGGACGAGGCGCGTCCGACGATCGGGAGCACGCCGGGCGCCGGCGCCGCGTCGCCCGGGCCGCGGAAGCTGTCCTCGATCGGCACGCGGCTGCCGCGGGCCGGCGGCTGGGAGCCGCGGGCGGTGGCGGCGGCCGCGCGGAGCATCGCGCCCGCGGCACCGCCGCCGGCGGCGGTGGGTGCGACGGAGCTGTCCACGGCTGCCGGGACGGCCGGAAGCTTGGGGGCGGAGCCGCCGGGGATCCTGGGAGGCGCCGCCGGGACGCGCACGGGGGTGAGGGCCGGCGGTTGCGGCGGGATGCTCGCCGTGTCCGGCGACTGACCTGCCGGCGGCGGTCCGAGGTCGACCTCGACGTCGAGGCGCAGATCATCGTCGGCGGGCTCGATCTCCCCCAGTCGCTGCAACTCGGCCGACAGGCGTTTCTCGAACTCCTCCGCCGACGGGGGCCGTTGCTCCGGGGCGCTTCCCAGGGCGGACTCGATCACCTTGCGTACGCCCGGCGGCACGCTTTCGGGGAGCGACGCAGCGCTGGGGACGATTCCGGGCCGCGGCTTGCCGCCCAACAGCTCGAACAGGATGACGGCGACGGAGAAGACGTCGCTGCGCGCGTCGAGCTTCGTCCCGCGGGCGCCCCGGGCTTCGGGCGCCATGTATCCCAACAGGTAGGTGCGCATGTCGGCGGACAGCCCGTGCAGCGAGGGCAGGATGCGCGAGAGGGCGAAGCCGGCGACCTTCACGCGGCCCGTGCGGCCGACGAAGACATGGTAGGGCGAGAGCGAGCCGTGGACGACGGACTTCGACTGCGCGTGTCCCAGCCCGTGACAGACGTGGGCGACGATGTTGAACGCGCCCCGCAGCGAGAAACGCTTGTTCGCGGCAGCCCGCCGCTCGAGCAGCGCCCGCAGGTGCTGGCCGTCGACATGTTCCATGGTCAGGAACATGTCTCCGCTCGGCTCCTGGCCGATGCCGTAGGTGCCGACGATGTTGCGGTGGATGAGGCCCGCGGCGGCCTTCACGGCGGCCCGCACGCGCTCCGCGTCCTCCTTGTCGCGAACCAGAATCGACGGGATCAGGCGCAGCGCCGTGCGCTTTCCCGTGCGGTCATCGGTCGCCTCGTAGGTCCGGCCGTAACTCCCCGCCGGGAACGCCCGCTGGATCGTGAACCGCCCGGCGATCTTGGCGCCCTGGCCGAGAACCGAGGCCGGAGGAATGCTGGAGTAGCTCGAGCTCATGCCTCGAACCTGTACCGCGATCGGGCCGCGAAGTCGAGAGGCGGCGCGGCTGGTGGTATCGTCACGGGCCTGATGGAGCGCCCGCACCCGCATCCGTGGTTCGTGCTCGCTGCGCTGGCGCGCGCGGCGGACTTCGTCGCCCGGCGGCGCCGGTCCGTCCTGCCGCGCGCGACCGGCGCGCAGCTCCCCACGCTCGCGGTGCACGGCCTGGCGCTGGGCGGCGCCGGCAAGACGCCCGCGTGCCTGTGGCTTGCCGAGCGTCTTGCGCGGAGGACGGGCGGTCGGGTGGCCGTCGGCACGCGCCCGCGCGCCGTCGTCGCGGACGAGATCGAGCTCTACCGCCGCCGGCTGCCGGCCGCCGCGGTGTTTCCCGAGGAGCGTCCGGCACGGGCCGTCGAGCGCGCGGAGTCGGCGGGTTGTGCCGCGATCGTGCTGGACGATCCCTCGCTGGCGCACGCTGCGCCGGCCCACTTCCGCCTCGTCTGCCTGGGGCCGGGGGATGACTGGAGGGCGCCGATCTTCCCGGCAGGCGATCGCCGCCCGGGCTGCGTGCGACCCGGCGAGGCGGATCACCTGCTGCTGGTCGGGCGAAGCGACGCGCCGGCCGGGGTGGCGCTGCGGTCGGCGCGGGCGAGCGTGGAGGTGGTCGGGTTCGTTCCCGCGGACACCTGGCCGGCCGGCGAGCCGCGCCGACCGCCGCCCGGTCGGCCGCCGGTCTTCGTGCTCTGCGCGGTGGCGCGGGCCGAGCGCGTCGTGCGCACCGTGGAGGCCTGCGGTTGCCGCGTGGCGGGAGCGGACCTCCGGCGTGACCACTCGCCGTTGTCGCGCGCGGTGCTCGAGCGGGCGGCGCGCGCGGCGCGGGCGGTGGGCGCGAAGTGGGTCGTGTTGACGGAAAAGGACGCGGCGCGGTGCGGGGCCGCGCCTCCGGTCGCCGCGCCCGGCGGGCCGGCGTGGATGGTGGTGCGCGTCGGGTTGCGGGTCGACGGCGGCGACGAGCTGGTCGAGCGGTTCCTCAGGTCGGCGGGGTCGTGAGCGGGCGCTCGTCCGCGGGGCCGCCGGCGGGCAGGACGACGGTGAAGTCGGCCCCCTGACCGACCTCGGAGCGGACCTCGATCGTGCCGCCCGCGTCCTCGACGATGCGCTGCGAGATGGCGAGCCCCAGGCCGGTGCCGCGGTCCTTGGTGGTGAAGAACGGGATGAAGATCCGCGGCAGGACCTCGGGCGGGATGCCGGGACCGTGGTCGCGGAAGCGGACCGCGACCCGGCGATGGCCTCCGGCGCGAGCGGCGGCCGTGGGGCCGGAGTCGCGGCGGACGGCGGCGACGATATCCAGCGTCCCGCTGCCGCCCATGGCCTGGGCGGCGTTGAGAGCGAGGTTGAGGAAGACCTGGAGCAGCCGCTCGGGATCGACCGGAACGTCGGGCAGGCCCTCGCCCACGGACAGCTCGCAGCGCACGGCGTCGCCGTGCTCGGCCTGCAGGAGCTGCAGGCAGCGGCGGAGCACGGTACCGACGGCCGCCAGGCCGGCGGCGCCGCCTTGTGGCCGTGCGTACTCGAGGAACTCGGTCACGACGCGGTTGAGACGGTTGGACTCCTCGACCAGCACCTCGAGCATCCCCTTGTCGTCGGGCGGCGAGTCCTCGGCCAGGATTTGCGCGGCGGCCTTGATCGACCCCAGGGGGTTGCGGATCTCGTGGGCCAGGCCGGCGGACATCTCGCCGACGACGGCCAGGCGGTCGCGCACCTTCATCTGGCGGTACAGCTCGATGTTCTCCGCGGCGATGGCGATCTGGACGGCGAGGCCGGAAAGCAGCGCCAGGTCCTCCTGCGCGAAGCCCTCCGGCATCCGCTCGTCCCGCAGCGCCAGGAGGCCGAGCATGCGGGACTCGCCGCGAACCGGGAACACCGCGTCGGCCTGCAGGTCCGCCAGGATGCCCAGGACGCCGTCGAGCGTCTCGACCTTGCGAACGTCCTTCTCCTCCGTCTGCAGCAGGGCCTCGCGCTCGCGCTGCAGCACGACGCGGCGGACCGGCTCGTCGCCGGGAATGCGGTCGAGCAGCGGGCGGGCCGCGGCGACCTCGAGCTCGGGTGCTGGCAGCGGCCCGAAGCAGCCGCGGCGGAGCAGCGACAGGCCGTCTGCGGAGAGCAGGTAGAGCGACCCGTGGGTGAAGCGCTGGCTCTCCTCCAGGGCGCCCACGACCGCCCCGGCGATGTCCTCCAGGTTCAGCAGGCGGGGGAGCCGGCGGCGCAGCATCAGCACCTGCGACTCGAACTGCGAGCGCTCGCGGGTGATGATCTCGCCGATCTTCTGCTCGACCATCGTGCGCAGGGGGTCGAAGACGATCAGGATCACGAACGCGGCGGCCATGGCGTTGAGGAAGAACCAGGTGGAAGTGCCCAGCCACTGGACCAGCGCGTAGAAGATGGCGGCCAGGGTCAACGCGAGCGCGCTGAGGACGGCGAACCGTCCGACCAGCTCGTAGACGTCGAGCAGCCGGTAGAGGAGGAGGGCCTGGGACAGGGTGTAGAGGTAGATCAACGTGAAGATCGGGCCCAGCGGCGGGAACTCGACGCCGACCACGGGCAGGTAGTCGAGCAGTGAGAAGGTGAGGGCGAGGGCCCCGCCGACCACGAGGAACTGGATGCGCGCGCTCTCCACGCGCGAGGCGACGCGCCGGGAGCGGCGGTACAGGAAGAGCACCGTCGTGTACAGGAGCCCGCCTGCATACGCGAACAGGGTCCCCTGCAGGAACGTCGTGTCGCCGAGCGGCGAGACCACCCCGGCCAGGACGACGACGCCCAGCGCGGTTCCGATGGGTACCAGCCGCGAGCCGCGGGGCTCGTCGCCGAGGAAAGCGGTGAAGAAGCGCATCGCCATCTGGGGCAGGACCACGAGCGCGACGTCGGAGAGGATGCGCCAGTGGGAATCGGCCCGCCAGGCCTTGAGGAGGTCCAGGACGTACCAGACGGCGACCGAGCCGCAGAACAGCACGAAGAGGTTCACGCGCCGGGTCTTGCCGCGCCGCAGCACGACGCTGACGAAGATGGCGACGGCGAAGACGGAGCCGAGCAGCAGGCTGTTCGCTCTGGGATCCGGCACGGGGCGAGTATGGCATTCCTCCAGGCGAACCGCACGCTCGCGCCGCGAATTGGCCTGGGCGACGCCAGGCCGCGTAGGATCGCCGTGTGGACGCGCTGATCGACCGCTTCCTGTACCGGCTCGAGGTCGAGCGGGGGTACTCGCACCTCACGGTGACCTCGTACGCGTCGGACCTGCGGCGCTTCACGGAGCTGCTCGAGAAGCGCGGGCGGGCGCTCAGGGACGTGACCGAGGAGGACGTGCGCGAGCTGCTGGTGGCGGCCTCGAAGGAGGGGCTCGCGGCGCGCTCCGCCGCCCGGCTGCTCTCGGCCGCGAAGTCGTTCCTGCGCTTCGCCGTCGAGGAAGGGGTCCTGGAGCACAGCCCGGCGCGCAAGGTGCGCACGCCGCGGCTTGCGCGGCCGCTGCCCAAGCTGCTCAGCGAGGAGCAGGTGCTGGCGCTGCTGCACGCGCCCGACGAGTCGACGGCCGAGGGCGTGCGTGATGCGGCGATGCTCCACGTGATGTACGCGGCGGGGTTGCGCGTGTCGGAGCTGGTGGGGATCGGCTGGGGGGACGTCAACCTGGAAGTAGGCTACGTCTCGGCGTTCGGCAAGGGTCGCCGCCGCCGCCTGGTGCCGCTGGGCGAGGTCGCGGCCGGGAAGGTGCGGGCGTGGCTGGCGATCCGAGGCCAGCACGCCAAGGCGGGCGTCGACGCGCTGTTCGTCAGCCGGCGCGGACGCGCGATGGGCCGTGTGCAATTCTGGCGTTTCGTCCAGCGGTACGCGCGCAAGGCCGGCATCGACCGCGACGTGTCGCCGCACTGGCTCCGCCACTCGTTCGCCACCCACCTCCTGGTCCACGGCGCCGACCTGCGCGCCGTCCAGACCATGCTCGGACACGCCGACATCTCCACCACCGAGATCTACACCCACCTGGACATGACGCACCTGCGGCAGGTGATCGAGAAGCACCACCCGCGAGGGAAGTGAGCGTGGCGCGGCCCCTGGGCCGCGCGTCGACAGTCGACAGTCGTGAGTCGACAGTTTCCTGGTTGTTGGCTCCGGACCTGCTCCGCCCAGGCATGAGCGACTCCGGAACGCCCCGGGCGGCGGGCGGGTCGGGGTCTACTCGTCGCCGTCGGTGACGCGGAAGTCGAAGGGGTAGGTGGTGGTCGTCGTCGCGGACGCGTCGGGGAAGTCGAGCGCGCGTACAAGGGTGAGGACGCACGATGCCAGCTCGTCGTCGTCGGGGACTGCGCTGGCGATCTCGGCCTCCGTCACGCTACCGCTCCGCGTGACGGTGAAGCGGACGGTCACGCGAGCTTCGGTGGCGTTCGGGTTCCCCTGGCGCAGGCGTTCGAAGCAGTGCCGGAAGCGCAGTTGCTGATCGTGGATCACGTCGCGGACCTGCTCCGGCTCGAGCCCGCCGTCGTCGCCTCCGGAGGAACGAGGGCGGGGTGCGCGGGGTTCGGGGACCGCATCTTCGCCCGGAACCCGGTCTTCGGACGCGGCAAGGGACGGCGGACCCGGGTCGGGCTCCGGGTCGGGCTCCGGCTGCGTGAGCAGCGTGCGGCTGCCCAGGTCGACCGGAACGTAGGGCGGCCGCACGGCCGCCTGCTCCGCCGACGCGCCTGCCGGGGGATCCGTCCCGGCCGTGCCGCCGGCGGCCGGGGCGGCGCCGCATCCGGCGACCTGTGCGGCGAAGAACAGCAGCGGAACGGCAAAGCGCGTCGGTCCGACGTCCGGTCGATGATCCGCTTTCATGGCGCGGGAGTGGAACACGCGGGCCCGGCGAGTGCAAGTTGGAAGGGTTGTCGGGTGAGCTTGCCGTGTCCGGACGCGGGAGGCAGGATTGCGAGCGAGGGAGGCACCAATGGCACCGACGACGGAGCAGGTGGAACGGATCCGGGGGAAGCTGCGACTCGACACGCCGCTCATCGCCGTCTACGACGCGGCGCCGGGACCGGATTTCGAGCCGCTGGTGCGGGCGACGGCGCGCGCCTGCTGCTTCGCCTACTGGCCGCGCTGGGTCAAGGGCGAGACGCTGGCGATCGAGCGCGGCGACGACTCGTTCACGCAGCCGACGCACGGATGTCCGGGCGCGCAGCGCGCCTTCGGCCTGGCTAGGGGAGGGTATCCGCCGTACATGGCGCACTTCCTCACCGACGGCGTCGGCGCCCCTTCGGGGGAAGGGCTGAAGGCGACGCCGGAGCTGGCGCAGGCGTACCTCGAGCGCTCGCGCCCGCCCGTCCTGCGCGGCGACTCCGTGCTGCTCGGACCGCTCCGCGCGGAGCGGTGGGACGCAGTGCGTTCGGTGACCTTCTTCGCCGACCCGGACCGGCTCTCCGCGCTGATGACCCTCGCCGCGTTCTGGTCGTCGGAGCCCGACGAGATCGTCGCGACGTTCTCTTCGGGCTGCGGTCTCATGCTGCGCGAGCTGGAGCAGCAGCCGCGCGACCGCGCGGTGTTGGGGGCCACCGACATCGCGATGCGCAAGTACATCCCGCGGGAGCTGCTGGCGCTGAGCGTTTCTCCGGCGCGCTTCGAGAAGATGCTCGGCGTGCCCGACGGCGTCTTCCTGGACAAGGAATGGTGGGGCGACCTGCTGGCCGGCATTCCTGCCGGAGCCCGCGGTGGCGGACCGCGGTGACGGCGGGTTCAGCGGAGCCGTGCGAGGCCGGCGAGATCCAGGGCGCGCGCGACCTCCAGCGCCTGCTCCGGCCCGTCCGCGGGGATGATCTCGACGGTGACCTGGTAGGTGCTGGCGACGACCGCCCGGATCTCGGCCGTTCCGCGGCCCTTCCACCACTCGACGATTGCCGGATGTCCGCCGAGTTCGACATGCCGCACCACGTGCTCGGGGGTGCTCTCGTCGGGCACGGGCAGGTCGAGTTCCATCGCGGCCATCTCGACGACGTCCCCGGCGTTGATCGACACGCGGGCCGTGCGGCCGCCCGCGGCATACGATCGGCTGGACGTCGAGATCGTCATCCCCATCGCCTTGGCCGTCGCGCCGTTCGCCGGGCCCGCCGCGGTCCAGGCGCCGAGACGGTCGGGTTCGAACGGGGCGAGCCGCTCCCAGCGCGGGAAGCCCGGGCGTTCCGGGACCTCCTCCATCGAACCCATGACCTGCCCGAGCATCGCCCCCGCACCGGCCGCTGCATCCGGAGGAAGGCCCGGCGGCGACCCGAGACCCGACGGGTCGGTCGAGGCCGGTGGGCGCGGCTCGTTGCGCGCCGCGCGAATCCTCACCGGGCGCGGCGGCGGCTCCGCGGGCGGAAGCGGAGGCACGAGGCGTTCCGTGGGCGCGGCGTTCGCTGTGGGCGAGGCCGGTTCGGGCGCGGTCGCGGATGCGGTGCCCGGACCGGCGGGCGGTGTCGTCACGGACGTCGGCCGCGACGGGTACCAGGACGTGGGCCGTGGGTCGATGGGCGACGTCGGGTCGGGCGAGGCGGACTCGGGCGCAGGCTCCGACTTCTTGCCGCACCCGGCGGCAGCCGCGATCGTCAGGACGAGCACGAGCGGGAAGACGACGCTGGAGCGCGGGAAGACCATGTTCGGCGGCACGCGGAATCCTCTTCTCTCCCCTCCCCGAGACGACTGGGGCCGGTCTCCCCCGTCACGCATCATCTCCTGCCACGCCGCTCTCCGCGTGTCCAGCCCATCGTCCCCCGCTCCCGGCCGTCGATTCCCGACCCCCGTTCACGGCTCTGCGACTTGCTTCCCATGCGGTCCTTGGTTCTGTACTACGATGCCTGCCGTCCCGGGGGAGACCGGGAGGTCGCCGGTGACGCTGAAGAACGCATCCAGCCTGGTTATCGTCCTGTTCGCTGCGGACGCGGCGTGCGGCAAGTCGAGGAGCGGCGGCGCAGCGGGAAGCGCGGAGCCCGCGGCGAGCGCTCAGCCGGCTGCGGCTGCGGGAAGCGGCGGGGCCGGGGCCGCAACGGGCACGACGGCCGGCGGGCAGACGGCGACCGAGGCGGAGGACCCGCAACTCGCCCGGCCTGACGCGGAGAAGCTGCCCGCGGCGCTGAAGGTGGAGGGGCTGGATCCCGACGCGCTGGCGGTCGACCTGGCGCGACGGGTGTTGGCCGGGGGCGACGACGCTGCGGCGGCGCTGCTGACCGCGCTGGCCGAGTCCGGCATCGCGATCCGCGATCTGCCGCGCGGGGGGACGGTCGTTCGTCCGGCCAGGGCCCCGGCGCAGGGACTGGCGTTCGACGCGGGCGAGGCGCTGGCGATCGCGATCCGTGAGGGCCAGGGCGTCGCGCTGTCCTTCTCCGAGTTGGGGGCGATGATCCGCGAGGTCGCGGCCCCGGCGGGCACGCGCGACGACGTCCGCGTGGATCACCTCCTTGCCGAGTCGCTGCGCGAGCACGCGAGCGGCACGATGCCGACGCTGCGCTTCTGGGCGCGCTTCATCGCGGCGCTCGGTCGCTGGGGCGCCCAGCCGTACGACCTGCTCGATCCCGCGGACCGTCTGGTCGAGGACGGCTCGGCGCTGCTGGACCCGGTGCAGCTGGTGCTGGTCCTGGCGCGGCTGGAGGGCGACGCGCGGCCCGCGGCGGGACGGGGCGCCGCAGCGCCGGCTGCGGGAGGTGCGGCAGCCGACGGAACGGCGTGCCTCCGGCGACCGGCGCTGCCGGCGAAGAGGACCGCCCGTGCATTCGCGGGAGGCCCGCCGCGCGTCGCGGCGGCGGGGCTCGCGTTCGAGACGTTGGACCCGGCGCCCGCGCGGCTGCGCCTGGCATGGGCGGCGCCGCCCGAGGGCGGGGGAGGCGAGGGGCGGTCCGGGTGCACCCTCAGCGGCACCGAGGGAACGATCATGGACGCGGCGGCGGCGGCGGCGACCACGGGCTTCGGCAGCGTCCTGGACGCGGTCCTCCCCGACGAGGTGGCGGCGCGCATCAACTTCCGGCTGGCGCTGGCCAACGCCGCGCTAGGCATCGCCAAGGTCTTCCTCGGCGGCGCCATGCTCGACGTGAAGATCGAGTTCGAGGACGGCGGCGACGAGCTGAAGCGGACGAAGAGCGCGAGCGCTCCGGGCGAGCAGAAGAACCTCACGGCGAAGGTGCGGATCAACGCGCACGGACTGCAGTGGCTCAACTGCTTCCGCATCATGCTCAACATGGCGGGCCTGGACGCCAGCTTCTACAACGACGGTCCGATCGAGGGGGCGCGCGTGACGTGGAAGCTCTACGACGGGGGCACCACGGGCGCCGGGCGGATGGGCATCGTGCAATTCAGCGGCAACCCGCTGACGCGCACGGACAGTGAAGGTGTGGCGAAGATCGTCCTGGAGGGGACGAAGCAGAAGGTCGACGTCCTGCCGGACGCGCCGCAGGTCGACAAGAGCGCGCGCGTGGGCATCGAACTGGTGCTCAAGGACTCGTCGTTCTATCAGGACCTGGTGGACGCCATCGGCGCGGCAGCCGGCGGGCCGCTGGGTGTCGCGGTGTCGCTGCTCGAGCGCATGGCGCCGTTCGGCTTCGCCAAGACGGTGAAGGTGATCGACTGGGCGAAGGACTACGGGGTGTCGTGGGACGGTCCGGAGGGGGTGCACATCGAGGGCGTGGTGTGCAACGGGCCGGAGGGAGAGTGGGCGTTGGAGATCAGCGGGCAGTCGGGAGGCGGGATGCCGGTGGTCTTCGGCGGGTCGATCAACGCGGAGATCGGCCGTGGGTACACCGGCTCGTTCGCGGGAACGATGGACCTCACGGCGCAAGTCGCCATCCAGATGCCGCCGTTCGTCACGCAGTTCAGCGGCACCGTGCGGTTCGTGCCGGGGCGGGAGCCGAAGCTCAAGCTGACGCCGAACAGCGTTCGCGCCGACATCAACGGCAGCGCGGGCATCGCCGGCGAGATGCAGGTACATTGGGGCCAGAGCTTCTCGCCGAGTTCGGGGGGCGAGCTGCCGGTGGTCGTCGGGACGTTCTGCGAGGAGTGAAGTCCGGCGCCGGCCCGCGACGGCACGACCCCGGCCTACCCTGCCAGCAGCCGTACCGCGCCCCGCAGCAGCGAGCCCAGGTGCGGGCGCAGGAGCGCGAGGGAGACCACCATGGCTCCCAGGGCGAGCGCGGCGCGCAACGGCATCGCCAGGAAGTAGCCCTCGAAGCCGGGCGAGACGCGCGCCGCGATCCCCAATGACACGTCCAGCAAGAGCGCCACCGCCATCGCGGGCGCCGCGAGCAGGAGGCCGATTTCGAACGAGCGCCCGAACAGCCCGAGCGCCGCACCGACGAAGTCGCCCGGCGCCGACAGGCGCGCCGGCAGCTCGGCCACCGGGAAGACCTCCGCCGAGCGCATCAGCGCTCCGAGGAGGATCATCAGCCCGCCCGAGACCGACAGCAGTGCCAGCACCGCGACCAGGAAGAACGCCCCGAGCGGACTGTTCGAGCCCTCGGAGAGCCCCGTGAACACCTCCGACATCGTGGCGCCGCGGAAGAGGTCGGTGAAGCGTCCGGCGGCGTCGAACGCGGACAGCAGGAACGCCACGATCGCCCCCAAGGCCAGGCCGACGAGTGCCTCCTTCGCCGCCAGCGCGACGACGACCTCCAGATCGAGCACGCTCGTCGGGACCGGCAGCGCCGCCGGCAGCGCCCCCACGGCCAGGGTCACGGCCAGCGCCGACCGCAGGAGGACGCCGATGTCCTCGAGGGCCGGGATCGGCACCACCGAGAGCAGGACGAGCCAACGCACCGAGAGCAGCCCCAGGCCGACGAGCGCCGCGCCGATCGGGCCGTCGAGCAGCCGCAGCACCCAGTCCCAGAGGTCCATCAGGCCGCGATCCGGAGCGCCGCCGCGATCACTCGGGCTCCCGGCCGGGCCCGATCGACGCGGGGAAGGTCACGACGTCCGCTTCGCCGTCGGTCGCCGGCCCCTGGCCGTGGACGATGCGGAGCAGGTCTCCGGGTGAGACCCGCTCGCGCTCGGCGAGCCGTCGGGCAACCTCTTCCAGCGCCGGGCGGTTGGCGACAAGCAGCTGGTGGGCCCGCGCCTCGGCTTCCGCCAGCAGGCGCGCGACCTCCGGGACGCCGTCGTGCAGATCCTCGACGCGGCGCGCGCCGGCGCCGGCCCGGATCTCCAGCTCCACGCACATCATGGCAGCCAGCGAGCGGGCTTCGGCGAGGGAGTCGCGCGAGGCGGTCGTCGGTCCGCCGAGCAACAGGAGCTCGGCCTCGCGTCCCGCGACCAGCTCGACCAGTCGCGCCTTGAGCGCCGGCTCGCCCAGCACCTTGCGCTCCTCGACCGGACGGCGGACGAGCGACGACTCGAGGGCCCGGTCGCGCGGGACGAGCGACGCGCCCTGCGAGGCTTCGGGGTACTCGGGAACCATCGCCGCGGCGACCGCACGTCCCGCCTCGTGCGCCGCCAGGAGCGTCCGCTCCTCGACGGCAAACACGCGCACGGCGCGCAGCGCGACGTCGACGACGCGCGGCAGCGCCGTCTCGAGGTCCTCGCGCATCACGGCGGTGTGCTCGCGACGAGCGGCGATGAGAGCGGCCTCGTTCAGGAGCGCGGCCAGCTCGGCGCCGACGAGGCCCGGCGTGCGCGCCGCGACGTCGGCGAGGCTGACGTTGGACAGCCGCACGCGCTGCGCGTGCACGCGCAGGATCGCCTCGCGGCCGAAGCGATCGGGCCGGCCCAGCGCCAGCACGCGGTCGAAACGTCCGGGACGCAGCATCGCGGGGTCGATGACGTCGGGGCGGGAGGTGGCGGCGAGGAGGACGACGCCCGAGCGGGGGTCGAAGGTCTCCAGCTCGGCCAGGAGCGCCTGGAGCGTGCCGCCGGGTTCGTTGGCCGGCGCGTCCTCGCGCCGCGCCCGGCGGGCCACGCCCTCCAGGTCCTCGATCATCACGACGCACGGCGCTTCGCCGGCCGCGCGGTCGAAGAGCAGGCGCACGCGGCGGGCCGCGTCGGCCGCCGACGTCCCGGCCAGCTCCGGCGCGGGCACGCGGAACAGGGGCACGCCGGCCTCGCCCGCCAGCGCGCGGGCCAGGAGCGTCTTGCCGACGCCGCGGGGGCCGGCGAGCAGCACACCGCGAGGCAGCGTGGCGCCGAGGCGCCGGAGGCGGTCGGGCATCTTGAGCACGTCCGCCAGCTCCAGCACCGCGTCCATCGCCTCGTCGATCCCTCCGACGTCGTGGAAGCGGGTCTCCGGGATCTCCGGCGGCGGAAGCTGGAATCCGTCGAGCGTCGCGGATGCGCGCCCCGCGGCGGAGCGCCTGCCCCGGCGCGCGATCACGACGGCGAGGAGGAAGAGCGCCAGGACCGCGGCGGCGCCGAGCGCGTACGGGACGGCGGTCGGCCATATCGCGGGCGCCAGGCCCTGGTGCCGCACGTGGTGCTCGTCGAGGAACGCGAGCAACGGCGCCGTGGGCTCGCCGCCCGGGCGCCGCGTGCGGAACGCTCCGCCGGCCCCCAGGGCCGGGAAGGGAATCTGCGTGCGGGGCGCGCCGCCCGGCTCGGCCGGCCAGAACGGGGCCGCGAGCTCCGCGTAGCGGCCGGTCTCCGCCGGCGTGCCGGCGCGGGCCGTGCCTTGGATCTCGTCCTCGCCGACCTCGACGTCGGACACCAGTCCCGAGCCGACCAGGAGGCGGAACTCGAAGTAGGGGATCTCCGGCGGCAGCGACTGCCCCTGGAAGACGATGGCGGCGATGCCCATGCCCACAGCGGCGAAAACCGCGGCGGCGACACCGAACATCCAGCCCCGGATCGGCGAGCGCTCGGCCATGCAACCGCATGCCTATCGCAAACGGCCGCCCGGGGACAAGTCGGACGTGACGCCGCTCAGCCGCCGACGTCGCGCGGAGGAGGGAAACGGCCGCCGTCGGACGTTCCCAGGAGCTGCCCGCACGCGGCCAGGACGTCCGCTCCGCGAGGCTTGCGCACGAACACGGAGATGCCGGCAGCCGCGAGCGTCTCGCGGTACGCCTCCACCGCGGCGACCGCAGGCGCCGCCAGGTCCGTCTTCGCTCCGAGCCACGGGTTGAACGGGATCAGGTTCGCCTTGCATCGCAGCCCGGAGAGCAGGCGCACGACGTCGCGCGCATGGTGCACCGAGTCGTTCACCCCGCCCACCAGCACGCACTCGACGGTGATCCGCCGTCGCGGCGGGAGCGGGTACGCGCGCAGCGCCGCGACGACCTCGGCCACCGGCCGGCGCGACGCCGCCGGCAGCAGCCGGCGCCTCGTTTCCTCGTCGGCCGCGTGCAGCGACCAGGCCA
Organism: Deltaproteobacteria bacterium; assembly: GCA_016218815.1. Classification (GTDB taxonomy): domain Bacteria; phylum Myxococcota_A; class Polyangia; order DRWM01; family JAAZOP01; genus JAAZOP01. The sequence continues at coordinate 27,726 of JACRCX010000042.1, forward strand.
GACCGATCCTCCCTTCGAACTCTTCGCCCAGCCGGCGGATGCCCTCCGGCAGTCCGATCGTCGAGACGGTGATCCGCCGCGGCGAGACGCCGCCCGCGCGCGGATCGGCGAGCAACCGCAGCGCGGCGAGGAGCGCCTCGAGGTTGTGCAAGGGCTCGCCGATGCCCATGACCACCGTGCGGGCGATGTCCCCCCGCTCCGCGAGGGTCCGGCGCGCCCAGTGGCGCTGCACGAGGATCTCGCCGGCCGACAGATGACGCACGAAGCCGACGGAGCCCGAGCGGCAGAACGCGCACCCGAAGGCGCAGCCGACCTGCGTGGAGAGGCACTGGGTGAAGGTCGATCGGGTCCAAGGGATCGGGGGCTGGGGGCTGGGGGTCGGCAGGACAGGGAGGGGAGGGAGGGCAGGGAGGGCGGCGGAGGCGGGGGGAGGGGTGTCGTCCTCGTCTTCGACGTCGTCCGGGGTTTCGGGGATCAGGACCGTCTGGGTGCAGGCGGCGTCGTGCAAGGAGAGGTCGATTCGCGTGGTGCCGTCGGTGGAGACGGCGACCTCGGCGACGGTGCTGTCGGGCGTGGGCGACCACGCGGCGGCCAGGGTCTCCCGGAGGGTGCGGGGCAGGTCGGTCATGTCGGCGGGATCGAGCACGTCGCGGCCGTGGAGCCAGGCCAGGATCTGGTCGCCGCGGTAGCGGGGCTGGCCGAGGGACTCGACGAGGGCCTGCAGGTCGGCGCGGGACAGTTCGAGCGGCTGGCGCGGGCGCTCGGGCATGACGGGAGAGTAGAACAGTTTCTCGTCATTCGTTTTTCGTTTTTCGCACCCGGCTTCGGGGCCTTGGCTCCCGGTGGTCGGCAGGGTTGCGTCGTTCGGCGAGCGGTCCGATACTCACGTCGATGAGGATCTTCCTGGATACGATCGAGGAGGGGGCGCTGGGGGAGTTGTGGCCGACGGGTGCGTTCGCCGGGGTGACGACCAATCCGCTGATCCTCGCCCGGGCGAGGACGACGGCCGAGCAGGCGGTGGAGCGCTGCCGGCGTCTGGGGGTGGGGCAGCTCTTCCTGCAGGCCGCGTCGGGCGATGTCGAGACGATCGTGCGGGATGGCCGGCGCCTCGCGGGGCTGTGGCGGTGGGATCTGTGGGTCAAGGTCCCCGCCTACGGCGATGGATTCGCGGCGATGGCCCGGCTGCGGGACGTGCGCGTCCGGACGGCGGCGACGGCGATCCTGACGATGGGGCAGGCGCTTCTGGCGGCCGAGGCCGGTGCGGACGTGCTGATCCCGTTCGTCGGCCGCGCCGCGTCGTCCGGCCTGGACGCGGCGAAACTCCTGGCGGACGTGTGTCGCGTCGGGCGCGACGCGGAGGCGCGAGTCCTGGCGGCCAGCGTCAAGGACGAGGATCAGCTCCGGCTGGCGTTGGAGGTCGGGTGCTGGGGCGCGACGATCCTGCCGGAGCTGGCGGCGATCCTCTTCCGGCCCGCCGTCGCCGAGCCGATCGTTGCCCGCTTCCGCGACGCGGAGTCCAGCGCGGAAGAGTAGCCGGGGTCCGCTCGAGGCCTACGGTTCGTCCAGCCCGCGGCTCGCGAGGGCGAGCGCGAAGCCCTGCACGAGATCGAGCTCGGCCGGGGTCAGGTCGAGGTGAACGCGGACGAGCGATTCGTGGATGTCGATGACTGCGTTCTCGGCGATCGCCGCCACCTGCTCGGCCCGCTGCTGGATGTCGGCGCCGTAGACGGTGCCGAGCTGTGCGGCCTGGACGGAGACGCTGAGCTCCAGCATGGTGGCGAAGGTCCGCAGCGTGTCGGCAACCGCGACCGCCGCCTCGGGCCCTCGGGCCTGGACCCACGCGTCGGCGTGGGGCCGTTCGCCGAGCCACAGGCCGGCGGCGACGCCGCGGATCTCCTCGGGTGGCGGCACGGGGCCCAGGCCGGCGGAGCCGCGCTGGAGCAGGTCGACCACGGCCTCGGCGTCGAGCCACACGAGCTGCACGTCGGCATCCTGGACCAGCGCGGCCGGACCCGAGGCCTGCGCGGCCGGAGGCGGCGCGAGCCCGGCCAGCTCCAGCGCCCACGTCTCGAACGGCTCGCCCACGATCACGCCGTAACGTCCGGCCGAGTCGAGCGGCGCGAGGCCGGCGTCACGCCAGCGGCCGGTGCCGACGAGGAACGACAGCGGTGGGGGAGGGGAGGGCGCGGACGCGTCCGGCGGTGCCGCGACGTCGCGTCGCTGGGCGCCGGAGCCGAGCCCGGCGAGGACGCAATCCATCCAGGCCTCGACGCGCTCGCCGGTCGCGCGAACGCCGTCGAGCAGGGCGGCGCCCGAGGTCGGGGCGGCGAGGGCCCCGGGGGTGGCGAGCCACGCGGCCGCGAAGTCGGCGCTCCACACGAAGTCGACCAGGCACGAGGCGCCGGGAAGCTCGGGGGTCCAGCTCAGCGCCGCGATTTCGCCGAGCGAGGGCAGCCAGGTGCGAACGTGGTCGAGGCGTACCTGGACGAAGAGACCGCCCGGGCGCAGCAGGACGCTTCGCTGCCGCGCGGCGGGGTCGGGCGGGGGCTCCTGCGGCGTCGCCGGAGGGCCGCAGCCCAGGGCGGCGAGGAGGAGGGCGGGGGCGAGCGAGCGGCGCACGGGTCACGCCTCGTCCCATCGCAGCGCGGTCACCTCGCCGAGGTCGTCGGAGCCGGTCAGCGCCATGAGCAGGCGATCGAGCCCCAGGGCGACGCCGGCGCAGGTCCCGAGGTCCGGGAGGGACTCGAGGAAGCGCTCGTCCAGGGGGTAGGGCGCGCGACCTTGCGCCGCGATGGCCGCGCGCTCCTTCTCGAACCGCGCCCGCTGCTCGCCCGCGTCCGAAAGCTCGGTGAAGCCGTTGGCGACCTCCAGACCCCCCAGGTACAGCTCGAACCGCTCGGCAAGCTCCGGATCGTCCGGGCAAAGGCGGGCCAGCGACGCCTGGGAGGCGGGGTAGTCGAAGACGAGCACGCCGCGATCAGGCGGCAGCGCCGGCTCGACGCGGTCGACCAACGCGCGGCAGAACGAGTCGTCGTCCACGTCGCCTCCGGGACGCCACCCCGCGAAGCGCTCGAACAGGTCGGCGACCCGCAGCCGCTCGAAGGGTTGCGAGAGATCGAGCCGTGGCCGCCGGCGGGCGCCGGAGGGCGTGGGCACGCGCCCGGCGACGAAGCGCACGAGCGCCTCGGTCTCGTCCATCAGCGCCCGGTAGTCGACGCCGGGACGATACCATTCGACGATGGTGAATTCGGGGTTGTGATGGCGCCCCAGCTCGCCGCCGCGGAACGAGCGGCCGAGTTGGTGGATGGGACCAGAGCCGGCGGCGACGAGACGCTTCATCTGCAGTTCGGGAGAGGCGGCGAGCCAGCGGTCGCCCTCGACGCGCAGGGCGACGATGTTGCGCTCCGGCGCGGGCGCGCGGAGGAGCAGCGGCGTCTCGACCTCGACCGACCCGCGCCCGTCGAAGAAGGCACGGACGGCGGCCAGCGTGCGCGCGCGCAGGACGAGCCGCTCGCGAGTGGCGGTGGCCGTCGTTTCAGCCAGCTCAGGTTCCCCCTTGGCGTGCTTTGCTTCCTTGCGCCCTTGGCGGCAAACGCCCGGCAGCCTTCACTTGCGAATGCGCTCGACGTAGTGGCCGTCGCGCGTGTCGACCCTGATCCAGTCGCCCTCGTTGATGTGGAACGGGACCTGGACGAGCGCGCCGGAGGAGATCGTGGCGGGCTTGGTGCCGCCGCTGGCGGTGTCGCCGCGGACGCCCGGCTCGCACTTGGTGATCTGGACCTCGATGAAGGTGGGCAGCTCCACGCCGACCGGGCGACCCTGGAAGATCGTGACCCGCACCTCGAGGTTCTCGGTGAGGTAGGCGGCGTTGTCGCCGAGCTGGGCGGTGGAGACGGTGATCTGCTCGTAGTTCGAGGTGTCCATGAACCAGAAGTTGTCGCCTTCCCGGTACATGTACTGGACGGTCCGCTCCTCGACCTCGGCCGGCTCGAGCTTCTCCCCCGAGCGGATGGTCCTGTCGAGGACGGCGCCGGTGATCATGTTCTTGACCCGGGTCCGGGTGAAGGCGGTGCCCTTGCCGGGTTTGACGAACTGGAACTCGACCACGACGTAGGGCTGGCCGTCGATCAGGATCTTGAGGTTCTTGCGGATGTCCGAGGAATCGTACACGGGGACACCTCCGTTTCCTGGCGGCGCTTCTACACGAACGTCCCGGGACTGGCAAGCGGGTGCGGGGCCGACGTCATTTGCCCGCGCGGCGACGCTCCGGTAGGATCGCCGGCGCAGATGCAGCCGTTCGACGACGACATCCGCGAGGTGAAGAAGGAGATCGTCGAGATCCGATCGCTCGTGATCCGCACCAACAACCTCACCTCGGCCCTGGGGGCCGACCTCAAGACGGTGGCCAAGAAGCAGAAGACGTACGAGCGGCGGATGCTGTGGAACTCCGCCGTCGCCTACGTCCTGTTCGTGGTCCTGATCTTCGTCGGACTGAAGATGGCGTACGACGTGCGCATCGACAAGGACGAGGAGCGGATCGGGAAGCTGGAAGACGAGAAGTCGGAGCTCAAGAAGAAGGTCGAGGCGGCGAAGCCGGCGGTGCAGCCGAACAAGCGCGACGAGGCCGCGATCTCGGCCTTGTACGAGTTCTACCGCAACGAGAACTACGAGCAGGTGATCGCGCAGTGGGATCGGCTGCGGGCGGAGAAGGCGGACGAGGAGCTGACGCCGAACGAGCGGACGATCGTGCGGGATCTGCTGGCGCAGGCCCGGAGCCTGCTCTCGTTCGACCACTTCCAGACCGGGTTGCAGGCGATGCACGAGGGTCGCTGGCCGGACGCGGAGACGGAGCTGCGCCAGGCGATCTCGCTCGACCGGGCGAGTCCGTACATCTCGCGGGTGCAGTTCGAGCTGACCGAGGTGCTGAAGGCGGAGGGACGGTGCGAGGAGGCGATCAGCATCCTGCAGGGGCTGATCGAGACCGACCTGGACAAGGACATGGCGGACGACTACCACCTCTCGCTCGCCGACTGCCACGAGCGGATGAGGCAGTTCGACCGGGCGCTGACGCTGTACACGCAGTTCGCGGAGAAGTTCGAGAACTACCCGAACAAGCGCTGGCTGTGGCAGAAGATCCGCCAGCTCCGCGAGATCACGAATCAGCTCCAGGGCACCGCGGCCGGCTCGACGACCCCGGGACCCGCCGTCGAGCCCGCTCCGCCCTAGAAACCCGAACCCCCCGTCGCGGAGGGCCGCAGGGGGATCGCCTCCACCGTGGCGTCCGGCTTGATCGCGAGCAGTGACTCCTCGGAAACCCCCTCGTAGCGCGGAGGCAGCTCCCGCGGGCAGGAGACGACGATCACGGCGCGGAGATCGGAGCGCTCCCGGCGCAGGATCTCGCACTGCGCCCGGACCTTCTCCTCGCCGCAGTCCCGGCAGTCGACCAGGCGGTCGAACTGCGCGATGCACATGCGCTCGTCGCGGCAGGCGGCGATCATCGACGCGCCGTTGGTCACGATCAGCGAGAAGGCGGGCGGCGCCGCTCCCGCCGCCGCCACCGCCTCGTCGACTTCGTGGATCGCGCGCCGGGTCGCCTCGCCGATGACGTACACGTTGACGTCCGGCTCGCGCAATCCGCCCAGCTCGTGCAGATGCGTCAGGATCACGTGGAACAGGACTTCGGAGTCGGTCTCCCCGGCGATGTCGCGAGCGAGGAACTCGGGCATGTTCTGCGTCAGCTGGGGCCGCAGACGCGTGAACTCCGGGATGTCGCCGCAGTGCGCGAACAGCCACTCGCGGTGGCGGAACGGGTGCGTATTGGCCGCGCTCGGCCCGCCCGAGCTGGCGCGGCGGACGTGGCCGACCAGCACCCGACTGCGCACGTCGTGCGCGAGCTGGTGGAAGTCGAGCGGCATGGCGCTCTCCAGCGGCGTCAGGCGGCGGAGCACTTCCCCTTGGTGGTAGAAGCCGATGCCCCACCCGCCCTTTTCGGGAGACTCGGGGATTCGCAGCTGCTCGCGCTGCGCGTCCAGGAGGCAGGGGAGCCACTCCGCATGCGTCGACAGGATGCCCAGGAGGAATGTCATGACCGCTCTCGACCTCCCCGCGGCGCGCCGCCGGGCCGCGCCGCCGTCCGGCCGAACCCCGCCGCTCCGTGCGGCGGCGCGAAGACGTCGCGGCCGGAGCCTACCGGCGCCGCTGCCACCGGCCGAACCCGCGTTCCTTCTTCCGCGGCACGACCTGCGGGATCTCGAAGTCGGCCGGCAGCTCCGGCACCGGCCCCTCCCGCTTGGATTCGTCGACCATCTCGCGCGTCATCCGGTCACGCCGCCGGTCCGCGAAGAGCTTGATCGAATACATGACGATCGGGGCCGCGATGAGCGCGATCATCACGCCCCACCAGATCCCGAAGTCCGTGTCGTCCTCGGCGCTCTTGGGCTGCGCGGCCCAGGCTCCCCACAACGTCGCCAGCCAGTTCGTCATGCTTGCCGTCCACATCCAACCTCCCCCCGCCCCCAGGGACTCTAACATCCGGCCGGCGGATCGACAACGTCGGGAGCCGTCGGTTCTTGACCCCGTCGCCCGTCTCCGGTACCGATCCCGGCGTGAGCGACTCCCGAGAGCCCGGCGCGGACCGCATGGGGCCGCCCGATGTCCGAGAACCGACCCCGGCCGAGCGCGTGCGGGCGCTTCCCCTGGTGTCCGTCGCCCTGGGCTCCATGGCGATCGGCTTCTGCCTCGTCTACTTCGTCTGCAAACCCGGCGCCACGGACCGATCCACTTCCAGCCGGCCGCTCGCCTCACCTGACGCCGCCGCGCCGGGGACCGCCGTCGTCCGGGGCAGCGCAGACCAGCTCCGGACCGACGTCGATGCGGCCGCCGTCCCCGCCCTGCCGCCGCCGGCCGACGCCGGCGCTCCGCTCCCGCAGCCGGCGCCTCCTCCGTCCCCGCCGCCCGTGCCGCCGCCCGCCGAGGATGCCGGGGCGCCGCCGCCCGCGTCCGGGCTGACGCTGTCGCGCGTCGAGGTTCGCAAGTGCGCCGGGGGGGACGGCATCGACCTGCCCCGCGACCGATGCGGCCGGGTGAGAGGCGTCGAGCTGTTCATGGCGCGGGCGGAGGCGACGACGCGCGACTGCTTCGAGAAGTCGTTCGCCGACGTGCCGCGCCCGGCCCAGATCGGGGTGACGCTCGACGTCGATTTCCCGAAGGCGGCGCGGCGGATCTTCGTCCCCGGGGCCGACGAAGCCCGGCAGCAGCAGTTCCGCGCGTTCAAGGATTGCCTGGAGGCCGGACTCGGCCAGCCGGAGTACGCGCGCATCGACCATCCCCTGGAGACGTACAGGTTCGTGTTCCTGTACGACTACGTGCCGTGAGGGCGGGATCCCGAGCCGACTGCCCGACCACGACGACGACTACGACGACGACCACGAAGGGGTGAGGCATGTTGGACCCGAAGAGCGTGGTGGAGAATCTGGACGCGGTCAAGGTGGGCCTCGGCCGCCGCGGTCCCGCCGCGGTCGCCGCTCTCGAGGGGCTCGAGCCCCTGGTCGCGCGGCGCCGCGCGCTGCTGCGCGACGTCGAGGACCGCCGGGCGAAGCACAAGGCGGCCAGCAAGGCCCTGGGCGCTTTCAAGGACAAGGGCAGTCCCGAGTTCGAGAAGGTGAGGCAGGAGCTGCGCGCGGCCGGGGACGAGATCAAGGCGATGGAGACGGAGCTGGAGCGCAGCGTGGCCGAGCTGGAGGCCGTGCTGCTGCGGGTCCCGAACGTCCCCCAGGCCTCGACGCCCGACGGCTTGGACGCCGCAGCGAACAGGGTCGAGCGGACGTGGGGGGAGCCGCCGGCGTTCGACTTCGCGCCGAAGGCGCACTGGGACCTTGGCGCCGCCCTGGGGATCCTCGACTTCGAGCGGGCCGCGAAGATCGCCGGACCCCGGTTCGCGGTGTTGTTGGGCGCCGGCGCGCGGCTGGAACGCGCGCTGATCCAGTTCATGCTCGACGTCCACGTCCGCGAGCACGGATACACGGAGATCCTCCCCCCGTACCTGGTGAACGCCGGCGCGATGACGGGGACCGGACAGCTTCCGAAGTTCGAGGAGGACCTCTTCCGTACGACGCCGCAGGACCTGTACCTGGTGCCGACGGCCGAGGTTCCGGTGACGAACTTCCACGCGGACGAGATCCTGGAGGGGCCGCTGCCGCGCAAGTACGTCGCCTTCACGCCGTGCTTCCGGGCCGAGGCGGGCTCGTACGGCAAGGACGTGCGGGGGCTGATCCGGCAGCACCAGTTCCACAAGGTGGAGCTGGTGAAGTTCGCGGCGCCGGAGACGAGCTTCGACGAGTTGGAGTCGCTGACGCGGGACGCGGAGGACATCCTGCAGCGGCTGGAGCTGGCGTATCGTGTGGTGACGCTCTGCGCGGGCGACCTGGGCTTCAGCTCGGCCAAAACGTACGACCTGGAGGTGTGGCTGCCGAGCCAGGGAACGTACCGCGAGATCTCTTCGTGCTCGAATTTCGAGGACTTCCAGGCGCGGCGCGCGAAGATACGTTACCGTCCGGGCAAGGGCGAGAAGCCCCGCCTGGTGCACACCCTCAACGGGTCGGGCCTTGCCGTCGGCCGCACCTGGCTCGCGTTGCTCGAACAACATCAGCAGGCGGACGGCTCCGTCCGGATCCCCAAGGCGTTGCAGCCGTACTTCGGCGCCGAGCGTCTCGGTCCGCCGGAAGTTCCTTGACAAGCCGGTCGCTTGCACGTAGAAACGCGCCTCGGCCGTCGCCGGCGGCGTTGTGCGTCGCCGGGCCGCTTGGTGGTGGCCTCGGAGGAGTGGCCGAGCGGTCTAAGGCGGCGGTCTTGAAAACCGCAGTGCGCAAGCACCGGGGGTTCGAAT
>JACRCX010000045.1 GCA_016218815.1 Deltaproteobacteria bacterium
CTCCGGCAGGAGTTGACGGACCTCATTGCCGACGACCGTGTGGCGATCGTCGGGCCCATTCGGCAGGAGGTGCTCTCCGGCGTGCGGGACCCGGCGACGTTTGATCGCCTGCGACTTCGTCTGCGCGCCTTCGAGGACGAGACGCTCGACACCGACGACTTAGAGACGGCGGCCCGGATGAACAACCGCTGCCGGCAGGCGGGCATTTCCGGGAGCGCCGTCGACCTCCTGCTCTGCGCCGTCGCGCAGCGCCGCAAGCTGCCGATCTTCACCACCGACGCCGACTTCACGCGCTACGCGACGGTCCTGCCGATCGCGCTGCACCACCCTGCCCGCTCGCGACCGACGGGTTGATCTTGCGGGGGAGACCCGGGAGCTTCGTCTGCGCGGCCGAAGCTCCCGGGGTCCCGCCCAGCACGTAGCCGATGAAGGTTGCCGTGGTGAAGACGGGGCCCGGCGTGACCAGACCCTCGTCGATGGCATCCAGGAGTTGGCCCTCCGTCAGCCAGTGCAGGCCATCAGCCTCCCCGCAGTCGCCGCTCCAGTGGACCGTCGACCGCCCGGGGTCCGGCGCCGACAAGGGCCAGGAAGCGCGCACCCGTCGGCATCGCGAAGTCCGTGCGCGCCTCATGCGCCAACTTCCAGAAGCCCTCACGGAGCAGCAGCGGGATCTTGGTCGTGGCAATCGCCACGGAGATGTCGAGGATCAACGGCACTGCCGCGAGGCGCGTCAGGAACCCCGCGATGACCCCGATGTCAACGCTCGGGCAATGGGAAAGCGCGAGCCCCGGGAAGTTGAGGGTGCTCACGGGCCGACAAGCATGATGTTGGCAAGCCGATTTCCTGCCGCGGGACGGGTCGCCCAGGCCGGACGAGGCATTGTCCGCGACATCGGATTGCGCCATCCTGCCTGGGGGGCGGCCGGGGCGCGAATGGGGGCGGAGGAGCCGTGGTTTTCGAAGAGAAGGCTGCCGGCGTGCTCGCGTGGCGTCACCGCCCGTGGATTCCGTGGAGCCTGGGAGTCACGGCGCTGGCGGGGGCGTTCGGCATGGGGTTGACGATCGACAGCCGATGGCAGGTGAGGTGCGCGGCGAGTGCGAGGGTCCGCGCTGCGGACGGCACGGTCACCGGAATCGGCACATGTCGCGTCGAGCGCGGTCCGCTGCTCTGGACCACGCGGGACGAGTTCGCGCTGGACGAGATCGTGGGCGTGGGCGTCGAGCACAGGGTGGATCGCGATCGCGCCGTGGGGGACAGACGCCGACCGCACCGGAGCCGCCGGCGCGACGTGCTCGAGGCGTCGGTGCGGGACCTGCGACGCTTCCTCGGCTTCGACCCGGACGCCGACCTCGAGCCGCCGCGGCCCGACCTGGCGCCGCAGCCGCATCTCGTCGTCGCAGCCCGGTAGATCCCGGCCGGCGGTCGTCGAGGCAGGCCCGCCGGCGCCATCCGCGGAGCGAACCGGGGCGTCGCGCCGCCTTGCGCCCGGCGCGCCTTGTGCACTAGCGTTCGTCGTCGAATCGAGGTTTCGGGTGGGGTCGCTCCGCGCTCGAGGTGCACGATGAAGAGGACGTTGGGGGCCGTGCCGCTGCTTGCCGTGGCCCTCGCCGCGCCGCCCGCTGCGGCGGAGGAGGTGGCCGAGGCGCCGCCGCCGCCGTCCTGCGCCGACGAGGGGTGCGTGTTGGCGACGGCACGCGCCATGCTCGAGGCCGATCGCGAGGAAGAGGCCGCCCGATGGCTGCTCGAACAGGTGAATGTCTATCCCGACTCGGGACCGATCCAGATCCTGCTGGGCGCCGCCCAACTCCGCTCCGCCGAGCCGCTGTGGGCGATCGACACGTTCTCCCGCCGGCTGGAGCAGGCCCCGGACGATTGCGAGGCGCGGACTTGGCTGGCGTGGTCCTGGCTCCAGTTCGCCGCGGTCGAGGAAGCGGAGGCGGTGCTCGACGAGGGTGAGTGCGGCGAACGAGACCCTTGGGCCGCCCGCGTCGACCTGCTGCGCGCCTTCGCCCTGCGGTCGGCCGACGACGATCCCGGCGCCCGGGAGCAGCTCGAGGCCGCCCGCCGGCGCGACGAGGCGTTCCCCGCAGACCTCGACGCGCTCGACGGCTTCCTGCGCTCCGTCGCCCCCGACCGCCTGCCCGAGCTGGCCTGGCGCATCGACATCGCCGGGGGCTACACGACCAACGCGCTCCTGGGAGCGCCGACCGATCCGGCGCACGCGGACGTCGACATCGCGACCGACAGCCCGGTGGTCACGACCGACGTGTGGATGCGGTTCACGCCGGACTTCGGGTTCTGGTTGAAGCCGACCCTCGAGTTGATGCCGAAACTCCAGATTTTTCCGTTCGAGGACGTTCGCGAGCAGAGCTACGTCGACCTGAGCGGGCGCGTCGGCGTCTACCTGGACTGGGACCTGCCGCGCATCCTCCTGGCCTACCGGCCGAGCTACCTGCTGCTGTTCGGCGCGCCGGGCGAGGCGCCGGTCTGGTACTACGCTTCGCATCGGGCCGAGGTCGAGGCGGAGATCACGTCGTGGCTGATGGCGTTCGCCGGTGCCGGACACAGGGCGTTCGACGAGCTGGGGAGGACGCGGGACGAGGTCGACGGCGGGTTCGGCGGGAGCCTGGAGTTCGTCGATGACCTGTTCATCCTCTGGACGGTGGTCGCACGCGGGATGTGGGCGCGGGATCCGGCGTACAACGTCGGCGGCGTCACGGGGAGCTTCCATCTCCAGTACCGCTGGGCCGAGGGGTTCAGCTCGCGCGCCGGGGTGACGGTGGCGGGAGACTGGTACCCGGACTCGGAGGGGGCCGAAGCGTTCGGCGAGGGCCCGGCGCGGGCGGATCTGTTCGTGCGCGCCGGCTATCAGCTCTGGTCGCCGGCGTTGTGGGGGTTCCGGCTGGGCGTGAGCTACGACTATTCGTTCCGGGACAGCACGCTGCCGGCGTTCGACTTCGACGACCACCGTGTCCTGCTCAAGCTGACCTGGTCCGGCGAGACCGACCTGGCCGGGCCTTCGGCATCCGACGCCTCGACCACCGCCGACTTCGATTGGGGGGTCGGCGGCGGCGAGTCCGCGCTGCTCGACCGCGTCCAGGATCTGCTGCGCCAGGAGGAGCAGGTCTTCCGTTCGTGCGGCTGCGCGGAGTAGCGGCGGTCAGGGGGTCGGGGGCGGACACTCCTCGTCCATCGCGTCGCGCCACTCGGAGACGATCGCCTCACCCTCCTCGCCGAGGACGAGCGTCGGGTCGAGCGGTCCGTGATCGGTCAGGTAGCAGCCGTGGGCGTCGACCAGGATGAAGTGGTACCAGGTCGAGCCGTAGGCTTCCCAGATCCGCAGGGCGTCGGTGTCGTGGATGACGGGGTCGGTGACGTCGGGTCCCAGGTGCGCGCCGACGTCCTCGGGCGTCGCGAGCGCGGTCGTGAGCTGGACCCAGACCATGCGCGGCGCGAGCCCGTCCGCCGCCAGCTCGGACTGTCGCTGCTGGAGCGCGGCGTAGTCGCCCGTGCAGTGGCCGCAGTAGACCGAGCCGAAGAAGAGGCCGACGCCGTCGGGGAAGTCGCCGGGGACGCAGACCTCCGTGCCCGCCGTGGGGGAGTTGGGGTTGATGTCGGTGCCGCAGAACTCGTGGGCCAGCGGGCATTCGCATTCGGCGCCGATCCGATGGCACCTCCGGTCCACGCACTCCTCGCTGGAGGCGCAGTCGTCCTGCGACGCGCAGCCGACGACGCAGAAGCGCTCCTCGCAGACCTTGCCGTGGCCGCAGTCCGCGTCGGCGGTGCACTCCGGCTCCTCGCACGCGCCGGCCTGCTCCCGGCAGACCTGGGACCCCGGGCAATCCGCGTCGCGCAGGCAGTGCGACGAGATGCACGACATCCCGGCCGAGGCCCCGAGTCCGCACAGCACGATCAACCACCGCATGACACACCTCGCACGACAGAAAGATTAGCCCGTGCGGCCCGCGGCGTCGAGTCCCGGGGGAGGCCGGCGGGAAGTCATGAGTCATGAGTCGAGAGTCGTGAGTCGTGGGCCGGGAAGATGGCTTCCTCGAAACCGACCGGCCGGTAGAATCCGTTCGGAATCGACCGCGGTTGTACTACGCTCCGGGGCTGATGGACGACGCGCGGACCGGCGATTCGCTTTCCGTGGAGTTGGAGGCGGCGGCGCTGCGCGCGGTGGTCCGGTGCTGGGACGACCTGAACGCCTCCCATTTCCGGCGGAGCCTTCGGAAGCCGGCAATTGAGTTGTCCGACGGCCGCAGTCGGCTCGGCCTGTGGGACCGCGAGCACCGCGCCATCCGCCTGGGCCGCTCGCTCCTGGCCGATCACGGCTGGGGCACCGTCGTCGAGGTGCTCAAGCACGAGATGGCGCACCAGTTCGTGGACGAGGTGCTCGGCGAGTTGGAGGCCCACGGGGCGGCGTTCCGCAAGGTCTGCGAGGAACGCGGGATCGACCCGCGCGCCACCGGCGTGCCGCAAGGCGACGGCGCGCGGGCGCCCGCGTACGGGAAGATCCTGGAACGCGTGGCGAAGCTGCTGGCGCTGGCGGGAAGCCCCAACGAGCACGAGGCGCGCTCGGCCGCGGCCGCTGCCCAACGGCTGATGCTGAAGTACAACCTGGAGGAGCTGGCGTCGGGCGCCGCGCCCCGCCGCTACGAGTTCCGCCACCTGGGGCGGCCGACCGGCCGCATCGACGAGAGCCGCCGCCTGCTGGCCGGGATCCTGGCCGGCCACTACTTCGTGGAGACGATCTGGGTGCCCGTCTGGCGCGCGCGCGAGGGCCGTCGCGGCAGCGTGCTCGAGGTCGTCGGGACACCCGCGAACCTCGAGCTGGCCGAGTACGTCCACGCGTTCCTGGACGCGACCGCGGAGCGGCTCTGGCGCGAGCACAAGCGGGAGGGCGGTATCCGCGGCAATCGCGACCGCCGCGTCTTCCGTGCGGGCGTGATGACGGGCTTTGCCGAGACGCTGGGGGCCCAGCGGCGCGTGTCGCAGGAAGAGGGGCTGGTGTGGGTCGGCGACCGGGACCTGCGCGACCACCTGCGCAAGCGCTACCCGCACATCCGCTGGACGCGGCACGCGGGCAACCGGCGCAACGCCGCCTGGACGGATGGCCGCGAGGCCGGCCGCGGGATCGTGCTGCGCAAGGGGGTCACGCGCGGCCCGACGGGTTCCGTGCCCCTGTTGACCGGGCGCTGAAGCACCGGGACGCTCGACGGCCTCGGGGTCGGCGCTTGCCCCGCTGCTCGACCGCTCGACCGCTCGACCCTTCGACTCGCTTCGCTCGCTCAGGGCGGGCCCTTGGCCCGCTAGAACATGTTCCACAGGTACTGGTTGGTGACCTCGTGGTGGAACTGGATCTCGGAGACCTTGACCAGCGAGCCCAGGGCCTTGGGGCAGCGGTCGGCGGCGGCCTGCTTGATCTCGGCGTAGCGTCCGCGAAGCTCCTCGCCGAGCAGCTCGGCGGCCCAGGCGCTGGACTTGAAGTGCCGCAGGGCGTCGTGGATGTTGTCGGGGAGGAAGCGCGTTCGCGGCCGCTTGCCGTCGTCCGCGTCCTCCAGCGGTCCCTCCAGGCCCGTGCGCAGCAGGGTGTAGAACATGAGGTACGGGTTGGCGTCGGGGCTGACCGCGCGGAACTCGATCCGTGCCGAGTTCCTGTTCGCCAGCGGGATGCGGATCATCGCCCCGCGGTCGATCGCGGACACGTTGATCTTGTTCGGCGCCTCGTAGTGCGGGTCGAGCCGCCGGTAGGCGTTGACGCTGGAGTTGAAGACCATGCAGAGGTCGTTGGCGCTGGAGAGCAGGCGCTGGATGAAGCCGTGCGCGAGCTTGGACAGGCCGGCCTCGCCCTTGGCGTCGTAGAACAGGTTCTGGCCCTTGCGCGCGAGCGAGACGTTGGTGTGCATGCCGCTGCCGTTGACGCCGGCGACCGGCTTGGGCAGGAAGCTGGCGGTCATTCCCTGGTTGTGCGCGACCTGGCGGCAGAGCAGCTTGTAGAGCTGGATCTGGTCCGCCGCCACCGTCACCTCGGTGTGCTCGTAGTTCATCTCGAACTGCGACGGCGCCACCTCCGGGTGGTCCTTCTCGTTGCCGAACGCCATCGCCCGCTGCACCTCGGCCGCGCCGTCGATGAACCGCCGCAGCGGCGCGTTGGGCAGCGAGTGGTAGTACCCGCCGGTCGAGATGAATTCGAACTTCCCGCGCTCGTGGTAGTGCCGTTCGGCGTTCTCTCCCAGGAAGATGAAGCCCTCGATCTCGTTCGCCGCGTGGCATGCGGTCCCGTCCTTGCGGCACAGCTCGTCGGCGTAGCGGCGCAGCGTCGAGCGCATGTCGGCGGGGTAGGGCGAACCGTCGCGCGAGAGGACCTCGCCGAAGACCAGCACCTTGCCCGGGCCGAAGACGTCCGCGGGGAGCCAGTAGAAGCTGGGCCAGTCCAGGCCCAGCCGCAGATCGGACTCCTGCTGGCGCGAGAAGCCGCGGATCGACGAGCCGTCGAAGGTCAGGTTGTCGTCGCCGCGGCGCAGCAGGAACCCCTTGTCGTAGTCCAGGATGTGGAAGCGTCCCTCGAGATCCGAGAAGCACACGGTCACCGCCTTGATCCGCCTCTCGTCCCGCAGGTACTTGAGGCGCTGCTCGCGCACCTTGTGCGCCGGGACCCGGTCGAGCCTGGCCTGCTTCGACTCGAGGTTCAGCTCCTGGAGCCGCTCGTACGGAATCTCCAGGAAATCGCGCAACGGAGGGCACGTCGGGTCGGTCGTGGGCTTCCGGTTTGCTTCCATTTAGTCTATCTGCCTCCAGGAATGGAGCCGAATAGACCAGAACTAGAACAAAAGGCAAGTAAATTATTGTAGCGCTACTGCGCGGCCGTCCGTGCGGCCGCTACTCGCGCACATAGTGGCAGGTGTAGCCGCCGGGGTTGCGCACCAGGTAGTCCTGGTGGAACGCCTCGGCCGGGTAGAACCTGCCGGCGGGGACGATCTCCGTCGCCACCGGGCTCGACCAGCGCGCCGACTCGTCGGCCTCGTCCCGCGCCTGCTCGGCCACGCGCTTCTGCTCCTCGTCGAGGTAGAAGATCGCCGAGCGGTACTGCGAGCCGCGGTCGTTGCCCTGGCGGTTCGGCGTCGTCGGGTCGTGCAGGCGGAAGAACCAGCCCAGGAGGTCGTGGTAGCTCAGCCGCGCCGGGTCGAACGTCACGCGCACCGCCTCCGCGTGGCCCGTCCGCCCCGTGTGCACCGTCTCGTACGTCGGGTCCTCCGTCGTCCCCCCCGTGTAGCCGACCTCGGTGTCGACCACGCCCGGGATGTTGCGCACGATGTCCTCCACGCCCCAGAAACACCCGCCGGCGAAGGTCGCGGTCTGCAGGGACGCCGCGTCCCCGCCGCTCGCGGTCCCGAACAGCGCCGCGTACCGGCCGTAGCCTTCCGCCTCCAGGCGGTCGGCCGGGACGAAGCGCAGCGCCGCCGAGTTGATGCAGTAGCGCAGGCCGCCCGGGCCCGGCCCGTCGTCGAACACGTGGCCCAGGTGCGAGCCGCCCTGCCGCGATCGGACCTCGACGCGCTGCACCCCGTGGCTCTCGTCCTCCCGCTCCACCACGCTCGACGGTTCGATCGGGCGCGTGAAACTCGGCCAGCCGGTCCCCGAGTCGAACTTGTCCAACGAGCTGAACAGCGGATCGCCCGAGACCACGTCCACGTAGATCCCCGGCTCGTGGTTGTCCCAGTACGCATTCCGGAACGCAGGCTCCGTGCCGCACTGCTGCGTCACGGTGTACTGCTCCGGCGTGAGCCGCGCCCGCAACTCCTCGTCCGTCGGGCCGCCCGCGACCGGCTCCGGGCCCGACCCCGGCCGGGCGGGCGAGCGACTGCATCCGCCGCCGAGAAACAGGCCGACCGCCAGGCCCACGGCCAGCGTCGTGCCGAGAACATCCAATTCCATCGCGTGCATCCGCTCCTCCCGCGCGCCGGTTCCCCGCGGCGCCTCGCGAGAGGAAAGGTAAGCACGGCCGGATTTCGCGCAAAGGACGCAAAGGGACGCAAAGGACGCAAAGGGCGGGGACGGGGGTCAGCCGGGGCAGGCGGGCATGTCGCAGACGAAGCCGCCGGCGGGGTTCGCCCAGTCGGGGACGCACCAGCCCGAGGGGCAGTCGGCGCCGGGCACGCAGTCGCCGGGATAGCGGCAGAACTTGTTGGAGACCGGGGGCGGGTCGAGCGCCGAGCAGGGGTCGCGAACGCCCGCACATTGCCCGCCCGCCTCGGAGGCGCAGTCCGCGTCCGTGCGGCAGCCGACGGCGACGCAGCGGTTGACCGGCAGGCCCCACGCGCCGGCCGGGACGCACAGGGACGTCGGCGGCGGGCTTGGGCAGTCCGCGTCGGTGGTGCACTCGGAGCAGGCGCACTCGTTGTGCGGCATGAGGAAGCCCGGGTAGAACTCCAATGTCAGATAGCAGTCGCAGCCCGGATCGCAGTCGGCGGAACCGGTGCACTGGTCTGCCTCGGGGTTCGTGCTCGGGCCGGTCGCGGGCGCGGGCGGGAGGTAGACGCAGGTCGGAAGGCCGCCGGGCTCGTCGGGAATCCGCATGCAGGATCCGCCGGGGCAGTCGCTGTCGTCGAGGCACTCGACCGTGCATGGGGTGAGCCAGGTCCCGACGCGTGCGCGCCGCCCCTCGCACAGGTTGTGGTACGGGTTTCCCGAACAGTCGCAGACGGTCGCGCCCGGCGCGCCGGTGCAGTCGTCGGGCGGAGCGGCGCAGGTGCCGACGTAGTCGCTCGAGCAGTAGGGCGGCCCGGATTGGACGCAGAGGAGGCCGGGGAGGCAGCCGGGGGTCATGGCGGCACCGCAGGGGTCGCCGGGACCCGCGCCGTCCGCCTCCGCGTCCGCCTCCGCGTCCGCTGCCGCGTCCACTTCGACGGACAGGTCCGTCCCGGTGTCGGTGGCCGCGTCCGCGTCCGTGCCCGCGTCGGCCCCGGCGTCGTTGCCGGCGGACTCGTAACAGCCGCCCGGCAGGATCGGCAGCAGCGCGGCGAGAGCGAGGCGAGGGAGCCGTGATCGGGTGTAGAGCGTCGTCATGTCATCTTCCTCCGGTTCGGATCGATGCTGGACCTGAACCCAAGCCTGACACGAGCGGCGCGGTCGTTCAAGCGGCCTTCGCGGACACACGTTCCCTCGCCGGCCCCGCGCCGACCTCGTCCAACCCGATGTTTTCCCTGGTGGAGCTGGCGGGGATCGAACCCGCGGCCTCTAGAGTGCGATTCTAGCGCTCTCCCAGCTGAGCTACAGCCCCACGGCCGCTCTCGGCCGGGCGGCATCATACCTACGGGGGGTCGGAGTGCAAGGGAAATCTCGACCGAGCGGTCCGTCTTCGGACCAGGAACCAACAACGAACGACCGTCAATTCCCGGATGACATCGTCGTCGTGCGGGGTGTAACCTCCGGTCGCGCGCGGAAGGGCACGGATGCGGATGACGTTCGATCGGCGGTTCGACGAGGAGCGGCGGCGCTATGAGCTGCGCGCCTGCTGCGAGGATTGCGCGCAGTTCGTGCCCGAGGACGGATCGTGCGCCCACAGGTTCCCCAACCGGGAGCACCGGCGGGCCTGGTGGGACGCGCTGCGGGAGGGCCAGGATGTCGTCTTCTGCAAGGACTTCGAATCCGCCGCCTGAGCGACGGAAGACGGTCGCCGTCGTCGGTTCGGCGTCGCCCAACGCCGAGGTGCTCGTCATGGCCGCGCAGGTCGGCGCGATCATCCGTCGCCTCGGCCTGAACATGGTCTGTGGCGGCCTCGCCGGCGTCATGGCCGCCGCCTGCCGCGGCTTCCAGGAAGCCAAGGCCGGCCAGCCCCCGGGGCCCGTCGCGGTCGGCATCCTCCCCGGCGACGATCCGGCCGCCGCCAACCCGTGGGTCGACGCTGCCGTCGCGACCGGCATGGGCTTCGCCCGCAACGCCGTCGTCGTGCGCTCGGCCGACGCCGTGGTGGCCGTCGGCGGGGGCGCGGGGACCTTGTCCGAGGTCGCCTTCGCGTGGCAGACCAACCGCCCGATCGTCGCTCTCGTGCCATCCGGCGGCTGGTCCCAGATCCTCGCTGGCGACCGGATCGACGACCGGCGGCCCGACGCCGTGATTGCGGCGCAGACGATCGAGCAGGTCGAGGCGGCCCTGCGGCAGGTGCTCGGGCTAGGCGCCGCTTCCGGCTGATGGACCTCGCGGAGCGCTTCCTCGTCCAGCCCGGCCTCGACGACCTCGTTCCCTCCGGCGTGCGCGTCCTGGCCGCCGTCTCGGGTGGCGGCGACTCCGCCGCGCTGCTCCACCTGCTGGCCGCCGCCGCTCCGGGGCGGGGATGGGAGGTCGAGGCGATCTGCGTCGATCACCGCACGCGGCCGGGGACGGCGGACGACGCGCGGTTCGTCGCCGAGGTCTGCTTGGGGCTGGGGGTTCCGTTCCATGCGGTCTCGCTGCCGCAGGAGTCCGCAGCGTCGTCCGAGAACGCCCTGCGTCGCGCCCGTCACGAAGCCCTGGCGACCGCGGCCCGGGCCTGCCGAGCGTCGCGGGTCGCCCTGGGCCACCAGGCCGACGACGTGGTGGAGACGATGGTGATGCGTCTGTTGCGCGGCGCGGGGCTCGACGGTCTGGCCGGGATCCCCCCGCGCACGGGCGGCTTCGTCCGACCGCTGCTGACCTTCCGTCGGGCGGAGCTCCGGCGCTGGCTGGCGGAGCGTGGCCTGGGGTGGGTCGAGGACCCGACGAACGACGATGCCCGGAAGCTTCGTGCCCGCGTCCGCCACCTCGTGCTGCCGGCGCTGCGCCGCTTCGCGCCGTCGATCGACGAAGGGCTCCTGGAGGCGGCGCGAGCGATCCGCCGGGCTCGCGGGTATCTGGACGGCTGGGACGACGGGTGGCTCGACGACCGTGCGGTGACGGGCGCGGACGGCGTGGAGCTGCCGCGAGCCGCGCTCCTGGCGGAGCCTCCGGTCTCCCGCGGGCGTCTGGTCCGTCGGGCCGCTGAGCGTCTCGGCGTTGCGAGGAGCCGCCTCGGGCGGGCCTGCCTGGAGGAGGTGCTGGGAGTGCTCGAGCACGGGGCGTCCGGCGCCGCCGTCCCGTTGCCCGGGGAGTTGGAGGCCGCGTACGAGGCCGATTCGCTGCGTGTCCGCCGCAAGGGTCTTGCCCGGGAGCGAGACGGCGTGTAGGAAGTGCCCAGGAGATGAGCCGTCTGGAATCCAAGGATCGCACCCCGCAGCGCCGCCGGCGCGGGGGGGGGGCGTCGCGGTCCGCACCACCGGACGCGCGACGTCCGGCCGCCGGTCGGCCTCCGCCGGCCGCGGCCCGGACGCGAATCGACGCGACCGACCGACGTCGCCGGGGAGCAACGAGATCGGCGGTCGACGCGGCGGAAGTTCTCGATGCGGTGACCGTGCCGCTGGGCGCATGGCTGACGGCGCTGGGCGAGCAATCGACGGTGGGGGTGGCGTTGCTGGAAGGTGCCCGGCTCCTGTTCGTCAACCCGGCGCTGGCGCGTCTGGCGGGGGTCCCGGCCGAGCGGCTGAAGGGCCTGGACGTCCGCGAGGCGGCGCAATTCATCGACGAGGCCGACCGCGCAGGCGTGGCGGAGTGGCTGCGACGGCGCGACGAGGACCCGGCGGCGGTGCTGCCGCCGTTCGAATTCCGCCTGCCCGTGCCCGGCGGGCCGCCGCGCTGGCTGTCGGCGTCCGGGGCCTCGGTACGACTCGGCGAACGCCGGCTGCGTCTGTCGATCGTGGTCGACATGACCGAGCGGCGGCGGGCCGAGGAGGAGCTGCGGAAGAGCGAGCGGCAGTACCGGGACCTGGTGGAGACGAGCATCGACGGCGTGTTGATCCTCCAGGACGGGTTCATCCGGTATGCGAATCCGGTGGCGCGGGCGGCGCTGGGCTCGGGGACCGCGGACATCGTGGGCCGCAGCTTCCTCGAGTTCGTGGCCCCCGAGGAGCTGCCGCGGGTGGTCGAGATCCACCGGCGCCGGATGGCGGGCGAGGCCGTGCTGCCGCGCTTCGAGTCGGTGGTCTGCCGCGAGGATGGGACACGGATCCAGATCGAGGCCAGTGCCTGTCATGTCACGTTCGAGGGGCGGCCCGCGGTGCTGCTGCTGACGCGAGACATCGGGCCACGCAAGCAGCTCGAGGCGGAGGCGTCCCGGGCGCGCAACCTCGAGTCGCTCGCCACGCTCGCGTCGGGCGTCGCGCACGACTTCAACAACATCCTGACGGCGATTCTGGGCAACCTGGCGATCGTGCGGATGGAGGCGGACGGGATGGCGCAGGCGGGGGGGCCGTTGGCCGGGCCGCTGCTGGAGATGGACCGGGCCTGCCAGCGGGCGCGGGCCCTCACGGAGCAGCTCCTGAGCTTCTCGCGCGGCGGGATGCCGGCCACCCGGGCCGTGAGCGTGGCGGACGTCCTGCGCGACGTCCTCGGCCGCGCGCTGCGAGGCTCGGGCGTCCGGGCCGAGACATCGATTCCGGCGGACCTGTGGCCGGCGACGGTGCATCCCGAGGAGCTGGCCGAGGTGCTGGAGAGCCTGGTCGTCGCCGCCCGTGAGACGTCGCTCGCGGACGGCGTGATCCAGGTGGCGGCGCAGAACGTCGCGCCCGACGCCGCGCGCGACGGGCGCCGAACGGGGGTGCGGCGCGAGGTGCGCATCTCGGTCACCGACCGCGGGGCCGGGATTCCTCCCGAGCAGCTCGAGCGGGTGTTCGAGCCGTACGGCGCGGCGCGGTCGGGTGCGGGGGGGCTGCGGCTCGCTGCCGCGTACGCCATCGTGCGTCGACACGGCGGCCGGATGGAGGTCGAGTCGCTGCCCGGTCGCGGTGCGACGTTCCGGGTCTGCCTGCCGGCGGCCAGGCCGCGGCCGGAGCGGCCCGTGCGTGCTACGACGCGCTTCCCCGCCGGGCACGGCGGGCGCGTGCTGCTGATGGACGACGATCGGAGCCTGCTCCAGCCGACGGCGAGCCTGCTCCGCCACAACGGGTTCGAGGTCGAGACGGCGGGGGGCGGGGAGGAGGCGGTGGAGCTGTTCCGCCGGCGTCGTGCCGAGGGTTGCGGGCACGACGTCGTCATCGTCGACCTCACGGTCGCGGGGGGAATGGGCGGCGACGAGTGCCGCCGCCGGCTGCTCGAGATCGACCCCGCCGCGAAAGTCGTCATCTCCTCCGGCTACAGCAACGATCCGCTGCTCGTGAACTACCGGAAGCACGGATTCGCCGCCGCGGTGGCCAAGCCCTTCCGCGTGCAGGAGCTGGTGGAGACCATCGACAAGCTTCTCCGATGAACCGTCAGCCCGGGATGTCCTCGTCCGGGCGCGCCGACATCAGCACCAATCCCGTGAAGACCTTGGGGTGGAAGAACGTGGTCTTCTGGGGCAGGACGTGGCCGGAGAGCGAGACGCGGCGGAACTCCTCGACGGCGACGGGGTTGAGGAAGAACGCCGCCTGGAGCTCGCCGGCGCCGAGGTCCGCGGCGGCCCGGGCGGCCTCCTTGTAGTAGCGAACGTACCGCCCGCGCGTGACCTCCTCGGGCGCGATGCCGAGCAGCTCCTGGAACACGAAATCGTGCAGGAGCACGACGTCCAGCGTCCGCAGCTCGGCCGGATCGCACGCCAGGTGTTCCGCGCCGAACGCTTCGACGGCCGGAAACCCGACCAGATGGTAGCGCCCGCCGCCCGTCGTCCAGGCGATGGACTTGCCGTCCCCGGCCGCCTCGGCGACCGCGCGCGCCGCGTCCAGCGGCCCGCCGGGGCGGGTGGTGACGGGGAGTGCGGCCCGGAGCCTCGCCAGCAGCGTTTCTTCCGAGAACGCCTCGACCCCATGGATGCCGCGGTGCGTGGGCAGGATGACCAGCCCCGGGGCGTCCATGTTGCAGAGGAAGGCGAGGATGAACTCCGGTGCGGCGTCCGGGCGGCCGCCCGTCCGTGCCCGCATCTCGTCGCGCCAGCCGAGCGTCGTCTCGTAGCGGTGGTGGCCGTCGGCGATGAACAGCCGGCGCTCGGCCAGCTCGCGCACGGCCGCGCCGACGGCGTCAACGTCGTCGATGCGCCAGCAGCGGTGGACGATGCCGGCGTCGTCGGTGGCGATCATGTCCGGCGGGCGGTTCGCGGACGTGCGCAGGGCGGCGGTCGCGGCGTCGGCCGGGTCGGAGTAGAGTGCGAAGATCGGGCTGGTATCGGTCTCGGTGGCGCGGAGCAGGGCAAGGCGATCGAGCTTCGGGCCGGAGAGGGTCCGTTCGTGCGGGAAGACGACGCCGGCGCCGAAGGCGGAGAGCCGGAGGGCGGCGAGGAAGCCGCGGCGGACGATCGGGGAGGCGAGCGGTCGAGCGGTCGAGCGGCCGGGCGGAGGGGCGGCGGCGGCGGGAGCATCGAGGGAGAACTCCTGTTCGTAGAGGTAGAGGGAGGGGCGGGGGTCGCGGACGAGGGTACCTTCGTCGAGCCACGCGCGGAGGTTCGCGGCGGCGCGGGAGTAGCGGTCCCGGCCGGGCGCGTCGTCCTCGCGCCGGGGGCCGAAGTCGACGTGCACGATGTTCCGCGGGTGCCGTCCGGCGAGGCTCTCGTGCAGTTCAGGGGGGATGACGTCGTAGGGTGGGGCGACGACCCGGGACAGGTCGCCGACGCGTGCGGCGTCGTAGCGGATTCCGCGGAAGGGAGAGATGGTGGCCATGGGTGGAGTCTACACCAGGAAGAGCGCGGGAGAGGCGCGTTGATCGCAGTTCGCCCGTGGTTATCGTTGCCGATGCCCGGAGGAGGGCGTGGGGAGGGGGCGGTGGGTGCGGCTTGTCCGACGAATTGGCCCGTGCTAGCGTGCTTGCGGACGGTTCCGCCGGGGAGTCGGCGGCCTGAGATGGTGGTGCGTTGAAGCAATCACACAAAACGATCCTGCTCTGGGTGCTGCTGATCGGCGTCTTCTTCCTGCTGTACAACCTGTTTGCCGGCGGGGGGGATTCCAAGGAGGTGCCGTTCTTCCAGCTCATCTCGGACATCGAGCAGAAGCGCGTATCGACGGACGACGACGTCGTGATCGATCTGAAGAGCAACCGCTACGAGTACTCGGTCGTCGAGATGCGGGACGGGAAAGCGGTGAAGGTGCGCCAGCACGCCTTCGGCCTCGTCGATCCCGCGATCCAGGACCGCCTCGAGGGAGCGTTGAAGGCTTCGGGGCAGACGGCGCTGCGCATCCGCTACGAGCGCAGCGAGGACTCGGGCTTCTGGACCAGCGTGCTGGTCTCGTGGCTGCCGATGCTGCTCATCTTCGGGTTGTTCTTCGTCTTCCTGCGGCAGATGCAGGCCGGGGGCGGCCGGGCGATGTCGTTCGGAAAGAGCAAGGCGCGGCTGCTGACGGAGCGCAAGAACAAGATCACGTTCGCGGACGTGGCGGGCATCGTCGAGGCGCGGGACGAGCTGGAGGAGATCATCGACTTCCTGCGCGACCCGAAGAAGTTCACGCGCCTGGGAGGGCGGATTCCGAAGGGCGTGCTGCTGATGGGTCCGCCGGGAACGGGCAAGACGCTCCTGGCGCGGGCGATCGCGGGCGAGGCGGGCGTCCCCTTCTTCACGATCAGCGGCTCGGACTTCGTCGAGATGTTCGTCGGCGTCGGGGCCGCGCGGGTGCGCGACCTGTTCGAGCAGGGGAAGAAGAACGCCCCGTGCATCATCTTCATCGATGAGATCGATGCCGTCGGTCGCCACCGCGGCGCGGGGCTCGGCGGCGGGCACGACGAGCGCGAGCAGACGCTGAACCAGCTGCTGGTGGAGATGGACGGGTTCGAGGGCAAGGAGAACGTGATCATCGTGGCGGCGACCAACCGCCCCGACGTGCTCGATCCGGCGCTGCTCCGACCCGGCCGCTTCGACCGGCGGATCGTGGTCCCGCTGCCCGACGTGCGCGGCCGCACCGGCATCCTGGACGTGCACACCCGCGTCTCGCGCAAGGTCCCGGTGGCCGACGACGTCGAGCTGGAGACGATCGCCCGCGGCACTCCCGGCTTCTCCGGGGCGGACCTGGAGAACCTCGTCAACGAAGCGGCGCTCCTGGCGGCCCGGCGCGACAAGAAGGTCGTCGACATGGAGGACTTCGAGACGGCTAAGGACAAGGTGCTGATGGGCACCGAGCGACGCTCGATGATCATCAGCGACCGCGAAAAGCGGACCACCGCCTATCATGAGGCCGGACATACCATCGTCGCCCGCACGATCCCGGGTTCCGATCCCGTGCACAAGGTCACGATCATTCCCCGCGGCCGGGCGCTGGGGCTCACCCAGCAGCTTCCGACCGAGGATCGGTTGAACATCTCCCGCGAGTTCGCGCTGAACCAGATCACGATCCTGATGGGGGGACGCATCGCCGAGGAGCTGGTGCTCAAGCAGCAGACGACCGGCGCCGGGATGGACATCGAGCGCTCGACGGAGCTGGCGCGCAAGATGGTCTGCGAGTGGGGCATGAGCGAGAAGCTCGGTCCGCTCGCCTTCGGCAAGAAGGAGGAGGCCATCTTCCTGGGGCGCGAGATCGCCCAGCACCAGGACTACAGCGAGCAGACGGCGATCGATATCGACAACGAGGTCAAGCGCCTCGTGACCGAGTGTTACGGGCGGGCGCGCAAGCTGATTCTCGAGAATCTCGACGTGCTGGAGCGTGTCGCGCAGGCCCTGCTGGTCCACGAGTCGCTGGACGGCGAGGACCTGGACGCGATCTTCGCGGGTCGCGAGATCCCCAAGCGCTGGTCCAAGCCGCCGCAGGGCACTGCGCCGGCGGACGCGACGGACGTCGAGAAGAAGGCGTCGCCGGGCATCCTGCCGGGGCGACCGCGCGAGGTGCCCACGGGGTAGGGGTCGGGGGTCGGGGGCCCTTCGGCGGGCTCAGGGCGGGGCTGGGGGCTGGCAGGACGGGGGGCTGGCCGTTCGGGGCGCGGGGGTTCCGACGCGGATGGTGGGAGACAAACCCGGGAGGCCCAGGCTGGTCTTCGGTGGTCGCGAGCTCGACCTGTCGCGACCGCTCGTGATGGGCGTCGTCAACGTCACGCCCGATTCCTTCTCGGACGGCGGGCGGAACTTCGACCCGGGCATCGCCGTGGCCAACGCGTTGCGTCTCGTGCAGGAGGGGGCGGACCTGCTGGACGTCGGCGGGGAATCGACGCGTCCTGGGAGCGAGCCGGTGCTCGCGGCGGAGGAACTGCGGCGGGTGCTGCCGGTGATCGAGGCGCTGGCGTCGCGCGTCGCGGTGCCGATCTCGATCGACACGACGAAGGCCGAAGTGGCGGCACGCGCGGCCGCGGCGGGGGCGACGATCGCGAACGACGTCTCGGGGCTGAGGTTCGAGCCGGAGCTTGCGGACGTCGCGCGCGAGCGCGGGATGGCGCTCGTGCTGATGCACTCGCGCGGCCGTCCCAAGGACATGCAGCGGGCGCCGTCGTACGAGGACACGGTGGGGGAGGTCGTGGGCGAGCTGGGGGAGGCGCTGGAGCGCGCGTCGGCCCGCGGGGTGCCGCGCGAGGCCACGATCGTGGACCCCGGCATCGGCTTCGCCAAGCGCCCGGGGGACAATCTCGTGCTGCTGGGCGCGATCCCGCGCCTGCGGGCGGCGCTGGCCCGGCCGGTGCTGGTCGGCCCGTCGCGCAAGGCGTTCCTGGGCGTGGTGACGGGAGCGCCGGTGGACCGGCGCGGGCCGGGAACACTTGCAGCCGTCGCCGTGGCGGTGTACTGCGGTGCCGAGATGGTGCGGGTGCACGACGTAGCGGAGGCGCGGCAGGCGGCGGACGTCGCGGCGGCGATCCGCGACGGTCGTCCGGCGGGGGGGCCCCGGTGCTTGAGCTGCTGATCGAGCCGTTTCGCGGTGCCTCGCCGCTCGAGATCGTCTGGACCGTCGTCGACGTCCTGCTCGTTTCGGCGCTCGTCTACTGGGCGCTGCTGCTGGTCCGCGGGACGTCCTCCCTGCGGGTGGCCATCGGCTTCATCGTCATCTGGGCCGTCTTCGTGCTCTCCGATCGGCTGCAGCTCCGGACGCTGCACCGGACGTTCGACGCGCTGTTCTCCACCCTGTCGCCCCTCGTCGTGTTCATGATCGTGCTGTTCCAGGACGACATCCGGCGCGGGCTCTCGCGCATGACTCGCTGGCGGCGCCTGACCCGCATCCAGGAGGCGGAGACGATCGACCACGTGGTGGGCGCCTGCGACGCGCTGGCCAAGGAACACATCGGCGCGATCATCGTGTTCGAGGGCGAGGCGATGGTGGAGCCGTTCACGCAGAGCGGCACGGCGATCGACGCGGCGGTCTCCAAGGAGCTGCTCTACTCGCTGTTCGTCCCGGCGTTCCGCAATCCGACCCACGACGGCGCCGTGATCATCAAGAACCTGCGCATCGCCCGGGCCGGTGCGTTCCTGCCCAGCACCAAGGCGACGGACCTGGCCGTCGAGCTCGGCACGCGCCACCGTGCCGGGATCGGCATCACCGAGGTCACGGACGCCGTGAGCATCGTCGTGTCCGAGGAGCGCGGCGCGATTTCCTACTGCGAGGACGGCGCGATCACGCTCGACGTGACCGCGATCGAGCTGCGCGAGATCCTGCGCCAGCGGCTGGAGCACGGCGTCCGCGCCGGCCGCGGGATTCTCCAGCGGCTGTTCGGCCACCGCGACACGGCGCGCGCGGACCGCCCCTCGCAGGTGGGTCGGCAGACGATCCGTCCCAGCCAGACGTCCCAGGGCGGGGGGACCTCGGGCGAATCCGGTTCCGGCGGCGGCGAATCCGGCGGGAAGCGCGACTCGGGCTCACGCCCGTCGGCGGAGGGCTAGGGATGCCGGTCGTACCGCCGGGGTTTCTTCGTCGCGCGGTGACCCAGCATCTGGAGCTGAAGTTCCTGGCGCTGATCATCGGCCTGGTCATCTTCTACTCGCGCGAGCGGGAGGAATCCGGCGAGCGGACGCTCCAGGTCGACCTGATGATGATCGGGCAGGAGTCGGCCGGCGACCTCGTCCGCGTCTCCGCGCTCCCGGCGAAGGTCGAGATAGCGGTGCGCGGCCCGGTCGGCGCGGTGGCCGCGCTGCGGGCGGAGCAGGTGGGCCCGGTGGCGATCCCGGTCGCGGAGGCGGTGGCTCAGGGCCGCATCGACCTGCGGCGGGGGATGTTCAACCTCCCCGACGGCGTGCGGCTCCTCTGGGCCTCTCCCTCGGTGATCGAGTTCCGCTTCGAGAAGCGCCTGGTCAAGACCGTCCCCGTCGTCGCCAAGCTGGGGCCGACCGATCCGGACACGGCCGTCGATCCCGAAGGCGCGACGGTCGACCCCCCGCAGGTCACGCTGACCGGTCCCGAATCGGCCGTCGCCCCGATCCTGGAGGTTTCCACCGACACCATCTCGCTGGCCGGCCTCCAGCCGGGCACGTTCGTGGAGAACGTGCGGTTCCTCGTGCCCGAGGACGGCCGGGTGTCGGTCTCCGCCGAGCGCGGGCGCGTGCGCATCGCCCTGCAACCCGACATCGTCGAGTCCGAGCGCACCGGCGTGCCGGTGATGGTGGTGAAGGGGACCGACTTCGAGCCGTTCGGGACCCTGACCTACGGTGCGACGGGATTGCGGGCGAGCGTCCGCGTCCGGGGCCTGCGCCGCGTCCTGGAGCAGCTCGACAACGACCAGATCCGGCTTTACGCGCGGGCCGTGCGGAGCGCGTTCGCCGACGTCAACGGGGACGGGGTGGCGGAGGCGGTGATCCCGATCGAGGCCGAGAAGCGGTCGGATCTCTGGTCGGTCATCTCGATCGATCCGGGCGTGCTGGAGATGACGTGGACGCCTCCTCCTCCGCCCAAGCCTCCTCCGCTTCCACCCGAGGGCGCCGTGGGGGAACCGCCGCCGCCGGCGTCCGCGCCCGTGCCGGGCGGCCCGTTCATCCCCTGAGGGCGGCGTTCGAGTGAGGGCGTCGTTCGAGCCTAGCCCCGGCGGCGAAGGGCGAGCAGGACGCCCGCGGCGAGGAGGAGCAGCCATCCGGCGGCGGCGCCGGTCGCGCCGGTGGCGCGACAGCCGCAGCCGCCGCCTTCGTCGCTCGTGCAGACGCACTGGAGGTCGGCGCCTTCGCCGCGGCACTCGCCGCCCGGCTGGCCGGCGGTCCGGCAGCGCTCGGCGCACTCGACCGGCTCGCAGGCGAGGCCGCCGTCGCCGCCCGCGTCCCCGTCGCCGACGGTGTCCTGGGCCTCTTCCGGGACGTCCTCGGGCGCGTCGCCGCCGCCGTCGCCCGCATCCGGGTCGACGCCGACGCAGGGGACGTCGGGGGTGCTGTCGTTGTAGCGGAGAGAGATCTGCTGCATCTGCATCTGGCCCGAGCCGGTGTTGGCGATCATCGCCCAGTAGTCCCCGGCCTCGAGCTCGCCGGCCTCGCAGTAGACGGCCTCGTACTCGCCGTCGGCGACTTCGGTCGCCGCGACCGCGTAGTCGGAGTCGTCGTGGACGGTGGTGCCGCCGTAGGAGAACCGGAGCCGCTCCGAGCCCTTCTTGAACAGGACGTAGGGTGCGATCGAGCCGCCCATCAAGCCGCCGGCGGCGGCGTCGAAGGAGAGGCGCACCTGGCGTTGGCCGCCCGGGATGACGACGTGGAACATCATGTAGCCCGGGACGTAGGGTCCGAGCCCGACGCTGCCCGTGCCTTCGCCCAGGAGCTGCGGATGGGGTGCCGCCCCGCCTTCGATCGCGCGGACGCAGCTCACGATGTTCCGCCGCTCGAACTCGGCGCGCGCCCCGGCCGCGGTCGCCGCGTCGACCTGCGCTTCGATCTCGGCCAGGGTGTCGCGGACCGCGACGGCGAAGTCGGCCTGGGAGGTGAGGGAGACCATGGCGTCGTAGTACGGCTGCACGATCGGGTCGCCGTACAGGTCGTACAGCTCCCACGCCGCGCTGGCCCACGGCTGCGAGTCCTCGTGCACCTCGCCGATCATGTCGTCCGGGCAGCGCTTGTCGTTCTCCAAGTTGCGGATCATGCCGCCGGTGGCGAGGCCGGCGCCACCGTACTCACCCATCTCGGGGTTGCCCGTCATGAACATCGCGAAGACGTCGGCGTAGCCCTCGTTGAGCGCGCCGGGGCCGATGTCGAGGCCCTGGTCGTCGACCGTCGCGGCCTCGAGCGCGGACGTCGAGTCGATCACGGCGTGGGTGAACTCGTGGTAGACGATGTCGCCGTCGTACGAGAAGTCGCTCCGGGTGCCCTGCCCGAACACCATGGAATCGCTGTCGCGCGGGATGAACATGCCGGAGTCCCCGGCGGGCATGAACATGGCGTTGTCCATCGGATACAGCGTGCCGTTCGGATTGGTCAGGTTGGCGAGATCGAAGCCGCCCGCCAGGTCCACAGGGATGCGGAAGTTGACCGACGCGCGCAGCGGGACCTCGTTGAGCCGGTCGAAGCCGAGCGTCTGGTAGAAGTCGTAGACCTTGTTGGCGTGGTAGAACATCGCGGCCTCGGCGAACAGGTCCTCCGGCGCCGTGTCGGTGTTGTCGGTGTACAGGAAGTCGTGCGACGCGTCGCCCTGCGCGACCTGCGTCTCGGTGCAGATGTGCACGTTGATCGTGTAGCCCATGTACGTCAGCGGGGTCAGCTCGTGCCGATCGATGCAGTTGCGCGACAGGATCAGCTCGCCGGTCAGGTAATAGGGGTCCTCCGTCCACGGGGGCAGGTCCTCGAGCGTGACCTGGATCGCGGTCGGAGTCACCACCGGGTTCTGCTCGAACACGGTCGCCAGGCGGTCGAGCCAGACGCGGTTGCGCGAGGCCAGCACCTTGCCCGTGCGGGCATCGACCCAGGTGACCCAGTTCGCCATGAGGGCAGGCACCCGACCGGTCTCGACCTGCCACGCGAGCAGGGCCTCGTCGCCCATCGGCAGGTAGACCAGTCCGGCCCACAGCTCCTCCGGGTCGGCCGGAGCGACGACGTGGGGCAGGTCCACCGCGGTCGCGGCGGCGGCGGCGGAGCCGACGAGAGGCTCCGGGGGATCGATGCGGGAGAACGGGCGCAGGCCGGAGTTGACGATGCGCAGGATGCCGTCCCGGTCGAAGCGCAGCGCGACCTCGCCGCCGACGACCGGAACGCCGGCGATGCGCGCGCGGTAGCGCAGCACGGCGCCCGAGGACAGCGGCAGCTCGCGCTCGACGGCGAGTGCGGTTCCCGGGCCCAGGCCGAGGGCCGCGCCATGCCGGCCGAGGAAGTCCCGCCCCGCGGCACGCAGGTCGACGGCCGGGGAGACGGTCAGCCGTCCCGCCAGGAAGCGCAGGACGGGTTGCCCCTCCGCCTCCAGGTAGCTAAGCTGTGGTCCGGCGGTCGCGCGCAGCTCGGCCAGCGATTCGTCGAGGTTGTCGGCCGGGGCGACGCGGATTGTCGCGGTGGCGAGCACGAGGGCGAGGACGGCGGCGGTTGTTTTCATGAGGTGCCTCCAGGGCGAAGCGAACACGCGGGAAGTCTGCGGTGGGCGACAGTCGGCGTCAAGGGGCGTTTGCCTCCGGCGCGGGCTGTCGCCGGTCCTGTTGCTCGCGTGGCTCGGGTGCGCCGATCAGGGCTCCGGGACGCGGGAGTGCGTGCCGCAGTGCGCGCCGACCTACCAGCAGTGCCGGGACGGCGCGTGCGTCGACGTCTGCTCGGGACCGTGCCCGGCCGGGTACCACTGCAACTTCGACGCGGGTGGCTGCGTCTCCGATCACGACGGGGGTCCCGGCGACGTCTCGCTGCCCTGCGAGTCCGATCGCGACGGCGATTTCCTGCCCGACGCGATGGAGGGGGAGGGGGATCCCGACGGCGACACCGTTCCGAACGCCGACGACGAGGACTCCGACGGTGACACCATCTACGACCGCGAGGAGGCGGGCGACGAGGTCTGCGGCACGTTCGCCCTCGATACCGACGGCGACACCATCCCCGACTACCTGGACCTCGACAGCGACGAGGACGGCGTCCCGGACGCCGTCGAGGCGGGCGACGACCGGGTGGAGACGCATCCGCGGGACACCGACGACTGGGGCGTGCCGGACTTCCAGGACACCGACAGCGACAACGACGGGCTGAACGACGCGCAGGAGGGGGTTTTCGGCTCCGACCGGCTCGTCGTCGACACCGACAACGACGGCTGGACGGACCTCGAGGAGTGGGGGGCGGGCACCGACCCGCTCGACCCCGCGTCCGTCGTCCCGGCGGAGATGCGCGTGGAGCGCGTGCCGTACGACTCGACGTCGGTGCGCCGGCAGTTCGTGTTCACCATCGATTTCAAGAGCATCGATGTCGCACTGCTGCTGGGCTGTTCGAGCGGAACGGCGGCGGCGCTGGCCGACCTGGCGGCGGGCTTCGGGACCGAGGTCAAGGGGCGGCTGCTGGCGGGCTTCCCGCGGCTGCAGCTTGGGATCGTCCTCCTGGGCGACGGACCCCGGCTGCTGGCGAAGACCGGCTCGCCGGTGGCGCGGCTGCTGGCGGGAACGGCGGAGCCGGCGCTGTGGAGCGCGGCGCTGGTGCGGCTGCCCGAGTGCGGGGACGGCGCGTGCGCGCCGCTCGTCCCGGAGGCGATCGCCGAGCTGGCGGACGGGAGGGCGTTGCCGGGCGCCGCGCCGACGCCGCCGTGTCCGGCGGGGACGTACGGTTTGACGTGCCTGCGGCCGGGCACGCTGCCGCTGGCGTTGCTGGTGGCGGACGACGTGCGGTCGACCGGGGACGAGCCGTCGGGTGCGCGGTCGCAGACGGCGGCGCGGGCGGCCTTCGTCGAGGGGCTCGGGGGGCGGGTCGTGCCCGTGCACGTCGGTCCCGACGAGTCTGCGTCCGACGGGTTCCGGTCGTTCGCGCAGCAGTTCGGGGCCATCGGTCCGGGCGGCGTGCCGCTGGTGGTGCGGGCCGGGGAGGGCGGGGCGGCGGGGGCCGCGGCGGTGGCGGACGCGGTCGACCTGGCGGCGCGCCGGATCCAGTACGACGTGGAGCTGGCGGCGGTCGACCTGCCGGACGACCCGGCGCCGGCGGATCCGTCGCAGGAGGTCGACGCGTCGCAGTTCGTGATCTACGTCGACGCCTACCGTTACGCGCCCGCGCCGGGGTTCAGCTCGACGGAGTCGGTGTCGCACCAGAGCGGGGCGACGTTCTACGGGGCCTTGCGCGGCGTGGAGGTCTCCTACCGGGTCTACTACCGCAACGGCACGTTGCGTGCGGCGCCCGAGGGCCGGCGCTTCCGTGCGCGCCTGGTCGGACGGACGCTGGAGGGCGTCGAGATCACGTCCTGGGAGATCGTGTTCCTCGTGCCCGCGAGCGTCGGCGACGTGGACGACGGGCGATAGCGGGTCGTTGGTTCTTGGTTGTTGGTTGTTGGTTTCCGGGAGGAGACGAGGGAAGATGGCGCAGCGAATTGCGGGAATCGCGCTTCTGGGATGCTTGGCGGCGGCGGGGGCGGCCTGCGGGGGTTCGAGCGAGGACTGTGCGGGCGGATGTCCGGCCGGGCAGGCGTGCTT
Organism: Deltaproteobacteria bacterium; assembly: GCA_016218815.1. Taxonomy (GTDB): domain Bacteria; phylum Myxococcota_A; class Polyangia; order DRWM01; family JAAZOP01; genus JAAZOP01. Next base: position 24,457 of record JACRCX010000045.1, read on the forward strand.
CTACGGCATCTGCCTGCCGGATCCCGACGCCGGGGAAGCCGTCGACGGCGGGGCCGACGCCGACGCGGATGCGGACGCGGATGCGGACGCGGAGGCTGACGTCGGCCCGGATGCGGATGCCGAGGCCGAGGGCGACGGTTCCGACACGCGGGACGACGCCGATGCGGCGGAGGACGTCCCGCCGGCCGACGTGCCGTGCGATCCGACGGTGCCCGAGGTGTGCAACGGCCGGGACGACGATTGCGACACGACCTGCGACGAGGGCTTCGGCTGTTGCCGCGGCACGGTGCTGCCGTGCAGGACCACGTGCGGCAGTGAGGGTTCGCGGCTGTGCGGCGACGCGTGCAGCTACCCCGGCGTCTGCGCGCCGCCTGTCGAGACGTGCAACGGCGCCGACGACGACTGCGACCTTATCGCCGACGACGGCTTCGCCTGCGCCGCCGGGTCGCCGGTCGCCTGCACCACCCGCTGCGGCTCGACCGGCCGCCGGACGTGCAACTCCGACTGCACGATGCCGGCCGGCGATTGCCCGCTTCCCGCGGAGACGTGCAACGGCTTCGACGACGACTGCGACGGCGTCTGCGACGACGGCTTCGGCTGCTGCGCGGGAACGTCCACGACCTGCACCACGACCTGTGGCTCGACGGGCACCATGACCTGCACGGCGACCTGCACGAGGTCCTCGACCTGCGCGCCGCCGGCCGAGGTCTGCGGCAACGGCGTGGACGACGACTGCGACGGCGCCACGGACGAGAGCTGCTCCTCGGGCGACACCTGTTCCAGCCCACTGGCCCTGACCGCCGGCGCTGAGGCGAGCGGCTCGACGGCGTCGGCGTCGGACAATTCGAGCGGCGGGTGCGGCGGCAGCGGCGCTCCGGACGTCTACTATTCGTTCACGCTCGAGGAGGCGTCCGACGTTTTCCTGGAGACGGTGCCCAGCGGGTATGACTCGACGATCTACGCCGGCGCCACGTGCGGGGCCTCCGGTCTGGGGTGCAACGACGACGTGTACAACGGCTGGGTCACGTCGTCGGGCCTCGTGCTGCGCGGCCTGGCGGCGGGCACGTACTACCTGGCGGTCGATGGATACACCGCGACCAGCTCGGGCTCCTACACGCTCAAGATGTACGAGACGCCGTCGGGGACCAACGGCGACGACTGCGGCACGCCGATCCTGATCACCCGGCCGTCGGCTGGAGGGGCCGCCTCGGTCAGCGGCGACACGTGCTCGATGACCGATCAGCACAACGGTTCGTGCGCGAGCGGCATGATGGGGGGCGAAGCCGTCTACTACCTGGCGCTGCGCGAACGCCGCACGGTGACGTTCTCGACGTGCAACACGGCGACGACGACCCCCACGACGCTGTACGTCCGCAGCGCGTGCGACGACTCCGCGACGGAGTTGGGCTGCAACGCGGGCGCGGGCTCGACCGCGTGCGCGAGCAACCCGTCCGCTGCGATCCTCACCGCGACGCTCGAGCCGGGCCTGTACTTCGTGTTCGTCGACAGCGAGCTGCCGTTCCCGGGCTTCTGCGGGGCGTTCCGGCTCGACGTGAGCGGGGCGTTCTAGGCCCTCGGCCGCGGCCTACTCGCCGGTGAGGCTGGTCAAGTCGCCGGTGCCGAGGATCACGCTCACCAGGCGGTTCACGAACAGCGGGGCGACACGAGCCGCGAAGGCGGCGTTGGGGTGCGAGTCGTCCGCGGACGCCGCGTTGGCGACGGGCAGCACGTTGCCGCCCTCCGTCTCGAGCTCGAAGAAGTCCCAGACGAAGATGTTGTCGCCGGGCTCGTCCCACACCGTCCTGACCCAGGTGAAGAACTCGCGCGATCGCGCGGCCTGGTCGGGCGTGGTGGAGCCGGCGGTCAGCGCGGCGCCCGTCCAGACGAGGAAGCGGTTGGCGGGGAACTCGTGCAGCTTGGCCTTCAGGGCGTCGTACTGGAGGTGGTAGTTCTCGAGGCTCTTCGTGGACGACGTGATGTCGGGCGAGCCCGTGTCGGGCTCGATCCCGCTCACGGGGAAGCAGTGCTTGAACACGATCACCGCGTACTGCGCCGTGAGGATCTCCAGGGTCGGCTCGGTCTGGTACGGATCGGGGCCGGCGTGGCTGACCCAGATGTTCCAGTAGTCGTACGGGTAGTTCTCCCAGGGGTACGGATCGCCGGACGGGAACGCGCGCTCGGTGATCGCGTAGCTGGTGCCGTTCGCGTCGTCGTACGCCGCCACGGCGTCCGCGACGCCGCCGTCCCAGATCACGCCGCCGGTCGAGTGATGGAGGTAGATGATCTGCGCGTCGTCGGGCAGCGGGTCGCCGGGCGCGACGTCCGCGGTTGCGGCATCGTCGGCGGCGTCCGGGGCGACTCCGTCGTCCGCGGTCCCCGCATCGTCGACGACGTCCGGCGCGGCGCCGTCGTCCGCCGGCGGCGTGTCGTGAGCGGTGTCGAAGAGGTCCGTACCGCCGTCGTCGGCTCGGTTGTCCGCGGAGTCGTCGTTGCACGCGGCGAACGCGCAGGCGAAGCCACACAGGACCGGAATCCACCACTTCATCGCGGCCTCCTTTCGTCGAGGGTCGACGTCGTCCGGGAGGCTAGCAGACGAGCCCGACGCGCGCCAACCATCCCGCTCTTCGCGCGCTTCCCGCTCTCTTCCCCTCGCCTCCGGACCGACGACTCGACCCAGACGACCGACCAACAACCGACGACCCCCCCCGGTTTGCCGCCCGGTTCTCCGTATGTCATGCTCATCGTGCGGACGGGTGGAGGGCGCGATGCGGTCAAGCACGGGAGTTTCGGCGCGGGTTGCGGAGCTGGTTCTCGCCGCCTGGTGCGGCGGTTGCGGCCTGCAGTCCAGCGGGCTCACCGACGGCGGGGGCGAGGGCGAGCCGCCGGACGGCGACGGCGGAGGGGACTTCGTCGTCGAGGACGGGGGCGGCGACCGGCCGGACGAAGGGCGCGACGACGGCTACGAGGTCCCGGTGTCGTGCGGCGACGGGACGCTCGACCCGGGGGAGGCCTGCGACGACGGCAACGACGACAACACGGACGACTGCCTCGTCGGGTGCATTCCGGCCTCCTGCGGCGACGCGTTCGTCTGGGCCGGGATGGAGGAGTGCGACGACGGCGGGTCGAACTCGGACACGGCGCCGGACGCCTGCCGCACTTCGTGCCGGCGTGCCGCTTGCGGCGACGGGGTCGTGGACACGGGCGAGGGTTGCGACGACGGAAACAGGATCGACACCGACGATTGCCGCAACGACTGCATCGCGGCCACGTGCGGCGACGGCGTCATCGACGCCGGCGAGGAATGCGACGACGGCGGCGCCAACTCGGACACGGCGCCGGATGCCTGCCGCAGGTCCTGCCGGCGGGCGTTCTGCGGCGACGACGTCATCGACTCCGCGGAGACGTGCGACGACGGCGGATCGAACTCGGACACGGCGCCGGACGCCTGTCGCACGACGTGCGCCCCGGCCGGTTGCGGCGACGGGGTCGTGGACACGGGCGAGGGCTGCGACGAGGGCGGATTGAACTCGGACACGGCGCCGGACGCCTGCCGCACCGCCTGCACGCCCGCGAGCTGCGGGGACTCGGTGGTCGACACCGGCGAACAGTGCGACATGGGGTTCGGAAACTCGGACACGGTGCCGGACGCCTGTCGCACTTCGTGCCGTCGCGCCCACTGCGGCGACTCGGTCGTGGACACGGGCGAGACCTGCGACGACGGCAACACGGTGGACACGGATGCCTGCCGCAACACCTGTGCCGCGGCCGGCTGCGGTGACGGGGTCGTCGGTCCTGGCGAGGACTGCGACGACGCGAACACGAGCAACACCGACGGCTGCCTCAACTCGTGCGTCGCGGCGAGTTGCGGCGACGGGTTCGTCCACGCCGGGGTCGAGGACTGTGACCGCGACCCGCCGCGCGCCTGCACGTCCTCGTGCGGCAGCGGCGGTCTGGAAGCGTGCACCGCCTGCGCCTGGTCGGGAGCCTGCGCGCCGCCGGCCGAGATCTGCAACGGTGCGGACGACGACTGCGCGGGCGGTGCGGACGACGGCTTTGCCTGCGTCCAGGGTGCCGCCGTCGGCTGCACGACGACGTGCGGGACGAGCGGGACGGGAACGTGCACGGCGGCGTGCGCGATTCCGACGGGGGCGTCGTGCACTCCGCCGGCGGAGACGTGCAACGGGCTGGACGACGACTGCACGGGCGGTGCGGACAACGGGTTCGCGTGCGTGCGCGGGGCGAGCGTGGGGTGCGCGACGACGTGCGGGACGAGCGGGACGGGAACGTGCACGGCGGCGTGCGCGATTCCGACGGGGGCGTCGTGCACTCCGCCGGCGGAGACGTGCAACGGGTTGGACGACGACTGCACGGGCGGCGCGGACAACGGGTTCGCGTGCGTGCGCGGGGCGAGCGTGGCCTGCACGACGACGTGCGGGACGAGCGGGACGGGAGCGTGCACGGCGGCCTGCGCGGTGCCGACCGGAGCGTCGTGCACTCCGCCGGCGGAGACGTGCAACGGGCTGGACGACGACTGCGCGGGCGGTGCGGACAACGGCTTCCCCTGCGTCCAGGGCTCGACCCAGGCGTGCACCGTCGGGGGCTGCTCGGGCACGGCCGCGTGCAGCGCGACCTGCGCCCTGGGCGCCTGCGACTTCGGAGCCGCGCCGGCGAACGATCTGTGCGCGGGGGCAATGGTCCTGCCGGCGGGCACCGCAACCGGCTCCACGTGCGCCGCGACCGCCGACGTCGACGGGTCCTGCGGCACGGCCGGAGGGAAGGACGTCTTCTACCGCGTGGTGCTGGCCGCGAGGTCGCGGCTCGTCGCCACCACGGCTGGTTCGGGCTTCGACACGGTGCTCCACCTGCACCAGACGACCTGCACCGGCACCCAGGTTGCATGCGACGACGACGGCGGCGGCGCGGGCGGCGCCTCGGCCGTCGACGTGGTGCTCGATCCCGGGACCTACTTCCTGGTCGTCGACGGTGACGGCCCGACCGCGTCCGGCGCGTACACGCTGGCGACGACGATCACGCCGTCTCCGGCCAACGACACGTGCGCCGGTGCGACGGCGATCACCGGTGCGGGCGGCGTCTTCATCGGCACGACTGCCGGTGCCGCGAACGACTACACGGGAGGCTGCGGCGGCGGCGCCGGCGCCGACGTGGCCTACACGTTCACCCTTGGCGGCGGCTCCGACGTGTTCATCACCACGATCGGCTCGTCGTTCGACTCCGTCGTCTACCTGCGCTCCACCTGCGCCGGCAGCGACATCGCCTGCCAGGACGACTATCGGGCGCCGGTGTCGACCGGCGCGATCCTCCAGCGCGACAACCTCGCCGCCGGAACGTACTACGTGATCGTCGACGGCAAGACCGCCGCCGCGCGCGGCAACTACCGCCTGGAGGTCAACATCACCTCCGACGACAACCCGGGCGACCGCTGCGGCCAGCCCTTCGAGTGGGTTCCCGGTACGGCGCAGTACTGCCTCGATACGACCGCGTGCAGCGACGAGTACGTCGGTTCCTGCGCCTCCGACACGGATCGCGACCGCGTGTACTACGTCGTCGTCCCGACGGCCGCGACGGTCGGATTCACGACCTGTGATCCGGGCACGAACTACGACAGCCTGCTCTACCTGCGGTCGGCGTGTCTCGATTCCGCGACGGACCTCGCGTGCAACGACGACGATTCGGGCTGCGCCGCGAGCACCCAGCGCTCGCGATTGCCGGCCACGCCATTGGCGGCCGGGATCTACTACCTGTTCATCGACGGCTACGGGAATTCGCACGGCGACTACTGCATCAACGCGTTCTAGCAGAGGGGCTGGGGGGTGGGGATTGGGGGCTCGACGGGACTGGGGGCTGGGGGCTGGGAGGGAAGCCGATGATCGGGTCGATGCTGGATCGGCTGGAGGGTGAGGCGCGCACGGCGGCGAAGGGGGCGAAGCTGCTCTACGGGATGCTCCGCGAGCGGCCGTTCCTGTGCAACTGGCAGATCACGTACCGCTGCAACCTGAAGTGCGGCATCTGCTCCTTCTGGCGCGACCCGCCATCGGCGCGAGAGGAGTTGGACCTGGACGGGGTGCGCGCGGTGGCCGAGCGGCTGCGGCCGTTCGCGCCGCTGATGCTGTCGATGGCCGGCGGCGAGCCGCTGTTGCGCCGGGACCTGCCGGAGATCGCGCGCCTGCTGGCCCGCGACCACTGGTTCTCGCTCATCACCAACGGCTGGTTCCTCACCCGCGAGCTGGCCGAGCGGTTGTACGACGCCGGCCTCCAGGACATCCACGTCTCGCTGGACTACGCCGACCCCGATCGGCACGACGCGCAGCGCGGCGTCAGGGGATCCTTCGCCCGCGCCGTCACCGCGCTCGAGCTGCTGCGCGACCTGCGTCCGGACCGCCGCCACCGCGTCCACATCATGGCCGTGCTGCTCGACGACAACGTCGACGAGGTGGAGCCGCTGATCCGTCTCGCCGAGGATCTGGGCGTTTCGTTCGAGCTGAGCCTGTACAGCCATCGGCGCGGGCAGAAGCCGGTGCGCGTGCCGGGACGCCCCGTGGCCGCGCGGCTCGCCGAGCTGAAACGGGGGCACCCGGCGTTCGTGTCCTACCGCGACTACCTGGCCGAATTCGACCGGGCCGTTGCCGCCGATGGGATGCCCGCCTGCCGCGCGGGCCGGACGTTCTTCAACATCGACCACCGCGGGCGCGTCTCGCGCTGCATCGACACCAACGACCAGCCCTCCGGCAGCCTGCTCGACCAGCCGCTCGACGTCCTCCTCGGCCGTCTCCGCGACCAGGCCCGGTTCGATCCGTGCAGCCGCTGCTGGACGAGCTGCCGAGGATTCGCCGACGTCGCGGCCGGCCCGCTCCGTTTCCTGCGCACCCTGCCCGATCTCTATCAGGGGGCGAAGGCGTTCTAAGTTCTTGGTTCTTGGTTATTGGTCCGGACAGGGAACGGGGGGGGTGCGATGTGAGGGCCGGGCTCATCCGCGCGCGTGTCTTACAAACTCGGTCGCGAAACGGGCGAAGGCCGAGGCGTGGCCGGCGTCGGCCAGCACGGCGTCCAGGGCGGCGGCGAAGCGGTCGATGGCGGGCCCGTCGACCGTCAGCGGCGGCATCACCTTGAGCACGGACGGGTCGTTGACGGCGGCCTGCGTCACGATCCGGTGCTCGGACAGCAGGCGGAGCGCGACGTACTGCGCGAGCAGGGCGGCCGACGCCTGGCCGAATGCCGCGAGCGGCGTCCGGTCCAGCCATCCTCCGGCGGCGTCCTTGAACTTCAGGCCGAGCATGAGGCCCATGCCCCGAACCTCCCGGATTGATGAACGTCGCGCCGCAATATCCTCGAGCTTGCGGCGCAGCGTGCGTCCCTGCTCGTCAGCGCGCTCGACGAGCCGTTCTTCCTCGAGCACTCGCAGCGTCGCCAGGACCGCGACCATGGCCAGCGGTCCGCCCCCGAACGTCGTGGCGTGGTCCATGCACGTGCGGGCGCTTCCGTAGGCCCGGTCGAACGCCTCGGCCCGGGCGGCCATGGCGCCGACCGGCACGAGGCCTCCGCCGAGCACCTTCGCCACGGTGACCACATCGGGCGATGCGCCGGCGTGCTCGAACGCGAACATCCTCCCTGTCCGCCCCAGACCCGTCTGGACCTCGTCGACGACGAGCAGGCCGCCCTGCGCGTGCACGGCGTCCGCCGCTCGCGGGAGGAAGTCGGCGGGGGGAACGACGGTGCCTCCCTCGCCGAGGATCGGCTCGACGACGAACGCGGCGAGATCGCCGCCGCGTGCGGCCCGTTGCAGTGCCTCGAGGTCGCCGAAGGGGATCCGGAGGACCTCGGGGAGCAGCGGGCCGAAACGGTCCCGGGCGGCGCCGATGCCCTTGAGGCTGAGGGCGCCGAGCGTGGAGCCATGGTAGGCGCCCTCGCAAGCGACGAGCCGGCGCTTGCCGGTGGCTGCGCGCGCCAGCTTGATCGCGGCCTCGACGGCTTCGCTGCCGCTGGAGCAGAAGAACACGCGGTGTGGTCCGCCCGGCAGGAGGGCGGAGAGGCGTTCGGCGGCGAGCCCGGCGAGGGCGGAGCATTCGACCTGTGTGAAGCCGGGAAGGTCGTCGTCGAGCGCGGCGCGCAGGGCGGCCTTGATGGCGGGGTGGTTGTGGCCCAGACCCAGGACGCCGAAGCCGGAGAGGAAATCGAGATACCGCTCGCCGCGGTCGTCCTCCAGCTCGAGGCCCTGTGCCCGGACGAAGCGGCGCTCCCATCCGGTCGCGCGGAGAAGGCCGGCCCACGACGGGTTGACGTACTGCCGCCACAATCCCGGTCCGTCAGCGGCACGCCGGCGGCGTTCGAGAGCGAGTTCCTCGGTGATGCTCCCGGGGTCCGGGGCCGGCATCAGGCGCCGTGCTTCTTCGGGCCGCCGCCCGCCGAGCCTCCCCGCAGGAGCCGCCTGAGCGAGTCCGGGTCGGCCAGGGGCTCGGGGAACTGGAGGCGCATGTCGCGCAGGTGCGCCAGCAGGACGCGGGCGATCGCCCAGTTGCGGTACCACTTGTGGTCCGACGGAATCACGTACCACGGAGCGTCGGGCGTGCTGCACTCGTGCAGCACGTCCTCGTAGGCCCGCCGGTAGTCATCCCAGTACTTGCGCTCTTCGGCATCCGCCGGCGACAGCTTCCAGTTCCGCTCGGGGTCCTCGACGCGGTCGAGCAGGCGGCGGGTCTGCTCCCCGCGGCTGATGTGGAGGAGGAACTTGAGCATCGTGACGCCGGTCTCGGCCAGGTAGCGCTCGAAGGCGTTGATCTGGGCGTAGCGGCGCCGCCAGACGTCCTTGGGCACCAGCTCGTGCACCCGCACGATGAGCACGTCCTCGTAGTGCGATCGGTTGAAGACGCCGATTTCGCCGTACGGCGGCACCGCGCGGTGGACACGCCAGAGGAAGTCGTGGTCCAGCTCGGAGGTCGACGGCGCCTTGAACGCCGTGACGCGGCAGCCCTGGGGATTGAGACCCGAGAAGACGTGGCGTACGACGCCGTCCTTGCCGCCGGCGTCCATGGCCTGCAGCACGACGAGGACGGAGCGCCGATTCTCGGCGTACAGCCGGTACTGCAGTTTGCGCAGCTCCGGCAGCATCTGCGCCAGATCCTCCACGGCCTCGGCCTTGTCCTTGACGCCGGGCGTGGCGTCCGCGGCCACGTGGCGCAGCTTGATCCGCCGGCCCGGCTCGACCCGCAGTTTCTCGACGATCTTCATGCGTCACGCCCCTTTCCCCGGCCGTGCCGGCCCCGGGCTCCGGCGCACCGCCCGCCGACGATAGCGGAGACGCCGTCGCGAGCCAACCCGCCGCCGGAGGCCGGGGTGCATCCCGTGGCTGCGGCGGTGGTCTCGCGCGGCGGATTCCGCTACGACGCGGCGGCCAGGATCCGCAGGCCCACGACCGCCAGGGCCATCGCCAGTCCCCGGATGATCCATCTCCCGCGCATCCTCTCGGAAAGGCGCGCCCCCACCTGGGCGCCCAGCACGACGCCGATTCCGAGCACGATCGTCCGATGCACGCCCTGGGTGAAGGCCCCCGTGGCGACGTGGACGAGGGTGCCGCTCAGGGCCATCACGGCGAGCACGAAGTGCGAGGTCGCCGTGGCGACGTGGACCGGGAAACCGAGCGCATAGACCAGCAGAGGCACGTGGACGATCCCGCCGCCGATGCCGAGCAGGCTCGACAGGTAGCCGACGACGGCGCTGGCGGCGAGGCCCAGCGGCAGGTTGACCGAGTACTCGTGCGTCGTGCCGTGGGCATCGATGATGCGCCTGGCCAACCGGAAACGCCGCGGGCCGACGGAGCGCGAGGCGCCGGCCGTGCGGGGGCGCAAGGCCAGGAAGGCGGCGCCGGCCACGAGGAGCGCGCCGAGCAGCACATCGAAGATGCGGCGAGGGAGAAGGGAGGTGTGGATCGCGCCCAGCACGGCCCCCGGAACCGCCGCGGCCGCGAAGAGCAGGCCCGAGCGATAGTCGATCCGTCCCATCCGCCCGTAAGCTGCGGAGCCGGAAAGCGCGTTGAGGAAGACCACCGCCAGCGAGATGCTCGCGAGCTGCGCGGGATCCTGGTGCGGATACAGCAGCAGGAGCACCGGCATGAGGATGAATCCTCCGCCGGCACCGATCAGCGTCCCGTAGGCGCCGACCGCCGTACCCAGGGCGGCCAGCGCGAGGTACCGTGCGACGTCCACCGAACTGCTCCTTCGGGTCGCGCGCCTCGTATCGCGCCACCGCAGCGAAGCTAAGGTCGAATCGGGAGAAGGCAACGGACGGGAGGAGCGTCGTCCGGGCCTTGCGGTCCGGGGGCGCGTCTACGGCAGCTCGACCGACGGGTCGCCGAAGATGTAGCGGTCCAGGAAGCGATCCGTCAGCTCGTACGCCGCGAGCATGCTCTCGTTCTGCGAGAAGCCGTGCCCCTCGCCCTCCAGGATCAGGTAGTGCACGGGAACGCCGCGCTCCCGCAGCGCCTCGACGATGCGGTCCGACTGGTCGCGGCGGACCCGCACGTCGTTCTCGCCCTGCACGACGAGCAGCGGGGTCACGATGCGGTCGACGAAGTAGAGGGGGGAGCGGTCGTGCTGGTACTGCGCGTGCTCGGGATTCGCCGGGTCGCCGAATTTCTGGTAGATGTACGTCGCCATCGCCATCCAGTAGGGCGGGAAGCTTTCCACGAGGGACTTCAGGTCCGAGACGCCGAAATAGTCGACCTGCGCGGCGAACTCCCCGGGGGTGAACGTCGCCGCCGCCAGCGCCATGTAGCCGCCGTAGCTGCCGCCGAGCACGACGACCCGGTCGGCCGAGACGCCGGCGTGCTCCACCAGCCACCGCTTGCACGCCACGACGTCCTGGAGCGGACCGCCGCCCAGGTCGAGGTTGTCGAGTGTCGTGTACGTCTTGCCGTAGCCCGTCGAGCCGCGGACGTTCGGGACCAGGACGACGTAGCCCTTGGACACGAGGTACTGGCGCATGCGGTCGAACTTCCGCCGCGACTGCGCGGTCGGCCCCCCGTGCACATCGATCACCGCGGGGAACGGACCCTCACCTCCGGGCCGGTAGGCGAACGCCGGCACCTCGCTCCCGTCGAAGCTCGGGACGCGCACCGATTCGCCCGTCACCATCGGGCGGTCCCGCAGCGACTCGGGCAGCGACTGCGTCAGCCGGGTTGCCGTCCCGGCCGAGAGATCGACCACGTACAGCTCGGTCGGCGACGTGTCGCTGACAAGCGTCGCGGCCATCAGGCGGTCGGAGTTGGAGAACTCGAGCGGCACGAGCGCCCCGGGGGCGCCCAGGTCCGGCAACGCGACCGGCTCGTCCGTGCCTGCCTTCGTGAGTACGACGCGCGGCTCGCCGTCCACGTTGGTGCTCGTGTAGAAGTACGTCCACGCGCGCGAGAAGTCCGCGACCTCGACGTCCCACTCCTCCTCCAGCACGGCGCGCGAGGCCTTGGTTTCCAGCTCCATCGCCAGGAGCGCGGTGAACTCGCGCCCCTCGTCGGAGGTGTAGTACATGGTGCCGCCGTCCTGCGTGAACGTCGTGGGTGTGTAGAGCACCTCGCCCTCGTGCGGCGTGAGCAGTTCCGGCCCGGTCGCGCCCCGCCGGAGGAGGTACATGTTCGAGTCCACGTCGGAGAGGACCTCGACGATCACGAACGTCCGGTGGTCGCGGCTGGTCCCCGCGAAGTTGAGCAGTCCGGATGACTCCCACAACCGCTCGGACGTACCGGTCGCGGGCGTGTACTCGTACAGGTCCATGAACTGCACGTCGCGCCGGTTGGAGAGGTAGAGGAAGCTGTTCCCGTCCTCGGCCCAGCGGATGAACGAGGTCTTGGTCCCTTCCGGGTCGCCCGGCATCAGCTCCTGCCACATCGAGCCGGCGGCGTCGGTGAGGTAGAGGTGGCCCAGCTCGTCACCGCCGTGGTCGGCTTCGACGAGCAGCGCGTCGTCGGTGGGGGAGAACCCGAAACCCAGCACGAACCCGTCGACGTGGGTGACCTGGCGCGCGTCGCCTCCGGCGGTGGGCCGGACCCAGACGTCCATCCGGCCGCCGGCGTCGGTGACGTAGGCGACGAGCGACTCGTCATGGGAGAACGACGCGGCGCCTGACACGCGCGCGATGTGGAAGTATTCGGCGATGGGCACGGGAGCGACGGGCGCGTGGGCCGTACCGGCGGTGCCCTGGGGGGCCGTCGTCTCGCCGGCGCGTGGCCCGCAGGCGACGGCCGAGATACCGGCCAGGATGCCGACCAGGATCGCAAACGACCTCTTCATGGCTGCTCCTTCTTCGCTTCGCGGGGCGCGTGCCGGACGCTATCAATGCCTGCGACTTTCCGCCAGGGCGGTGGAATTGCCCGGGAGTCGCGCGGCAAGTCCGGGAGGGCGCCCGGGAGATTGACCGGCCGGGGCCGGTGCTTACCTTGCCCTTGGCTTGGAGGCAAACATGACAGCAGCTCGATGGTTCGGCAGGGTCGGGGTTCCCGTGGCCGTACTGGCCATGGCGGGGCTTCGATGCGACGACGACGGCGGCTACTCCTACCCGGACGGCGGCGACGCCGATGGCGCGGCGGAAGGGGGTGCGGACGCGGACGCCGATGCGGACGCGGACGCGGACGCCGACGCGGACGCGGACGCGCCCGGAGGACCATGGAACCTCACCTTCTCCGGGACGGGGTTCGCTCCGCACGAGGGCCAGGACTTGTCCGCGGCGCTGGTCGACGACGCCACCGACACGGTGGTCGCCTCCGATCAGGCCGTGGTGACCGGAGGGGCGTTCAGCTTCAACTGGACGGACGTCCTCCAGGAGGGTAGCAACTACCGGATCGACTACTACGCGGACTTCAACGGGAACGGGGTGTGCGACGCGCCGCCGCAGGATCACGTTTGGAGCGTCGCGGTGCCGGCGTTCACCGGGGACGCGACCGTCGAGGTGACCCACAACACGGACTTCGTCGCGGCCGCCTGCGCGTCGTTCTAGGCAAGGCAGGCACGTATCACGCGCACGCACGCCGCGCGGACGTTTGCACCCTTGCCGCTCCCTTGCCCCGTCGCCGCGCCGCGCGATAGCGTGGCGGCCAAAGGAGAGACGCGGCATGGTGGGCCGGCTGGTCGCGCGAAACACCGTCGCCAACGTGGTGCTCGACGCGCTCGGGATGCGCGAGCGCACGGCGTACCACCCGATCGCGGTCTGCTGGATCGTGACCTACCGCTGCGAGCTGTCGTGCCCGTACTGCGTCGAGAACGTGCGCCACCGCTGTCCGGACGGCGTGCCGCGCGAGCTGGGCACCGCGGACGCCGTCCGCACGCTGCGCGGCATCCGCGAGGTCTGCGACGCCATCGATCTCTCGGGGGGCGAACCGACGCTGCGCGCCGACCTCCCGCGCCTCCTCGCCGCCTGCCGCGACCTCGACTTCGCCGACATCACCCTCAACACCAACGGACTGCACCTGGACGACCACCCGGAATGGCTACGTGACGTCGATTGCGTAATGGTCGGCGTCGACAGCCTCCGGCCCGAGGGGTTCGTGCGCGTCACCGGCGGCACGCCCGGGCAGCACCGCGTGCAGGTCGAGAATCTCGAGCGGCTGCGGCGTCTGCGGAACGACTTCGGCTTCGACCTCGGACTGTGCACCGTCCTGGTCCCCGGGATGCTCGCCGAGGTGGAGCCGATCCTCGACTGGTGCTTCGCCCACGGCGTCGGGCTGGCGATCTCGCCTTTCATCGACCGCGAGCTTCGCGTGGCCGAGGGACTGCGGCGCGATCCGGCGTACTTCGAGCTGTGCGCGCGGCTGGTCGACTATCGGCGCCGCGGGCTTCCCCTGGCCGGGTCGCTCGGCTACTACGAGACCCTGCGCGACGGGAGCCCGCACCACTGCTTCCCGATGGCGAATCTGACGCTCGATCCGCTGGGCCGCATCTTCTGGCCCTGCGGCGAGATCCAGCGTCCGGGAGCGAGCTTCCTGGAGGGGAAGTCCTTCCGGCGGATGATTGACGAGGCGCGGGCGCGGTGGGGCCCGATGCCGGTGTGCCGCGACCGCTGCCCGTTCGCCTGCAGGATGCTCTACTCCGACTTCCTGGCCCGTCCGCTGCGTCTTCCGGCGGAGGCCCGGCACCTGCGGACGTACCGCCGGCGATGAAGAATCAGTCGCGCCCGAGCAGCGGGGCGAGGGCGCCGAACAGACGCAACAGCTCGCCGACCGGCGGGATGGCCGTCGTCTCCCGCCGCTGCAGCAGCGTCGTCGGCAAGAGACGATGGCGCTCGCCGCCCGGCAGCCCGTGCAGCTCCTCGAACAGCGCCTCCGAGTGGCCGGACGGAACGACGAAGTCGTGGCGGTCGTGCACCAGGCTCACGGGACAGCGCAGGGCGGAGAGCCGCCCCGCGGGCGAAAGCGCCGCGAAAGCGGCCTGTGTTGCGTCGTCGCCCTCGGCCGGCGGCAGCTCGAGGTCGCGAACGTACCGATCGTGGACCGCCTGCTTCTCGGCCATCGTCGCGGCGTGACAGTACCGGCGGAGCAGGTCGTCGAGCGCCTCGCGCGCGGCGGCGGGGAGCCGGAGCGTCTCGCGGTGGCGCCAGGCCAGGACGAGCCGGGCGTAGATCCGGTCGTCGCGCTCGGCGTCCGACGCCGGAGCCTTGGTCCACGCGGTGCGGTAGTGCTCGTGCAGCTCGCGGATCGAGCGGCACGGTCCGAAGGCGAGAACGAACCGGGGGAGCGACGCGACGTCGGGGCGTGCGGCGACGAGCAGGGCGTGGCTCGCGCCGTAGCTGAAGCCGACCAGTCCGGGGCGCCCCGGGCCCGTCTCGGCGGCCGAGCGGACGGCGTCGGCGAGATCCTCGAGGTCGGCGGGATCCCAGCGGCAGTCGGCGAGGCCGGCGAGGTGCGGGACGAGGCACCGGACGCCGGCGCGGGCGGCGGCGCGGGCGAAGTGCTCGAGCCGCGGCTCGGCTTTGCCGTTGGGCGTCATGCCGTGCACCAGGACCGCCGCGCACCGCGGCTTCTGGCCGCAGGGCAAGTATTCGTCGCAGGCGACGCCGTCCGCAATCCGCGCGTCGCGGCGCTCCACGACGCTCGGGTCGGGGCCGAGGCCATGGGGGAAGCGGGCGACGCGGGCGATGAACGCCGCTAGCCGCAGGAGGTCAGCCGGTCCCATGCGCGTCCCGCGCCTCCGGGCCTTCCGGCGCCACGCGTCCGAACAGGCCGAGCTGCCGGCGGAAGACGAAGAGCAGGACGCCCGTGCCGAGGATGGCGAGGAACTCGGTCGCCTCCTCCCACCACTCGGCCCAGACGGGCATGTCGCGGTACCCCTCCTCCAGGAACCAGCGGAAGAGCGGGAAGCTCAGGAGGCCCAGGCCCAGGAAGAACGGGATCTGGGCGCGACGGGTCCCGGCGCGCCCGTGGAGGAGCAGCACGAGGGCGGCCACGAAGCAGAGCAGCGCGAGCGCCGGGTACAGGCGGAACTGGACGAACGCCACGAGCAGCGACAAGTCGTGGGGCCAGTCGGTGCCGTAGACGGGGAGGATGACCCTCGCGGGCCGCAGCGGCGCGCTGAGCGGGAGGAGGGCGAAGGCGCCGATGCCGAAGATCAGGAAGAGGAACAGGCGCTGGAGGGCGCACGATACGTCGTCGCGCTTCCAGCACCGCCCGCAGAGGCGCTGGAGGGCGCACGCGCCCTCGTCGGAGGAGAGCCGGAGGGCGCGCCGGTCGAGGAACAGGAAAAGCCCCCAGGGGAGCAGCACGTTCTGGCCGATCATGCCGATGCCGTGGGCGAGCTCGAGCCCGTCGCTGAGTCCGTGCGTGACCAGGATGTTGACGTAGCAGGCGGTCTCGCCGGCGAAGAACGAGAGCAGCGACCAGCGGATCAGGACGAGGTCGGTGTCGCGCTTGCGCCGGAGAAGGAAGGCGAGGAGCAGGGAGAGGAGCATGTAGCCCGGCTTGACCAGGAAGCCGGCGGCGAACTCCATGAACTCCTGGAACGCGTTCAGCGGAAGGCGGGGCGTGGCGAGCGACCCCGCCGGGAAGGCCGGCGGAGCCGTCGTGACCGTCGGGCGGCCGTCGCCGCGCCAGGCCGCCATTCCCCCGGCGAGGCTGGACACGTCGGCATACCCGAGGGGCGCGACCACGGCGGCGGCGGCGACCGAGCGGAAGCCGCGGGAGCAGACGACGACGATCGGGCGGTCCCGGGCGGGGCCGAGCCGCGTGAAGTACCCGGCCAATTCCTCCTGGCGCAGGAGGATCGCCCCGTCGATGTGTCCGGCGCGGAATTCGGCAGGGTCGCGGACATCGACGACGAGCGGCGGATGGGAGCCCCGGAGCTGCGCGGCCAGCTCGCCGGCGGAGACCTCATCGACGCCGACGACGAAGGCGAAGCCGGCGCGACAGGCGGAGGCGGATGCGGCCAGGGCGGCCAGGACGACGAGGACGACGATGTCCGCCGCACCGGCCGCCCGAACTCGAGTTCCGGATCGATTCCTCACGCCCGCTCCCGACGGCATGCCGCCGCGTCCTCCGGACGGAGTCGGAGCATAGCACCACGGGGGATCGTGGGGACCGTGCGCGGATCGGCGGGCTTGCCGCCGTCGCCGGGGCTCCGGCGGCTGCGCCTCGCCGCTACTTGGCGTTCTTGCCGCGCTCGCTCTGGTAGAAGCCCATGAGGATCTTGGCCACCTCGGGCCGCGAGAACTCGACCGGCAGGGCCTCGCCCGCCGCGAGCATCGCGCGCACCTTGGTGCCGGACAGCATGACGAAGTCCTCGGGCTTGTGGTCGGGCACGTCGCGCATCATGACGACGCGGTTCTGCTTCTTCGACCAGGCGGTGTGGTCGGCGTCGAAGATCTTGATTTCCAGTGCGCCCTTGGGGACCTCGTTGTGGAAGATCGTCTGCGCGTCGAACGGACCGTAGTACGAGCCGACGCCGGCGTGGTCGCGGCCGACGATGAGGTGCGTGCAGCCGGTGTTCTGCCGGAACACGGCGTGCAGCACGGCCTCGCGCGGCCCCGCGTAGAGCATGTCGAAGCCGTAGCCGGTGATGAGCACGGTCTTGGGCGGGAAGTACTTCTCGACCATGACGCGGATGGAGGCGTCGCGCACGTCGGCGGGGATGTCGCCGGCCTTGAGCTTGCCCAGGAGCATGTGGATGAGGATGCCGTCGGTCTTGAGCTGCTCCTGCGCCATCCGGCACAGTTCTTCGTGGGCGCGGTGCATCGGGTTGCGCGTCTGGAACGCCACGACCTTGCTCCAGCCCATCTGACTCATCGCCTCGCGGATCTGGTACGCGGTGCGGAAGGTCTCGGGGAACTCGGTCTGGAAGTAGGAGAAGTTGAGCACCTTGATCGGGCCGGAGATGACGGTGGTGCCGACGGAGTTGAACGCCCCGACGCCGGGGTGCTGCGGGTCCTTGGTGCGGAAGATCTTGTCCGTCATCAGCTCCATGTCGGCCGCCGTGAACTGCTCCACGGCTTCGACGTCCTGGATCGCGATGACCGGATTTCCGTCCACGTTCGGATCGCGCAGGGCGATGCGCTTGGCGCCCTTGATCGACGACGCATCCTTGACCACGTTGACGATCGGCACGGGCCAGAAGAGCCCCTTGGTGGTGGTCATCTTCTCGGCGACGGCCAGGGAGTCGGCGCGGTTCATGAAGCCCGTCAGGGGGTTGAAGTACCCGCTGCCCATCATCACGGCGTTGCCTGCGGCTGCCGAGCTGATGACGATCGAGGGCAGGCCGGCGGCCTCCTTGGTCAGCTTCTCGCGCTCCGCCTTGTCCTGGACATAGAGCGGGTTGAGCTTGTCGGAACCATGCGGCTTGATCATGACGTCCTCTCCTTCCCCGGGTATGACGGGCCCCCACTTGTTTACCGAACTATGGCGAGACCGGTCTGTAGCAGATCTCCACGGGTGCGTCAACACCCGGATGGCCGCCCTCGACCGGGGCCGTTCCGGCGCCATGCCTGACCGTGCATGTCATGGAATATAGACGCGAAACATGGCCCGGCATCGGGCGCTCCAGCCAGACGTCGCGCCGGCCCGCTCGCCCGAACCGGCGTGGCCCGACCCCGTCGGGACCGACCTTTCCCGGTGATGCAGATTTCATCACGCCGGAGGAGGCCGCAGGCCTCCGAAAACGCGCGGACGCCCCGCCGGCGGGAATCGACCGCTGCCTACCCCTGGCCGGTCGAGGGTCCGGTGCGCCCCCGCCGGAGCACGTTGCGCACGCAGGCCGGGATCATCCGCCCGTCGGGCTGCGGGTAGTGGACGCAGCACTTCGCGGCGCGGACCATGTCGAACGTCTCCGCATCCATGAAGGCGTGGACGAAGATCACCTTCACCGAGCGCTCGGCCAGCGCCGCCAGCGCCCGCGCATCGACCTTCACCAGCCGGTTGAACTCGTCGAAGACCGAGCGCAGTGCTCCCAGCAACCGTTCGCCGCAGCCGTAGGCGTCGCAGCCCGACCAGACGTTGTAGATGAGCCCGCGCAGCCGATCGAGCGCCTGGCCGTCGAACGATGGTACGGCAGTGTTCGTCACCGCCGCCTCGAAGTCGTCGAACGGGAACAGCCGCGGCAGTGGAACCATCCCGCCGTCCGGCATGCGCATCAGGTAGGTCAGCCCGAAGCAGGCCCCGTGGCAGCACGGCAGCGGGGTGAAGTCCTCCCGCGCCAGCAGCCCACGCGACGCTCCGCACAGCCCGTCGATCACGTCCGGGATCGTCAGCCGTCGCAGCGGGTCGTGCGGCAGACCGGCCCCGCGGCCGACGTGGGCCACCGGCTGGACCTGCAGGGCGGTGACATTCGGCCGCGCGAGGAACTCGTCCATCGCCGCCGCCCACACCCGTTCGCCCAGCCCGTACGCCGCCGTCACGATCAGCGTGGTTCGGATCCCATGGCGTTCGAGCAGGTCGAGCACCCGGCGCTTCTGTTCGCGCAGGTCCCGTCCCCGCAGCATCCGGTACGGCTCGGCCTCGTCCCCGTCCCACTGCAGTGCGACGGTGACCTGGTGCTGCTCCAGCGCGGACACGAGGTCGGGCCGGTCGAGCAGCGCCAGGCCGTTCGAGTTCATCGACACCCGCGTCACCTCGGGCTGCGCCGCCGCGCCCAGCAGTGCCGGCAGCTCCGGGTGCAGGAGCGGCTCGCCGCCGCTCAGATTGATCGTATCGACCGCTCCCTCGCGCGCCAGCACCCCATCGACGATTCGCCGGAAATCCTCGACGGACAGGTCGGAATCGCCCTCGCACGAGACGAGACACGCCGGGCAGCGAAGATCGCAGCGCTGCGTGATCTCGATCACGGGCAGGCAGGTGTGCTGCTGGTGTTCCGGGCACAGCCCGCACGCCTCCGGGCACGGGCGATCCGCCTTCGTCGAGAACCCGTGCGGGACGCTGGCGGCCTTCGCCGTCGTCAGCGCGCGCGCGTACCATTCCGCGTCGGAGCAGGCCAGCGCCGCCAGCTCGCCGTGCCGCGGGCACCGCCGCACCAGGAGCACGCGTCCGCCGTCCACGACCGCCTTCGCGTCGACCAGCTCCCCGCACGACGGGCACACCGATCGCGTCGCGTACAGGAAGCCGTCGTTCATCATGCTCGCCCCCCGCGGATCCGAAGACAGAAACCACCGATGGACACCGATGGACACCGATGGGGAAGGACAGGAACCGGATCGCTATCGTCGTTGGAGCGGAGCGATCTGTGTTCATCTGTGTTCATCGGTGGTTTCTCTTCTCCGGATCCGGGCCCAGCAAGCCGGGACGATCGCTCCATCGGCCATCCGCTCCCAGACGCAGCACGTCAGCAATCGCGTGAGGTCCAGCGTCGCGGCCTGCATCGGCGCGTGCAGGACCAGCTCGATGCCTGTGCTCGGCAGGCGTGCATGCGAGAGGCACAGGGGCGCATCCTCATCCGCAACGAAGCTCCCGGCCTCCATCCCCGCCGCCCGCGCGATCCGCGCGCCCAGGACGTCCAACGGCAGCCCGTCCGTCGCCTCGATCCACGCGCGCCGCACCCCCGGCTGCGACGGCAGCTCGGCCATCCATCGTGCCAGAACTCCGTCGGACGGTTCCCGCCGACCGACGGCGAGGTGCGCCTCGCCCTCCGCCGCCGCGCCCGTCACCACGTCCTCCAGCGGCTCGCCCGCCGCGCGCAGGCAAGCGGCAAGAGCAGGAAGAGCGGGAAGGGCGGGAAGAGCGGGAAGGGCGTGGAGGCGGCGGACGGGGCCCTCGTGCCAGGAACACGGGACGTGGCAATCGCGCGGGCAGTCGGGCGGGGCGTCCCGGCGCGCCGTCGTACCGGCACGCCGGGCGGGCCAGAGCATTCGTGCCTGGTAGAACTCGAGAGACTCCGCCAACAGGCCGCGGGAATGTCCGTGCGTCGGGCACGCGCGCTCCAGGTACACCCGATTCCCCTCCGACACGATGCGGCCGGGAACGCGTGCGTCGCACTCGACGCACCAGGACGGCGTCTGGCGCCAGTACAGGTACGACCGTTCGCGCCGTAGCCGGGGTCCGGTCACGTTGCCGCCCGCCGCTCGTGCGTCGGCTGCCGCATCTCCGCGAACGCGGCGCGCGCCTCGGCCGGATCGTCGAACTCTTCGAGCGGCAGGAAGCCGCACACGATACGCTCTCCCGACGCGACGACCTCGTCCCCCACGCGCGCCTCGCCCCGCAGCACGGCCCCTTCCGGGCCGCGCTGCCGGACCTCGGCCAAGAGGCGCACGGTCTCGCCCGAGCGGACGGGCCTTCCGAGCCGCACGCCGTCGGCGCCGAGCACCACGGGCTGGCAGGTGAAGCCGGAGGCTTCGCGCAGGAGCCACATCCCGGCCTGGAGCACCGACTCGAGCAGCAGAGCCGGGGGCAGGGCAGGGAAGGGCGCGGTCGGCCGCGGCAGCCACGCCTCCTCGAAGCTCACGGTCTTGTGGGCCTCGAGGCGCTTCCCGCTCTCCAGGACGTCGATGCGGTCGACGAGCAGGAAGCGCATCAAACCCCTCCGTCGACGAACACGTCGTCGGCGTAGACGTAGCTCGCGCGGTCGGATGCCAGGAATGCGATGACCTCGGCGATCTCGTCCGGCTCGCCGACGCGTCCGGCGACGCAGCGCCGGCCGTACAGCTCGAGCAGGGCGGGCGGGACGTGGTGGCCGACGCCGCCGCGCAGCAGGCCGGGGACGACGCAGGTGACGCGGACGCCGTAGCGCGCGACCTCGCGCGCGAGCGCGAGCGTGAAGCCCGACACCCCGGCCTTGGAGGCGGCGTAGTGCACGGGGGCGTCGAGCATCCGGCGGCCGGCGACCGAGCCGACGTTGACGATGACCCCGGAGCGTTGCGCGACCATCGGCCGCAGGGCCGCCCGGCACACGAGGAACACGCCGCGGAGGTTGACGGCCAGCATGCGGTCCCAGTCGTCCTCGCGCATGAGCGCCAGCGGCACCGCCTGGCTGATCCCGGCCGCGTTGACCAGGACGTCGAGCCCGCCCAGCTCCGCGACGCAGCGCCCGACCGCGGCCTGGACGGCGGCGGCGTCGGCGACGTCGAACGCCAGCGGCAGCGCGGTTCGCCCCTGCGCGCGGATCGCCGCGGCGACGCGGTCCGCCCTCTCGCCGGGGCTCGTCGTCCCGAAGGCCACCGCGGCGCCCTCCCGCGCCAGGATCCGTGCGATCGCCGAGCCTAGCGCCCCCGTGCCGCCGGTGATCAGCGCCCGTTTCCCCTCCAACAGCAGCGTCACGGCGACGGCGCCTCCTTCCCCTGGCGGTGCCATTCCACCAGCCGCACCAGCGTGCGGACCGTGAACAGCGTGACCACCTCCGACGAGCGCAACCCGTCCCGGACGCGCTCCGGTTTGACCTCGGGCAGCTCGCGCCGCAGCAGCTCCAACGCCTTCGACGTCAGGACCCCGTCGACCTCGTACGGCTCTCCCTCCATCGCCTCGCGGATGCGCGCCTCGATCTGCCCGCGCTCGAGCTGGATCCCGAACGCCTCCTCGAGGCGGAAGACGAGGTCGAGCAGGTCGAGCGAGTCGGCGCCGAGGTCGAGCACCAGGCCGGCGTCGGGCGAGACGCCGGCCGGGTCGATTCCCAGCGACTCGGCCACCTCCCGGATCACCCGCTCGACCACCTGCGGATCGTCGCTCATGCCGGACCGGTCTCCTTCGTCCCCACCAGAAGTTGATCCACGTCGCGCCGCGGCGGGGCCGCGGGCGTCTCGGCCGGTCGTCCCACGGGGATCAGCGCGACGAGGTCGAGTGTTGGAGGTCCGCCCAGAATCGCGCGCAGGTCCGGGGCGGCGAGCAACGGACCGGAGAGCCAGCACGCGCCGAGGCCCAGGGCGTGCGCGGCGAGAAGGAAGTTCTGGATCGCGGCGCCGATGGCCGGCAGGTCGCCGGCCAGGGCCGCGCGCTCCGTGTCGGAGAGCCCGGCGCCAAGCCGTGCGGCGACCCGCGAGGGCCGGCGGGCGAGCACCGCGACGACCACCGGCGCCTGTTCGAACGCCTCGAACATCGCCGCGTACGGCGCCATCCCCTCCTCGACCATCCCGCCCACCGCCGTCGCCGCCGCCCGCGCCGCCGCGGCAACGGCCTCGCGCATCCCGGCCTTGCGCTCCGCGTCGCGGACGACCGCGAAGCGCCACGGCTGGCGGTTGGTGGGGCTGGGCGCCCATCGTGCGGCCTCCAGCAGCCGGCGCACGTCCTCCTGGGACACCGGCTCCGGCAGGAAACGGCGCACGCTGCGGCGCGCGCGAACCAGCGCCAGCAGCTCGTCGTACGCTCCACCGACACGTGTCTCGCTCACAGTGCCATCCCGAATCCGCCGTCGACATGGAAGACCTGGCCCGTGACGTAGCTCGCCAGATCGGAGGCGAGAAACGACACGACCGATGCGATTTCTTCGGGCCGTCCCGGACGTCCCAGCAGAATCGAAGCCGTGCAGCGCTCCCCCAGCCTGGCGCGGACGTCCGTGGTCATGTCGGTCTCGACCAGGCCCGGCGCGACGCAGTTGACGCGGATGTTCCGCGACGCCAGGTCGATCGCCAGCGCCCGCGTCAGCGCCTCGACGCCGCCCTTGGCCGCGGCATAGTTCGCCTGCCCGCGTCCGCCGCGCGAGGCGACGACGGAGGAGACGTTGACGATGCAGCCGCTGCGCGAGCGGATCATCCGGCGCGAGACCGCCTTGGCCGTGCGGAAGGCGGCGGTCAGGTCGACGGCCAGGACCCGCTCCCACTGCGTCTCGGTCATCGCGGGCGCCGTGCTGTCGTCGGCGATCCCGGCGTTGTTGACGAGCACGTCGACGTCGCCCAGGGCCGCCGCGGCGTCGGCGACCAGTCGCTGCGATTCGCTCGCCGTCGCCAGGTCCGCGCGCAGGGCCCGCGCGTCCCCTCCCGCCGCTTTCGCCAGCGCCACGGTCTCCAGGGCGTGGGCCTCGTGCGAGGTCCAGCCGAACGCGACCCGGGCGCCGCGCCGGACGAAGTCCAGCACGATCGCCCGGCCGATGCCGCGCGACCCTCCCGTGACCAGCGCCCGTTTCCCGTCCAGCCTCATCCCGTGCTCCGACCGATCACCACCACCGCGTTCTGGCCGCCGAAGCCGAACGAGTTCGACAGCGTGATCGAACCGTCCCAAGGCCGCGCGCGGCCCGGAACATAGTCCAGATCGCACGCCGGATCGGGCCGGGTCAAGTTGATCGTGGGCGGCACCGCCCGCCGGACCAGCGCCACGACGCAGGAGAGCGCCTCCACCGCGCCGGACGCGGCCACCAGGTGGCCGGTCATGGACTTGAGCGCCGAGACGGGGATCTCCGTCGCCCGGCGGCCCAGCGCCTCGCGAATCGCGGCGGTCTCGACCGCGTCATTCTTCGGTGTTCCGGTCCCGTGGGCGGAGACGTAGTCCACCGCGTCCGGATCGAGGCCCGCGTCGGCGAGCGCGCGGCGCATCGCGAGGACCGCGCCCGCACCGGAAGGCTCGGGGTCGGTGACGGCGTGGGCATCGAGCGTCGAGGCGCAGCCGAGGAACTCGGCCAGCGGTCGCGCCCCGCGTGCTCGGGCGTGAGCCGCGTCTTCCAGCACGAGCACCGCGGCGCCTTCGCCGAGCACCGAGCCGTCGCGGCGCGCGTCGAACGGCCGGATCGCCTCGCCCGGGGGCTCGTTGCGCGGCGAGAGCGCGCCCAGGAGCCCGAAGCCGCCGATGCCCATGGGGTGGACCATGGAGTCGGCGCCGCCGGCCAGGGCGACGTCGACGACGCCCTCGCGAACGAGGCGGAAGGCGTGGCCCAGGGCCTGGCCGCCGGCGGCGCAGGCCGAGACGTTGGTCACGCACGGGCCGCGAAGGCCGTGGCGCGCCGCGACGAGGCGGCTCGCCGTGTCGGTGGGGACGAGCCGCTCCCAGCCGCCGTCGTCGCCTAGCAGCTCGCGCAGCTTCCCGGAGACCGAGGCTTCCACGTCGTCCGTGCGGCCGCGGATGTCCTCGAGCAGCACGACGTCCAGCCCCGCGCCGAGCGCGACGGCCGACCGCTCCCCTGCGAGTCCGCGCGAGTCCAGACCCGCGTGCTCGATCGCCTGCTCCGCGGCGGCGAGCGCCAGCAGCACCTTGCGGTCCCGCAGGCGGCTCAGGCGCGGGTACCGCTCGAGGAGCGGTGCGGCGTCGAGTCCGCGCACCTCGCCCGCGATGCGGTGCTTGAACGTGCCGGCGTCGAAGAGGGTAATCGGTCCGACGCCCGAACGGCCGGCGAGGCAGCCGTCCGCGAACGCTTCGAAGCCGTTGCCGACCGGCGAGACGACCCCCGCGCCGGTGATCCACACCCGCCTCACGACGACACCTTCTCCAGGACGATGGCGGCGACGGCCCCGCCGGGTCCGGCGCAGACCACCAGCACGGCGCCCGCGAGGGCGCCGTCGTCCGTCGGACCATCACCGGCCAGGGCGTGCGCGGCGATGGCGACGGCGGTAGCCGGGCCGGCGGCAAACAGGTTGCCCCAGGCCGACGCGGGGACGACGGCGCGGAACGGGCCGCCGAGGGCCTGCGCGACGCCCGACGCCTCGGCCCGGTCACCTTCCGGATCGCCCGAGGCGGACAGGATGACGGCGCCGACGGACGCCGGCGCCGAATCCGTGCCGTGCCGCTCGGCAGCCCGTTCGAGCGCCCGGCGGGCGACGCGGGCGACGACGGAGGAGTCGCGACAGGGCGCGAAGCCGTCCGTGGCCAGGGTCTCCCGAGCGAAGGCGGCGAGGGCGGCCAGCGGCCGAGCGCCGCGGCGGCGGGCGTTGTCGAAGCGTTCGAGCACCAGGGCGGCGGCGCCGTCGGCCGGGGCGAGCCCGGCGACGGGGGAGTCGCCGGGCGGATCCGGAAAGGAAACCACCGATGGACACCGATGGACACCGATGCCGGAAAGGCAGGGGGCATGGAACCCTGCCGCGCCGCCGGCGGCCGGCGACGCGGGAATGCCGAGTGGCCGGGGACGGACTTGAGGCGGCGTGAGGAGTCCTTTCTCGGCCAGCCAGTAGACGCCTTGGGTCCCGGCCATGGCGGAGGCGCCGCACACGACGGCGGCGTCCGCGTCCCCGCGCCGGAGCGACGCGGCCGCCTCGGCGATGGCGTCGGCGCCGCCGCCCTCCCACGGGGCGAAGGTCAAGTTGTCGCCGCGCAGCGATTCCTCGATCGAGAGGAAGCAGAGGGGCATGTTGGCCAGCACCTGGAAGGCGAAGAGCGGGTTGCAGCGCCGGAGTCCGCGCTCGCCCAGGCGCGCCAGGGAGAGCCGCCCATCGTCGTCCATCGAGTCGCGGAAGACCGGAACCAGCTCGCGCCAGCCGGCGGCGCCGATGCCGCAGGCGACGAAGGCCGCGAAACGGTCGTCGGCGATCGGGCGATCCGGCCCGCGGGAGAGTCCGGCAGCGGCGACGGCGAGCTTCCCGGCGACGGTGGCCAGGAACGCGTCGTCGCTCATCAGCTTGCGCAGTTTCGGCGTGCCGAGGTACCGGCGCGCGTCCGGGGGAGGGCAGGGTGCGGCGACGGTCCCGGGCCGGAACGCGGCGGCCAGGTCGCGCGCCTCCCCCAGCGCGTCGCGTCCCGCCGCGAGCGCCTCGCGCACCGCAGGCCACCCGATCCCCAGCCCGTTGACCGTCTCCGCCGCCGTGACGACCACCGTGTCGCCGGCCGGACTTCCATCGCCGAGCGTGCCGGGACCGCGTCCGGCCGTGTGTCCCTCCCTATCTGTGTTCATCTGTGTTCATCGGTGGTTCCTTCCCTCCGGAAGGCCATCCACATCAGGAACCGCCCGTCTTCTCCATCCCGCGCATCCACTCGCGCATCAACTCGTCCCGCCACTTCTCCAGGCCGGGGTCGTACAACTCCGGCGTGGGCTCGAGGTTCGCGAAGACCAAGCGCGCCTCCACGGCGATCTGGTCGCCCACTCGCGCCGTCGCCTCGACTTTGGCCCCTTCGACGTGACAGGAGAGCAGCTTGACGTCCAGGTCGAGCGTCTCGCCCGGCGAGACGAAGTGCCGGAAGCGCGCGCGCTCGACGACGACCATGATGGCCGCCGCCTTCTTGCCGTGCTTCTCCCAGACGGTCTGCTCGACGAGCAGGCCGGCGAGTTGCGCCAGGGATTCGACGACCAGCACCCCCGGCATCACCGGGTGCCGCGGGAAATGGTCGGCGAAGAAGTCCTCGGACAAGGTGATCGCCTTGCGTCCCTTGGCCGATTCGCCGGGGCGCCATTCCGTGATCCGATCGATCATGATGAAGCGCACCGGGGGAGGATAGCGGAGCCGCCTGCGGGAATCCAGGAGTCCGAAGTTGTTGGTGCTCGGCGCCCGAGGCGCCGAGTCCCTTCGGGGCGTTGGTGGGTCGTCTGGGTCGAGTTCTTGGTCCGTAGGTGGCAAGGACCGGGCGTGGGCCGGCGGATCCCCGCTCCTGGTGGCTGGTCCGGAACCAACAACCTGCCGGATCCAACAACCAACAACTCCTCCGTTCCCTCCTTGCGGCCCGCCTCCCGCCGCACGAGAATGCCCTCCGTGGCCTCCCCTGCTTCGGCGTGGACGTTCGTCCGGCGCAACCCGGCGCGCGTGCTGCCCGTGGCGTGCGTGCTCGCGCTGGCGACGTTCCTCCTCGCCGGGCTCCTGCCGCTCGTCCGCTCGCTCAAGTCCAACATCTGCCGGAACGTGGGCATCTTCGACGAAGGGATCTTCGTCACGGAGACCAACCGCCTGGCGTTCCGCGCCCTGGACGAGAAGGACTTCCTCGCCGTGCCCGGCGTGGTCGCCTGCCATCGCATGGCCTACTTCCCGATCGACATGGAGCTGTTCATCGGGACGATGGAGTTCGCGGTCGCCGGGCTATCGCCCGACGGCATGCGGCTCGCGATGGAACGCAAGGGGATGTCCGTCGGCGAAGGTCGTCTGCCGCAGGAGGGCAAGCCGGAGGTCGCGCTGTCGGGGGACATCCTGGTGTCGCGCGATCTGCGGCTGGGCGACACGCTCGAAGGGTTGACCATCGTCGGGCGCCTCGACGGGCCCGCGCGCCTCGGTCTTTTTCCCATCGACGCCGCCGATGCCCCCGAAGCCTCCTTCGACTACAAGCTCTCCTTTTGGCACGTTACCACCCCTGCTCGAGAGACCGAGGTGGCCGCCGAGCTGGAGCGGCGATTCGGAGGCCCTCTGGGCGACGTCACGAGTCCCGCGGGCGTGCGGAAGCAGATCGACGACGCGACGCGGAACCTCGACGTGCTCACGGCCGTGATCGTCATCGGCGCGGTCCTGGTCATCGGGCTGCTGGTCGGGCTGATCCAGCGGATCTACTTCCTCCAGCGGACGCGGGAGTTCGGCATCCTGTGGGCGTGCGGCATGACGCGCCGCCGCCTGCTGCTGCGCACGCTCGCGGAGAGCGCCATCTTGACCGCGGGCTCGTGCGCGCTGGGCTTCGGCCTGGCCGTGGTCGGACTCTGGCAGTTTCGTGTCCTGTACCTCGACGCGCACGGGCTGGTGGTCGACTTGTTTGATCCGGGAGCCGTGACCGCGGCCGCGCTGCTTCTCGCGGGAGCGCTCGTCGCCTCGGTCGGCGGCGCCGCGATGCGCCTGTACCGCTTCGACCCCGTGGTCGTGATCGACGAGGGAGGAGGGTAGGGTGCTCGAGGCGCGCGACGTCTCGCTCACCTTCCGCGACGGCGGGCGGGAGACGCACGCGCTGCAGTCGATTTCCGTGACGCTACCGGCCAAGGGCGTCGTCGCGATCTTCGGGCCCTCGGGGTCGGGCAAGAGCTCGCTGCTCTTCGTGCTGTCCGGATTGCGCCTGCCGACGCGGGGCGAGGTGACGCTCGAAGGCCGTCCGTTCTCGGAGCGACCGGAAGCGGAGCGGGCGGCGATCCGCGAACGGCGCTTCGGCTTCGTCTTCCAGCGCCACTACCTGCTCGAGTACCTCACCGCGCGCGAGAACGCGCGGCTGTGCGCCTCGCTGGCGCGTTCGGGCGCGGCGGATCGGACGGACGAGCTGCTGCGGCGGCTGGGTCTGGGGGACAAGGCGGGGCGGCGGCCGTCGAAGCTCTCCGGGGGCGAGCGGCAGCGTGTGGCGGTGGCGCGGGCGCTGGCCCACGGTCCGTCGGTCGTCTTCGCCGACGAGCCGACGGCGTCGCTGGACGCGGAGAACCGCGCGATCGTAATGGGCATCCTGTCCGAGGAAGCCGAGCGCGGCCCGGTGGTGGTGGCGACGCACGACGAAGCGATCGTGCGCGACGCGGTGATGACGATCCGGCTGCGGGATGGGGTGGTGGTCGAGGGCTAGGGGGGCTCGAAGCGATAGTCGACAGTCGATAGTCGACAGTCGACAGTCGGCGAGGAAGGAAACCGGCTGCTCAGAATTCCCAGAAGGCGAAGGTGAAGTGGGTGAGGAGCACCCAGAGCGTGGAGGCGATGATCGCGGTGGTCACGGCGCGGTTGACGTCGTTCACGGACTCCTTGGGCGTCGCGCCGAGCTGGTAGGCGATGATTCCCGTGCCGATGGTGCAGGTCCAGCACTTCGCCAGGACCCAGCCCGTGCCCGTCCACAGCGCGTGGCCCGGCTCGCGCAGCAGGAGGTGGAACGCGCGGTCGAAGGTGAACAGGGAGTCGCCCGGGTAGCTCGACGCGAACACCAGGAGGCTAGACCACTTCGCCGCCACGACCGACACCCAGATCAGGACCGGCGTCGTGAGGAACAGCCCCCAGATCACGTTCGTCAGCAGGTAGGCGCCGGGCATGGCGCCCATCGACCGCATGGCGTCGAGCTGGTGGGAGTGGGACCGCGTGGCGACGTCGGCCGCGACGGCCGCGCCGCTGCGCGCCGCGATGAGCAGTGTCGCCACCACCGGGATCAGGATGCGGAAGTGCGAGAAGCCGATGCCGGCCAGCATGTCGTCCAGCACCAGCGGCTCGGTGTACTCCTTGAACGGCATGTGGCGCAGCGTGAAGAACGTCGAGACGAATCCGATCATCGCGCCCGCGGCCGCGACGTAGACGACGGCGCCGATCGATGACGACAGCCAGGCGTAGTGCTTGAGGTAGCGCAGTCCCCACTTCGGCGAGCGCCACGCCGCGAAGCCGCCGACCGACGGGATGGAACCGAGGAACCGCCAGGCCCAGCGGCCGGTGGACTCGAGGAACGAGAGGAGCATCGCGGCGGCTGCCAGGGGAGCAGTTTTCAGTATTCGGTCTTCAGTTTTCGGATCCGGACGGGGACCCGCATCATCGTGCGGTGCGGGTTCCACGGTGGGCGGCGTTCCCGAGTCCGCGGAGACGGCCGACGGCGCCGGGTCCGTGGTCCCGCTCGGTCCGGACTGAGAACCGACGACAGAGGACTGAGAACTGCCCCTGCCAGCGGCAGGGGGAAGCTCGACGATCGACGGACGGCCTGCCGTGCGATCGACCAGGGCACGCTCGGCGGGCATCAGCTCGATCACGCGGTCCGCCACGCGCTCGAGGTTTGCGTAGTCGTGGGTCACGACCACGACCGCCTTGCCGTACTTGTCCGCGGCGTCGCGGATCAGGTCGGCCACCGTGTGCGCGGAGACCGGATCCAGGCCGCTGGTCGGCTCGTCGAAGAGCATCACCGGCGGGTCGTAGGCCAGCGCCCGCGCGATGGCCACGCGCTGCTTCTGCCCCCCGGAGAGACGGGCCACCGGCACGCTGCCCGGAACCCCCAGCTCGGCCAGCAGCCGATCGCGGGCCGCCCGCCGCTCCTCGCCTTCCCGGGGAGGGCGGCGGTGGTCCGCGGCGAAATCGACGTTTCGCGCGCCGTCGTACTCGTCCAGCAGGGCGTAGTCCTGAAACACGACGCCGATGGAGCCCCCGCGTCCCGGTCCCCGCGCCTCGACCCCCTCGATGCGCACGGCACCTTCGCAAGCGATGCCTTCCGCGTCGTCGCCGGCCAAACCGGCGATCGAGCGCAGGAACGCCGTCTTGCCGGTGCCGCTTCCCCCGACGAGCAGCACGACCTCGCCGCGGCAGACCGCGAGCGATGCGTTGTCCAGCAGCACGCGGTCGCCTGCGCGCACCGTGAAGCCGTCGACCTGCAGGCAGGGCGGCGAAGGAAGGTTGTTGGTTGTTGGTGGGTCGTGCGGAACGAGTTGTTGGTCCGGAGGGAGGCTCATGGCTGCGGCGCCTCCCACGGCTCGGCGCGCGTGCCTTCGTAGGGGAGGATGATCAGCCGTTGCTTCGCGGCGGACGGCCTCGCGTCCACGTCCACCGGCAGATCGAGGAGGATCCAGTTGCCTTCGCTGCCGATGAGGCGCACGCGGGCGAGCATCGCCAGCTCGGGATGGAGCCGTCCCTCGTCGTCGAGCAGCAGGGACCGCGCCATGCCCATCAGGCGCGGCTCGAGCTGCTCGGCGAGATCGAACAGGCCGCGCTGGACCCGCGGGTCGTCCAGCAGTCGCTCCAGCCGGTCCTGCAGCCGCTGGTTCGCCAGGACCGCCGTCGCGAACGCCTCGGTCACCAGCGCGATGACCTTGGGGTTACCCAGCGCGTCGTCGAAGAAGCTGGCGCGAATCGCGTCCTGCACCGCAGGGTCGTCGAGCAGCTCGGTCACCGACTGCTCGACCGCGGTGAGCGCGTCGGGGACGTGTCCGGTGATGATCGGAATCGCCTTGTCCCGCAGGAACCCCTCGCGCCACTTGTCGAACTCGCCCTCGTCCAGCTCGTAGTCGGACGGCAGGGCCCAGTTGATCAGCGAGCCGCCGACCGATTCCGCGCCCGCCTGGACGACGTCCGCGAGTGGCAGCGCCGCCCACAACTCGTTCCCGATCGTCACGCCCAGCGGCTCGAGCCGCGCGAGGATCTTCGGCCACAGCTTGTCGCGCAGGATCGGCTCCCAGCGGCCTTTCGCCCGCTCCAGGATGTCCTCGCCCAGCCCCCGCAGCTCGTCCTCGTGCGTCTGGACGAATGTCGTCAGCTCGGCCGTGACGTCCGCCACGACGCCGCGCGTGAACTCCTCGAGCACCGGACCGAACGCCTGCCGGAGCCAGCCCTCGCGTTCGGAGACCATGGTGCGCAGCTCCGCGGCCAGCTCCGTCTGGCGCTCCGGCGAGAAGACGCGCGAGAACGCCCATTCCAGCGTCCCCCGCTCGTCCATGAGCGACAGGCGCGTTCCCGGCGGGAGCGGGTCGGGAAGTCCGGCGTCGGGGTAGAGCGCCAGTGTCACCGACGCGCCGCCGACGGGGCGCTCGATCGAGACGACCTCGCCGCACGCGCGGAACGACTTGCCGTCCAGGCGCAGGACGCGATCCCCGGGCCAGAGCCACCCCCGCGGCATTTCCGCGCCGACCGTGCGCCGCTCGGCTCGGGCGAACTTCCAGGCGCGGCCGACGGGAGAGGAGTCCCCCGAGCGGGTCGACGCACGGACGGTCGCCAGAACCAGCAGAACGATCCAGAACGCCGCGCCGCCCGCGACGAACAACCTGCGCCTCGTCGTCCAACGTCCGTTCATGGGGCCATCATGGCACCGGAAGGCGGGCGGAGGTCAACGATTGGGAGGGAGAAGGAACCAGGAACAAGGAAACAGGAACACGGAACACGGAACACGGAACACGGGACGCGAACAAGGAACAAGGAACTAGGAACTAGGAACACGGAACACGGAACGGGGAATAAGGAACGCGAACGGGGCTCACGTCTACTTGAAATCCACAGAGAGGTTCGCGGCGCCGTCGGGCCCGATCGCGACGAGCTTGCGGTAGTGCAGGGAGAACAGGGTTTTCGCGCCGCCGGGGATGCCGCGCATGGCGAGGATCTCGCCGACGTAGAGGATGTGGTCGCCGGCGGGCACGCGCTGGCGCACCGCGCATTCGAGCGCCACGACGCTCTGGGCGATGGTCGGCGCCGTGATCTTGAGCGAGGGGATCGTCGTCAGCCCGGCGCCCGCGAGCTTTTCGCCCTTGCGTCCCGACTTCGTGCCGCAGATCCAGGCGGCCTTGGCGTGTTCCTCGCCCAGCAGGCAGAGCACGAACTCCTTGTTCGCGTCGATGCACTCGCGCGAGTACCGGGGCTCACCCAGGGAGATCACGACCATCGGCGGCTCCCAGGAGCAGATCGTCCACCACCCGAGCCCGATCGCGTTGGGCCGGCCGCTCGCGTCCGCGCACGACGCCAGCACGTAGGGGTGGGGCGAGGTCAAGGTGACCGCCTCGTCCCACGTCAGCTCCCGCATTTCCTTCTCCGCCATCATCCACCTCCTCCAACCGTCACAGCCACGCCGGCGCGCACGTCGACGTGTAGATCGCCCCGCCGTAGCGCGCGCAGCCCGTCGAGGCCAGGATGTCGAAATTTTCCGAGTAGGTCGTGTTCGTCCGCACGACGACCTCCTCGACGCTGTTCGTGTCGGCGTAGCCGCAGACGTCACGGCGCGCGTTCAACCGGTCCACCACCGCCTGGCGATAGATCGCGGCGTCGACGATCACCACCTCGCACCCGGTGCTCGTGTCGAACCACTCGGGATGATCCGCGATGACCCCGCGCACCGCCGCCTGCACCTCGTCCATGTAGCAGGTGACCCCGTCGAAACACTCGTCCCCTTCGCCGGTCCCGGGACCCGGGGTCGTGCAGTCCAGGCCTCCCGGCGGTGGGCACATCGTCACCGGGTCCACCTCGACCGCATCCTCGACCGCCGCCTCGTCGCCGGCCGAGTCTTCGTCCGAGGCCTCCTCCACCGGCCCATCCTCGAGCGAGGCCGCGTCGTCCGGCGCGTCGGGCGGCGGAGAGTCGGCGTCGGGAGCACCGTCGGCGTCGGCCGCGCCGTCGCCGCTCGCGTCGTCCCGGATGGCGTCCTGGGCGGTGGTGTCGTCGTAGCCGTTGGCGCACGCCGCGAGCAGCGCGACTGCAGCGGAGGGAACCACGATCCGCGACAGCAACCGTCGCATGCGCCGAGCCTCCCGCGCCGGCGCGCGGGCGTCAAGCCTCGCGAAGGCTCCGCCCTTGCTCCCGTCTCGCGCTGCGGGTATGTTGTCGGACGTGCTGGTCCGACTTTCGGCTTCCGTTTCCGTTGCGTTCTGGTCGGTTTTCCTGCCGCTGGCGCTCGACCTGGCGCATCCCGTCTTCTCGGACTGCGGGAGCCATCGGCGCGACGCCGCGAGCGGGGACGAGCCTGCCGCGGTCGCCGCGCCTCTCGGCGCGACGCGGAACGACGCCCCGATCGAATGTGCGTCCGACGGCAATTGCCCTGTCCACGGCGTGCCGGAACGTTCCGATCCGTCCTGCTGCGGTGACGGCGACTGCCTCTGCTGCGGGGGAGTCGCCCTGCTTCCACTGGCCGCCCGTCTGCCGCCCGCCGCCGTCCGCTCTGCGTCCATCGTGACGGTCGTCGATCGCCTGGCCGAAGGCGTGAGCCGGACCGTCTTCCATCCCCCGCGCTCGTAGCCGAATTCATCCCGAACGAGTTCTCCGGGACCGCGCGGCGCGCCGTGCGGATCGGAGCGACCGTTGCCGTCCGGCGGCTGGAGCACCGCCCGGGAGGTGCGTGATGCGGTGGATGCGATCGGGGGTCGGCCTGTGTTCGTGCGTCATCCTGGGCTGCGCCGTCCCGCACGCGGGAAGGCCGATCGACGTGCCCTCGTACCGGAGCGCGCTGCTGCCGGCGCCGGTCGAGGCGCCTCCGGACGGTACACCGGACCTCGCGTTGCAGGTCCTCGCCGGAGCCGAGCTGACGGTCGACGGCGCGGTCGCCGTGGCGCTGGCGCGACGTCCCGACCTTGCCGTGGCCGAGGCGCAGATCGACGTCGAGACGGCGGCGCGGATCGGTGCGCTGACGTACCCCAACCCGGAGGCGTCGCTGACGGTCGTGCGGGACGGGGCCGACTCGCCGGTGCCGCAGCTCTGGCTCGAGGTTTCCCAGCCGATCGTGCTCTCCGATCGGCGGCGGTTGGGCGCCGAGACCGCGGACGCGAACGCGGTCGCGGCCACGTGGGAGCTGTTCCAGCGACGGGTGGAGGCGGTGGCCGAGGTGCGCGAGGCGTACCTGGAGGCGTCCGCCGCGGGCGCGGCGATCACGCTCGCGCGCGACGAGCTGGTGCTGGCGGAGGACTTCCGGCGAGTGGCCGAGATCCGGGTCGCCGCCGAGGCGGTCCCGGAGCTCGAGCTGTTGCGGGCGCGGGCGGGCATGGAGAGGGCGCAGTTCGCGGTCGAGGCGGCGGAGGTGGAGCTGGCGGCCCGCACCGCTCGGCTCGCCGCCGTCATGGGCGTCCCGGATGCCGTCCTGCCCCCCTGCCCGGCGCTCGACCCGGAGCCCCCGGCGCTGCCGGACGCGGCGAGCCTCGAGGCGCGGGCCGTCGAGGAGAGCTTCGCCGTCCGGGCGGCGCAGGCGCGCGTGCGCGCCGCCGAGCTGGCGGCCGACGCCGCGCGGGCCCAGGGAGTCCCCGATCTCACCGTGTTCGCCGGCTACGGACAATCGATCGATCCGACCGCCTCCCTCTGGACCGTCGGCCTCGGCGTGCCGCTGCCGCTGTTCGATCGCAACGAGGGCGCGGTGGCCGAGGCGAACGCGCAGCGGGTGCGGGCGGAGGCCGAGGTCTTGGCCGCGGAGGCCGAGGTCCGGGCCGACCTCCGGATCGCACTCGCCGAGTACGTCGGGGCGACCGCCAGCCTGCGGTCGATCCGCGACACGGTCGCGCCCCTTGCCGACCAGGCCCTGGCCGGGGCGGAGGCCGGCTACCGCGAGGGCGGGGCCGACTACCTCGTGCTGCTCGACGCCCGACGGGCCGGGGTCGAGGCCCGGGCGCTCGAGCTGCAGGCGTTGCTCGAGGCCTGGCTCGCCGTGGCCCGCATCGAATCGCTGGTCGGCCCCGTGGGCCGCGAGACGGCGTCACCCCACGCCGGACCGGAGGTGCCGTGATGGAATCGAGGAAGTTGCTGGTCGCCGCGCTGTGTCTCGCCGCCGCCGCGTGCCAACGGGCGTCGGCGGAGCCGGCTCCTGCCGCGGCTGGGAGGGTCGAGGAACGCCTCGCGGAAGAGTCCGGCGGACCCGTCGTGGAGGAGCCGTCCGACCTCGACCGACCCGTCGAGGAGCTACGGGCGGAGATGTGCGAGCACGGCATCCCGACCTACAAGTGCGCGGAGTGCCGGTACGAGGTGGGGATGGTCCCCGCACCCGCGGTCCCCTCCGGCGCTGCGGGTGGAGAGTCGCTGGTGGCGACGGCCAAGGTCGAGACGCGCGCGCTGTCCGCGGCGCTCGACGTGCTCGGCGAGGTCGTGGTCGCGGACGACCGCACGGTGCACGTCTCTTCGCGGACGTCGGGTGTGATCCACGGCACGCCCGTGCGGCTCGGCCACGACGTCTTCGCCGGGGACGTGCTGGTGGAAATCGACTCGCCCGAGCTGGCCGACGCCAAGACCGCCTTCCTGCTGCGGCAGGCGGAACGCTCGGCGGCATCCCGGAGCCTGGCGCGCGAGCGGTCTCTCGTGCGGGAGGGCGTTTCGGCGGGACGAGACCGGAGCGAGGCGCAGGCGGCCTACAACGTCGCCGATCTTCTCCTGCTCGAGGCCCGCACCCGCCTGCGGATGCTCGGGCTGCCCGAGCCCGAGATCGATGGCCTGGACGACGACGCGATCGGGGCTGACGCGGGGCACATCGCCGTCGCGGCGCCGCTGCCGGGCACCGTGACGTGGGTCGATGCGGCGCTGGGGGAGACGGTCGAGGTCGGCCGTCACCTGTTCATCATCTCGGACCTGTCCACGGTCTGGGTGTGGGTTGATGTGGTGGGCGAGGACATCGCCCGGGTGCTCGAGCAGCCGGCGGGGATCCGGCTGCGCGGAACGCTGCGCTGCCGCAATCTTCCCGGCGCCGCGTTTCCGGTGGAGTTGGACACGCACGATGCGGTGGTCGACGAGACCACGCGGACGCTGCGGCTGCGCGGGACGGTGAGCAACCCGGAGCGGCGGCTGCGGCCGGGGATGTTCGTGGACGTGCGGATCGAGCTGTCGGCGCCGAGGTCCGTCCCGGTCGTGCCCGAGGAGGCCGTGCTGTGGGACGAGGGCCGCGAGTTCGTGTTCGTGCTGCTGCCCGACCGCACCTTCGTGCGCCGGCCGGTGACGGTGGGCCGCGGGATCGACGGCTGGACGGAGATCGTCGCGGGCCTCGAGCCCGGGGCCGAGGTCGCGACTCGCGGCGCGTTCCTGCTCAAGTCCGACGTCCTGCGCGCCAAGATGGGCGCCGGCTGCGCGGACTAGGGGTGCGCCGTGGAACGCTGGGCCTCCTTCCTCCTTCGGCAGCGAGCGGCGGTCCTGCTCCTGGTCGCCGCGACGCTCGCCCTGGGCTTCTTCGCCTGGCGCGGGCTGCCGGTCGACGCCTTCCCCGACGTGACCAATGTGCAGGTCATGGTCCTATCCGACGCGCCTGGCCTCACCGCGGCCGACGTCGAGTCGCGCGTCACGTACCCGATCGAGCAGCACCTGGGCGGGCTGCCGCGGGTGACGCAGGTGCGGTCGCTGTCGCGGGCGGAGCTGTCGCAGGTGGTCGTGGTCTTCGAGGAGGGGACGGACATCTACTGGGCGCGTCAGATCGTATTCGAGCGGGTGGCGGGCACGCGGGAGGCGCTGCCCGCGGGTGTGGAGCCGGAGCTGGGCCCGATCAGCACGGGGCTGGGGGAGATCTACCAGTACACCCTGTGCGGGCGGGGCGAGGACGGGGCGGAGCTGCGGGCGGTGCAGGATTGGCTCATCGCGCCGCGGCTGCGGACGATCCCGGGCGTCAACGAGGTGAACGTCCTGGGCGGGAAGGTGCGCGAGCTGCATGTGGTGCCGCGCCCGGAGCGGCTGGTCGAGTACGGGATTACGCTGCGGCAGGTGATCGGGGCGCTGGCAGCGAACAACGCCAACGCGCCGGGTTCGTTCGTCGTGCGCGGCTGGGAGCAGACCTACGTGCGCAGCGTCGGCCTGCTGGGCGGCGAGGAAGACGTCGAGCGCATCGTGCTGCGTGCGCAGGACGGCCGCCGGTCTTCCTGCGCGACGTCGCGGAGGTCGACTTCGGGGCGGCGCCGCGCCAGGGCGCGGCCACGCGGGACGGCGCAGGCGAGGTGGTCGCGGGCGCCGTGATCATGCTCCGAGGCGCCAACTCCAAGGAGACGGTCGAGCGCGTCAAGGCGGCAATCCCCGGCATTCGGCGCTCGTTGCCCCCCGGCGTCACGCTCGACCCGTACTACGACCGCACCGAGCTGGTCGACCGGGTGCTCGACACGGTCCAGGGGGCGCTGGGCCAGGGCGCCCTGTTCGTGGCGTTGATCCTGATCCTGCTGCTCGGCGAGATCCGCACGGCGCTGGTCGTCGTGCTCGCCATTCCCCTGACGTTCGCCTTGGCCTTCCTGCTGATGGGGCGGCGCGCGCTGACGCTGAACCTGATGAGCGTGGGCGGGCTGACGTTCGCGGTCGGGATCGTCGTGGATGCGTCGATCGTTGTCGGCGAGAACATCCTGCGCCACCTCAACCTGCGGCGGGAAGGCGCGTTCCGGGCCGCGACGATCGCCGGGGCCGTGCGCGAGGTCGGCTCGCCGGTCTTCTTCTCCGTGCTGATCATCGGCACCGTCATGGTGCCGCTGCTGACCCTCCAGGGGATGGAGGGCAAGATGTTCGGGCCGCTGGCGGAGACGATGATCCTGGCCGTGATTTCCTCGATTGCCGTCGCGCTGGTGGCCGTCCCGGTGCTTGCCGACGTGCTCCTGCGCACGCGCGCGCAGCGCGAGCCGCTGGTCCTGCGCGCGCTGCGCGCCGGCTACCGCGCGGTACTCGGCGTCGTCCTCCGCCTGCGCTGGGTCCTCCTCCCCGTCTGCCTCGCCGTGCTCGCGGCCGTCGTCTGGTTCGCCCGGGACGTGGGGACCGAGTTCATGCCGGCGCTGGACGAGGGCGCGATCGCGATCAACGTCGTGCGACTGCCCAACGCGGCGCTGGACGGCTCGGTCGCCGTCTCGACGTACATCGAGCGCCGGCTGCGGGCGTTCCCGGAGATCCGCACGGTGGTCTCGCGGACGGGGAGGGCGGAGATCTCCGAGGACCCGATGGGGCCGGAGATGACCGACGTCTTGATCATGCTGCACCCGCGGGACGAATGGACGAGCGGCCACACGAGGGAGCAGCTCGAGGAGGCGATCCGGCGCGAGCTGGACTCGATTCCGGGCATCCGCGCCGCCTTTTCCCAGCCGATCGCCTTGCGCGTCAACGAGCTGATCTCCGGGGTGAAGAGCGACCTGGCGATCAAGGTCTTCGGTCCCGACCTGGAACGGCTGCGGGAGACCGCGGACCGGGTCGCCGGTGCCGTCCGCGGTGTCGCCGGTGCCGTGGACGTCAAGGTCGAACAGGTTTCCGGGCTGACACAGCTCGACATCGAGCTGGACCGGGTGGCGGCGGCGCGTTACGGGATCAACGTCGCCGACGTCAACGAGCTGGTGGCCACGGCCGTGGGCGGGGAGACGGCGACGACCCTGGTCGAAGGCGAGCGGCGGACGGCGGTGACGGTGCGTTTCCCGGAGGGCGCCCGCGGCGACCGCGCGGCGATCGGTCGCCTGCTGCTCGAGGGCGCCGGCGGGGCCCGCGTGCCTCTGGGCAGCGTCGCGTCGATCGGAGAAGTGGAGGGTCCGGCGCTGATCGGCCGGGAGGCGGGCATGCGGCGGGTCAACGTCGAGGTCAACGTGCGGGGGCGGGACCTCGGGGGCTTCGTGGCCGAGGTGCGCGAGCGGCTGGCGTCGGTCGAGGCGGAGCTGCCGCCGGGATACTTCCTGGCGTACGGCGGGCAGTTCGAGAACCAGGAGCGGGCGATGGCCCGGCTGGCGATCGTCGTGCCGATCTCGCTGGGGCTGATCGTGGTGTTCTTGTTCCTCGCCCTGCGGTCGGTGCGCGACGTCCTGCTGGTGATCGCGGTGCTGCCCTTCGCGGTCGCCGGCGGCGCGGTCGTCATGGTGGCGACGGGCACCAATCTCTCGGTATCCACCGCCGTTGCTTTCATCCTGCTCTTCGGGATCGCCGTCGAGAACGCGGTGGTGCTGGTGGCGTTCTTCCGGCAGCTCCACAACGAGGGGCGCGAGGCGATGGACGCGGTGAGGACGGGATGCGATCTGCGGCTGCGACCGCTGCTGCTCACGGCCCTGACCACGCTGCTCGGCGCGCTGCCGCTGGCCTACGCGACCGGCCCCGGCGCCGAGATCCAGCGCCCCGTCGCCCTGGTCGTGCTCGGGGGCCTGGCATCATCCCTCGTCGTCACGCTGCTCGTGCTTCCCGCCGCGTGGGCGATCACGACGCCGCGGCGGAAGTCTTGACGCGGCGTCCCCGGCCGGTCAAAGGTCGGGGCCGTGCGGCGTCGCGGCATCCAGGGTCCGGAGCCCGTCGGCGGCGGGCAGTCGGTGGCGGCCGCGTCGGCCGTCTCGGACGAGA
Organism: Deltaproteobacteria bacterium; assembly: GCA_016218815.1. Classification (GTDB taxonomy): domain Bacteria; phylum Myxococcota_A; class Polyangia; order DRWM01; family JAAZOP01; genus JAAZOP01. The sequence continues at coordinate 64,312 of JACRCX010000045.1, forward strand.
CCTTTGACGCCTCCGTGCGCCCGCCGGCCGGGCCCCTCCAGACTTCGCTCGCGTTCGACGCATCACCTGTGCCCGCGGACATGCTCGGCCGAAACCGGACGAGGCTCACGCGTGAAGATTCCGAGACGACGCGCTGGTTCACCCGTGTTCTGACCGATCTTGTTGCGAAGCTCGCGGAGCACCTGGTTCGCCGGTTCGACCAGGTCCGCAGGGGCGATGCCGGGACCGACGTCACATCCATCACGGGCGGACACTTCGCCGAGTGGTGTCGCCAGAGCCTCATGCCGTCGCCCCGGCAGATCGTCGCGCGCGTGCGCGCGGCCGCGGGGGAACCCCGTCCGGCGGAGGCGATCGGCGCGGCGCTTCGCGAGATCGGATTCGTCGGTCCCGCGGCGGCGCAGGCCGCCGATGCCTTTGCGGCGCTGACGCGCGGTGGAAAGCCGCTTGAGTCCACGGACGACGCCTTGTGGGCCTTGCTCCGTGACGCGGTCGCCAAGTTCGCCGCGCAAACGGCCCACGTCGTCCTCGCCCGGGTGCTGCTCTACCGGGTCGGCGAGGACAAGGGTCTCTACGAGCGCATCCTCTCCGGCAAGCCGCTCGGCGATACCTTCGATCGCGCGGCAACGCGCCCCGGAGTGCTGCGAACCAGACCGGCGATCGAACTGGCGTTGAAGATCCGCGCGCGAATGGAGGAGTTCCTGCCCACCGTGTACCTGCTCGGCCCCTTCGACTGGTGGCTGGTCCTCGAACACAAGGCGCCGAGCGGGAATCCGGAGGCGAAGGCCCGGCTGGGGCCGCTGGAAGACGAGATGGAGATCCTGTTCCATCGCATCTTCGACGAGCTGGACGCGTTCGAGCTGAGCGCCGTGGATTTCGACGTCTGGCAGACGATCTACCAGCACTACCTGCCCGAGGACGAGCGGCAGAGATTGGGCGGTTTCTACACGCCGCAGGAGCTGGTGGAGCTGGTGCTGGATGCGGCAGGCTTCGAGGCTTCGCACGAGGGTCTCTGCCGGTGCACGTTCGTGGACCCGGCCTCGGGCTCCGGCGCGTTCGTCGTGGCCGCGATGCGCCGGCTGCTCGCCCACCTCGAGCTGGACATGCCGTGCCATGCGGAGCTCCATGCCCGGGGCGTGGCACCGTGGGCGCGGGCGGAGAAGATCGCGCGAGTCGCCGCCGGCGCTGCGCACGCGGTGGACATCCACCCGTTCGCCGCCTTCCTGACGACGATGAACGTGCTGTTCCAGGTGCTCCCGTACTACGTGGCGGCGAGGCGTGCGAACCCGGAGTTCGCCGTCTCGCTGGCGGTGTTCGCCGCGGATTCGCTCGAGCTTCCCGAGGCGCAGGTCCCGACGCCGGAACAGGCGGCGGCGCTCAACTCCCGGATCCGCCAGGCCGAGGACTCGGCGCGCCGCTACCGCGAGACGATGTCCGGCCGCACCTTCGACCTGGTGGTCGGCAACCCGCCGTGGGGCGGAGTGCTCAAGGGCCCTCTGGCGCCCATCTTCGACGAGGCGCGCAAGGCGCGGCTGCGCGAGCGATACCCGGCATCCACTGCGGGCAAGTTCGACGTGTACGCGCCGTTCCTCGAGCACGCACTGCAGCTCCTGCGCGACGGCGGCCGCGTGGCGTTCGTCACCCAGGGCTCGTACCTCGACAAGAGCTGGGCGGAGTCGTTGCGTGCGAAGCTCTCGGCCGAGTGCTGCCTCGAGTGCATCATCGACATGAACCCGTTCGGCCAGCTTCTTTTCGGCGCGATGAACATCCCGTGCGTGACGGTCGTCCGGCGCGCCCCTCCCGGTCGCGGCCAGGTGCACGTCGTGGTGTGCGGTCCTCCGGCGGCGCTGCGCGCGCTTCCCGAGCACGAGCGCAGGGCGAGGTTGATGGACGATGCGCGTGCGGCGCTGCGTCCCCTGTCGCGAGCCACGTCGAGCCGTGTGGGGGTGGCTCGGGGATATCGGATCGCCCGCCAGGAGCTGCTGCGCATCGGTGGCGGGCGGTGGCCGGTGGGCGAGCCGCCCTCCGAAGCCGTGACGGCCGTCGAGTCCTACGAGGGCTCGCGGTTGCTCGACTTCATCGAACCGTCCCAGGGCGTCACGCCCGGCGGCGCGTTGGACATCTTCCTCATGCGGTCGGAGGACGCCGAGCGTTTGAAGCTCGGCGAGGCGCTGGTCCGGCGCGCATTGAAGAGCCGCGAGCTGGGCAAGTGGCGTGCGGAGTGGAGCGGTCGGGTGCTCCTCTATCCGTACCGCCTGCCTCGGCCGGGCAGCCCCCTCGGCGCGCCGGGGATTCCGGCATTCCGCCTCGACGCGAAGGCCCGCGCCGGGCTGCCGCTCGAAGATGCGCTGGACTTCGATACCGCGGCCGATGACCGCGAGCGGACGTTGCCCCGCGAGCACGGGATGACCGATCGGGCGAGGCGCGAGATGCTCGACCACCGCATCGCGCTGGGCCTCGTGGATTTTCCCGACGTTGCCCGCTACCTCATCGGCCACTACGACCGGCTCTCCGGGCGGACATTCAAGAAGCGCAACATCCGCCAGTTCAACCGCCGGTGGTACGAGTACCTGTGGCCTCGCGCGGCTTCGGTCATGCTCCAGCGCCCGCGGCTGATGTGTCCGGGATTGGCCAAACACGTGCGATTCGTTCTCGACGAGCAGGGCCTCCTCTCGGACCATGCGGCCTTCCTGTTGTTGCCCACGGAGCGCACGGCGAGCGCCTTCGATTCCCTGCAACTCACGCTGACCGCGGTTGCCGACCGCACGATCACGAAGGCCGACGTATTCCGCTATTTCCTGGCCTTTGCCAATTCGTTCGTGGCCGATGCCCTCCTGCGCCATGCGCGACGGCCCCGGCCGGGTGACGTCTACAAGTATGACGAGGCGTTCCTCCGCGAGATCCCGGTTCCCGACCCATTCGCGCACAAATCGGTGGTGCGGGAGTTGCTCGACCTGGTCGGCGAGCTCACCAGAGGCACGGCGGCCGATGTCGCGGAGACGGAAGGGAAGGTGGACGACATCGTCCGCCGCATCCTCGTTCCCGGAGCCGAACCCGCACCGGGGCGAACGCGACCGGCAGGGAAGAAAGCCGGAGGCAAACGCAAGGCGAAGTAGGTCGGCGCCAAGCCGTCCTCCCGATCGGCACGGTTCCGGCACCTCCGGGGGTCCGCGACGTTCACGAGTCCGAGACGGGGCCGGCTCCGAGTCGGAAGAGCCACGCTACCGGATCCGTGCGCGGTCACGGCCCGCGGCCCGAGTCCCCGCCTCGGTCCATGCCTGTACGACGACGTCGCGGAGGCGGCCGAGAGACGGCACGCGCTCGCACAGCTCCCTGCGGGATTCCCGCATCGCTTCTCCCGCGGCACGGTGCAGGATGGGCGTCGCGTGCGAGCCGGTCCTTGCGATCCAACGCCCGCCCGTACTCGCTGGGGTGACCGCTACCGTCCTGCGGGCACGCATTCCGGAACGCGTCGAGAACGGTCTCGATGTTCCGATCCAGCAGCACTACGCGCAGCTTCCCGGGAGTAGGGGACTCCTGTTCGAGGATCCGGGCAATGTCGTCGAGTCCGCGGTCGTGGAACTGTGGGGCATCCAGCCCGCGGATCCTGTCGGCGTCGTAGACGGCCACCACCGGATGGCAGTCGGAAGAAATCAGGCGGCCCACTTCGTGCCGGCACTTGTTCCGGAGCTTGCCGTAGCCCCGGCGGGGATGCCCTTCAGGTCGCGCGCCATGTCGTGGCGGGGTATGCCCGCCGAGTCGGCAGCCAGCGCGATGACCAGCTGGTGAAGCCCGAAACCGCAAGAGGGTGGCGGTCCGCGCTTGTCCTCGTAGAGAATCGTGACCCGCAGGGTCATTCCGAAGGCTCCGTGCCGGCGGGCCTCATCACCTCGCTCTCGTGGCCTTCGGCGCGGACGTCGCCGAGTCCGCGGTAATCCGCGAGCCACTTCTCGAGGCGACTCGCGTCCGGCCGGAGGACGCGGGTCCGGCGTCGTTCGTCCAGCTCGAACAACAAAGTGCTCTTCACCGGATCGGATAGGCCGTCCAGGAGTCGATCGGAGTGGGTTGCCAGGACAACGGGGCGGTCGTGCGCCATCGATTCGAACATGTCCAGGACGCGACCGAGGAGAGCCGGGTGCAGATGCGTTTCCGGCTCGTCGAAGGCGACGAGTCCGCCCGCGCCCGGCAACCGGTAGAGAGCGACGAAGGCGAGGTAGGCCAGCGTTCCGTCGGACAGAGCCGCGCACGGCGTGGGTTCGGCCGTTCCGCGGTACTTGACCTGGAGCGCGATGTACCCGCCGCCGGGCGGGGCCTCGATGGACACGTCCTCCACGGTCTCGCCGAGTCCCAGACGCACGTAGGCCAGGGTCTCCTCCCACTCGCGGTGGTCGTTGCGCAACGTGAAGTAGGCGTTGGCGAGATTCGAGCCCAGTGGTGCCAACGAATCCACGTGGCGGATCATGGTCTGGCTGCGCGGAGCGATCCATCCGGTCCATCGACACGAATCGTCAGGCGCAGTTCGGGCGCGCCGACCTCGAGCAGCTCGTTCAACCCGCCGTGGTGAAGGTGGAAGGCCTCGATGAAGTTCTGGTCCGTCCCCGCGCGGCGGAGTATCTCCAACGCTTCGATGACGCTGCTCTTGCCGGCGCCGTTCTCGCCGATCAGCACGGTGAGTCCGCCGATGGGCAGGCAAACCGCTTGGAGGCACCGCAGCCCGTGGATCTCCAGCTCGACGATTCGGTCCCGTTCCATGTCCGATCCCCGTTCCTGCCGGTGGCTCTCCCCGGGGCGTTCCGATCGGCCACCAAGCCGACCCGATCCTACAGCCGGTTCCCGGCTGAGACAACGCCGTGTCCGTGTTCACTTTCCGCGGGTGTCGCCCGGCCAGGCCAGGGCGGCGGCGCCGCCGGCGACGGCGACGGCGAGGTACATCGCGGACACGCACACGCCCACGGCGACCCCGGTCTTGCCGGGCGAGGCCGAGATCCCGCTGAAGATGAGTGCGAAGAGGGCCTCGCGCACGCCGAGGCCCGACGGAGTCAACATGACCAGTTGGCCAAGGTACAACAGCGGCAAGATGGCGGCGGCCCAGGCCCAGCCCATCGGGACCCCGGCCGCCGTCATTGCCGCGAAGTGGATCCCGTACACGCACCCCGCCTCCGCCGCCGACAACGCCCACGCGCGTGGGGGCAGCCGCGGGACGGCGTTCGGGTCGCGGCGGGGGCGCCAGCGGATCGCCGCCACGACGCCCGCCGACAGCGCGAGCAGCATCGCGCCCGGAAGCGGGAGCCACCCCGGCGCCGCGGCGGCGAGGGCGAGGGCCGCGGCCACGATCAGGGCGCCGAGTCCCACGGCGGCGCTCAGCGCGGCGATGTCGAGGACCAGGGTCTCCGAGGCGAGCACGATGTCGCGGCGCGTGCGGCAGACGGCCCAGACCTTGAGCGGCTCCGAGGACGGGATCGCCAGGTTGGCCAGCAGCCCGACGAGCTGCAGGCGCAGGAGGAAGGTCCAGTTCCGCGGCACCAGCGGCAGGCCCTGCAGGATGGCGTGCCACTTGAGAATGCGGACGAACCGCTCGGCGAATACGAGCACCGCGCCGCCCAGCAGCAAGCCCGCGTTTTCGAACCGGAGCAGCGGCGCCAGAACGTCCGTCCCGACCACCACCACGAGGATCGTCAGCAGGGCGGCGCCCGCGGCCAGGCGCGCCAGCCCCGCTACCCACCCTCCCGCCGTCAGCCGATCGAGCGGGTGACGCAGGGGTTGATCCCCGGGTTCCGCGGCCTCGGCCGCGCCGGATGATTCAGGGTCCCTCACGCTTCTTGGTTTCCGTGCCCGACTGGACGATTCCCCTTTGCGTCCTTCGCGTCCCTTTGCGCCCTTTGCGCGAGCTCCGGTGGGCCGGCCCTACGAGCGCTTCCGCGCCCTCCAGGCGAAGATCGCGGCGAGGCCGAGGAGCCCCAGCAGGCCGACACCCGAGGGACCACCCTTCGCTCGGCAGCCGCAGCCGCCGCCGCCCTCGAGCGCGACGTCGCCGTCGGTGCCGTCCTGATCGGCGTCGCCCGTGACGTCGAGGTCGGCGTCGCCGTCCCTGCCGCCGTCGTCGCGGGCGTCGGCATCGCCGCCGCCGTCGGCGTCGGCATCGGCGTCCGCATCGGCATCGCCGCCGCCGCCGCATTCGCCCGCGCCGTTGCACGAGGAGCCGGTGCACTCGCCCTCGGGATCGGTCCCGTCTTCGTACGGCATGCACGCGCCTTCGTCGCCGGTCAGGTCGCAGGCCTCGCAGGTGCCGTCGCAGGCGTTCTCGCAGCACACGCCGTCGACGCAGAAGCCGTTCACGCACATCGCGTCGCGGTCGCAGTCCAGGCCGTCCGCCAGGTCGGGCGCGCACCCGGGCAGCGTGTCGTCGCAGAACTCGGCCTCGGGGCACTCGCTGTCGCCGCCGCAAGCGCCCTCGCACGCGGTGGCGTCGCGGCACACGCCGCTCTCGCACGGCGCCGGGGTGCCGGCGGCGCAGTCCCCGGTTGCGTTGCAGGTCGAGGCCGGAGTCAGCACCCCGGCGGCGCAGGACGGATCGCCGCACAGCGTACCGACCGCTGCCGGCGACCAGTCGGTCCGGGACGTCACCGGATCGCAGACGCCGCAGACGTCGGCGGGATCGGTTGCGCCGGTGGCGACGCAGTCGCCGCCGATCAGGCACCCGCTGGCGACGACGTAGGAACACGTGTCGGTGGCCTCGTCGCAGGCGTCGGCGGTGCAGCCGAGGCCGTCGATGCAGCTGGAGCCCGACCCGGTGCAGGCACCGGCGAGACAGGCGTCGGTCGTGGTGCAGAACAGGCCGTCGTCGCAGGCGCGTCCGGCGGGGGCCGGGCTCCAGGCGCTGCCGGAGACGGCCGGATCGCAGACCTCGCAGACGTTCGCCGGGTTGGCCGCGCCGAGGCCGTAGCACGTCCCGGCGACGTAGCAGGTGCCGGCGACGGCGGTGTAGGCGCACGAGTCGGTCGCCTCGTCGCACGATTCGGTCGTGCAGGCCAGGGCGTCGGTGCAGTCGCGGGCCGCGCCGGCGCAGGCGCCGGCCGCGTTGCAGACGTCGGTGACCGTGCAGTAGAGCCCGTCGTCGCAGGTCGTGCCGGGGGCGGCGGGACTCCACGTCACGCTCGAGACGACGGGGTTGCACACCTGGCAGGCGTTGGACGGATTGGGCGTCCCCGCGGCGAAGCAGGCGCCGGCGATGGCGCAGGAGCCGGCGTTGGGGGTGCCCAGGCAGGTGTCCGTGGGCTCGTCGCACGCGTCGGTGGTGCAGGCGAGGCCGTCGTCGCAGGGGCGCGCGGTGCCGGTGCAGAGCCCGGCCGCGTCGCAGGCGTCGCCGGTGGTGCAGTACCAGCCGTCGTCGCACGTTCCGCCGGGCAGGGGGGTGTGGGCGCAGGCGCCGGTGGTGCAGGCGTCGGTGGTGCAGACGTTGCCGTCGTTGCACGTGGCGCAGGCCGCGCCGGCGGTGCCGCAGGCGCTGGTGCTCGTTCCCGCGGCGCAGGCGGCGCCGTCCCAGCAGGAGGTGCAGCAGCTTCCGCCGTGGCAGGTGCCGGTCGCGCCGCCCGCGTCGGTGCAGCCCGCGCCCTCGCCGCCGAGCGTGCAGGCCAGGAGGCCCATGCGGGAGATCACGGTCGCGTTGTCGGGTCCCCAGACCCACAGCATGCGGAAGGTGACCGAGGCGCCCGCGGCAAGGGAGTTTTCGCGGAAGACGAGCGCGATCGCGGAATCCTCCTGCGCGCCTGCGGAATCCCGCGGCGCGGCCCAGGTGGCCGAGGGATTGGTGTTGCTGAACAGGCTGGCCGTGCCCACGTGCGCGCGGGCGCGGGCGTCGAACGCACCCAGACCCACGACGACGCTCGGCGAAATCGTCGCCGTGGTGCCGGCCACGACCAGCGCCTGCGCGATCGCCGGCGGCTGGCGCACGACGTCGTTGATCGTCTGGTAGACGGGCGTCGCGGCGCACGCGCCCGTGTCGGGGTCGCCGCTTCGCAGGTAGTAGACGTTGCTCATCGCGGTCGCGCCGTTGTTGGTGATCGTCACGTCGAGTTGGAGGTAGCGGGCCGCGTCGTTCAGGCGGTACGTCTGGTCCACCGTGAAGTTGAACGTCGCTCCGGTCACCCGACCCTGCCAGACGATCGTCGAGCCCGCGGCGGTCGGCCCCGCCGTCGTGGGGATCTGGGTCGTCGTCGCGGTCCCCTCGTTGGTGAACCGCTGGGTCGCGGCGCCCACGGTCGCCTCGACGGTCATCTCGTCGACGGCGGCGCCCGGATTGTACAGGTCGCAGGTATACGGCGCCGCGCCGCTCTCCGCGTAGCGCATGCTCTGGCCCGCCCCGGCGGTGATCAGGTTGAACGCTCCGTTGGCCTTGACGCCGACGTAGTCGATGTAGGTCCCGTCGAGGGTCGCTTGCGCGGTCGCCGCGGACGGCAGCGCGAGCGCGACGAGGGCAGTCGCGAGAGCCGCGGTGGTGCTCCTTCCGGTGCAACGGATGCGAGTGGTCGATGCCATGGTCTCCGCCTCCTTCGCCGCAGTCCCGCCCCCACCGTCGCGGGTCGCGGCCCGATCCTCACTTGCGCGGCAGCATAGTCGACGCCGGACGACCGGTCCACCGGCCGGGGGCTTCAAGCGCCGGCGGCACGGTGGTGCGGCGTCGGGGACTCCGCGTATACTCCTGTCGTGGCCCGTCCCGGAGGGAGGAATCCGATGTTCGCAAACGCACGATCCGCCGCGCTGCTCGCCGCGTGTGTGCTCGCCGTGCTGCTCGCCGCACGCGGCTGCGACTGCGGCTCCGGCAAGGGCCCGACGCTCGGCGGTCCCTGCTCGGGTGGCTTCGAGTGCGATCCCGGCCAGATCTGCTTCGACGGGTTCTGCGTCTGGGACGACGGCGGGGCCAGCGAGGGACGGTTCGAGGTGCCCGAGGGCTACGAGACGTTCGAGCCGGGGGTGCGCATGGGGCCCGGCACGGACAACCCGTTCGCGCCCGAGCGCGACAACTCCGACGGCGTCGGCCTGGACGACCGCGGCGACCTGATCCTCGACTCCGGCCTCATCCGCATGCAGTACCTCTGGGTCGCCAATTCCGGCGAAGGCACGGTTTCGAAGATCGATACCTTCGCCGACCCGCCCGTCGAGGTCGGCCGGTTCTTCACCGGCCTGGACGACGACAGCGCGGACCCGTCGCGCACGAGCGTCGACCTGGCCGGCGACGTCTTCGTCGCCAACCGCGCGCACAACTACCCCGCCGGCGCCGACGACATCTCCAGCGTGAGCAAGATCGCCGCGCTCGAGGAGCGCTGCCTCGACCGCAACGAGAACGGCACGATCGAGACCTCGCGCGGCTCCACTCCGCTGCCCCGCGGCGACGGCTCGGGCGGCGTCCCCGCCGGCCAGTCGACGGACGAGTGCGTCCTGTGGACCCGCGACTTCCAGCCGTCCAGCGCGCGGGCCACGGACCTCGTCACGCCGCTCGGCTGTCGCGGCGCGCGGGCGGTGACCGCGACGCCGGAGAGCGGTCCCGACTTCGTGCTCAACGGCCACGCCTGGGTCGGGTGCTACGACGACCTGCGCGCCTACAAGGTCGACGGCAACACCGGCGACTTGCTGGCCGTCGTCGGCACGTCCCCCTGCGCCCCGTACGGCTTCCTGATGGGCATCGAGGACATCATGACCGTCTGGGTCTGCTGCCGCGACATGGACGGCGACCACTCGCAGTCGATCAGCACGCTCGACCCTCGCGACGGCAGCGTGACGGCGCTGCCCGAGATTCCCGGCAACCCGTACGGCTTCGCCATGGACGCCGATGGCGGCGTCTGGGCGACGACCATGCCGTCCACGCCGTCCTCGGTGCTGCGCTACTCGGCCGCGGCCGGCTGGCAGGCCCTCGCGGAGCCTTCGGCCGGCTTCTTCGACGACATGCGGGGCATCGCGGTCGACGAGGACGGCTACGCCTGGGCGGTGGCCACCGACCGTGCCGAGGTGTGGCTGATCGATGCGGCGACGTTCCCGGCTGCTTCCTCGCTGCTCGAGGTGTTGCCGACGACCAACGATCCCGCCGCGCGCGCGACCGCCGTCTGCTCCGGCGCCGCGGTCGACTTCGACGGCAACGTCTGGGCCGTCTGCATGGGCGGGGACGGCGGCGACTTCGACGGGTGGGTCACGAAGTATCGGGTCGACCGCACGACCGGCCGGCCGATCGTCGACCTCGCGGGCCATCCCGAGCGGATGCAGATGGTCCAGGTCGGGCGCAACCCGTACACCTACTCCGACATGCTGGGCTACCACCTGCGCCGCTTCACCGCGCGCGAGGGCTGGTACCGGCAGGTCTTCGAGGCTTGCCCGATGTACTCCGTGCGCTGGAACGAGATCTCCTGGGACGCCTTCGTTCCGGAGGGCACGCGCGTGGTGTTCCGCGGGCGGACCGGCGACACGCGCGAGGAGCTGGCGCGGGCCGGCTGGGTGCTCCTGGCCGAGGAGCCGGGCGACGAATCGCCGGCGGACATCCCGGCCGGCGCGCCGCCGAGCGGCCTGAGCGAGGGCCACTACATCGAGCTCGAGATCCGCCTCTACACCGACCGCGACGGCCTCAGCCCCACCGTCCACGCGGTGTCCTTCGACTGGAGCTGCACGACGCCGATCTTCTAGGCGAGCGGCCGCGCGGCCGAGCGGTCGAGCGGTCGAGCGGCCGAGCGGTCGAGCGGTCGGCGGAACCCTGGCACTTCCCGTCGTTCGTCAGTACACGCCCTTGAAGCCGAGGGTCGGGATCACGATGTACGGGATTTCCTCCACGCCACAGTTCGCATGTCCGTCGTCCGACGTGCAGTTGTACTGGAACGGTTCCGCGGTGAACGTGATGTTGATGAACTCGAAGTACAGCGCGAACCACCAGGTGTCGAAGGTCCACTTCTTGTCCACCCGGAGGTCCAGGCGGTAGAAGGGCGGAAGGCGCTCGTCGTTCCGCGCGTCGGGCGGCGGCCAGCAAGCGTCATGTTCGCCGTCCGGGTCGGCGATCGTCTCGCACGTCCACGGGGTGTACGGTCGTCCCGAGCGCAGATGGAACCGCGCGCCCAGGCGCCACCCCGCGCCGACGTTCCACGAGACCACGAGGTTCAGCACGTGCGTCTGGTCGAAGTCCGCGGCCGTCGTGCCGCTGCGATAGTCGCGCTCCGAACGCCCGAGCGTGTACGCGATCCACCCGAAGACGTCCTCGCCCAGCTTGCGGCGCAGGAGGATCTCCAGCCCGTAGGAGCGTCCGCGCAGCGGGGGAAACCAGCCCTGCGTCGGGTCGTCGCGGATCGAGGGGTCGTCCACCACCGGGTCGCCGAACGGACCGTCCTCCCACTGCGGCTCGCTAAGGTCGTGGAAGTCGCCGTAGTAGACCTGCACGTCGAGGTCCAGCGACCAGGGAAGGGCGACCTCGACGCCCTGGGAGAGCTGGAAGGCCGACTGCGGCCCGCGGTCGACCGTGAACGAGCCCATCCCCGGCAGGTCGATGACGAACGATTGCGGCTGGTGGTACGTGCCGGCCGAGCCCTTGAGCCACAGCCACTCGGTCAGCCGGTGGCGCACCGAGAAGCGAAGATCTCCCCAGACGTCGGTGCGGACGCCGGATGCCTCGTCCAGCGGATCGACCCGGTGCACGTCGAACCGCGCACCGATCTCGAGGTCGGTGTCTTCCGTCGGGTGCAGCGTCGCCTTGGCCCAGGCGCCGACGAGCAGCGCGTCGCGTTCGCGCAGCAGGACCGATTCCTCGTACTCGTCCGACGTCCCGGTGTCCGGGAAATGCCTCGCCTCCAGGTCGCTGCCGAAGGTCAGGTCGAGCCACGGCTCGGGCGACCAGACGATGGACGCTCGCGGCCCGCCGGCCCACATGCCGACATCGGTCTCCTGGTCCATCCGCGTCGCGTCGTACCCGAACCATCCGCCGAGTTCGGCGCGCAGCTCGCCGCCCAGGCGGTACTGGTAGCGCAAGTCGACGCGGTGGAACTGGATCCGCGGCCCGTCGACCGAGCCGTCGTCGTTCAGCTCGCCGGCCTCGTCGAACGACCCGAAGCCGAACAGCGTCAGACGATGGTGTGGCGCCGGCTCCCACTCGACCCGCGCCTGGTAGTCCCAGTACTGCAGGTACGCGTCGGGCTCGAAGAGCTGGATCAGCCAGGCCGAGTAGCTGTAGCGGCCCGAGACGGCCACCGCAAGGTCGTCGGTCAGCGGGACCTCGATCATGGCGCCGACATCGGTCAGCCGCAGGTCCCATTCCGAGCGCCAGTGGTCGGTCCGCGGGAGGCGCGTGTCGGCGCTGACGATGCCGCCCACGTAGCGGCCGAACTGCGCCGGGGCGCCGCCGGGGAAGAAGTCGATGCGATCGACGAGCGATGGATGGATGACGGCCGGGCCGAGCGCCAGGTGGAAGAGCTGGGGCACCCGCACGCCGTCCAGGTAGAAGCCGGTGCCGGCGGGCGGGGCGCCGCGGATGAAGTAGTAGGGCACGCCGGTCAGGACGGGCACCACGCCCGGCAGCGAATCGATCGCGCGGAACGGGTCGCCCATCGTACCCGGGAGGCTGCGCAGCTCCTCGTCCTGCAGGCTGACCCGCGTCACCTCCTGCTCGTCGCGCCGCCCGTGGATGACGGTCTCGTACGGATTGCGGCCCGTGTCGCGTTCGAGGCGGAAGACCACCTCGTACTCCGCGCCGGCCTCGACATCGACCGTCACGACCTCCGTGCGGAAGCCCTCCAGCACCGCGTGGATGTCGTGCTTCCCGATCGGCAGATCGATTTCGAAACGCCCTTCGTCGTCGACGTAGGCGACCAGCTCGCCGGCGTCGATCCTCGCGTCCGGCAGCGGGTCGCGGGTGCCGCGCTCGAAGACCTGTCCCCGGATGGATGCCTCCCCCTCCGTGGTCGTGGTCGTGGTCGTGGTCGTGGTCGTGGGTGGTTGGAGTCCCTCGTCTTGCGCGGCGGCGATTGCCGGGAGGAGGGCGCCGAGGAAAGGCAACCACAGATGGACACAGATGAACACAGATACGGGAGAGGAGCGGAGCCATCTGTGTCCATCTGTGTCCATCTGTGGTTCTCTTTGTCCGGTCCCTTCCGGTCCGGAGCCAAGTCGTCGCAACGGCGGTTTCATCTTCTTCGGAGCTTAGCACTCGCGCGGGGCCGATCGATGCGCTACATTCGCGCCCGGCCATCCGGGGCGGGGAGGGCGCCCGCTGGAAGAAGAAGGAGGAGGACATGCCGCTGGTGCCGATGCGTCCGTTGCTCGATGCCGCCAAGGAAGGCGGGTACGGTGTCGCCGCGCTCAACGTGAACAACATGGAGCAGATCCAGGCGATCCTGGAGGCGGCGGTGGAGACGAA
>JACRCX010000043.1 GCA_016218815.1 Deltaproteobacteria bacterium
CGCTGCGGCCAGTCGCGCCCTACTGCTGGATTGACGCCTCACGCCGCTGACTGGATCACCTGCCGGCAGACGTGCCGCGCGTCGCCACTCCTCGATCGTCGTGCAGGAAGCCGCTCGGCAACCGTCGTTTGACGCCGTAGGTCGTCAGCGTGTTCCGTGAGCGTTGCACGCCGCCTTCGTGCTGGAGCCATACCGAACCGTCCCAGTGCCAGATCCTCGCGGAGTCGCCGACAGCCCAGACGTCGTTGGACGCGTATCCCACGACGTCGCTGAGCCCCCACCACTCGCCCCGGCTCCGCGACCAGGCCGTTCCGTCCCAGTGAAGCAGCCGGCCTTCGTCGATGCCCGAGCTGTTCCAGTGCCGGCCGACCGCCCACACGTCGCCGGGCGCCGCTCCCCAGACCGCCGTGAGCAGGGAGTGCTCCTCCGCATCGGTCGTCGAGAGCGTCCATGCGCCGCCGTCCCAGTGGTAGGCCGTCGTCGATGTGCCGACGGCCCAGACGTCCGCAGCCGAGCGGCCCCAGACGGCTAGCAACGATTGGTCGACCGGCCCGAGGACGGATGCCCAGACGGAGCCGTCCCAGTGCCAGACGCCGCCGCGATCCTCCCCGCTGCCGTCCCCACCCCACACCGCCCAGATGTCCGCCGGCCCCGCGCCCCAGATGCCCGTCACCAGGACCCTGGCCCCCAACTCGTAGGCGGCGAACTCCGTCCCGTTCCAGCGAAGGAAGTGCCCGGGCCACGTCCCGATCCAGACGTCGTCCGGCGAGGCGCCCCAGACCGCCTCGAGGTCCGCCTGCGTGCCCGAGCACATGGGAGACCAAGACCAACCGTCCCAGCGGGCGATGCCGCCGTTCCAACCGACGGCCCAGACGTCGTTCTCGGCCGCGGCCCAGGCGTCTTCGAACCCGATGCCCGTCGGCTTGGGATTGACCCAGCACCACTGGGACTCGTCGGTGCGCCCGTCGCAGTCGTCGTCCGCGTCGTTGCATCGCTCGGGGGATCTCGCGGTACATGGTCCCCAGGCACAGGCGGAGGAACAGGAGTGCCAACCGCAGTCGGCGGCGAAACAGGGTGCCGCGGTGCCGGCCGGGCACTCGAAGTCCTCGTCGGTCCCGTCGTCGCAGTCGTCGTCCCGGCCGTTGCATTCCTCGTCGGGCGGATCGCAGGGGCCCCACAAGCATGCAACGCAGGACTGCCCGCCGATCGTTCCGCAGTTCGTGGGGCACGCGCGCGGCGCCTCGCCGTCGCACTCCTCACCCGGCTCCGTCAGCCCGTTTCCGCATGCGGGCCGGGCCTCATCGTGCTCGAAGTCGCCGGAAACGTCCGCGATGTCCGCTCGGGCGTCCGCTCCCTCGCCGGCCAAGGTGATTCCACCGCTGCAGCCGACCAGGCTAACCAGCGCCAGCACGGCGGCCAAGCCGTGCAGACGGTCGACCGGCCTCCCCGAGCCGCCGGCCGCGGAGTGCGCCCGCGGAAGCGGCCGGGTCGCGGGGGGTGCCGCCGTGCCCTTCCTCGCCGTCCCGGAGCGGACGGCGCAGGGAATCTCCTCGGACGTCATCCACCGATCATCCGACGACCCGCTCCCTGCCGACGAAATGTGCATCCGGCAGGCAGGCAGTCGCTTCATCGTCTCCTCGCCTCCGATGACCGACGCTGCACGACCTGAATTGTGGGCCGGAATCGGCCGGGGGGCAAGGCGGGCGGGGCCCGGCGCCTGAAGGCGCCGGCTGCACCACCAAGCCCTCCGGGCTCCGGAAGCCTCCGTGAGCCCGCGAAGCGGGCTTCGTGGTGCAGCCCGGGGCTTCAGCCCCGGGGGGAGCGTGGGTCACGCGGATCGATCACACGTGCCGGCCCGACATCGATGTGGGAGCGTGGGCAGCGCGTTGCCTCCCGGTCCCCCGTACCGGCTCCCTGCACCTCCGGACCAACGACTCGACCCGGACGACCCACCAACGACCAACAACCATCCACCGCCTACCCGCCATACAGAATGAGCGACAGCCCGAGGAAGGGGCGGCGGCCGACGGTCTCGTAGCGGTGGGGGCGGTCGGCGGGGAAGAGCAGCGCGTCGCCGGGACCCAGCGCCCAGGACTCGGCACCGCAGCCCAGGCGCAGCCGGCCCGAGGTGACGACGACTTGCTCGAAGCTGCCGGCCGGATGCCCCGCCGCTTCCTCGACGCCGCCCGCCTCCAGCCGCAGCTCGTACAGCTCGACCGAATGCCCCGGCACCCCGGTCAGGAGCGGCCGGCTGCGCAGCCGCCGATCGCCGGAGAAGAGGTAGCGCGCGTCCGCCGCCCGCTCCAACCGCACCGGCGGCGCCGCCGAGCCTCCCAGCAGCTCGGCGAAGGGCACGCCCAGCCCGGCCGCGATCTTCCACAGCACCGCGATCGTCGGGTTGGTCTTCAGCGTCTCGATCTGCGAGAGCATCGCCCGGCTGACCCCCGACCGGCGCGCCAGGTCCTGCAGGCTCAGCCCGCCCGAACCCCGCAGCCGCCGCAGCCGCTGCGCCACCTGCACGTTGATCTCGTCCATGCCGCCCTTCCCGTCGCCCCCGTTCAACATAACGAACGATACGCTTGACTGAGCGAACGACGGCCATTATAGTGAACGACGTCCGTCCGCGCCAGCCCCCGCAGGAGGGGACCCCGGACGGGAGGAGGAACGATGAGCAGCTTCTTCGAGGACAACTCGCTCTCCATCGGCCGCACCCCGCTGGTGCGCCTCGGTCGCATCCTGGACGGCGCCAAGGCGACCGTGCTGGCCAAGATCGAAGGCCGCAACCCGGCCTACTCCGTCAAGTGCCGCATCGGCTCGGCCATGATCTGGGACGCCGAGAAGCGGGGCCTGCTCGGGGCGGGAAAGGCCATCGTCGAGCCCACGAGCGGCAACACCGGCATCGCCCTGGCCTTCGTCGCCGCCGCCCGCGGCTACCCCCTGACCCTCACCATGCCCGAGACGATGAGCCTCGAGCGGCGCAAGGTCCTGGCCGCCTTTGGCGCCAGGCTCATCCTGACCGAGGGCGCCAAGGGGATGAAGGGCGCCGTGGCCAAGGCGGAGGAGCTGGCCGCCAGCGACCCGGCGCGCTGGTTCCTGCCGCAGCAGTTCAAGAACCCCGCCAACCCGGCGATCCACGAGACGACCACCGGGCCCGAGATCTGGGACGACACGGTCGGCGCGATCGACGTCTTCGTCTCCGGCGTCGGCACCGGCGGCACCCTGACCGGTGTCTCGCGCTTCATCAAGCTGCAGAAGCGCAAGCCCATCATCTCCGTCGCCGTCGAGCCGATCCACAGCCCCGTCATCAGCCAGAAGCTCGCCGGCAAGGAGCTGGTCCCGGGCCCCCACAAGATCCAGGGCATCGGCGCCGGCTTCGTCCCCGACAACCTCGATCTCAAGATGGTCGACCGCGTCGAGCTGACCAACAACGACGAGGCGATCGAGTACGCCCGCCGGCTGGCGCGCCAGGAAGGCATCCTTTCCGGCATCTCGTCCGGCGGCGCCGTCGCCGTTGCCGCCCGCCTCGCCCGCGCCCCCGAGTTCGAAGGCAAGACGATCGTCGTCGTCCTCCCGGACTCGGGCGAGCGCTACCTCTCCGGACCGCTGTTCGAAGGCGTCTTCGACGCCCAGGGGATGGCCGTGACGATCTAGGCTACGGCGAGAGATCGATGGGGTAGAACACGCGGGCGGGACCGCCCTGGGGGCGCGGGAACTCGATCGCCCGGAACACGCGCTCCACGCACTGCGCCAGGGTCTGGTCGTCGACGGTGAGGTTGACATCGATCGAGCCGACCGAGCCGTCGTCCATGACGATGAATTTCGCGTTGACCCGCACCGGCTGCGGCGCCACGCGCATCATGTAGTCGCCGTAGCACGCCTGGAACGCCCCGCGCTGGCGCGAGACCCGCGCCCGGACGCGCGAGCCGTCGATCGTCCCCCGTGCGCGGGTCACCTGGATCGGGACCTCGGCCTCCGAGTCCACGGGCTCCCCCGGCTCTCCCGGCTGCTGGGCCGCCGGCTCCGCCGGCTCCGGCGGCTCGACGGACTCCGCCGGCCCGACCGACGGCTCCGCGGCCGCGACCAGGGTGCTGCCGGCGGGGATCTCCGCCACGCGGCCGGTGCCGTCGACCCGGACGGCCTTGCCGGCCGCGACGAGCTGCTCCTCGTCGCTGGGCAGCGAGACGAACCGCACCTTGCCCTCGCTCACGTCGACCGACGTCGCCCCCTCCTGGTGCACGACGCGGAACTTCGTCCCGATGGCCTCGATCCGCGCCACCTCGGTTTCGATCCCGAACGGCCGCTCGCCTTCCTTGCGCGGCGTCACCTGGACGTCGATCGTCCCGCCGTCCAGGCGGATCACTCCCTGCGCGTCGGGCGGCAGTACGAGCGTCGTCGAGGGTCCCAGGGCGATCTCGCCGCCCGACACCAGCGCCAGGCGCGCCTCGCCGTCGCCGCCCGTGCGGACCACGGCCGAGCCCGGCAGCTCCTCGCCGGCCTTCCCCGCGTGCAACGCCTCGGCCGAAACCCCGTCCTCGACCTGCCCGCGGATCGCCACCACGGTGGCAACGCCGGCGCCCGTCGCCGCGGCCGGCGTCCCCGCCGCGGACGTCGCGGTCGCCGCCGACGTCGCCGACTCCCCGCCCCCCGCCGCGCCTCGGAGGCGCGGCAGCACCAGCAAGGCCAGGAGCAGCGTCGCCCCCGCCGTGACGGGCAGCCACCACCACTGCACCCGGGTCCCGGGCGCACCCTGGCGCGCCACTTCCTGCATCAGCTTCGCCTCGGCATTCGGATTCTGCGGCGGGACGACCGGCATGCGCTCCCCCAACTCCCGGAGCGCACCCCGCGTCCGGCGCAAGACGTCGAACTGCGCCCGGCACGCCGGGCACGCCTCCAGATGGACCCTTGTCTCGAGCTGGTCCCGCGGCGAGAGCCTTCCGTCCAGGGAGGCGAACAGCCGCCGCAGGTCCGGTGCATGTGCATTCATCCGCCACCTCCCCCGACAAGTTCGTGGAAGGACGGGTCGGCCGCCAGCAACGCGTACAGCGCCTTGCGCGCGTAGAACAACCGCGTGCGAACCGTAATGAGCGGTGCGTGCATCGTCTTCGCGATGTCCTCCGCGCTCATCCCCTCGATCTCGTGCAACACGAAGACCGCCCGCTTCTTGGGCGACAGCGTGTCCAGCGCGGCGTAGAGCTTGCGCATCCGGTCGCGCCAGAGCACGTCCTCCTCCGGCGCGGGATCCCCCGACGACGGTTCGGGCGGCTCCGCCACCATCGTCACCGGACCCGAACGCTGCCGCTTGCGGCGGCGGATGTGCTGCAACGCCACGTTCACGGCGACGCGGTGGATCCACGTCGAGAGCAGCGACGACCCCTGGAACGACGGCAGGGAGCGGTGGATCTGGATGAACGCCTCCTGGATGACGTCCTCCACCTCCGAGTCGGGTCCGAGGATCCGCTGCACCAGCCGCGCCACGTGCGGCCGGTGGGTCCGATACAACTCGCGGAACGCATCCGCATCCCCCGTCAGGCAGCGCCCGACGAGGTTCTCGGTTTCCAAGCCCACCAGTATCGCCTCAGGCCAGAACACTTGTGCTGCGACAGCCACCGGCCCCTCCGTCGCTCCCTTGGTCGTCGCAGCAGGCCCGGCCGTTCAATCTCCGGGCCTTATCGGTCGGTTCGGGGTAGGAAGTCAAGACTACTGCGCAGCCAGATCCGCCTCGTCCAGGAACCCCCCTCCGGTCGCCAAGGCCAGCCGCGCCCAGGCCACGTCCAGGTCGTACACCGCGTTCAAGTAGTTGAACTCATCCTCGAAATACGCCACGAGCCCATCCGTCAGATCGCTCGCCTCGTTGAGCCCCAGCGTCATCCCCTGCATCACCGAGATGAACCACCGCTTCGCCGCCAGACGCCCCCGATCCCACGCCTCCGTCCGCCCCTCGCCCTCCACGACCATCTCGTAGGCGTCCGTCACCTCGGTCTCCGTCACCTGGCGCAGCACTTCCCGCTGCTCCTCCAGCCGCCGCAGCACCGCCTGCGCCTCGTCGTAGCGCTGCACGTCCACCCCGAAGTCGAGGGGGTAGTCGAGCACGACGGCCCCGCCGATCCCCCCGCCGTTGTACGGATCGCTGAGCCAGGGGTTGTGGTTGTCGTAGATCACGTTGCTGTAGGAGTAGCCGGCCGACAACGCGACCGCCAGGTCGGGGAAGAACCGCGCGTACTCGATCCCCACCTTCGCCCGCTGCGCCTCGATCGCCGCGTCCAGCATCGCCAGCTCGGTCCGCTCGCGCTCCGCCAGCGTCACGTACTCGTCCAGCGGACGCCGCTCCACCGCGAACGGCGCGATCGGCACGTCCGCGATCTCCTGCGATTCGTCCAGTCCCGCCAGGAGCCGCAGCCCCGTCAGCGCCACCCGCTCCAGATGCTGCGCCTGCAGCTCGCGCGCGTCGACCTCCGCCGACTTCGCATCGAGCTTGTACAGATCCAGCGTCCCTCCCCCGCCCTCCGCGCGGTCGATGCGCGACTGGATCTCCTCCCGCGCATCGTCGATGTAGCCGCGACCGTCGTCGATGAGGTACAGGATGTCCCGCGCCACGAGCAGCGTGAGGTACGCCCGCCGGACCTGGAACGCGATCTGGTCCTTCGCGTTCTCCACCCCCTCGCGGCTCGCCTCCACGCCCGCTTCCGCGGCGTCCCACAGCCCCGTGATCTTGCCCCACGTCCAGAGCGGCACCAGCCCGGACAGCCCGAGGCGGATCCACGGGCCCCAGTCCAGGATGCTCGTGTCCCACTGCACGTCGGTGGCGTCGGCGGCGGCTCGCGCCTGTTCCTGCTCGAAGCTGCCCATCGGCGGCACGAACGTGAACATCGTGGTGAAGTTCCAGTTCGAGTACGGCGCCCACAAGGCCTGCTGGTAGCGCGCCTCGGCCGCGTCGAGGTCCGCTCGAGACGCCTCCACCAGCGGATGGTTCGCCGCCAACGCCAGCAGCTCGGACAGCACGAGGCCGGGCGGCGCCTCCTCGGTCGAGGTCCCTTCCTCTCCCGGGGACGCCTCGCCCCCACCGGCCGCCGTTTCGCCCTCGCTCTCCGCCGCGCCGCCGTCGCCTTCCGGCGCTTCGGCGGGGTTCGCGGCTTCGGCGACGATCGCCGCCGCCGCCGCGGAGACCTCCGGCGACGGCTCGGCCGAGATCGTCGCCGCTCCCTCCGGCGACGGCTGCGCCGTTGCGGCGGGTGGCACTGCAAGCACGAACAACGAAGCACCCAGCAGCCGACCCAGCCACGCCCTGAAGGGCGTGGTTCGGTTCCAGGCAGTCAGCGGGTCGTTGGTCACAACAAGGCGTCCTTGGGGGCCACGACGATGGCCGGCACCGAGCCGCCGGGACCCGCGTCGATCTCGGGAGGAACCGGAGGAGGAGGGGGCACGAGGTCGAATCCCGGCATGACGCCGCCCTCCGCATCGAGGATGACCGCCGCGCCCCACGCGTCGTCGTCCTCGGCGGACGCCGGCTGCGTGAGCCGGACGAACCACTCCGGCGGCGCCTCGGGACAACGGATCGCAGGGCCGATCTCCGGGTGCCAGCGCAACGCCGCGAAACGCGCGTCGGCGCACGCCAGCCGGTATAGCCGGTCGCGACGGCCCGGATCGGCGACGTCGATCCCGCCGAACTCGCGCCGCGCCGCCTCCAGGTCCAGCGCGAGAGTCTCCGTGCGCGCCAGCGTGAGCGAGGCGACGAGCATTTCGGGATCGAGCACGCGGGCGCGGTCGGCCATCTGCCGCGCGTCGTCCAGCGCGTCGGCGCTCGCCGGCCCCTCGAGCCCCGGCGTCGCACCCCCGGCTAATGCCTCCTGGATGTCGTCGAGCGCCGCGAGCGCGGCCTCGTTCCAAAGGCCGGAGGCGTCGCGACGGGCCTGGGCGACGGTGCCGTCGAGCGCCACGCCGCGGGCGGGGGCCGGCTGCGCACCGCCGGGCACGCACGAGACCACGAGGCCGGGAACGCCCGAGGCGCCGGCGACGGCGACCAGGATCTCCTGCCGCGAATAGCGACGGACGAGCGCCCCTTCCGGCAGCTTGGTCCGCTGCGCGACCGCCCCGTCCGCTCCCGCCGCCCACACCGTCCCGTCGGGCGCGAGGGCCCACAGCAAGCCGTCCGCGACGGTCTCGAACGTGGACTGCCCGGCCAGATCGGCCGGGAGGCTCCAGTCGAGCGCCGAGCCGTCTGCGTAGAGCGCGCGCAGCTCGGGAATCCCGACGGCCGGCAGGTCGCCCTGGACGAAGAGGCCGAAGCAGCCGGGCGCGCCGCCGTCCGCGGCGGCCGTGACGCCGGGCAAGCAGCCGCCCGCCAGCGGCAGCCAGGTCGGGTCGGCGCTGAGGGCCTCGAACAGCGGGCCCGAGTTCTGCCGCCGCCCGTCCGCGCCGATGACCTCGACCTTGCGGTCGTTGGACGAGATCGCGACGACGAACCGGTCGCCGAGCACGGCGGGGGAGCCGCCGCGGTACGAGCGCATGTCCCAGCCGCCGGCCCGCTTGCCGGTGCCGCCGAAGATGGAGAAGACGTGCTTCTTGACCGGCACGACGCGGCCCGCGTCGAGCCGGTCGCGCACCCAGAGGTTGGCGACCACGAGGAAGCGGCCCTCGATCCCGGCGGTCCACAGCCGGCTCTCCGGGACGATGGGATCTCCCGGCAGCTCCCAATCCGGCTTCGGGCGCGCGACGAAGTAGCGTTTGCGCGCGGCTTCCGCGTCGACCGCCGGGTTGAGGACGCCGTCGGGCTTGATCACGCGGCCGAAGAGCGACGCGTTCTCGCGCGTGCGGACCCAACCGTACAGCGCGAGCACGCGCCCGTCGCCCTGCACGAGGATGCCCCACGGCGTGCGCTCGCCGGCGAACGACGGAACGAAGTCCTGGAGGATCGCGGCGGTGGACTGGCCCCCGCCCCCCACGGCCACCGCGATGAACGTCCCGTCCTGCTCGAGCAGCAGCGCCGCCTGGGAGCCGAGCCGAGCGACGTCGAGCAGCCGGGCGTCCGGAGGCAGCGCCACGCGCCAGTTCTCCACGCAGTACGCTCCCTCGGCGGGAGGAGGAGGGGGAGGAGGGGGCTCGGCCGCGTCGGGCGGCTGGACGACGACCAGCGGCCCTCCCGTGTCCGGCCGCCCCGTGTCGGGCTTGCGGCAGGAGGGGAGGGCGCAGAGGGAGAGGAGGGCGCAGAGAGAGAGGAAGGGGGCGCCGAGCGTGCGGTGCATGCCGAGCAGGCTATCGCGGGGGCGGGAGGGACGCAAATGGGGGGGGGCCGCGGGGAGAGGGCGCGGAGGTCCGACTCACCACTGAGACGCTGAGGGCGCTGAGACAAACGCTGAGAAGACAGGGAAAGGCGGGCAAGAGGGACGCCTGATGGAGGTCCGGGGTGTTGATGCCGTGTCGCGGCGAGGCGCCGCGCCACGGACTCCTCCGCCGCCGGGTACGACAGTGGACGGTTTCCGGACAGGCCGACACGCGAACCTCGCGGCGCGGCAGGTCCCTTGCGCGGCGCCTCGCCGCGCAGGGGCATCGGAACCCGAGCCTGCATCCTTCGTCCGACCCGTCCCTTCCCTCTCAGCGTTCGTCTCAGAGAATCGCGGGTGACCCGGGTTCGTTCCGGTAGGGGCGCCACGTAGCCCGGCGAAGCCGGGCGAGTGCGCCCGCGGGTTCACCCCGGTTCGTTGGACCAGCGGTCGTGGGTGATGGACGGCGCGGCGGAGAAGCCGCGGGGCGTCGGTGGCCTACCAGGCTGAGCGTGTGGAGGGGGCTCGGATGTCCGCCGGAGCCCTCCGGCCTCGCATCCGTCAGCCTCCCAGCGTGATGAGGCGCAGGATGTCGTAGGTCAGGGCGAAGAGGCACGCGACGCCGAACGCCTTCTCCAGGCCGCGCACAGGCATGCTGTCCAGCCCGCGGTGCTCCTTCGCATCGGCGTTGACGGTCTCCGCGGTCGCGGCCCGCTGCTTGTAGATCTCCTTGGCCTCGTCGGTGCCCATGCGCTGCCGCCAAGCAGCCACCGCCTTGCTGTCACCGTCGCGCGGCACGTGGGGATCGCGCGTCTCGCCCTTGCGCGGCTTCGGCACGGGGGCGTAGGGGGGCACCTGCCTCTCGGCCGCCTGGTCGATCGCCTCGTGCTGGGCGTATCCGCCATCGATCAGCACCTCGGCCGGCCGCACCCCGGTGCGCTGCTCCACCTGATCGATCATCGGCGTCGACTGCCCCGCATCGCTTCCCCGGTTGATCACGTCCACCCCGACGATGACTCGCGCCTTGTCCGTGGTGGTTCCGAACTGCACGTTCACCGCCGGACGGAAGCCGCCGTCGCCCATCTTCATCACCCGTGCCTCAGGGTCGGTCGTCGATACGCGCACCGTGGCATCCTTGGCGCCGCTCGGCTTCTTGGTCGCGCTCACCTCCGGCACCTGCCGCAGGGCCGCCTCCAGCCTCCGCCGAACGCTGCCCGCCCGGGCCGCCCCCTATCCCCGCGGGCGCACTCGCGCCGCCGGCCCGCCGGGCGGGCCCGCGGCGCTACGTGGCGCCCGGACGGGGGACAAGCCGATGCCCCTGGCCACAGAACCGAGAGCGTCGATTCTTGCTCATTATGCGGAGTCCGCAATTATGCGGAGTAGGGGGCTGGGCGACGCCGGAAATCAGCGCATGAGCATTATGCGCAGCTGCGCATAATGCTCATGCTCTCAGGCGCGAAGGCCAAGCGAGAAACGCGGACGACGACGGTGGTCGGGATCTCCGAGCTGCCCTGCGACTGGTGGAATCCCGAAGGGTCGTCGTCGAAGGCCAACTCCAAGACGTTCCAGCCCAAGCTGCTGCACGCCACCGTGGTGCTGCGCTGGGACGGGGCCCCGAAGGACGCCGAGAAGCAGGTCGTCATCCTCACGACGGATCCTGCCGCGGATCCGTTCGTCGCGTTCGACGTCTACGACGACCGCAGCCTGATCGAGAACGGCTGCAACCGCGAGGCGAAGGAGCACTGGTTCCTGGAACATCATCCGCAACGCAGCGAAGCGGCTGTGCGCGTGCATGCCACCTTCGTCTTCCTGTGCATGGGGCTGGTGGCCGGTTTCCGCCTGCATCAGGCGGAAACCGACGAGGCGGAGCGCCGAGGACAGGAGACGGGCATCACGCGCTATCGGCGCGAGTTGAAGGCCAGCAACCGCGACAAGGTGATCGTCTTCCTCGGGGCGCACTTCGGCGTCTTCCGCAACCACGAGGTCGCCGGACTGGGTGGGCTGGTCGTGCGCGACCGGGCGATTCTCGGCAAGACTCCCGAGACCGTCCTGGCCCGCTACGGCGTGGCGCTGCCGAGCTCTCGGGCGGGCACCTCGTGAGCTCCGCACTGTTCGTCCAGGTCGGATGACCTGCCCAACCCGATTTCGACAGAGTCGCCGCCGCCGCCTGCCCCCGCGGTTCCGTCTGCACACCCGCGCCAGCAACGGGCGACGCACCCCGAACGCAACACCCGCACGTCAACCACGCCACGTCGCGTGATGCTGTCCCCGCTCGCCTCGATCACCGCGCACGCCCGGGGAGTCGGCGGGCTTCCGGCGGCGCGCGCGCCGCCGCTACGCCGCGCCGCTACGGCCCCGGGGGTGTCACCGC
>JACRCX010000046.1 GCA_016218815.1 Deltaproteobacteria bacterium
CGGCGTCACGGGCCCTGCCCCGCGGCCGCCGCCGCTCCACCGCGCAGGTCCGGCAATGCCCGGCGTCACCGGCCCCGGGTCTCCGGCTGGCAGCGAAGCTCGTTAGAGCGGGAATCGGGTGGGGGGTGGGGGCTGGAGGCGGGGATCGTTTTGCGCTAAGAGGTGGCGCCATGACGGACCTGCGACAGGCATTGACGTTCGACGACGTGCTGCTGCTGCCGGGCTACAGCTCGATCCTGCCCACCCAGGTGGACGTTCGCACGCGGCTGACGCGCGCGATCCCGCTCAAGACGCCGATCCTCTCGGCCGCCATGGACACGGTGACGGAGTCGAAGACGGCGATCGCGATGGCCCGCGAGGGGGGCCTGGGGGTCATCCACAAGAACGGGCCGCCCGAGGACCAGGTGCGCGAGGTCAAGCGGGTCAAGAAGAGCGAGAGCGGGATGGTGGTCGACCCGGTGACGGTCGACCCCGAGATGCCGCTGCGGCAGGCGCTGGCGATCATGCGGCAGCACGAGTTCTCCGGACTGCCGGTGGTCAAGGGCGGCTTCCCGGTCGGCATCCTGACGCACCGCGATGTGCGCTTCGAGACGAACCTGGACCAGCCCGTCAGCCAGCTCATGACCAAGGAGCTGGTGACGTGCCAGGAGGGGATCCGGCTGGAGGACGCTCGCACGCTGCTGCACCTGCACCGCATCGAGAAGCTGCTGGTGGTCGACGGCAAGGGCCGCCTGGCCGGGCTGATCACGGTCAAGGATCTGATGAAGGCCGAGATGTTCCCCAACTCGGCCAAGGACCAGCTCGGCCGCCTGCGCGTAGGCGCGGCGGTCGGCGTCGGGCCCGAACGCGGGGCGCGGGCCGAGGCGCTGCTCGGGGCGGGCTGCGATCTGCTGGTCATCGATACGGCGCACGGCCACTCCGAGGGCGTACTGCGGGCGGTGCGCGACACGAAGGCCGAGCATCCGAACGCGCAGATCGTCGCGGGCAACGTGGCGACCGCCGAGGCGACCAAGGCGTTGATCGACGCGGGCGCGGACGGCGTCAAGGTGGGCATCGGACCGGGCTCGATCTGCACCACGCGCATCGTCGCCGGCGTCGGCGTGCCGCAGCTCACCGCCGTGCTCGACTGCGCCTCCGAGGCGCGGCGCCGCGACGTGCCGCTCATCGCCGACGGCGGCATCAAGTACTCGGGCGACGTCACCAAGGCGCTCGCCGCGGGCGCCGAGACCGTGATGATCGGCTCGCTGTTCGCCGGGACGGACGAGGCGCCCGGCGAGGTCGTCCTGTACCAGGGCCGCGCGTACAAGGAGTACCGCGGAATGGGCTCGCTCGGCGCGATGAAGGAAGGCTCCGCCGACCGCTACGGCCAGTCCGAGGTCGCCGACAGCAAGCTGGTGCCGGAGGGGATCGAAGGGCGCGTGCCGGCCCGCGGGAGCCTGGCCACGATGCTGTTCCAGCTCGTCGGCGGGCTGCGTTCCGGCATGGGCTACGTCGGCGCCCGGACCATCCCCGAGCTGCAGGAGAAGGCGCAATTCATCCGCCTCACCCCGCAGGGCCTGCGCGAGAGCCACGTCCACGACGTGATCATCGTGCAGGAAGCCCCCAACTACCGGGTGGACTAGGCGAGGCGTGTACCTCGAACGGACAGCCCTGCAGGTGGTGCCGGCCGTACCGGACACGGGAGGCCGGCAGGGAGAGGTGGGGAGACCGGAACTTGACCCAACCATGCCGGCACTCGGGCGCCAAGGAGACCAGCCATGACTCGCCGACCAACGACCAAGAACCAAGGACCAAGAACCCTCCGCGCCCTCCTCGCCTTGCTCCCCCTCCTCCTCCTCCCTGCCTGCCCGACGACTCCCCAGCCGCCGGCGCCGCCGACGGGCGGGCTGCGGTGCGAGGGCACGCCGCCCAACGCCCTGGTGACGGTCGACGAGCAGATCGCCGGGACGATCGAGCAGCTCGGCGAGCTTCCGGTGATGCTCCAGCCGGGCACGCACCGCGTGCAGGCCGCGGCCCCCGGGTTCTTCCCGTGGTACGGCGACGTCGAGGTCGGCGTTACGGTCGAGTCGCTGCACGTCGAGCTGCGTGCCGTGCCCGAGTAGCCGACCCGCCGAGCTGTCTCAGTCCGCCGATCCCCTCGCCAGCAGGTCGAAGGCCACCGCGACGGAGCCGAACGGGCGCACCGGCCACGGCTCGAGCACGACTTCGCGCGGGCCGCCCCGGTCGACCACGTACCTCCGATGCGCGACGTCGATATCGATCCCGAGTCCCAGCCACAGCCCGATCCCCTGTCCCAGGGCGATCCCGCCGCCGACGGCGGCCTGGAGGACGCCGGCGGCTTCGTAACCGACGGGCGCGAGCTGGAGATCCGAGTCCTGCGTCTGCCGCGGCTCGACACGCGCGAGGTCGAGCCCGGCGCCGACGCCCGCGCGCAGCACGAACCACGATCCGAAGGGGAAGTCGAGAAAGACGCGCGCGCGGATGGAGCCGATGTCCAGGCGGACCCCGACGGCCTCCCCGGCCGCCTCGAGCGGCAGCCGATACGCCCCGGAAACCGAGCCGCCGAAGCGCATGCCGCCCTCGCGCTGCGCCAGGCCGAGCCGCAGCTCGAAGCCGTGGGCAACCGCCGCGCCGCTCGAGACTCCCGACAGCTCGTAGCCCGCGCCCAGCTCGAGCGCGAATCGGTCCGCGAACGCCGGTTCCGGCGGCTCCGGCGGCGGCAAGGGAAGCTCGACCGGGGGCGCGTCCGGGCTGAGCGGCTCGACGGGCGGCTCGACGGGAGCCGCGACGCCCAACTCCAGGCGCACTTCCTCGCGAGACCGCCCGGGCGCCGCGCCGGCGATGATCCCCTCGACCCCCGAGGCCAGGATTTCGGCCAGCTCCTGCCGCGCGACCTCGTCGAGGCCGGCGTCGAGGGGGACGGTCCGCACGAGCACGTGGTCCCACGGGCCGTCGACCAGGTAGACCACGGCCGCCGGACGGTCCGGTTCGACGGCTCGGCGCGAGATGCCGACGAGGTCGAACCACGCCCGCGCCGCGGCGGGCGGCGCGGACGCGTCGGGCACGACGACCGCGGACAGCTCGAACCATTCGACCCGCATCCACCGCAGGCGCACGCCCTGGCGCTCGAGCGGCTCGCGGAGGGCATCTTCCAACGCCGCGGCGTCGTCCGGCATCGCGGCGATCACGACGTCGACCACGCGGTCGGTGGCCGCCCGGGCGTTTCCGGCGGCGGCGGCGGCCGAAAGGAAGCAGGCGAGCGGGACGAGGGTCGACCGGACGTCGCGCCGGAGGACCGGTTTCGACGGCGTCCGTCTCACGGGGACGCGTCCGGGATCTCGGCCAGGCGCCGGCGGGCCCGCTCCGCGTGAGCCGAATCGGGGAACAGCGAGAGCACCGTCGTCCACGCCGCACGTTCCTCGTCCGTCCGGTCGAGACGCTGGAGGGCGAGTGCGCGGCCGACCCATGCCTCCTCCGCGAGCGTGCCCCCGGGCGCGGCGGTGAGGTAGCCGTCGAATATCGCGAGAGCGCCCGCGGCGTCGTCGAGCCGTTCGAGCAACACGCGGCCCAGGGTGACGCGCGAGACGAGTTCCTCCCGGGTCCCCGGGTAGCGGCGCTGCAGCTCGCGGTACAATCCGGCCGCGTCCACGTACGCGCCGGTGCGCCGCAGCTCGTTGGCCTGCGCGAGAAGTTGCGCGGGGGTGGGCTCCGGCCCGAGCCCGTCGGGGACTTCCTGCGGGGCCGGGGGCTCCGCCGGGCGGCCGGGCACCGGGACGCGGCTCCGAACGACGGGCGCCGGCGGCAAGGTCACGTCGGGTGCGGGCCGGGGCGTCGTGTCGGACCCCGACGGCGCAATCGCCGCAGGAAGCGGCGGCGGGAGAGGGGCAGGAGGAGGGGGGGACGGCCGCGCCGGAGGCGCGCCAGCCGGCGCCGGCGACAGGCGAGGCGCGGCCGAGCGACCCGTGTCCGGGGCGGGGGTGTCGGCATCCCCGGCCGGGCACGCGGCGGCGGCAGGCGCAGGCGGGGCGAGGCGCGGAGCGAGCACGAGGTACCACGCGGCGGCGCCGGCCGTCGCGGCGGTCGCGAGAATCACGGCGGCCACGACGAACCGTCGGGGAGCGCGAAGGCGGGAGGGGACGGCCGCGACCCGACCGCCGGCCTCGGGGCGGAGGGCGTCCAGGGCGAGCATCACGCGGTCGGCGATCCGGGCGGCGACGGATTCCTCGTCCGGCGCACCGTGATCGAGCCAGCGGGCGAAATCCGCGGAGGCCGCCAGCTCGAAGGCGCACGCGGGGCACAACGCCAGGTGCCGCTCGAGCCGCGTGCGTTCGTCGGGTGTCAGCGAACGCCGGCGGTCCGGATCGAGCAGGTCGTCGGGATGGAGATCCACGCGGCTCATCCCGTCACCTCCAGCATCTCGAGCAGCGTCGGGTCCTGCTCGATGCGCTCTCGCAGCGCTTCCTTGGCCAGCCGGAGCCGGCTGCGCACGGTATTCACCGGCGCGCCCGTGGCGTCGGCGATTTCCTGGATCGAGCAGCCGAGCACGAGGCGGAGCGCGAGCGCCTCGGCCTGTTCGTGCGGCAGGTCGTCCAGCAGCCCGCGCACGAGTGCTCGGCGGCACGTGGCCATCACGGGTTCATCGGGCAGGGCGTCCGAATCGGCGCGGGTCGCTTCCAGACCGGCCAGACGATCCTCGCGTTGGGCGCGCCGGTGGCGGGTGAGGACGGCCTTGTGCACGGCGATGCGGCAGGCGTAGTGCAGGACGGTGCAGTCGCCGCGGAACGCGGGCAGCGCGCGGACGAGGGCGAGCAGGGCGTCCTGTACGACGTCGTCGGCATCGGGGCTGCCCGAGCCGAGGATGGCGCGGGCGAGGCGAAGGACGGATGGCGTGACGGCATCGATCAGCCGCCGCATGGCCTCGCGGTCGCCGCTCGCCGCCTTCCTCGCCAGTCCGCGCCACGGATCCAAGTTCGCCACCCTCCGCATGGTACCTGTGTCGGGCTGGGCGGGAAACGGATCACGGCTTCGAGGATCGGGCCAGCCGGAAACCGGACAAACCTCGCGCAGAGGCGCAGAGACGCAGAAAGGGAAGAGCAAGTTCGGCCCCCTGCGGGCAAATCGGGCGACGAGACGGCGGCGGAACAGGCCGCGGCGCGTTACTTGAGCAGCTCGTCCGCGGAACGGACCAGCACGGCGCGGCGAAGGAGGCGATCCAACTCTGCGGGATCGCGGCAGGCGCGGAGCGTGTCGGCCAGGGGGGCAGGCACGGCGACGCCGCGAGCCGCCAGCACGGCGAGGATCGCCTCGGCCTTGCCCTCGGCCTTGCCCTCCGCCTTGCCTTCGGCCTTGCCCTTGGCCTCGCCCTCGGCCTTGCCCTCCGCCCGGCCTTGGTCCACCAGCCTCCGGAACAGCTCGCTCTGATACTCGTGGGTCGCGCTCATCCAGTCCTCCAGAGCCCGCCGAGCTGCCTGGGGCAGCCGGCTGAGCATCGGGTCGATGCAAGTATAGCGCTCGGGCAGCCGCTGCGACAGGACCGCCTCCGCCGCGACCCTGCAAATCACGGGTCCCTCGGGTCCCGTCGCGTGCGCCAGGGCGCTCAGCACGGCCAGCTCCGGGGCGGCGCGCGCGACCTGCGGGTCCGTGACCGACGGGATGTCCTTCGGCCCGACGACGACCGGCCGCAGCCGCATGCCGCCCATCTCGATCGCCTGCGCGCACCAGTCCGCAACTCCGGCGTCAACCGCCACCACCAGGAGCCAGACCGGACAGCGCAGCCTGCCCCACAGCGCCGCCACATACTGGGGCCAGGAGCCGTGTTTCTCGGCGTCCGCGGCGAGCTGGACCTCGACCACGATGGCCAGCTCGGTGCACGGCGCGCCGAGTTCCACGACCAGGTCGGCGCGGTACTCGGGCGGCCGAAGCTGGGCGAAGCTCTGGGAGCCCGTGTGCGCCGCGGCTATCGAGCCGGGCTCGATCTTGAGGTCCGCGGCGCGGCAGAGCAGCTCTGCGGCCAAGGCGGGCTTGGCCCGTAACAGCTCCGCCAGTTGTTCGTGCAGGGGAGACGGCATGGCACGGAGGAGGAAGAGCATGCCCCGTGCCACCCCGGACTCGCGGAATCACGCCGGATCGCCGCTCGTCCGCCGGCGGGCCGCCGGCGGAAGGTGGCGGCCGCCATGCCGGCCCGGCAGGCGGGACGGCCGCGACGGCGGGGCGGACGCTGCGGGCTGGATCCACTCCGCAGGGACGACTAGACTGGGCGCGATGAACGTGAGGCTTCCCGGCAGCCACCACGACGCGTTGGAGGGCTATGCGGCACGCCTGCGTCGGAGATTCGCCGAACGCCTCCGATTCGTGCGCCTGTTCGGCTCCTGGGCCAGGGGCACCGCCGGTCCGGATTCGGACATCGACGTCGCCGTGGTGATCGAGGGACTGACTCCGGCCGAATGGGCGGAAGCCGTGGACCTCGCCGCGGAGTCCGAGATCGGCGGCGGCGAAGCGCTTTCGCCGTTCGTCGTGTCCGGCGCCCGCTTCGACGGACTCCTCCGGCGCGAACGCCGGCTGGCGTCGGACGTCCTCGCCGAGGGGGTGGAGTTGTGACGGACGACAACGTGCGGCGGAACGTCCAGGACGAGCTGCGGCTGGCCGAAAGCGCGCTGGCGGCAGCCACCGCGCTCGTCGAGCTGGGACTTGCGCCCGACGCGGCCAGTCGCGCGTACTACGCCGCGCTTCACGCGGCGCGCGCGCTGCTGTTCAGCATCGGCCTCGACCCCGGCTCCCATCGCGCCGTCCGAAACCTCGTCTCGCGCCATTTCGTCCAGAGCGGCGACCTCGCTCCGGAGCACTCCAAGGGACTGGCCCAGCTCGAGGCGCTTCGTTCCGCCGGCGACTACGACTCGGCGTTCGCCCTCGGGCCCGACCAGATCCGGCCGGAGGTCGACAAGGCGCGGACGTTCGTCGAGGCGGCGCGGGAGATCCTCCGCCGGAGCGGGATTGCCCCGTAGCACACCCCCCCTTCGCACGGCCCGTCAGCACCCAAGACAGCCGTGATCCGTTTCGGCGGGTCCGCGGCACAGGTAGGATGAGGGTGTTGCCGTCGCCGCCGGACGCGCGCCCCGGAGGAGAGCGGGATGAACAGATGGAGCACGGTCCGAACGGTTGCCGTCGTGGTCGCGCTCGCCTTGCCGGTCGTCCCGGGCGGATGCGGCGGCGACACGATCCTGGCATCGAACGATGGGACCGGGGATCCGGCGGCGGAAGGCACCGATGGGGTGCCGGAGGGTGAGGCGGCAGACGCGGACGCCCCGGATGCCCCGCCGGTGGACGCTCCCGACGGAGACACGGAGGCGGCTCCGGATAGGGGTACAGATGGGGACGCGGACGCGGACGCGGATGTGATCGACGGCGGAGCGGACCCGTGGATTCCGCCCATCGACGACGCCGGTGAGACCGGGTGGCGCGACAGCGAGACGCCGTGGACGCCGCCGCCCGCAGCCAACTGCGACGCCGGGACCTTCGGCGGAACCCCGCTCGATCTGTGGAGCCGACCCGATGGCGTGTTCGTGCTGTTCGGGTGGCTGGAGGGAAGTGTCGAGGAAGGGACGGCGACCGAGATGCTGGGCGTGTGGCAGAACGTCGGCGACGGCTGGACGCCGTTCTACCGCGGGGGTTGGTCCCCCGAGTGCCGGGACGAATGCGGGATGCAGATCGGCGGGAGCATCGACGGCCGGCTGCTGGCGTGGATGCCGGGCGAGACCATCTACGGGGTCGCCCCGGACGCGATGGAGGTGCTCTGGCCGGAGCTGTTCGGCATCGGACCGGACGTCGTGGTGGTCGGCGACGATCTGGCCTACACGAGCTGGCAGGCCGGAGGCGACGCGCGGATCGTGCGCTGGGACGGCACGGACTGGTCGCCGCTGCCGGTCCCTCTCCCCTTCTCGGAGGCCTACCAGGCCCGGCTCTGGGCGGACGCGGACGACCTGTTCGTCGCGGGCCCGTACGCACTCCTCCTGTCGCTCGAGGGGGGCGACTGGCTCATCCACGACGCGGGCTCACTCACCACGTTCACGGCCATTTGGGGCTTCGACGGCGACGACGTGTGGGTCGGCGGATCCCGGGGCGAGCTGAAGCGCTTCGACGGCGCCGCATGGGTCGACGTTGCGTGGCCGACGTTGGAGGTCCCCGACACGTGTGTGGACCAGACGCCGATTCGCGGGATGTGGGGCGCGGACGGGGTGCTGTACTTCGTGACCAGCACGCAGTTCGCGCGATGGGACGGCACGGACGTCGAGGTGCTCGGATACTGGCCGGACGTCTGGGACCCCGGGCCGCCGGGGGGCCGTTGCGTACCCGACCTGCGTCTCGTCACGCTCTGGGGGAATTCGCCGACGGAGGTCTTCCTGGTCGTCGCCCGGCCGCCCTCCGAACCCGGGCGGGAGTACTGCAACGACATCGCCGTCCTGCGGTGGGACGGCACGACGTTCCACCAGATGTGAGTCTCACCCACGGCGAGCAACACGCCGCATCGCGAAACGGATGGAGAGCGCTGCGGCCTGCTACTCGAGCAGGTCGTCCGCGGAAGCGACCAGCACGGCGCGGCGGAGCAGGCGCTCCGGTTCCGCGGGATCGCGGCAGCGGTTGACACCGCAACACCCGTGCGACAGGCTAGACGATGGCTTGGAGGCCTGGCGCGGAATGAGCCCGACCGTTTTTCGCTACCAGGGGTACCGGGGGTTCTTCTTCTCCCGGGAAGAGGCCAGGCCGCACGTGCACGTGAGCTGTGCGGAAGGCGAAGCGAAGTTCTGGCTCGAGCCCGTCGTTGCAGCGGCCGACCGCAGCAGGTCCATCCCGGAAACTACCCTGACCGAGATGCAGCGAATCGTCGAGGAGCGAAGAGATGACATCATCGCAGCCTGGAACCGCCACTTCCGCGGAGGTTGAGGTCGTTCAGATCTCGACCCACGGCGTCTGGCTGTGGGTCAAGGGTCGGGAGTTCTTCCTGTCCCACGAGACGTTCCCCTGGTTCCTGCAGGCCACGGTGCGGCAAGTGCACAACGTCGTGCTGCTGTACGATCATCACCTGCGCTGGCCGGATCTGGACGTGGACCTGGAACTGGAGGCGATCGAACACCCGGAACGCTACCCGCTGCGCTACCAACCCTAGGCGCCCGGCCGCTGCACCGCTACGGGCCGGTGGATGCCACGACGCCGCCAGCGGCCCCGTCGTCCAGCAGCACCCCGAGGTCGTACCCGATCGTCAGGCCGAAGGTCATCCAGCTCGCGGTGCCCTGGCTCGTGCCGAAGGCGGCGTTGGCGCGGAACAGCGGGCCGAGCGCCAGGCCGTCGATGACGTCGAAGCGGTAGCCCAGCGCGGCGTCGAAGCCGAAGCAGTTCTCGCGACCGATCATGTGATAGCCCAACCCCACGTCCAGCCACAGCTCGCCCGGCATCGTGCCCGGATCGCCCAGCCAGCCGGCGTCGCCGCCCACGAGCGCCAGGCGCACGACCGCCGACACCGAGTGATCCAGGATCGGCTCTTGTTCGGCGCCCTGCGCGTCCACGGCCTGTTGCGGGAAGATCCCGAGGCCGTAGCGCGCGCCGATGTCCAGGAATGACGTCGCGCCCCAGGTGAACTGGAGCCCGAGCCCGGCGCCCGCCTCCGCCTTCCGCAACACCTCGGTCAGAGGCGCCGTGCCCCCCGCCGTCAGCTCCAGCTCCAGATCGACCGCCCGCGCCGAGCCCGGCGCCGCGATCCACAGCGCCGCCACCAGCCACATCATCGACTTTGCGTTCATCGCGCCTCCCACGCACCTCCGGACCAACAACCAAGAACCAACGACTCGACCCATGCGACCCACTGTTCCGGCACTCCCCCTACGCGAGCATCGTCGCCTTCTGCGCGAGGGGCAACGTCACCCGCACCGTCGTCCCTTTGCCCGGCTCGCTCTCCAGCGAGATCTCGCCGCCGTGCGCGGCGACGATGCGCTGCGCGTCCGACAGGCCCAGGCCCTTGCCCTGCCAGGTCTCCTTGGTCGTGACGAACGGGTCGAACACCCGCTCCAGATGCTCCGGTGCGATGCCGCGGCCGCGATCGCGGACGGTGACCCGCACGACTTCCTCGACCAGCTCGCTCGAGATCTCCACGCGCGCGCCCTGGACGCCGGCGCTGGCCTCGACCGCGTTCTCGATCAGGTTCGCGAACGCGCGCCGCAGGTCGGCCGGGTTTCCCAGCACCACGACCGGACGCTCGCCGCGCCGGTGCTCGACCTCGACCCCCCGGCCGGCCCGCGCGGCCGCGCCCGCCTGGACGGCGACGTCGATCACCGAGTCGAGATCGAATTCCACGGCGGCGCCTTCCTCGGCCGGACGCTCGCCCAGCTTCATCAGCCGCTCGACGACGTCGGCGATCCGGCGCGCCTCCCGCTCGACCGCCTCGAGCTTCGCGACCATCGGCCCGGCGGCCTCGCGACGTGCGAGCTGCGACATGCCGATCACGACCTGGAGGGGGTTGTTCAGCTCGTGCGCCATGCCCGCGGCGAGCCCGGCCAGGCCGGCGACGCGCTGGGCGCGGGCCGCGATTTTCTGGAGCTGTCGGATCTCCCCGGTCTTGCGGTCGACGCGCGACTGCAGCTCGCGGTTCCAGGCTTCGATCTCCTCCTGCTTGCGCCGCAGGTCGGCGGACATCTCGTTGAACGCTCCGGCCAGGACGCCCAACTCGCCGCGCTCCTTGACCGCGACCTGCTCGCCGAGCGCGCCGCCACCGATGCGCCGTGCCGCGGCGACCATCAGGCGAACGGGCGCGGCCAGGCCGCGCGAGAGGACGAAGGCCACGACGAGGGCGACGACCAGGGCCGCCGCCAGCCACCCCAGCGCAGGCCAGAAGATCCGCGCGCTCGGCTCGAACGCCACCTTCGCCGACTGGAAGACCACCACTGCGGCTCGCGGCCCCGCCAGCCAGTCCGCCGCCCCCAGTCGCTCTTCCCCCATTTCCAGCGGGCCCGACTTGCCGGCCAGGGCCGTTCCGTGCAGCGCCCCTCGCGGAATTGCCGCGCCGACCGAAAGGAGCGGCGTGCCGTCGGCCGAGGCCACGACGGCGCCGCCTTCCCGGGGCAGGAGCCGCGCGAGGTGATCGCGCACGCCGCGCAACGAGACCTCGGCGGCCAGCACGTACCGCTTCTCTCCCGGCGAGTGGGCAACGACCGCGACGGCCACCCGCGGATCCCCGTCGCTCGCCCGGTAGATCGCCGACGTCCCGCGACCGTTCGCCAGCGCGTCGTCCATCGGGACGCGTGCCAGGAACGCGGCCGCGTCCGCCGCCGTCGTCGCCGGGTGGCGCTCCAGGCCGCGCGCCCTGTCCTCCGCCCGGCGGTAGACCTGCTGCGCCGGCTCCTCCCCGGCCGGGTCGATCAAGGCCGCGTCGGCGTGCCCCTCGAACAGGTGGTAGACCACGGAGAGGAACGCCTCGCGCTGCTCCAGGGTGAAGCGCGCGATCCCCCCGCGCGCCACGTCGAGGACGGAGGCGACGGATTGGGTCGAGCGATCGATCTCGTGCTGCAGGAAGCCCGACGCCTCGCGCGCCAGGGAGACGAGCAGGTCCGAGGAGTGGCTCTCGACGCCGCTGCGCGTGACGGCGATCGCGACGACGCCCGACAATCCGGTCGGGAGCGCCGCCACCAGCACCAGCGCGAGCAGGATCTTGTGCTCGTGCCTCACGTGGACCTACTGGATCCGCACCGTGAGGGGCGGCGGCGTGGAGTCCTGGGCGACGACCGCTCGCTGCTCCTCGATCGCCGGGCCGCCCATCGCCGTGCCCCCGACCACCAGCTCGTTGTCCTGGTCCTCGGCCAGCGCCAGCGTCGTGTCGAACGATCCGTCGGGCCGGGTGACCACGCGGACCGTTTGTCCCGTGCTCTCGTTGCGGATCGTCAACACCCCGGACAAGCCGCCGCCGATGCGCCCGCGGACCACCACCGAACGCTCGGCGACCAGCCGCGAGCCGTCCTCCCCCGTCGCGTCCCCCGGCCAGAACATCTCCGCCACCACGCTTCCGGGAAGCTGCTGCGGCGTCCGCGGCCGCTCGCCCCGCCGCACGGTCGTGTACGACCCGCTGCCCACGCGTACCCGCTCGCCGCCGGACTCGACCGTCACCTCCCCGCTCGACGAAGCCACCGCGACCTGCTCGCCGTCCCCCGCCACGTCGAACGCTCCGGCGCTGGCCTCGACGTTCGCCGTGCGATCGAGCGCCTGGACCCGGAACACGCGGCCGCCCTGGTCGCCGGTGCTGGCCGAGAGGAAGCCGCGGTCGAGCTGCACGGAGGAGAGGCTGTCGGTGATGGCGCCCCAGGTGACCGCGGTGCCCGCCTCGAGCACCACGCTGGTCTCTTCGTCGACTCTCACCACGGCGCGACCGTCCGCGGCCGTGGTGAGGATGTCGTCGGCCTCGAGCGTGGCGCCGGGCCGCACCGCGGACTCCGAGCCGGCACGACGCACGGTGACCGCGCCCTCGACCGTTTCGACCCGCGCCGCCGGCGGCGGGGGTGCCGCGTCGGCCGGCGCTTGCGCCGCGACCTCGGGTGCCGGGGCGGCGTCGGTGGCAGGCGCGGGAGCCTGGTAGCGCGAGGTGGTGCCCAGGGAGCGGACGGCGAGGACGGCGGCGGCGACGACGACGACCGCGCCCGCGACGACGATGGCGATCGTTCGCCGGCTCATCCGCTCCCCGGTCCGCCTAGCGCTCGGGCGGCTGCGTCAGTTTCGCGCGCAGGCGCCGCGCCACCCCGGCCGGCACCAGCGCGTCGACCGCGCCGCCGAACGAGGCGACCTCCTTGACGTTGCGGGACGACACGAAGAAGTAGTCCTCCGCCGTCATCATGAAGAACGTCTCGATCGACGGCCACAGCTTGCGGTTCATGTTCGCCATCTGCAGCTCGTACTCGAAGTCCGCGACCGCGCGCAGCCCGCGGATCACGACGCGCACGTTGCGCGAGCGCGCGTAGTCGACCAGCAGGCCGGTGAACGACGTCACCTCGACCCGCGGGTCGCCGTTGACCGCCTCGCGGATCATCTCCTCCCGCTCCGCGACGCTGAACAGCGCGTCCTTCAGCCGGTTGCTCGCGAGCGCCACGATCAGCCGGTCGAAGATCTCCAGACCCCGCCGGATCAACCCCACGTGGCCGTTCGTGATGGGGTCGAACGAACCGGGATAGATCGCTATTCCTTGCACGCCTGCTCCCTTGCCAGGACGTCGACCGCCGTGTCGCCGTAGCGCGCCGAGCGCAGGGCGCGGTAGCCGGCCGCCGTCACCGGGCCGCGCCGCGCGGCCCGCTCGATCACGACCATACCCCCCGCTCGAACGGCTTGGCAAATGCACAGCCGTTCCAGCAACTCCTCCCACCGTTCGAAGACGTACGGCGGATCGAGCAGCACCAGATCGGCCTCGAGCCCCCGACCGGGCCCGCCGAGGAAGACGAAGGCGTCGGCGCGCACGATCCTCGCCCGCGCGGACTCGCCGAGGGCGGCGGCGTTCGCGCGGCAGGCGGCGAGGGCCGCGGGGTCGCGGTCGACGAGCACGGCGGCCGAGGCCCCGCGCGAGAGGGCCTCCAGGCCGAGGGCGCCGGTGCCGGCGAAGAGGTCGAGCGCGGTGCCGGAGACGCCCGCGGGGCCGAAGCGATCGAAGATCGCCTCGCGCACCTTGTCGGAGGTCGGGCGCACGTCGCGGCCGCGGGGTGCGACGAGCCTGCGACCGCGAGCCGCTCCGCCGGTGATGCGCATCGGTTGCGGAAAGACGCGGAGCCGACGCTAGAACGTGCCGGAGAGCCCGACACCGCCGCCGCCGAAGATCGCGAGCGGCGTCAGCGCCAGCGCGGTCTCGGGCTCCCCGGTGCCCTCCTCCGCTTCGCCGTCCCAGTCGGTGACGACGAGGAAGTAGATGCCGACGCCCGCGGCGGCGGCGCCCAGGCCGTAGAGCACGAACTGGACGATCTGGTAGGTGTCGGCGGTGTCGCAGATGTCCCGGATGTAGCCGGCCGCGAGGTCGTCCTTCGCGTCCTGGCAGACGTCGGCGCTGGTGGGATGGGCGCGGCGGTAATTGACGAACTGCGGGTCGTCCTGCATGTCCGAGATGCCCAGGCTCAGGCCGAGGCCGCCGCCGGCGAGGCCGATGCCCGCGGCGACGGAGCCCACGCCGGCCCAGAAATGCCAATCGGACCAGATCCCGCCTTCGCCCTCCTCCTCTCCGCCGGGCGGCGGGAGGGGAGGAGGAGGCTCCGTGCCGCCGCCCTCGTCCGGGCCGGGGCCGACCGCGACCGCGGTGCCCCCTTCGCTCGTCAGCGGCGCCTCGAGCAGCCGGTACTGTCCGTCGGCCACGTCGACGAGCCGCTCCCACGGATCGAACCCCTCCTTCTCGACGAGCACTTCGTGCTCCCCCGCGGCGACGTCGCCCAGCCACAGGGGTTCGGCCCCGGTGTGGCCGACGAGGTCGCCGTCGAGGTAGACGGCCGCGTCGGGCTGGTTGCTCTGGACGATCAGGGTCGTTTCCGCCTGGCGATCCCACAGGGTGTCGAGCATCGTGTTGGCGAGGATCTGGAGGTTCGCGGTGCCCTGGCGGTTCGGTTCCAGCGAGCCGCTGGCGGACTCCAGGTCCCGGTGCGACTCGGTGGAGTAGCGCCGGACGTCGATGGCGTAGGTGAAGCGTCCGTCCTCTCCCGGCATGCGCGCGATGAAACCGTAGACGACCTCGTCGGCGCCGAGCATCTCGGCGATTTCGCGCATGCAGGCGGAGTCGACGTCCTCCCCGCAGTTCTCGGCCAGGAGCAGCATCTGCTCCAGCGTCTGCGAGCGTTCGGAGACGGTGTCGAGTCCCCGGCTGACGATGAACTGCCGCAGGAGGGCCGTCACCCGCTCGGCCAGCGCCTCGTCCCCCTCCAGGCTGCGCAGCCCGAGCACGGTGACATCGGCCCGCGCCTGAGCCGCACTGCAGAGCACGACGGCCGTCACGCACCCCAGCATCGCGATTCGTCGCCTCATGGCTCGCTCCTCGCGCCGGACCATGTTGCCCGCCCGGCAACCGGCATCCTACCAAGCCCGTCAACGTCCGTCGAGGGGTGGAGGGTGCGAACTCGAACGGGCGCAGGAAGGGCGGCCCGAAGGAACCCGTTGCCTGCCGGAGCGCCGCGTGTCACACTAGCCCCCGACAAGGCGGGGCCGAAAGGGGGTCGCGCATGGGACGACAGGGTTGGACGGTCGCAGGTGTGGTGGCGTTGCTCGTCGCGGCGGCGGTCTGCGGCTGCGGGGACGGAGGCGGGACGTTCTATCCCGACGTGACGGTCGACGACGGCCGGGCCGAGGAGGGGCACACGTGCATCCCGCGCACGGAGGAGTGCAACAGCCTCGACGACGACTGCGACGGCGAGACCGACGAGAGCTGGAACTTCGAGACCGACGTGGGGAACTGCGGCCGCTGCTTCAACTTCTGCCGGTTCTCGAACGCCGACCCCCAGTGCCTCGCGGGCGTCTGCCGCATCGGCCCGTGCCGCACCGACTACTTCGATGCCAACGGCGACGAGGCAGACGGCTGCGAGTACCGGTGCATCCAGACCACGACCGGTGAGGACACGGCGGCGTTGTGCACGGACGGGATGGACAACGACTGCGACGCCGCGATCGACGGCATGGACTCCGACTGCCAGTGCGTGGACGAGATCTGCGACACGGTCGACAACGACTGCGACGAGCTGATCGACGAGGGTTTCGACCTGACGTCCGACCCGAACAACTGCGGCGAGTGCGGCCACGTGTGCGGGCCCGCCTGGCACGCCGCCAGCGGGGTCTGCCGTTCCAGCGTCTGCGGCTTCATCTGCGACTCCGGCTGGATCGACGAGAACGGCTGGCCGGACGACGGCTGCGAGGCCCGCTGCACCCCGACGAGCACGTCGGACACCGACTGCGACAACCTCGACGACAACTGCGACGGCGTGATCAACGAGGGCTACGTCTCCCTGGGTTGCTCGATCGGCGTGGGCGGCCCCGACTGCGCCGGCTTCACCGACTGCCGCCTCACCGGGACGGGCTACGAGGAGATCTGCGACGTCGGCCACGACGTCCCGACCGAGGACATCACCTGCGACATCTACGACGACGACTGCGACGGCGAGACCGACGAGGACTACCGGGGCGACGCGTGCGGGACCGGCGTCTGCGCCGCATTCGGGCGCTGCATCGACGGCCTGCCGACGCCGTGCATCGTGGGGACGCCGACGCTGCCCTTCGACACGGAGTGCGACAACGAGGACGACGACTGCGACGGGCTGACGGACGAGGAGTACGCGCCGATCACCTGCGGCACCGGCGGGTGCATGAGCACCGCGATGTGCATCCTCGGCCGCGAATGGTGCACGCCGCGGCTGCCCGAGCCCGAGACGTGCGACGGTCTGGACAACGACTGCGACGCCGTCACCGACGACGGTTTCACCTGCGGCGTCGGCGCCACCCGCGCCTGCACCCTCACCGTGCCGACCAAGACCTGCAACGGCGCCGAGACCTGCCAGGCGACCTGCGACTGGGGCTCCTGCGCGGCCGCCGCCCTTCCGGAGAACGTCGAGACCTGCAACTCGATCGACGACGACTGCGACACCACCGTCGACGAGGCGCCTCCTGCACCCGCCGTGATCTGTCCCCCGTCGACCCACGGCACGACCGGCTGCTCGGGCGGCACCTGCGTCATGGCCTCGTGCGACGCGGGCTGGGGCGACGTCAACGGGTCGGTTTCCGACGGCTGCGAGTGCGCGGTCGAGACCCCGGAGGCGCCCGACGCCTGCGGCATCGCCCTGAACCTGGGTACCTTCTCCGACGGCGGCTCCGATGTCACCGTCTCCGGGAAGCTCGGCTCGGCCACCGACGTCGATTGCTACTCCCTCTCCGCCCCCGACGCCCCCGACACGACCTGCGACAGCTACCACGTCGACATCCGTTTCACGTCGAACCCGTCCAACCAGTTCGAGATCCAGGTCTTCCGCGGCGACTGCGCCACGGTCTCCTGCACCGGCGACACCACGGGCTACGCGTGGTACACCGACTACAGCGGCGCCTGCGTCAATCCGACCGGCACCCCACCGTGCGGCGAGTGCGACTGCCGGCCGACGAACACCGCCGGCTACAACCTCTGCACCAACAACACCACCTCCTACTACTTCTGCGTCCGCCGCCGCACCGGCTTCGCCCCGAGCTGCGACCAGTACTCCCTCCGCGTCACCAACGGCGTGTATTAGGAGGGCAGGGGGTCGGGGATCGGGGGCTGGCAGGATCGGCACCGTGCCCCGGCGGGGCTACTCTGGCGCGCACCCGCTGCGCCGGCAGGTTTCCCCCACAGCACAGGCGTGCTCGCACGCGCCGCAATTGAGCCGGTCGTTGTCCAGCCGGAAGCAGCCGGCCGGGCACGGTGTGAAACCGGTGCCGCAGACGCACTCGCCGGTCTCGCACGAGGCGTGGGCGCCGCAGACCGTGCCGCAGCTCCCGCAGTTGTCGGGATCGCGGGTCGGGTCGATGCAGTCGCCCGAGCACGCCAACCCCTCGTCGGCACAGCCGGCGTCCGACCCGCCGTCTTCCGACCCGCCGTCTTCCTCGCCGGGCAGGCCGACCTCGTGCAGTTCCAGCGAGCACCCGAGGCACGTGCCAAGGAGGGCGGCGCAGCCGGCAAGCCGCAGCGTCGACCCGCGCATCATTCGGCTGAGCCGCTTCCGTCGCCGTCGACCACCAGGTGGGCCTCCTCGGCGTACGTCCCGTCGGGAAACTCGGCCAGGTAGGCCGCATAGCAGGCACGGACCACGTTCGGGGCGGCGGAGCGCGAGCGCAGCCGGCACAACGCCAGCCTTGCTTCCTCGCGCATCCCGCCCCGCGGCTGCTCGGCCAGGTACCGTTCGTACGCCCGTTCGGCCTCCGCGGGCCGTCCGGCGCGCAGCACGGCGCGCCCCAGGTCCATGAGCGCGTGTCCGCCGCGCAACGTGCCCGGCACCGTGTCGGCGATGCGCTGGAGCAAGTCGATCGCCCGCTCGCGGTCCCCCGACGACAGCGCGTCCTCGGCCTCGAGGTACAGCCGCTCGATCGCGGGGCTGGCGGGACGCCGCGCGGCGGGCGCGGCCGTTCCGGCGCCGGACTCGTCCGTCGCGTCCCGCGGCTCGACCGGCGGCGGGGCCGCCGCGGCCGGGGCCGGGGCCGCGGTCGGGGCCGAGGCCGACGGCGGGCACGCGGGCGTCGGGGTCGCCGCCGTCACCGGCTCGGCGTCGGGCAGCAGCTCCTCGAGGCTCAGCCGCCAGGCCGGATCCAGCGGCGCCGGCGCCTTGGCACCGCGCGCGAGCTGCATCCCGCCCCGCACCTCGAACTCCTCTCCCGCCCACGCCGCCTGGACCTTGCCCTCCAGCGTCGCGACGCTCGTCTTCCCGCGCGCATCGACCGACACCGCGAACCGCGTCCCCCGCACGCGCACGACGGCATCCGGCGTCGTCACCGCGAACCGCACCGGCCCGTCGCTCGCGTCCACCCGCACCCACACCGTCCCCGACGCCAGAGCGACTTCCTCGGCCGAAACCACGGTCACCCGCGCCGACGATTCGGCCACGACGTACGCCACCCCGGACGGCCGCAGGATCCTGTACGAGGCCGCCGTCGCCGCCGGAGGCGGGACGAAGCCGTCGGGTCCCGGGAGGGCCCCACGCGGACCGATCGCCCACGACCCGAGCACCACGGCGAGCGTGACCGCGGCGGCGCCGACGGCGGCAACCAGCCCCGCCCGCCCGAGCCGCCGTCGCCGGTGGCGCAGGCGCACGACGTCCCAGTCGACCTTCCGGCCGGACGCGCCCGAGACCGCCTCCGCCCGCGCCGCTTCGCACAGCGCGTCGACGTCCAAGACCGGCCGATCCGCCTGCACCGTCACGACCCGCCCTCCGCCGCGAAACGCCCGTCGAGGTACGCCCGGATCGCGTCCCGTGCCCGGCTGACGCGCGTGTGCACCGCCCCGGTCGTCGTGCCCGTCAGGCGTGCCACCTCCTCCGCCGGCAGATCCTCCACCGCCCGCAGCAGGAAGGTCTCGCGCAGGATCGGCGACAGGCGGTCC
This sequence comes from Deltaproteobacteria bacterium, assembly GCA_016218815.1. GTDB lineage: Bacteria > Myxococcota_A > Polyangia > DRWM01 > JAAZOP01 > JAAZOP01. Next base: position 19,100 of record JACRCX010000046.1, read on the forward strand.
AAGGCCTCGTACAGCAACCGGGCGCGCTCGCGCGAGAGCGCGTCGCTCTCCGGCGTCGGCCCGGTCCCCCGCTCCGCCGCCGCCGCGAACGTCGCCGCGGCGCCCCGCGCGACGCGCGCCCGGCGCCAGTAGCGCCGGGCGACGTTGAGCGCGATGCCCGTCAGCCAGGGACCGAGCGGTCGCGAGCGGTCGTAGCGACGCCAGCAGGACAGCGCTTCCACCATCGTCTGCTGCACCGCGTCCTCGACGAACTCCGCCGCGCCGAGCAGCACGTGCACCCGCCGGAACAGCTCCGTCGCGTGCGCGTCCAGCAGCGAGAGGAATTCCTCCTGCGACAGGGTCGCCTCGCCTTGGAACGAATCGAACAGCCGGTCCACGGTCGACATTCTGCCCTGAATTGCCGCTGGGCGGGTAGCTCTTACAGGCCAGCCGCCTCGAAGCCGACCACGACCCCCGCGCGCCACCGGACCTGGCCCGAGGTCGCACCGGGCTCGCCCCGGTAGTCGAGTTGCAGGGCGCGCGGGGTGAACTCCAGCCCCGCCTCGAGCCCCACGAGGCACCACGGGGCCACGCGATAGGCCCCGCCGAGCACCAGCCCCGCACCCCCGCGCCACCCCGACGGATGCAGGGCGTCGCCGGTGACCCGCCAGTAGTCGGCGGTCGCCTGCAGGGCGAACCGCAGCTCCCACGGCTCCCAGGCCAGCGCACCGCCGATCCCCAGCCGCACCGGGACGAAATCCAGCGCGTAGTCGGCCGCGCCGCCACCGGGGATCCGCCGCCAGCCCGCCTCCAGCTCCACCCACAGCCCCCACCGCCAGGCGACCCCCGCCCGCACCAGCAGATCGCCGCTCGCGTCCTCGCCGGACCCCTCCCCCCACACGTCGCCCGATCCCCCGAAACCGAGCTCCAGCAGCAGCGCGGCCTCGTCCTCCGCCCCTCCGACGGGGGGCGGCGCGGGAGGAGGCGGCAGGTCGTCCACGGCGAACGGCGCCCCCGCCAGCAGCGCCACGTAGCCCGCCTGCAGGGCGATGGCTCGGGCCCACTCCGTCTCGTCCTGCTCCGCCAGCGAGGCCGTCCGGCTCCAGCTCCGGCCGTCGGGGGACCGCAACTCCAGCGCCGCCCCGTCATCGACCGCCCCCACCGTCAGTACCCACACGCCCCCACCCGGCTCGCTGCCGGGGCGGTACTCCACCGGCCCCTGCACCCGCAGCCGCAACGCTTCCACCAGAGCCTCGGGCGGCACCACCTCGCTCGACGACAGCGCCAGCACCTCCTGCGCCGCCGCCGGGGCGGAAAGGCCGACCGCGACCGCGAGGACGAAAACGACGGTTGCGAGGTTGCCCGAACGGGACATCGTGCACAGAGTACGCGCAACCATCGCTCCGCCTCAACTTCGGAAGAGGCCGGACCGGAGAGCGACGCGGGGGACAATCGAGACGATCCGGTGTAAGGCGTCGGCGCGATCCGGCAAGAACGTTCCGGGGGTGGCTTGCAGGGACCGGGTGACGGGAGGGAGGAGTGAGAGCATGAGGACGATCGCGGCTGTCACGACGCTGTTCATCATCGGAGCTGCCTGGCCCATCGCCGGGTGCGGCGGCGAAGGCGATTCCGGCGACGCCGGCGAGACGGCGGACGAGCCCGGCGAGGGCGACGTCCCGGAGGAGGACGGCGGGACCGACGACGCGGTCCGTGACGACGCGGTCCGCGACGACGCGGCCGACGGCGACGACGCCACCGACGACGCGGCCGACGGCGACGAGGCGACGGACGAGGACGCGGAGACCGCGGACGGCGAAGAGGCGGACGCGGCGGAGGACGCCGAGGAGGCCGACGCGCCGGTGGAGTGCACGAGCGACGGCGAATGCGGCGACGGCTTCGACTGCACGACCGATTCGTGCGATCCGGTCGACCACATCTGCACGTACGTCGCCGACGACGCGGCCTGCTCGGACCTCGACGCGTGCACGGGGGTCGAGGTTTGCACGCCGGGCGTGGGCTGCGAGGCCGGGACCGCGGTGGTTTGCGACGACGGGGTCGCCTGCACGACCGACACGTGCGACCCCGCGGACGGCACCTGCGCGCACGCGGCGGTGGACACGGCCTGCAACGACGGCATCGATTGCACCGTCGACGCCTGCGACCCGGTGCTGGGCTGCGACAACCAGCCCGACGACGGCGCCTGCGACGATCTGGACGCGTGCAACGGGATGGAGACCTGCATCATCCGCGTCGGGTGCGCGCCCGGCCTGCCGGTGGACTGCGACGACGGCGTCGCCTGCACGGTGGACTCGTGCGACTCCTCCGCCGGCCTGTGCAGCAACACGCCGGACGACACGGCTTGCCCGCCGTCCGCCCTTTGCGCCGGCGCCGCCTACTGCGATCCGGTCGCGGGCTGCTCGGCCGCGCCGCCGCCCGCCTGCGACGACGCCGTTCCCTGCACGGTCGACACGTGCGACCTCGCCACCGGCGCCTGCGTCCACACGGTGAGCGATGCGGCCTGTACCGACGGGACCTTCTGCAACGGCGACGAGACCTGCGACGCCGTGCTCGGATGCCTGACCGGCGTGCGGACGTGCAGCGACAGCGTGCCCTGCACCGTCGATTCGTGCGACGAGGCCGGCGACGCCTGCGTCTGGGCGCCGGACAACGCGCTGTGCGTCGATGCCGATCTGTGCGACGGCGCCGAGGTCTGCAACCCGGTGCTGGGCTGCCGTGCAGGCGTGCCGGTGAGCTGCGACGACGGGTTCGCCTGCACCACGGACGGCTGCACGCCGGCGACCGGCGCCTGCACGCACGTCACCTCCGACCCCCCGTGCAACGACGGCCTGTACTGCAACGGCGTCGAATCCTGCGCCATCGGCTCGGGCTGCGTCGCCGGAACCGTCGTCTCGTGCGACGACTCGATCTCGTGCACCGTCGATTCCTGCGACGAGACCGCCGACGCGTGCCAGCACGTCGCGAACCACGCCCTGTGCGGCGTGGGCATGGCCTGCATCCCGTCCCGCGGCGGCTGCGTCCCGGGCACCCTGTGCAGCTCGCCGGCGACGTGCAGCGACGGCGTCTTCTGCAACGGCGCGGAGGACTGCGTGGGGTCGCTCTGCGTCGGCGGGACGGTCCCCGACTGCAACGACTCCAACGCCTGCACCATCGACTCCTGCTCCGAGTCCGCCGGGGCCTGCGTCCACCTCCCGCGGGACCGGGACGCTGACACCTACGGCGACGCCGGTTGCGGCGGCACCGACTGCAACGATCTCGACCTCAACATCCATCCCGGGGTGACCGACCCCTGCGACGGCGTGGACAACGACTGCGACGGGCTCACCGACGGCGGTCTCCTGCCCAGCGGCTCCGTCTGCAGCTCCCACACCCAGTGCTGCACCGGCTCGTGCATCGCCGGCATCTGCAACACCGGCTACGGCCTGTGCGAGTCGCCGGGCACGCCCTGCGCCACGCCGGCCGAGTGCTGCTCGGGCCGCTGCGAGGCGGTCGCGGGCGGCGGCCTGGAGTGCGTCGGCACCGGCGCCTGCGAGGGCGCCGGCGATTCGTGCGTCTTCTCCGCGGACTGCTGCTCGCTGTGGTGCGTCGCGGGCACCTGCGACACCGGCTTCGCCTGCCGCGTCATCGGCGGCTCCTGCACCAGCCCCTACCAGTGCTGCTCCGGCATCTGCACCGGCGGCACCTGCCGCAGCATCGGCGGCACGTGCTCCCCGCTGGGCGAGACGTGCACCTCGTCCAACGGCTGCTGCTCCGGGTGGTGTGACGTCGCGAACTGCGGCATCGGCTTCTTCTGCCGCGCCTCGGGCGAGCTGTGCAACGAGAACGCCGACTGCTGCGACGGCATCTGCGAAGGCTACACGCCCACGACGCCGGGCCGCTGCGCGTTCCTCGGCGGCTGTCTCACCGTCGGCCAGCCGTGCACGGGCAACCGCAATTGCTGCTCCAAGGCCTGCGTCGACCCCGGGACCGGCAACCGTGTCTGCACCTACCTCTCCGGCTGCCGGCCGATGGGCGAGCTGTGCACCGCCGCCGGCGACTGCTGTTCGGGCCTCTGCCAGCCCGACGACTCCGGCCGCTCGATGCGCTGTCAGAACCCGCCCGGCTGCCAGCCCCCCGGCGAGATGTGCTTCGCCGGCGCGACCAACAACTGTTGCGGCGGGCACGAGTACTGCCGTCCGACCATCGCCGGCGTCTACCGCTGCTGGGCGCCCGGCTGGACCACCTGCCTGCCCGAGGACGACATCTGTCACTTCGGCGACGAGTGCTGCTCCGGCGTCTGCACGCTGCGGCCCGACGGCACGTACCGCTGCGGCGGCGCCTGCATCGCGCTGGGCGGCAGCTGTACCGCCGACGCGGACTGCTGCACGCCGAACATCTGCCGCGGCGGCACCTGCCAGCCGCCGGACGCGGCGTGCTCGCCGCTGGGCGCCCCCTGCCTGCTCAACACCGAGTGCTGCTCCAACTACTGTTTCGACGGCTTCTGCGCCATCAATCCCGCAGGCTGATCTTCCCGGCCGATTCGACGACTCCTCCCCGCCGGTGTAAGATCCCCACCGGTGACCGGCAATCGGCCATGGAGGAGGAACGAATGGACAACCACCCTGCCCTCTACGCGCGTGCGGCCGTCCTGGGCGCGCTGCTGGGGCTTCTCGGCGCCTGCGGGGGGGATTTGGCGGCCACCGACGTCCCGGGCGACGGGGATCTCGACCTGCCGGGCGAGGGAGTCGGCGACGTCCCGGGCGACGACATCGCTCGGGGCGAGGACGGCTCCCCGGCCGACGATGTAACCTTGTCCGACGGCGAAGCGGGACCCGAGGGCGACGGCGGCCCCTGCGGCGACACCGAGTGCTCGAACTGCATCGATGACGACGGCGACACGCTCATCGACGGCTTCGACCCCCACTGCACCGGGTCGCTGGACGACGACGAGGCGAGCTTCGCCACCGACATCCCCGGCGACAACCGCGACGCCACCTGGCAGGACTGCTTCTTCGACGGCAACAGCGGCGGCGGCGACGACGGCTGCCGCTTCCACACCTGCTGCATGCTCGGTTCCTACTGCCCCCCCGATCTGGCCGACCATTTCGACCCCGCCACCGACTGCGAGGTATCGGCCGAGTGCATCGACTACTGCCGGCCCGCGACCTCCCCCGGCTGCGACTGCTTCGGCTGCTGCCAGATCTGGGTCGGCGGCACGCTGCACACCGTGCTGGCGACGCCGGAGTGCACGGACGAGCTGATCGACGACCCGACGATCTGTTTCCCCTGCACCCAGACCGAGGACTGCGGGGATCCCTGCGTCCCGGCGCTCTGTGAGCTGTGCCCGGGGATGACCGTCGATGACCTGCCTCCGGAATGCGACGACACCACCCCGACCTGCCCCGAAGGCATGACCCCTTGCGCTGGGACCCCCGACTGCCCCACCGGCTACTACTGCTCCGTCGGCTGCTGCGTCGAAGACATCATGATCACCTGACGGAGTCATCCGGATCTGGATCCCAAACCGGGTTGAAACGTATGCTGGCCCCGCCATGCGCACCACAGCATCCGCGACGCTGCTGCTTGGACTGCTCGCCGCCTCGCCGTCCGCGGCCTGGGAGCTTCGCGACACGACGTACGTCGACGTCGGGTTCGCGAGCATCGGGCCGGGAATTCCCGAGGTCGGCGAGGGATTCGCGTTCGGCGGGACCGTCGGCGCCCTGATCCAGGAGGAGGAGTCCGACGACTTCGTGCTCTACGTCCGCCCGGGTCTCGAGTACTACCGCTCGTACGAGACCTGGGACGGCGACGACCTGGAGGTCAACATCGCCGGGCTGTCCACCTCGATCGGCTTCGGCATCGGCGGCCTGGGCAACATCGTTCCGTACGTCGACGTCGGCATCGAGCCGGTCGGCATGTTCGCGCTCGAACCGGAGGAGCTCTGGGACTGGGGCATCGGCATGCGCGGCTCGTTCGGCGTGGTCATCGGTCTGGGCGACATGTTCATCCTGCGCCCGGCCGTGGGCATCTCCTCCTTCATCTTCGCCGACCTCGATCGGCCGATGGGCGGACTGTGGTTCACCCTGGCCTTCGGCATCGATTCCGATCCGATCGAGTCCTACGATGACGACGGCGGCGGCGACGAGACCGAGGACTTCTGGATCGGGTCGTCCACCCTGTACGCCTCGCCCGGCTCGCCGGGCGGCGCGATGGTCTGGATCCAGCGCAACGGCGGGTTCTCCGACACGGTGAGCGTGTGGGCCGACCCGCCGCCCGGGACGGTCGCCGTCCCGATCCCCGACCCCGCCTCGGGCCCCGACTACTGGCGGATCCTGGTCCACGCGTCGCCGGAGGCGTGCTACGAGTTCTCGCTGCCCGTGCACGCCTCGGGCGGCGGCGTCCAGAAGGACACCACGGTCTGGGTCTCCCCGAGCTGCGGGACGGGAGGTGCGCCATGAGCCGTCGCATCCTCCCCGTCGCCCTCGCCGTGGCGCTGCTGGCTCCGGGCGCGGCCCGCGCCGACTCCCTGGTCCTGGCCGCCGAGGTCGGCGAGGCCTACGCGTGGTTCTCGAACTGGGACCAGGCCGAGCCGCTCACGCAGCTCGGCCTTCGCGCCTTCGTCATCGACAGCGACGAGATCGACCTGGGCGGCGGCATCCGCCTGGGCAAGCCCTGGGGCGGCGACTCGCCGAGCGCGGGCGCGATGAGCCTCGACTTCACCTTCCGGTACCACGACGACATGTACGGCAGCGAGAATTTCGAGCCGCTGTTCCTGATGAGCGTCTGCTACAGCCACCTGTGGGCCGAGAACCGCCCCCTTCCGCCGCCGGCCAACACCTCCTCCACGTGGTCCACCCGCGAGGGTTTCGGCCTGCGCCTGGGCGGCGGCTTCCTCGTCACCGCCGACGAGTTCTACTTCGACATGACCATCTACGGCATCGCCGAGCTGCTCTGGCCCGAGCCCGACTTCCTCGCCGGCGGCGGGCTCGACATGGCCCTCGGCATCTACCTGGACTGAGGTTCCAACAACCGATTGCCCCGCTCCCTCGCGAGCGTTAGTCTCTTCCTGCGATGCGGTGGATGACCAAGCTGGATCGCGCCTTGTGCGACATGGCCGTGCGGGCGGCCCGCGCGGGGGGCGAGGAGGCGCGGCGGGTGCGGGAGGTCGTGGCCGGCGTGATGCGGCTCGATCCGCAGCGGCTGACCTCGTACTTCCACGTCGGCTTCGCCGAGGCGCTCCTGGGGCTGGACCTCTCCGAGCTGTCGGCGCCTCCGGTGAACGAGGCGCGCGACCGCTGGTACGCCTTCGGCAAGCTCGTCGCGCTGTCGCGCGAGCACCGCTACGAGGAGGCGGCGGCGCTGGCCTCGGCGGAGGTCGCGCTGCGCCTGGCGCGCGATCCGGAGATCGGCCCGGAGGCCGTGCCGCTGGCCACCGACGCCCTGCTGCGGGTCGGGTCGCTGGGCCAGGCCGCCGAGCTGGCCTGGGCCTACGTCCGCCCCGAGAAGCCCGACGAGGTGGAGTTCTTCCGGGGCGTGATCCGCGATGCGCTGGACCGCCTGCCGCTGTTCCGCGGGCCGGCGATGCCGCCCCAGGACGGCGCGCCCGATGCCGCCCGCAGGCTGCCGGCGGGCGATCCCTCCGCGGCCTTCCTCCGGCACGTCGCCGAGAAGGGAAGCTGGCAGGCGACGCTCGGACCCCTGCGCGCCCTCGTCACCCATGGCCTCGGCCGGGCCGCCGCGCTGCGCGGCGCGTTCGACGATGCCGAGCGGACGCAGATCCTGGCGGAGAACACGTTCGCCCCCGACGACCCGATGCGGGCCGTGGCCGCCGCCTGGCGCGCGCTCGCCCTCCTGCGCGCCCGCTCGCCCGGCGACCTGCGCCCCGGGAGCGCCGTGCGCCCCAACGCCGACCGCGCCCGCGGCCTGCTCGCGCGCCTCACCGCGCCGGGCGCGCCGTACGCGCCGGTCACCGCGCTCTATGCGCTGGGTGTGCTGGAATGCGAGGCCGGGAGGAACGCCGAGGCCGATGCGCTGTTCGCCCGCGCCCTCGACCGGCTGCTCGACGCCCCCGCGGCCGACGCCGGTCCCGTCGAGCCGTGGGTGCGGTTCCAGCGCGCGCAGTCGCTGCTGGCGACCCGGCCGGCCCCGTCGTCCGAGCAGCTCCGCGCGGCAGGCGGCCTGCTCAAGGCGGCGCTCGAGCACGTGCGGCCCGACGCCGCCGACCTGCGCCGCGTCGCCGATTCGCTGGAAGGGCTCGACGAGGCGCGACGGCGCGAGATCCTCGTCCGCGTGTCGATCGACGAGGTCGACAGCGTCGAGGCGCTGGTGCGGCTCTCGGCGGATCTGCTGGTGGTCGACGAGCCCGAGCGGGCGCTGGCGGCGGCCGAGCGGGCGCTGGTCCTGGCGACGCGCCCCGACCACAAGCTCCAGGCGCTGCGCGTGCAGGTCCGCGCGCTCTGCGGCCAGGGGCGCAACGACGAGGCGAACGACGTCTACGAGCGGCTGCGGGAGCACTGCGTCGAACACGGGCTCCTGCGCGAGCTGGGGCGGTTCGTGGAGGGCGAGGGGCGCGAGTGCGGGCTGGTGCTGCCGCGCGAGCGCATGCTCACCCTGCTGCACGTCGCGCGCCTCGACCCCGCCGCGCTGCCCGCCGGCGTCCGGCACCTCGGCGTGCTCGCCGATCTGGTCCGCCTCTACCTGGGGAGCCACGACGACGAGGACCTGGCGTCGGCCGACGAGCTGATCCACGAGGTCCGGGCGGTCGACCCGCCGACGGCGGACGAGCTGGCGGGGCGACTCGCGGCGCAGTCGGCCAACCGCGGCGTCCCGGTCGTCCCGCCGCCCGACCCGGACCTCTGCGCCCACCTCCTGCACCGCTTCGGCGGCAACGTCTGCATCGTCGCCGTGGGCGGGCCGCTCTGCGAGCGGGAGACGTTCGAGCGGTTCGCGGCACGCGGGAGCGAGGTGGGGTACGGCGCGGTGTGGGTGCCGGCGTACGACGACGATCCGAACCGCACGCTGAACGAGGCGCAGGCGATCCTGGCGGGCGGCTGCCGCGGGCTGCTCCTCCTGCGCTGGAACCGCCGCGCCGTCCGCGAGACCCTCGCCGCCCGCGCCCGGGATCTGGGCGTCGTGCTGCGGTGTTTCGACCTGCACGGCTTCCATGGCCTGCGCACCCAGGCCGGCCTCCTCCTGGCACAGCTCGTCCAGCGCCACGCGTTGACGGGGCGGTAGCGCCGTGGCCCACAAGTTGGAGACCGCCACAGAGCGTCCGGTCGGGCTCCGAATCCGAACCGCGGGCTGCTCGGCGGCAAAGTCGCCGAGTCCCTTCGGGGCCAGCCCGCGGCTTGAAGCCGCGCCCTGAAGGGCGCGGTTCGGTTGTCCCGGCTCTTCCCTCGCTACTCTTGGCAGTAGTACCCGAGCGACGCGTCGACCCAGCCGCAGGTCTGGCCGCACGGGAGGCAGTGGCGGCGGCGCACCAGGAGGTCGGGGTCGCACCAGACGGCGACGTCGCCCTCGCACCGTCCCTGCCAGGTCAACCCCGTCGGGCAGCGCTCGCCCGCGAGGCAGCGGAAGTCGCCGTCGGCATCCTCGCCGCACACGCGCCCGCGCGCCCCGCAGTCGTCGTGCCGCAGGTCCGTCGCCGGGTCCTCGCCGACGCACCACTCCGCCGTGTCGCCGTTGCAGTGCCCGGCCAATCCCCAGCGGCAGCGGGGGAGCTCGACGACGAAGCTCGCGATCCACGTCGCGTCCCGGTCCGTGCGCGCCCAATGATCGTAGGAGACGCAGTCCGCGTCGCCCCCGTTGAGCGTCCCGACGACGCGGACGAGGCCGTCGGGGAAGGTCACCAGGCCGGGGGAGCCCGAGTCGCCGAAGCAGACGGCCGACGTGCCGCCGCCCCACGTCGTGTAGTCCGCCATCCCCAGCTCGAAGATCTCCTCCACCGTCCACCAGCGCCGCGTGTTGCTGCCGCCCATCGGATTCGTGGTGCCGTAGCCCACGTTCTGCACGTCGCCCCCGACGAAGGCCGGATCGAGGCGCGCCAGGTCCGAGTCGTTGATCTCGAACGGCGTCACCGCCGGGTAGTCCTCCGACGCCAGCCCGTCCAGCACACACACCGCGTTGTCGTGCGATGCGGAGCCCCCGTCCCACAGCGGGTTGACGTGCACGGCGGAGAATTGGAAACGGTGCAGCGGCCGGGAGGCGTCGGGGCCGACCGCGAAGTCGAGCTCGTCGGCGGCGCGGCCGACGACGCAGTGCGCGGCCGTCAGCACCGCGTTGTCGCCGATCAGGGTCGCGGTGCAGAAGTTGCCGCCGCCGTAGCGGTCGACCAGCGCCCCCACCGCGTTCTGCTCGCCCTCGGACAGCTCGACCACGGACGGATCCGGCGCCGGCTCCCCGTTGACGATCGCGCCGCCCCACGTCCCGGTGCCGGCGAGGATCGGCGCCGAACCCCCCATCGGCTCCTTCTCGGGCTCCCCGGCACCGCAGAACGTCCCCGGCGCCCACTCCTCCGGCAGCGGCCCGCCGCAGGAGAGTGCCAGGAATGCGGCCCCCGCCGTAGCGGCGAGGCGCAGCCGCCGGAGGCGGCAAGCCCGCCGACTCACGGTACGCAATACCATCCCCAGCTCGGCCCCGCGTCACCGCAGACCTGCCCGCACGCCTCGCAGTCCCGGCGGTACGTCACCCCGTCGACGCACCACACCGCCTCGTTGGCCTCGCACCGCCCCTCCCAGGTCAGCCCGCCGCACGGGTCCTCCTCGCCGACGTACGGGAGGAGGAAGTCCAGGTTGTAATCGGTGCGCGCGAAGTGGTCGTAGTCCATGCACGAGGGGTCACCCCAGGAGACCGTGCCCTGCACCCGCACCAGCCCGTCGGGGAAGGTCCACATGCCCGGACCGCCCGAGTCGCCGAAGCAGACCGATGAGACGCCGCCACCGTAGACCGTGTAGTCGTAGTCCGAGACCTCGGTCACCACCTCCGTCGTCCACCAGCGCAGCGTGTTGCCCCCCCCGCCGCCCGGCTCGGTCGTCCCGTAGCCGACGTTCTGCACGAGCGAGTCGAGGAAGCCGTCGGGCAACGGGTGGCGGTTGATCGGGATCGGCTGGATGCCCGGCACCGCCGCCGAGGCCGACTCGGCCAGGATCATCACCGCCTGATCGTTCCGTGCCTGGTCCGCGCCCCCGCTGCCCCGGTAGTCCGGATGGACGTGCACCTCGGCAATCTCGAACATGTACTGCGGCTCGGCGATGTCGCGCCCGACCGCGAAGCGCACGTCGGCCGGGCGAGTCGTTCCCATCCAGCTCGTGAGGCAGTGCGCCGCGGTGAGCACCGTGGTGTCGGCGACCAGGGTGGCGCTGCACGCGTTGCTGAACGAGCCCGTCCGCCAGTCGCGCTGCATCATCGCGCCGACGGCGAGGACCTGGCCCTCGGTGAGGAGCACAACGGACGGGTCGAAGGACTCGACGCCGTCGACGATGTGCGACAGGGTCGTGCGCGGCTCTTTCTCGTCGCCGCAGTACGGGATCTCGTCCGCCGCGTCCTCGGCGTCGGCCTCCGCTTCCTCGACGACCTCGCCGTCCGACTCGGCCGCCGTCTCGCCCGGCGCGTCCGGATCGTCGTCGTCGAACGGCGTGGACTCGAAGCACCCGAACGTCCCCGCGAGCAGGATTCCCCACAGCACCGTCGACCTCATCGGACCCTCCTCGACCGCCTCGGCCCCCGCCCCGTCGCCGCCCGGGAGGATACGGTGCGCGGGGCTGGGAGGCAATGCCGGTGCGAGTCTACTAGTAGACTTTTTTGTCTGATCGAGTAGACTCGGGTCCGCAGGAGGTCACGATGCCCAAACCGCTTCGGAGGGCGCCGTCACCGGCGCCGCAGCCCGGTCCCAAGCCCGTCGGACGCTCGAAGCCCCGGCCCGCGCCCACGCCTGTGCGGCCCGCTTCCCCCGTGGTCAAGCCCACGCTTCCTCCCGGCGCGCTCGTCCCGGTCCCTCCGCAGGCCGTCGTCGTCCCGAAGCCCACCGGCTCGCCGGCGCTGCGGCGGGAGGCCGAGGCGCTGGTGGCGGCGATCGAGCAGCACAAGGCGAGGATCGGCGTGAGCTTCTACGAGACCGGTCGCGCCCTGACCGCGCTGCTCGACCGCAAGCTGTACACCACTCTCGGGTACGCGACCTTCGCGGCGCTCGTCGAAGGCCGCAAGCTCATGTCGCGCGCCTTCGCCTGGCAGCTCGTGGCCATCTTCCGGTCGATCCCCCGCGAGACGGCCCAGCAACTCGGACCGGCGAAGGCGTTCGAGTGGCTGCGCGTGCTGCGCCTGGAGGCCGGGCCGGAGGCGGAGCCGCAGGACGTACGGCATCTGGCCGGCGGCGAGCCGCAGGTCGGCGGCCAGCCGGTCTCGCTGATGACGGTCAACGAGATCGCCGAGTTCCGCCGCCGCATGCAGGAGCGCGAGGACTCGGCGCGCCACGACCCCGGCGCTCCCGAGGCCCATCGCGCCGCCAGGGTCCTTGCCCAGTACCTCCAGCGCATCGGCGCGGGCGACGCCGAGGTCGCGGCGCGCTTCATCAAGGGCGTCTGGCGCATCCGCGCCGACCTTTCCGTCCCCGCCGCGCAGGCGGTTTGCGGGAAGAAGTCGTAGACACGCCGGCCGCACCCGCCAAGCGGCCGGCTCCACCGTCTTCGCCCGCGGTTGATCCCCGCTCCGTACCGGCAGTCAAGGACGTCCCTCCCCCGCACCTCCGGACCAACAACTTGTCCCTGACGACGAACCAAGAACCAAGAACTTCTCGAACTTGACCCCCGCCGCCCGCCGGCCAACGATGACCGCCCGATGTTTCAGGGGCCCGCTGCCGGACGCGCGCAACGGAAGCCTGTGGGGCCGGACGGCATGCGATTCGCGGCCCGCAAGTCGATCGCGCCGCCCGCCTCCGGGCCGGCGTCGAGCGCCCCCTTGCGCAGGCGCGAGACGACGCCCACGTCGGGGATCTCATTGAAGCAGTAACTCCCCGGCTCGGGGACGTAAGCCGTGCACTCATCGAGGGCCCCGACGACGCACGGGTTGCACCACGGAGGCGACAGGGCGTAGGCGGTCTCGCAGTACTGGTCCAGGACGAACTCCCCGATTCCGGACGCCATGTCCTCCACGCCATAGGGTGACCGGGCGTCCGGGTGGCTGCCGACCGGCCCGGTCTCACCCGGGCACCCCGGCATCAGCGATCCCACCCGGTCGCAGGTCGGCGCCTCCTCACCCCACGGGTAGGTCTGACCGTCCGTGCCACGCGCCGCCTTCTCCCACTCGGCCTCCGTGGGAAGACGCCCACCGACGTACGTGCAATAGGCGACGGCCGCGGGCGTGGTCCTGCTGATCATGCAATTGAAGGGGTACTCGCTGCGAGCGGGGTCGCGGTATTCTTCCGCACAACTATCCGGCACCGCTGGGCAGTACCCGTCTGCGATGCATTGGCGGTACTGCGCGTTCGTGACCTCATACCGGTCAATGTAGAACGGCGGTACCCACACGGTATGCTGCGGCCACTCGTCCGGGTCCCCGAACCCGTCCGGACTGCCCATCAGGAACGAGCCGCCCGGGATGCAGATCTCGTCGGCTCCGGGCGAGCCGGAACAGGGCAGGTCCTCGCCCATGCACCACGGGGGCGGCGCGTCGTACTCGTCCGGCAGAACATCGGCATCCGCATCGCGCACCGGGAAATCCCGGACCGCGTGGTCGTCCGGTTCGCCGTCGCCCCCGGGCTCCGGCAAGTCCGCGCCGTCATCCGCCCCGATCGCGTCGGTCCCATCCGGAGAGGCGTCGTCCGCGATGGTGTCGTCGGCGAACGTCGTCCCGGACTGGTAGCACCCCACGGGCATCGCGGACAGAAAGGCGAGGAAACCGAAAACGCTCCCCGAGCGTGTGCTCACAGGATCTCCTCCATCCACGCGTGCAGCCGCTCCAGCAACATGGTGCCGCGTTCCTCCGGCAGCGAAGCGCGGCCGTCGTCCGCCGCCGGGAACGACAGCACGGTGAACACGCTGCCCGTCGGGTACCGTCCGGTCGGGCCCGGGCGCCTGCCGTAGATCACCACCACCTGCTCCCCCGGGGGCGGCAACCGCGGAAGCGGCAGCGCGCGCAACGACGACTCCCTCCGGTTGGGATCGCGCTCGAAATGGCCGATCTCGGACCCACTGTCCACGATCATCACGTCTCGCGCTCGGACGGTGCCCCGCCACTCTTCGTTGACCCGGATCGTTGTTTCGACGGCATCATACAAGGCCCGGTCATCAGCATACTCGGAGACGATCCCGTCGGCAACCACGTGCTGCGCCGTGACCGTGCCGACCAGGACGCCCTCGACCAGGTGCAGGCTCATGCGCAGCCCCGTTTCCGTGCTGGACCCGGCCAGGGAACCCTCCTCCTCCACCTGTTGGACCGCGTCCCCCCGGCCCTGGCAACCGGACACGACCACGGCACCCACTGCCACCAGCACGGCCGCCGTCACCCACCTCGAAATGGTCTCCATGCTCTCTCCCTCCTTCCCTACAACGCAAAGAAGACGCCGACGCGCGGGCTCGGCGAACCGGACGTGAAGACGATGCCGGGTGAACTAAGGGCCCCGTCCGATACGAGGCCGCCGCTGGTGTACTCGTCGTAGTAGTTGAGTTCCGACGTGTCGACGGCGTCCCGCCAGTACGCCAGCGCCGACGTTGTGCCGTTCCGCTCGCGGAAACCCAGGACCCAGTCGTCATTGGTCGCGTCGTAGGTTCCTGTGAGGTCGCCGTGCAACGTTGCGAACCAGCGCCCGTCCCGGGCCGGCAGGAGGGGCTCGGCGGTTTGGCTGCCCACGCATGGCGATGAGCCGATGTTCACCCAGAGCAGTCGGTCGCGGATGTGGGGGCGCGGGTTCGTCCCGTCCGGCCACCAGATCCTGCATCTCGTCGTCGACTCGCACGCGATCGCGGGTGCGAAGGCGACGTGGATGGGGCACCACCCGTTCGTGAGACTGTCGCAAATCGCATCGGGACAGTCGTTCCACGTGGCCCCGTCGTCCAGGGACTTGCGGAACTGGAGTGTGTAGTTGCTGTCCGCGTACACCATCAGGATGTCGTCCGTGCCGGGAAGGCGTCCCATGCCGGGACGGAGGGGCGTCGCGATCCCCGCGGACGCGGCGGCCGACCACGAGGTGCCGTCCGAACTGCGCCTGACCTGGACCGTCCGCGAGGTGGTGTCATCCGGGTACGCGATGATGTAGTAGGCGGAGCCCCGCACGAGGCTGACCCCGGTGAAACTCTTGGCGCCCGATACGGCCGACCATGTCGACCATGTCGCGGCGCCGGTGCCGTAGGTCCAGTAGATCTGGCCGTCGTCAGCCGCGCTCGAGATGCGCGCCAGCAGGTACCGATCGGTGCTGGACACGTAGCCGTACGACACGGCCGGCGCGAGGGTCGTGGATCCGCCGGGGTCGATTCCCTCCCCGTAGGTCGATCCTCGGGTGGTGGAGTACTTGTACTCCAGGGTGGCGTCCGTCCGGCCGGCATACCCGTGCCCGTTGCATGGGGCACCTCCCCCGTCGCAGCGAAGCGCCGCGTAGTCGTCGGGGTACAGGAACCGAGCGCCGACACCCGGGGTGCCTGTGTACATGACCGAGGGGTTGACGGCGGAATCGGCCAAGCCGATGGCGTGTCCCAACTCCCGCAGGGTCGTCGCCCAGATGTCCACGCAGCCCTGCTGGCCCAGCTCGCCGCAGTGGGCCCAGTTCATGTGGAAGTCGATGTCCGCCTCCGTGCACTCGCCGCTGGGGTAGTCGGTGACCGTGGTTGCGATGGCGCCGGGGTTCGCCGTATTCACGGGATTCGCGTTGATCAGGATCGTCCCGGTGGCCGCGTCCTCGAGAGTCGAGGACCCTCCACTCGAAAGCACGAGATTCGTGCCGCCCTGACTGTTCCACACCCAGCGTGCATTCGCGATGGTGTCGCCGACGTCGTAGCCGAACTCCGCAAAGTGGTTGGAGTTGATGTACACCGGGACCGAGATCACGCCCGCGCCGGGCCAGTGGCAGAATCGGTTGCCATAGGCGGATGCGTCGCGCGGAAGCAGGGCCGCTGTGGTCCCGACGACGACTACCATGGTCAATGCCCATGACCGCAATCGCGTGCTTCGTCGGAGGGTCGCGCTCATGGATCTTCTGCCTCCCGGCCCCGGAGCGTCCCCCCGGGACCGCACGACCCGCCACCTGCACCCGGCACCGACCGGCTGCTTCGTGCGGGACCCATTACGATCGACTACGCAACGACACGAACCCGTCGCGTCAACGGGCTTGCGGGAACCGTGCCGTTCGCAACGAGTTGGCGGTGGCGGATGGAGGAGTGGGAAGCGGGTCGGGACCCTCTGGATCTCGCGACAGCAACTGCCCGGCAATTGCAGATCAATGCGACATCGTGCCGGGCGGAACCGCACCGTCTCGGACGTGGACGGCGGGGGGCCACGTTGCCCCCTGGCCCGCTCGGGCGTGATGTGGATCGCCGGCGATCCAGGCCTGGATCGCGGGCGATCCCGAAACGGATCGCCCGCGATCCGCCGCTCTTCCGGTCTAGCGCTGATCCCCGCTGTCAGGGAGTCGGGGCGGGACGCACACAACGGAAACCGCCGTAGAACCCCTGGTCGTCACGGTTCGCCGCACGAAGTTCGGTTGGATCCGGGCCTTCCCCGAAGTCGGCCCTGCCCTTGCCCGCACTGAAACCGCGACCGGAGGACAAGCAGCCGCCTCCCGGCTCCGGCAGCTCCATCGTGCACGATACTCCCGAACCGGTAATGCAGGGGTCGCACCAAGGGGGAGAAAGCAAGTAGGTCGTCGCACAGTAGCTGTCAAGAACCAGCTCGCCGACGCCTGACGCCATGTCGTCGACCCCGTACGGAGACTGCGCGCCCGGGTGGCTGCCGACCGGCCCCAATTCGCCAGGACACCCCTCCAGGGCCGCCCCCACCCGGTCGCAGGTGGGCGTCTCCTCGCCCCACGGATAGGTCCGACCGTCCGTGCCACGCGCCGCCTTCTCCCATTCGGCCTCCGTCGGAAGGCGCCCGCCCCAGTAGCGGCAATAGGAGTCGACTGCCGTAAGGCTTGCGCTGCAGTGGAACGGATAATCGCTGCGGCCAGGATCCCGATACTCCGCGAGGCAATCGCCGTGCAGGTCCGAATCCGGACAGTATCCATCGGCGACGCATTCGCGGTACTGGCGGTTGGTCACCTCGTACCGATCGATGAAGAACGGCCCCACCCACACGGTGTGCTGCGGCCACTCGTCCGGATCACCGAACCCGTCCGGACTGCCCATCAGGAAGGACCCACCGGGGACGCAGATTTCGTTCGCCCTGGGCGCGCCCGCGCAGGGCACCTCCTCGCCGGTGCACCACTCCGGTGGCACGTCGTACTCGTCCGGCGGAACGTCGGCATCCGAATCGTCCATGCCGTCCGCATCCACGTCCTCCACACCGTCGGCATCCGGGAGTCCGCCATCCGCGTTGTCCACGCGGTCGCCGTCGCCGCCGGGCTCGCCGAAGTCCGCCCCGTCTTCCCCCTCAATCGTCTCGCCCGCCTCTGGTCCAGGAACATCGATGCCGGTGTCGTCGGCAAGGGTGGTTCCGGAATGGTAGCAGCCGGCCAGGGCCAAGGAGAGGCCGGCGAGGACGCCCAGACCGCCTCCCGAACGCAAGCTCACAGAATCGCCTCCATCCACGTCTGCAGCCGCTCCAGCGACATGCTGCCGCGCTCCTCCGGCAGCAAGGCGTCGCGCTCATCCGACAGCGGAAACGCCAGCACCGTGAACATGCTCCCGGTCGGATACCGCCCGGTCGGGCCCGGGCGCCTGCCGTACACCACCACCACCTGCTCGCCCGGCGATGGCAGCCGAGGCAGCGGCAGCGCGCGCAACGACGATTCCCTCCTGTCGGGATCGCGCTCGAAATGGCCAATCTCGGACCCGCTGTCCACGATCATCACGTCCCGCGCTCGAACGCTGCCTCGCCATTCCTCGCCGACGCGGATCGTCGTCTCGACCGCGTCGTACAGCGCCCGGTCATCAGCGTACTCGGAGACGATGCCATCGGCAACGACGCGCTGCGCCACAACGGTACCGGCCAGTACGCCTTCGACCAGGTGCAGGCTCATGCGCAACCCGGTTTCCGTGCCGGACCCGGCGAGGGATCCCTCCTCCTCCTCGGTCTGCCGAATCGCATCCCCTCGGCCCTGGCAACCGAAAACGCTGACGAAACCCACCAGCAGCGACGCCACGCTCAGCCTCCGCCCACTCCCCATGTTCCTTCCCTCCGCTTCTACCACGCGAAGAAGATGCCGACCCGGGGGCTGGGTGATCCGGCGGTGTACACGATGCCGGGCGAACTCAGCGCGCCGTTGGATACCAATCCCCCGCTAGTGTAGTCGTCGTACAGGGCCGTACCCGCGTTGCGCCAGAAGGTCAACGCGGAGGTCGAGGCATTTCGTTCTCGGAAGCCCAAGACCCAGTCGTCGTAGGTCGCGTCCCACGTCGCCGACAGATCTCCGTGCAGCGTCGCGAACCAGCGGCTGCTCTGCGGTGGCAGGAGACGCGCACCGCTGGCGTTCACGACGCAGGTTGCGTCGCCGATGGTGACGGTGAGCCGTCGTTCGCGAATGTGCGGGCGCTCGTTCGTGCCGTCCGGCCACCAGATGGTGCACGTCGACGTCGACTCGCACGCAATCGCAGGCGCGAACGCAACGTGAATCGGGCACCATCCTGGATTCTCACAAATTGCATCAGCGCAATCAGCCCAGGTCGCGCCGTCGGCGAGCGACCTGCGGAACTGGAGCGTGTAGCTGTCGTCCGCGTACACCATGAGGATGTCGTCCGTGCCTGGCAGTCGGGCCATGGCGGGCCGGACGGGCGCGGTGATCCCCGCGGACGTTGCGGCGGACCACGCGGTGCCGTCCGCGCTGCGCCGGATCTGGACGGTACGCGTGGCGGTGTCATCGGGGTACGCCATGATGTAGTAGGCGGAGCCCCGCACGAGGCTGACGCCGGTGAAACTCTTGGCGCCCGACACGGCCGACCACGCGGGCCATGTCGTCGCGCCGGTTCCGTAGGTCCAGTAGATCTGGCCGTCGTCGGCCCCGCTCGTAACGCGAGCGAGGACGTAGCGATCCGTGCTGGACACGTACCCGTAGGCCACGGCCGGAGCCATGGTCGTGTAGCCGTTCGCGGGGTCAGTTCCGTCCGTGAAGGAAGATCCGCCGTTGGTAGAGTACTTGTATTCCAGCATCGCGTCCGTCCTGCCGGCGTACCCGTGCCCGTTGCAGGGCGTGCCGGCGCCGTCACAGCGGAGCGCCGCGTAGTCGTCGGGGTACAGGAAGCGTCCGCCGATGCCGCCCGCCCCGGTCGCGTGCATGACCGACGGGTTGGCGTCCGAGTGCCCCAACCCGATCGCGTGGCCCAACTCGTGGAGCGCGGTCCTCCACATGTCCGTACACCCCTGCTGGCCCAACTCTCCGCAGTGGGCCCAGTTCATGTGGAAGATGATGTCCATCTTCGTGCACTCCCCGGCACCATTGAAGCTCCACGCGGTGCTCGCGATCGCTCCGGGCTGATCAGGTTTCACCCGGTCGGCGTTGACGAGGATCGTTCCCAGCACCGCGTTCTCGAGCGTTGAAGATCCGCCATCCGTGAGCGTGAGGATCGTGCCACCTTGGCTATTCCAGACCCAGCGCGCGTTCACGATGGTGTCCCCGGGTTGGTAGCCAAACTGGGCGAAGTTGTTGAAGTTGATGTAGACCGGGACGGAGAAGGGAGTCGTGCCAGGCCAGTGGCAGAATCGGTCGAGGTAGGCCGATGCTTCGCGGGGAACCAGGGCCGCGAACGTTCCGGCGACGATCACGGCTGTCCAAACCCGCGACCGCCAAGCTGCGCAAGCTGTGGTCCGTCCGAAGGTCGCGCTCATGGATCCACCACCTCCCGGCCCCGGAGCCATCGCTCGGGGCCGCACGACCCGCCCTACGGCATCCGGCTCCGGCCGGTTGCCATGCGCGGGACCAATCCCCATCGACGACGCGCGTACACGAACCCGTCCGGTCGTCGTCGATGCCGGAAGCATGCCGCCGGCAACCGGCGACAACCCGTCCGAGATGGCGCGAGAGTCGCTTTGGCTCTCGTCGCGAACCTCCCTGCGGGATTGGCGCGGCAATTCCGGCGGGTCGAAGCGCGTGACCGAACGCCCGTGACCCGTTTCGCGGCTCCGAGGCACGCCGACCCGAAGTCTGCGACCGGCCGCCGTGGATCGCCGACGATCCAGCTCCGGATCGCCGGCGATCCAGGCGCGGATCGCCGGCGATCCAACAGCAGCACTCGGCATCCGCTCCCCGCGGGCCCGCGTCCGCCGCCGACGTCTACCTCGAAACGTCCGGCTTCAGCCCCAGCTTGCGCATCATGTTGATCAAGCGCCCCCGAGAGATCCCGAGGATCTCGGCGGCGTCCCGCGTGTTGCCGGCCGCCTCCCGCAGCGCCTCCTTCACACGGCTCGCCAGCGTCCCCTCCAACGTCCTCTCCGCGGACTCCGTTCCACCAACCGCCGCCCCAGCCACCGGCCGAACCGCCGTTCCCTGCGGGGGCGTCGACAACAACCGGAGGTCCGCCGGTTCGAGCAGGCGGCCCGCGGCGAACACCACGGCGCGCTCGATGCAGTTCTGAAGCTCCCGCACGTTGCCCGGCCACGCGTGGCAGAGCAGGTGTTCCCGCGCCTTCGGCGTGAATTCCACGACGTGCTCGCTGCCGCACCTCGCCACGCACTCCTCCCGGAAGTGCTCAGCCAACGCCAGAACGTCGTTTCCCCTCTCCCTCAAGGGCGGCACCTCGATCGGAATCACCGCCAGCCGGAAGTAGAGGTCGCGGCGAAGCCGCCCCTCCGCGATCAGTTCGTCCATCGGCCGGTTCGCCGCCGCGAGCAGCCGGACGTCGACCGGGAACTCGCGGCTCCCCCCCACCCGGCGTATCGCCCGCTCCTGGAGGGCCCGGAGGAGCATCACCTGGAGATCCAGCGGCGTCTCGCCGATCTCGTCCAGGAACAACGTCCCGCCATCGGCCTCCTCGAAGAATCCCGCCCGGGACGTGGTTGCACCCGTGAACGCACCCTTCTCGTGGCCGAACAGTGCGTCCGGCAACAGCGTCGGCGTCACCGACCCGCAGTTGAGCGCGACGAACGCCCGGTCCCTCCGTCGACCCAGCGCATGCAGCAGCCGCGCGACCCGCTCCTTGCCGACCCCGGTCTCCCCGCTGATGAGCGCGGTCGAATCCGACGCCGCCGCCCGCACGATCAGCCCCCGCAGCTCGCGCACCGCAGCGCTCTCCCCGAGGATGCCGTACGGTCCCCTCGCCGCCGCGGCCCCATCCGGAGGCGCCCGGACGCGCGGCTCGGAGCCGCGCGAGCGGTGCAGCCGTCGGCCTCTCGCCCACGCGCGAAGCGTCCATGCCAAGTCCGCCAGGCCTTCGACCTGAAAGATCGGCAGGAGCCCACGCCGAAACCTCGGCACCACGGCGATGATCGCATGCTCGGGCCACCGTTCGAGCGCACGCTGGACGGTTTCCATCCCATCGTCCGGGATCGACCGGGCGTCCAGCACCGCGAGTGCGACCTCCGGCGGCAGCGGGTCGGGACCGGGAGGGGAAGCCACGTCGGCCAGGATCTGCCTCGAACACTCCATCTCCGGCACGATCGCGGCGATCTCGTCCAAACCGGCAAGCGACCGCCCCGCCAGAACGATGCCGTCGCCTCCGCCGCCGAGGCTCCCCGCTCTCCACTCCGCTGGGCCGGTGGACCGATCCCGGCCGTCCAAGCGATCACCCGAGCGTGCCCTGTCTTGCTCGGCTGCGCGCCTCACGGCTCTACTCCCGTCCGCAGATCCGCTGCCGCCGAGTCGCTCGCGCAGGTGGATTGCGATCGCTGCCTAAGTCCTGGAAATGACAACAGTGGGGGGGGGGGGGGGACGGCGCCAAGCTGCACGCACACGTGCTGCCTGCCGCCCGAACACTTGGCAGTGATCATCGATCGTCCGACACGCGGAATGCCGTTCCATCGCTGTTGCCCTCACCAGACGACCGATGGTCCCACCGCGACGCCACGCGTGTCAACCGGTCGCGCGTGAGGCCAAGAACATCTGGCACTTGACCCCCGCCCCTCGCCATGCTTGTTTCCCGGCCCGACGGACCGGGGGCGGCGGGAGGAGTCGGGGATGACGATCGGTACCGGAAAGCCGTTCCGCAAGCACAAGCGACACGAGGTCGCCCTGCGGGTGCGCTACGCGGGCGCCTCGGGCAAGGTCGCCGGCATCGCCGGCAACGTCAGCCTCGGCGGCCTCCGCATCTCCGGCCCCATCTCCGACACTGTCGGCGACAAGGTCGAGCTGAGCCTCTCCCTGCCCCACCTGCCGGAGCCGGTGCGCGTGCGCGGCGAGGTCATGTGGGTCGAGCGCGAGAAGGACGCGAAGTCCGCTACCGTCGGCGTCCGCTTCGTCGACCTCGACCCGAACCTGAGCGTGATGCTCGGCCACGTCCTGCGGTCCGGCCTCCCGACGTAGGCTTCCGCGTCGCGGCCCCGCCGCCCGCCTCCAGCACCGCGTCGACCACCGGCCCTGCCCGCAGCGCGAGGATCCGCTCCGCGACCTCCGCAAAACCTTCCCCGCACGCGCGGGACGCCAGATACGTCGGCTCGTGCGCGAGCCGCCCCGCGAAACGCTTGACGTTCGCCACCCCGAAGCTGAGCGCGAAGCGCGCGAAGAGCGGCTCGTCGTTCGGCGAATCGCCCACGTAGGCCGCCGCGTCGCTCGAGACGTCCAGCCCCAGCCGTTCGCGCGCGAACCGCGCGCACGCCGTCGCCTTGTCGTGCTCCCCCTGCCAGGCGTTGACGTGGATCGACGAGATCTTCGCCGTCGCGCCAGCCTCGACGAATCGCCGCCGGATCTCCTCCGCCACCTCCAGCCCCAGCGGCCCGACCTCCTCGGCGAAGTCCACCGCCACGTCCGAGATCCGGAACGCCTGGTCCGCCGCGATGCGGCACTCGGGGTTCTCGCGCACGATCGCGAACGCAAGCTCCAGGAGCTTCGCCTGGTCCGCCTTCATCTCCTTCGGCGGGCGCGCGTACCACCGGCACATGTTCCCCCCCTCGTCCAGCCAGAAGGCCACCGCGCCGTTCTCCGCCACGACCCCCGCCACCGGCCACAGCCGCGCGATCGGATCCGCCCACCCCGCCGGCCGCCCCGTCACCGGCACCACCAGCAGCCCGGCATCCCGCAGCCGCCAGAGCGCGCCGTACGCCGTCGGCCCCAGCCGCCCCCCCGTCGTCAGCGTGTCATCGATGTCGGTGAAGATCGCACGCAACCCCCGCGCCGCATCCACCGTCAGCTCACCCAGCGGTTTCATCCTCGTCTCCTGTCCACCGCTCCGCTCGCCCCCCTGCGACCGCTCGCCCTCCTGCGACCGCTCGCCCCCCTAGTCCACCTCCAAGAACACGCACTTCAGGTACGCGCCCTCGACGAACGCCGGCGGCACCGGGTGGTCGGGTCCCGCGCCGCGCAGGGCGAGCACGCGGGTGCTGCGCCCCGCCTGCGCCGCCGCCAGGCCGACCGTGCGCAGGAAGTGGTCGGGACGCACCCGCCCGGAGCAGGAGCACGTCACCAGCAGGCCGCCGGGCGAGACCACCCGCAGCGCCTGCGTGTTGAGCGGGAGGTACTTGCCCTTGAGCGCCTTCTCCACGTCGCCCTGCCGCCGGGCGTACTTGGGCGGGTCGACGATCACCACGTCCCAGGTCCGCTTGCTCCGCTGGGCCTGCTCCAGGAACAGGCGGGCGTCGGACTTGTGGAACCGCACGCGATCCGCCACGTGCGCCAGCTCCGCGTGCCGCTGCGCCGCGGCCAGCGCCGGCAGGCTCGTGTCCACGCCGTCGACCTCGATCGCCCCCGCCTTCGCGCACATGATGCCGAACGCGCCGACGTAGCAGCAGCAGTCGAGCACCCGTTGGCCGCGCACCAGCCGCGCCAGGAGCTTCCGGTTCTCGCGCTGATCGAAGTAGAAGCCGGTCTTCTGCGACGTCAGCGGATCGACCGCGTACGTGATGCCCGACTCCTCGAACACCGCCGGCGCCTCCCACCGCCCCCGCACCGGCAGGCGCTGGCTCTCGAACCCCTCCAGCTTCTGCACTTCCTCGTCGACCGTCTCCAGGATCGCCCGCGGGCGCAGCAGCTCCCCCAGCGTGTCCAGCACCACCTGCTCGCGACGCTTCATCCCCAGCGAGTTGAACTGCACGGTGACGACGTCGCCGTAGCGATCCGCGATCAGTCCCGGCAGCCCGTCCCCCTCGGCGTGCACCAGCCGGTAGCCGGTCGTCTCCGCCCCCGGCAGCCCCATCAGCCGCTTGCGGCGGTGGACGGCGCGCGACACCGCCGCGTGCAGGAAAGCGTCGTCGACCTGGTCCGCCGGTCCCCGGGTCAGCGTGCGCACGGCGATGGCGGAGCGCGACGAGTAGAACCCGCTGCCCAGGAGCCGCCCCCCCTCGTCGACCACCTCGACCACGTCGCCGTCCGCCGCCCGCCCCTCGACCCGCAGCACGGCCTGGGCGAAGACCCACGGGTGCCCGGCCCACACGGCCAGCACGTGTCCCTTCGACCCCCGCAGCACCACCCGCGCCACGGCGGAGAATCTATCAGGTTGACTGGACGAACGACAGCCGCGGTGGCATAGAATGGGCCATGCCGCACTTCCGAACCACGCTGGTCCTCGCCACCCTCGCCCTGGGCTCCGCCGTCTGGCTCGCGGGTTGCCGCTGCGGGCGGTCGGCTCCCGGAGCGGTCGGGAAGGCCGCCACCGCCATGGACGCCATTCCGGCCGACGTCGATGCCGTGATCGTGATCGACGCCGAGGGCCTGCGCCAGGGATCGCTGGGGGAGTTCATCTACACGCCCTGGGTCGTGCGGCAGTTCGAGCAGTGGGGTGGGCCGCAGTGCGCCGCCCTCCCCGCCCGGCTGGTTTCGAAGGCTGCCTTCGGCATCCGCCTGGCGGCCGGCGGCCAGCAGGTCGAGGAGGTCTTCTTCGGCGCCGATGGGCCCACGATCGACGACGTCAAGGCGTGCGTCGACGAGCACGCGCGGCGGCAGGGGCTGTCGTCTTCGTTCGAGGAGGTGGCGGGGCTCCGCGACCTCACCGACGGCCGCGGCCTGCACGTCCTGGCCGCCGGCGATCACGTCGTCGCCCGGGGCTTCCCGTTCAACGACCGCGGCGTGCTCGAGCAGATGGCCAACACCGCCTCGGGCAAGATTCCCGCGCTCTCCGGCAACACCGCCTTCCTCGACCTCCTCCAGCGCCTCGGCGGCGACGTCACCGTCGCGCTCTCCGAGACCACCGAGCTGTTCGCCGGCTACGGCCGGGATCTCGACGCGGCCGTCGCCAAGAGCATCCCGCCCGAGCTGTGCGCCACGCCGACCGAGTTCGCGCTGCTCCTGACCATGGCTCGCGCGCAGGGGCTGGGCGAGCTGTCCGGCCTCGAGCAGTTCGCCAAGGCGAGGCTGGCGGGCAAGGAGAAGATGTGCCTGGCCGAGCTGGTGTCCCAGGCGTTCGGCACGTTCGGGTCCATCCGCGCCGCGGGCATCACCCTGACCGGCCGCGCCGACATCGAGCTGGGCCTGATGCTC
The DNA here is from genome assembly GCA_016218815.1 of Deltaproteobacteria bacterium. GTDB lineage: Bacteria > Myxococcota_A > Polyangia > DRWM01 > JAAZOP01 > JAAZOP01. Next base: position 44,772 of record JACRCX010000046.1, read on the forward strand.
GAATTCGTCGACGCCGTCCCGGCGACCGAGGTGCGCGGCGTGCTGGCCGACCTGATCTACGTCCTGCAGGTGTTGCCCGAAAGGCTGGACTCGCTGGAGCGCGACTGGCCCGCGGCCTACGCCTGGCTGCAGAAGCAGCTCGACATCCCCAGGCTGCGCAACATGCTGCGCAACCCGGTCTTCAAGCACATCACCGTGGGCGGCGACGGCACGGCGGTCGATCTGCGCATCCGCGTCGAGGAAGCCGACGTGCAGGCGGCCATCGAGTCCACCGTCGAGACCCTCACGCACCTCGTGGCCAAGGACTAGGCGAGGCCGGCGCCTCAGACCGACGAGTCATGTAGGCCGGGACTGTACGGTCTGTACCTTGTTCGCGAATCCGGCATGGGAGAGGTGGTGAGGCCGGCTGGAGAGGTGGCGGAGCCCGGACCTACGCGCCGCCGGAACGCCGCGCCGCTCGCGCCTCCGCCGCGCCGCCCCGCACCGCGCGCACGAAGACGTCGGCCAGATCGTCCTCCACTCCCGACAGCCACAGGTCCTCCCGAGGCAGGCGGACCTCGACCACCGACCTCCGCCGCGCCGCCGGGACCAGCACGTTCAGGGCGAGATCGATCACGACGCCCAGCGCCAACAGCCCGAAGCCGCCCAGTGCCAGCGGCGCGTACCCGCCCGCGATGCCGTCGTGGATCGCGATGATGCCCACCGACCCACCCACCACCAGGCACAACAAGCCCACCAGGAGGTGCAGCCAGCGGTAGCGCTTGACCCGCCCCACCGCGGCCAGCCCCGCGAGTGGATACGAGATCTCCTCCTCGCGCATCTTCCGGCCCAGGATCGAGCACTCCCGCCGCAGTACCAGTCCGTCGGCCGCCAGCCGCAACGTGCCGCGCCGACGATAGCCGACGAAGAACCGCGCCATCGTGTGCAGCACGAACCAGGGCACGAACAGCAGGCTGAGATGGAACAAGACGCGCAGCGTCGTCCACCCCGCCCCCGCCCGCCGCCGCACCAGCTCCCCGCCCACGACCAGGTTCTCGACCAGCGGCTCCGCCAGCTTCGACGCCCGGCTGGGCCGGATCTCGAACGACTCCAGGCTCGCGTCCGCGTCGGGCCCGGGGACCGCGCCCTTTCCCGCCTTGTCCCCTCCATCCAACGCCGACACGCCGCTCGACATCCCGGGTAGCCAACCACAGGCCGTCTCCCGGGGCAAGATCCGGGTGGGTTACTGGTTGTTGGTGGGTCGATCGGGGCGAGTTCTTGGTCCGGAGGTGCGGAGAGGTGACGTGGGCCCTTGGCGATCCGAACCGAGACTTCAGCGAGCGGACCGAGTACCGGGTGAGAGCGCCGCGCCGATCCGCCGCATCGAGCCGCGCGAGACGCCCGCCCGGCGCGCCCACTCGGCCCATCGCGCGACGGCGCGACGCACCTCGTCGAGGATGCGCCGAGCGTCCCGGGCACTCAGGCCTGCCGCCGACGCCAATGCGAGCAGCTGCGCCGCGCCGGGATGCACGGCCTCGCCAGCGACCGCCATCGTGTGCTCGCCTCCCGGGCCGAGCGAGAAGGTCAGATCGTACGCGGGCGACAACGTCCAGCCGCCGGTCGCATCGTCCAGGATGAAGGCGAAGTTCTTCACGTGGTCGTCGCGGCTGTGGGCCAGGACGTTGAATGCCGCGCGCCGCCACGCCCGCAGCACGTCGGGATGGCGGCGGGTCAGGACCGACGTCGCACGCAACAGGTCGGCGTAGTCGGCCGACGGGACGCGGAAGTCGCTGTGGATGAGGTTCCCGAACGTGTGCACGTGGAGGCGACGGTTTCCCTCCCGGTCAAACCGCCGGACGCCGAAGAACCGATCGCCCGCGTCCGTCTCGAAGAGACGCGTCGACGGCATGTCGATTCCAGCCGCCGCTGCCATCAGCGAGTACGCGTACTCGATCGCACCGGCATCGGTCGGATCCTCGCGACTCGCGAACTTCACCATCCAGTGCTCAAGCCGGTCCGGGAGATCGTCCGCGCCCGATACCACTTCCCCGCTCGATGGATCGAAGCCGACCACCACCTTGGGCCGCGCCCCGGCCGGCGAACCGCCCGCGCGAAGAAGCTGCGGGAGCACCTTCGCCGACGGGCCGGCCAGAACCTCCTGCACCTGCCGCCCCAGCTCGTGCAGGTCGAGCGCCCGCGCATCCGCCTCCGGACCCGTCGCCGGCGGATGATAAGTGAGCGCGCCCATCGTACGCGTACCCAGCCAGGACAGCCGATCGAGCGGGCCGACCGCCGCCGGGTCGAGGCCCGTCGACCGGAAGTGGCGATCCATGAGCAGCAGCCCCCACCCGTCGGGGAGCGAGTCCGCGAACAGTCCCGGCAGCGGCCCGAATTCCCGGTCCCGATGTTCGAACAGCCGCGCCTCGAAGGGGATCCGGAACGGCGAGAGGCTGTACCCCGACGCGCACCACTCCGAGTCGTACTCGAAGTAGACCCGACCCCGCTCCTCCGCCAGGTCTCCGACCCGCCGCTCGTCGCCCGGACCTCGCGTGAAGCGGACCTCGAGCTTCCTCACCGCCGCCCCCGGCGCGGGGACGGGAGCGACGCCCGCCGCTCCAGCTCCGCGATGCTCCTCGCCTCCGCCGGAGCGAGCAAGCGGCTGAACTCCTCCAGGCGTCCCAGCGCATGCGCGACCTTCAGCACCAGCTCCAGCGAGCCCTTGCCGGTCCGTTCGAACCGCTTGAGCGACGCCGAGGTCACCCCGGCCCGCAGCGCGAGCGTCTCGCGCGTCCAGAGGTTGGCCAGCCTCAGCGATCGAGCCCGCTCCGCCAGCGACCGGGCCGCCTCCGCAGGGGTGAACAGCGACAACAGCGACGGTTCCATGCTGCCGTTCTAGACCGACCGTGTTCTATGGTCAATATGTTATCCCTAATATGCATGAAACGTTGATAGAGGATAATATACTATCCGTCAATGTCTACGGCTCAAGGAGACATGCACGAGGGGCATCGGTCCACCCGAAGGCGCACACCCCGGACACCGCGTCGCACGTGCCTTCGGTCCGCCACCGGCGACGGCAGTCGACGTCGCTGCCGCGGCGCGGGACGCACAATCCCGCGGGTTGCGCCGCCCCCGCGGTCCACCACTCCCCACCTCCGGACCAACGACTCGACCCGATCGACCCGCCAACGCCCCGAAGGGACTCGGCGCCTCCGGCGCCGAGCACCAACAACCCTTTCCTCTCGTCCTCCCACGCGCGACCATCTCCTCGTCGGCGTCGCACAGGGGGGCACCACCGGTGAAGATCCTCTTCCACGAACGCTTCCTCGAACGCTATTCCCGCGATCCGGCCGCGGAGGAAGGGCGGCTCGACGGCATGCTGGCCCTCGCCCGCGAACGCCACGAGGTCGTCGCGCCGGAGCCGGCCGACGCGCGCGACGTCCTGCGCGTGCACTCGCGCCGCCACTTCGACGAGATCCGCTCCGAACGCCGCGTCTTCCCCGTCGCCCTGCTGGCCGCCGGCGCCGCGGTCGCCGCCGCCGAGTCGGCCATGAATGGCGAGCCGGCCTTCGCCCTGCTCCGCCCGCCAGGACACCACGCCAGCCCCGACTCCTGCTGGGGCGTCTGCTTCTTCAACAACGTCGCCGTCGCCCTCGCCCGGCTGCTCGACCGCGGCGCCGTCCGCTCCGCCTTCGTCCTCGACTTCGACCTGCACCACGGCGACGGCACCCAGAACGCCTTCGCCGGCGACCCGCGCGTCCGGTACAGCCATCCCGAGGCTCCCGGTCGCGCGGCCTTCGTCGAGCGGGCGGGGCTGGAATTGCGCGAGGCGTCCCCGTTCGACGTGCTCGCCGTCTCCGCCGGTTTCGACCGTTTCGCCGAGGACTGGGGCGCCATGCTCGCCCTCGACGACTACCGCGCCCTCGGCGCCATGTCCCGCGACGCCGCCCGCGAGCGCTGCCGCGGCCGCCGCTTCGGCGTCCTGGAAGGCGGTTACAACCACGCCCGCCTGGCCGACTGCCTCTCCGCCTTCCTCGACGGCTTCGACGACCAACCGTGATAGATTCGCCGCTCCGCGTCTCGTTTCCGAACCGCGGGCTTCAGCCCGCGGCTGGCCCCGCCGAGGCAGCCGCACCCTGAAGGGCGCGGTTCGGTTCCGGCCCGCCGGCGGGCCGTTGTGATAGATTCGCGCGCCGATGCCCGGCCTCGACGAGCCGCCGTCCGACGAGGATCTCGTCCGCCGCGTCGCCGGCGGCGACCGCGACGCGCTGCGCCTGCTCGTCGAGCGCCACGGCGACCGCGTCCACCGCGTCGCCGCCCGCGTGCTCGGCAACGCCGAAGACGCCCGCGACGCGGCGCAGGACGTCTTCGTCTCCGTCTTCCGCAACGCCTCCTCCTACCGCCCCGAGGCCCGCTTCACCACTTGGCTCTACCGCGTCACCGTCAACCGCTGCCTGACCGAGCTGGAGTCGCGCGGCGCCCGGCGCGCCATCCTCGCCGACCTCGCGCACCGCTCCGGCGAACTGCCGGCCGAGCACGGCGGACCTGCCGCCGACCCCGCCGCCGACCCGCCCGACGAGCAGGTGGAGCGCCGCGAGCGCCTCCGTCGCGTCCAGGCCGCTCTCGACGCCCTCCCCCCCCGCCAACAACTCGCCGTCGTCCTCCACCGCTTCGAGGGCCTCGGCTACGCCGACGTCGCCGCTGCCCTGGGCTGCTCGGTGGCCTCGGTGGAGTCCCTCCTCTCCCGCGCCAAGGCGGCGCTCGTGATAGCTCTTGGCTCGTAGCTCATGGCTCATGGCTCATCGCTCGCGTTCGCCGGCTGCCCACCAACAGCCACCAGCCACCAGCCACCAGCAGATCTTCCCCGAAGGTTCCTGCCCGCTCGCCCGTTCCAGGATCGACGGGGAGGAACGATGCGCTGCTGGTCGGCGAAGAGACGGCTCTCGGCATTCATCGACGGTGAGCTTCCGCCCGCGCGGCGCGAGCGGCTCGAACGGCATCTCGCACGCTGTCCGGCATGCGCCTCGCGCGAGCGCGAGCTGCGTCGCTCCTGGGAGGGTTTTGGAACGCTGCCGCCCTTGGACGACACTCCGGATCTTTGGCCCGGAGTCCTGGAGCGTCTCTCCGAACCACGCCGCAGCGGGAGGTTCGCCGCGCGCCCGCGCCCCTTCCTCGTCCCGGCCACTCTCGCGGCGTGCGCCCTGGCCGGCCTGGTCGGCGGCACCCTGTTCGCCCTCCGCGTGGAGGCGCCGGCCGGTCGGCGCACCGCCGCCGCGACCGCGACCGCTCCGGTCGACACATTCGCCGAGGCGTTCGGCGACCTGGGACTGGACCCGGCCGCAACGACGTCCGCCGCACGCGCCGCGCCGCCGTCCGGCGCCGCCCCGTGCGGCACCCCGCAGGAGGATGCTCGATGACCCGCGCGCTGTTCTGGAAGGGGCTCCTCGCCCTCTCCCTCGGCGCCAACGTCGCGCTCGGCGCCGTCATGCTCCTTCACCATCGCGGCGGCTCCGCGACCGCGCCCGCCGAAGCCTCCGCCCCTTCCATGCCCTGCATCCTCGCCTCGCTCGGCCTCGACCCCGCCCGCAAGGCGGTGGTCGATCGCATCCGCTCGGAGTTCGAGGCGGCGCACGAGGCGCGGCACGACGCGGTCCGCGCCGCCCGCGAGAAGCTCTTCGCCGCCATCGAGCACATGGGCGGCGATCGTGCCGAGGTCGACGCCCGCCTCGGCGATCTGGCCGGCGCCCAGCTCGCGATGCGCCGCGGCCTCGTCGACCACCTCCTCTCCATTCTCGCCGTCCTAGGCCCGGACCAGCGCACCCGATTCCTCGACGGGATCCGCACCCGCTTCATCCAGGGCCCCCACCACGACGGCCAAGACCCGTCCGATGCAACCTGCGGAACGGTGACCCAATGACCACCCGTCTTGTCCGCACCTCCGGACCAACAACTCGACCCGTTCGACCAACCAACAACCAACAACTGCCCCTCCCCCCCCTCTGCGTCTCTGCGTCTCTGCGCGAGAATTTCCCAATTCCCTTCCTGCCGCTGCTTCTCTCGGCTTGCTTCGCCCTCCTGTCCGCTTCGGCCGCCGCCCAGCCGTCATCGGAGACTCCGACGCCACCCGTCGAGGCCGAGACGATCCCGCCCGTCGCGCCGCCGCCCGCCGAAATCCCGCCGCCCGCCGCGGCGGAGCCCGCGGTGTGGGACCTCGACGCGTGCCTCCGGCGCGCGTTCGAGCTGCGCCCGGAGCTGCGCGACGCCGACGCGGGCGTCGCGGTGGTTCAGGCGGGCGTCGACCAGGCCGAAGCCGGCTACTACCCGGCCGCCACGGCCTCGGCGGGCTATCAGCGCGTCCAGCGCGGCACCAGCGGCCCGGGCGGCGACAACTCCTTCTCGCTCGGCCTCACCGCGACCTGGAGCGCGACCGATCTGGCGTGGGTCCCCACCGAGGTGCACACCGCCGAGGCGCTCACCGACGCCGCCGTGGCGTCCTCCCAGGTCACCCGCCGCGCCATCCGCCTCCAGGTCGTCGTCGCCTACCACACGCTGTGGGGCGCCCGCCGCGTCGCGGCGCTCACCCACGAGACGCTCGAGGCGGTGCGGATCCACCGCGAGTACGCGCTGGCCCGGCAGGAGATCGGCACCGGGGCCGCGGCGGACGTCGCGCGCGCCGACGTGGAAATCGCCGACGCCGCCCTCCTCGTCGCCTCCGCCGACGCCGCGGTCCAGACCGCTCGCGCGAGCCTCGCCCGGGCAATCGGCCTGCCGGCGGACGCGGCGATCGAGATCCCCGATGTCGAGCCGGAGCCGGGCGCGGTGCCCGAGGGACTGCCGGACGGGCCCGAGCGCCCCGAGGTCGTCGCGCTGCGGCGCCAGGCGGAGTCGGCGCGCACCCAGGCCGACGCCGCCTCCGCCGGCTACTGGCCGGACCTGTCGTTCAGCGCGAGCGCCGGGCTCCAGGACAACGACTTCTTCCCGACCCAGGAGGTCTGGTCGATCGGCGCCGCGGTCCAGTTCCCGATCTTCTCCTGGAGCATGGTGGCGCCCGCCGTGGACGCGGCGGAGGCGCGAGCGGAACAGTACGAGGCGCGTGTCGAGACGACCCGCGACGACATCGAGCTGGAGCTGGAGAGCGCCCGCTTCGCGCTCGACGAGGCCCGCGCGCGGCTCGACGCCTGTGGCCCGCTCCTGGCCAGCGCCGCGGAGAACCTCCGCGTCGCCGAGGGCCTTTACCAGGAAGGCTCGGGCTCGATGATCGAGCTGGTCGACGCGCGCGCCGCCATCCTGCGCGCGCAGATCACCCGCATCCAGGCCGTCCGCGACCTGGCCGTCGCCGCGGCGCGCCTGCGCTACGCGGCCGGCGAGGAGCCGTAGCCGTGGCCTGGAAGGGCATCGCCGGGGTCCTGGGCGCGGCAGCCTTCGTCGCCGCGGGCGTGTGGGTCGGACGCGCGACGGCACGCCCCCCCGAGGCTTCCGGGGAGAAGAAGCCCGGCACCCCCGTCCCCGTTCGCGGCGCCGACGACCAGGAGGTGCTTGCCACCGGCGCCGTCCGCTCCCAGGTCGGCGCCGAGGTGCGCGTCGGCGCACGCATCTCGGGCCGCGTCGACAAGCTCCTGGTCAAGGTCGGCGACGTCGTCACCGCGGGCCAGGTGATCGCCGAGATCGAGCACGCGGACCTCGACGCCCGCATCAAGTCCGCACAGGCGGACCTCGACGTCGCCCACGCCTCCCTCGCCCTCCTCCAGCGCGGGCCGCGCAGCGAGGACGTCGACGCCGCGCGCGCGGGGGTGCGCGAGGCGCAGGCCGAGGTCGAGATGGCCAAGCTCACCGTCGACCGCCGGCACAGCCTCGTCGAGCGCGGCATGGCGACGGCGGAGCAGCTCGACGACGCCGAGCGCGCCCTCGCGGTCGCCCGCGCGCGGGCCGAGGCCGCGCGCCAGACGGTCGAGCTGCGCCGCACGCCGTACCTCCCCGAGGAGCTGGACCTCGCCGCGGCGCGCATCGGCCAGGCGGAGGCCGCCCTCGAGCTGGCCGGCATCCAGCTCTCCTACGCCACCATCCGCTCGCCCATCGCCGGCATCGTCGCCTCGGTCAGCACCCAGGAGGGAGAGACCGTGTCCTCCGGCATGAGCGCTCCGACCTTCGTCACCGTCATCGACCTGTCGCGGCTGCAGGTCGAGGCCTATGTCGACGAGGTCGACATCGGCCGCGTGCGCCCCGGCCTGGCCGCGACCTTCACGGTCGATGCCTACCCGGACCGCGAATTCCCGGGCACCGTCGCCGCCATCTATCCCAAGGCCGTGCTCCAGGACAACGTCGTCAACTACCTCACCATCGTCACCGTCGACGACCCCGGCGGCCTCTTGCGCCCCGAGATGACCGCCAACGTCACCGTCAAGCTGCCCGAGCAACCGGACGACGCGGATGCTCCGGTAGGGGAGCCACGTAGCGGCCCTCGCGAAGCGGGGGACGCGAGTGCTCCCGCACCATCAGGAGGACCCGACGCATGATCGAGCTCAAGGACGTCCGCCGCACCTACCGCCACGGCACCGACAACGAGGTGCACGCCGTGCGCGAGGCCACGCTGTCCATCGCCGAAGGCGAGTTCCTCGCCATCGTCGGACCGTCCGGCTCCGGCAAGTCGACGCTCATGAACCTCGTCGGCTGCCTCGACCGCCCCGACGGCGGCTCGTATCGCCTCGGCGGCGTCGACATCCTCGGGCTCGACGACGCGGCCCTCTCCCGCGTGCGCTCGGAGCGCATCGGCTTCGTCTTCCAGCAGTTCCACCTCCTCCCCGGCCTGACCGCCGTCGAGAACGTCGAGCTGCCGATGCTCTACCGGCGCGGCTTCACTCCGCCCCGCTCCGCCAAGGAGCTGCTCGCCCGCGTCGGGCTGGGCGACCGCGGGCATCACCGGCCGGGCGAGCTCTCCGGCGGCCAGCAGCAGCGCGTCGCCATCGCCCGCGCCCTGATCGGCGACCCGCGGATCGTCCTGGCCGACGAGCCCACCGGGAACCTCGACGGTCCCTCCGGCGCCGAGGTGCTCGGCCTGCTGGCCGAGCTGAACCGCGAAGGCCGCACGGTCATTCTGGTCACGCACAACCCCGAGGTCGCGGCGCGAACGAAGCGCACGGTGCGCATCGAGGACGGCCGCATCGTCGCCGACTCGGGCGCTTCCAGGCCCGCCGCCGCCGGCGCCGCATCGTCCGCCGCCGCGGGCGCGCAGCGAAAGGAGGCGACGCCGTGAATCCGCTGCGCATGGCCCGCGAGGGCGTCCGGTTCCTCGGCCACAGCAAGCGCCGCACCGCCCTCATGCTCCTCGGGCCGCTGGTCGGCGTCGCCGCGCTCGTCGCCGTCGTCGCCTCCGCTCGCGGCTCCTCGGAGGCCGTCCAGACCCGGCTGCGCAACTTCGGCGATCGCACGCTGATGGTCTTCGCCGGCGACGTCGGCACCGTCCACGGACCCGGCGGAGAGCACGCCACGACGCTGAAGCTCGAGGACGGCGACGCGATCCGGGCCGAGGTGCCCGGCGTGGCCGCCGTCGCGCCTACGGTGCGGGAACGCGACGTCCCGGTCTCGTCCGACGGCGAGTCGACCACCGCGCCCGTCTTCGGCGTCACCGCGGACTTCGGCACCGCCTGGAACTGGCCGGTGGCGAGCGGAGCGGCGATCGACGAGGAGGACGTCCGCGCCATGCGCCCGGTCTGCGTCATCGGCCGGACCACCGCCCGCAAGCTCTTCGGCGACGGGGACCCGATCGGCCAGAAGATCCGCGTCGGCGCCAAGAAGTTCACGATCAAGGGCGTGCTGTCGTCGAAGGGCATGAGCCCCCGCGGCGGCGACATGGACGACCGCGTCATGGTTCCCATCACCACGGCCATGCGCCGCATGTTCAACCGCGACTACGTCGGCATGATGCGCGTCCTGCTCGCGGATCCCGGGCAGATCGAGCCCGCGAAGAAGGCGATCACCACGCTCTTGCAGGCGCGCCACCACATCGTCCCCCCGGAGGTCGACGATTTCGAGGTCGTGACGCCGGATATGGTGGCCGGCATGGTCCGCTCCACCCAGGGCACCTTGAGCCTGCTCCTCCTGGCCCTGGCCGGCATCTCCCTCCTGGCCGGCGGCATCGTCGTGATGAACGTCATGGTCGTCTCGGTGCGCGAGCGCCGCAAGGAAATCGGCTTGCGCCGCGCCGTCGGCGCCTCCCGCGGGGACATCCGCACGCAGTTCCTCTGCGAGTCCGCCGCCGTCACGCTGCTCGGCGGAGTCTTCGGCTCCGCCCTGGGCACCGGCGCCTCGTTCCTCCTCCAGTACCTCTGGAAGATGCCGATGCTCCTCACCTGGGAGCCTTACGCCCTCGCCGCCGCCAGCTCCCTCGTCGTCGGCCTCGTCTTCGGCGCCTGGCCCGCCCGCACGGCGGCCCGCCTCCCCCCGGTCGACGCCCTCCGAGGCTGATTCCGTTTCCCGTTTTTCATTGCATGTCTTGCATTTTTCATTTTCGACACCCCCTTGGAGGCTGACGGGTGTTCCGCCTCCTCTCCACCTCCTTCCGCTCCCTCGCCTTCTCTCCCATGCGCACCTCCCTGTCCGTCGTCGCGATCGGCGTGGGAGCCGCCGTCGTCGTCGTCATGGTCGGCGTCGGGCGCGGCGCCGAGCGCGATGTGGCCGAGAAGATCGAGCGCATGGGCACGAACCTGGTGATCGTCGGGCCCGCCCGCTCGTCCCGCGTCGCCGGACGCGCCCGCCAGGCCGTCGCCGCCTCGACACTCGTACCGCGCGACGAGCGCACGCTGCGCGAGGGCTGTCCGCACGCCGTCGATGCCGCTCCCGCGCAGTCCCGCACCCTCTCGGCGAGGTTCGCCGACAAGGCCCGCTCCACGAGCGTCGTCGGGACCTCCGCCCGCATGCCTGTCGTGCGCGACCTGGCGTTGGAGAACGGTCGCTTCTTCACCGAGGCCGAGGACCGTGGCGCGCTGCGCGTCGCCGTGGTCGGCCGCACCGTCGTGCGCAACGTCTACCCCGAGGGCGCCGATCCGGTGGGCACGATGCTGCGCCTGGGCGGCGTCTCCTTCCAGGTCGTCGGGGTGCTCGCGCCGCGCGGCGCCTCGCTGTCCGGCGACGACGAGGACAACCAGGTCTACATCCCGCTGCGCACGGCCCTCACGCGGCTGTTCCACGTCGACTACCTGGGCCAGATCGTCCTGCGCGCCCGATCGGAGGGGGATGTCGAGCGGCTGGCGGCGGAAGCCGAGGCCGTGCTGCGCGTGGCGCACCGCATCGGCCCGGAGGCGAAGCCCGACTTCGAGGTGCGGACGCAGGACGAGCTGGTCGCGGCGCGGCGGGAAATCGCCGAGCGGTTCCGCATCCTGGTCACCGCCGTCGGCTCGATCGCGCTCCTGGTCGGCGGCCTCGGCGTGCTCTCCGTCATGCTGCTCGGCATCCGCGAGCGCACCCGCGAGATCGGCCTGCGCCGCGCCGTCGGCGCGACGCGCCGCGACGTGGCGCTGCAGTTCCTGTTCGAGTCCATCCTGCTCGGCGTCTTCGGCGCCGCGGTCGGCCTGGTGCTCTCCGTCGCCGCCTCGACCGTCGCCGCCGACGTCGTCCGCACCCCGTTCGTCTTCGCCGCCGATGCCCTCCTCGCCGCCTCCGGCATCTGCGTCGCGCTGGGCCTCCTCTCCGGCGTCGCGCCAGCGTTCCGCGCGGCGAGTCTGGAGCCGGTGGATGCCTTGAGGAAGTGAGGGGCGGACCCGGGCAGGGGGAAACCACCGATGGACACCGATGGACACCGATGGGACAGGAGCCAGGTCGACCGGACCGCGACCGACAGGGAGCGGATGCGCTAGTGATCCACGTACGGCGGCATGTCCCGAACCTCGATCTCCGGGGGCGGCGTGGACTGCGCGTCGCGCGCTCGCCTGCCCGCTTCCGCCTCCGGCGCACCGGCATCCTCCGCGCCCGCTGCAGTCGCGTCCGCCGGTTCCGTCCCCGCGTCGGCACCGCCCGGCGGCGGCTCGCCCGGCTCCACCATCGGCGCCGGCACCTGCGGCGGCGCCACCCGGATCTCGATCTCCGGCGCCGCGTCGAGCAACGCGGAAACCTCCGCCGCAACCTCGCCGGCGCCTTCGTCGCCGGCGCCGGGTGCGATCGCATCCCCCGGCGCGGCTCCCGCATCCCCGAACGATGTCCCCGCATCTTCGGGCGCCGGCGGGGGTAGCGGCGCCGGTTCCGACGGCGGCTGCTCCCGCACCTCGACCTCCGGCGGCTCCTGCGCCGACGGGTTGCCCTTCTTGCAGTCCGCCGCGCCCAGCGCCGCGCCCAGCGCCAGCGCCGTCGCCACCTTGGACGCTCCCCGCGGAGCCGCGGCACGAAGGTACTCGGGCGCCCGGACCCCCGACGCGACGCCGTGCACGTGCACGCGCAGCCGCCGCCCTCCCACCTCCACCTCGTCCTGGTCCAGCAGCACCACCGGCTTCGCGCTCGGCACCTCCAGCGACCGCATCCCTCGCCGCACCATCACCGCACCGGCGCCCTCCTCCCGGTACAGGATCAGCCGCTCGTCCGCCGAAACCCACAGCTCGCACGCCGCGCCGCCCTCCACCCCCCACTCCACCACGCCCGCCCCATCGAGCCTCAGCCCCGGCGCGCGCCCGACCAGCGCCGTGCACCGCAGATACCTCCGTTCCGGCGACCCCGCCCGCAGGTCCTCCAGACAAATCGCGATCGGTCGGCTCATGAGGTTCCTCCCTTCCCCCCTTGGTCGCTTTCCTCTTCGCGTCCTTGGCGTCGTCGCCGCCCTTGGCGCCCTTTGCGCGAACTCCGGCTCCGCGTCAAGTACGGCCCGCCAAATCGCCAAATCCCCCTACGCACCGGCGCCCCGATGTACTACCCTCCTCCCCATGCGTGAGCTGCTCGACAAGATCGGCTACATCCCCCGTCGCGGCGTCTGGGAACTCACCCTTCGCTGCAACCTGCGCTGCCTGCACTGCGGCTCGCGCGCCGGCAAGGCCCGCGACGACGAGCTGACCGACGAGGAGACCTACTCCCTCATCGACCAGCTCGTCGCCCTCGGCATGCGCTCCTGCACCCTCTCCGGCGGCGAGCCGCTGCTGCGCGAGAACTGGGCGCAGATCGCCGAACGCTTCTCCAAGAAGTGCGTGCGCGTGAACATGATCTCCAACGGCCTCAACGCCGACCGCGAGACCGTCCGCCGCATGAAGTCCTCCGGCATGTCCAACTACGGCGTCTCGATCGACGGCCACGAGGAGAACCACGACTTCGTCCGCGGACGCCCCGGCTCCTGGCGCTCCGCCATGAACGCCCTCGAGAACTGCCGGGCCGAAGGCTTCCCCGCCGCCTGCGTGAGCCACGTCAACACCCGCAACTACGACGAGCTGGAGCAGCTCGCCGAGACCCTCTGCACCCACGGCGTCAAGGACTGGCAGATCCAGTTCGGCCGCCCCATGGGCAACCTCGGCGACCACCTCGAGCTGGTTTGCAAGCCCGAGACCGTCCTCGACCTCCTCCCCCGCATCGGCCGCCTGTTTCGCAAGTACGAGGGACGCATGCGCGTCTACGCCTCCGACTCGCTCGGCTACTACTCCGACGAGGAGGAGCTGTTCCGCGGCGGACGCTCGATCGCCGGCGTCTGGAGCGGCTGCCTCGCCGGCGTCCGCGTCATCGGTATCGAGGCCAACGGCAACATCAAGGGCTGCCTGTCGATGCAGACCGAGGAGTTCGTCGAGGGCAACATCCGCAAGGAGCCGCTCCGGACGATCTGGACCAAGCCCGGCAACTTCAAGTACACGCGCGGCTTCACCGTCCAGCAGCTCGGCCCGGGCTGCGCCACCTGCGACCTGGCCGACGTCTGCCGCGGCGGCTGCTCCTGGACCTCCTGGATGGAAGGCGGACGCTGCGGCACCTTCGACAACCCCTACTGCTTCTACAGGCAGGCGAAGCGCCTGGAGGGGGAGCCGGCGGCCGGCGGGACGTGAGTCGTGAGTCGTCGGTTGCGAGTCGTGAGTCGTGAGTCATGAGTCGATCGAGCTTCGCATGGTGGTCCGGAATCGGCCCCACGGATCGGCTCGCGGTCCGGAATCCGCCCGGTCGACTCACGACTCATGACTCAAGACACATGACTTCTCCCGTGCTCCTCTTGCTCCTCTGCGCCCTCGCGTGCGGCCGTCGCGGACCCGCGGAAGCCGCCGGCGTGCCGGGCGAGAAGTCCGTGGACGGCCCGGCGGAGATCACGCTCCGCTACCAGCCCCCCGCCGGCGCCCGCGTGGTCTGCCCCGCGTACTTCGAGACCACCGTCAGCGCCGTCGGGATCGACCGCCCGATCCAGCAGACGCTCGGGGGCGAGCGCGAGGATGTTGACTACGTCGAGGCGGTCGACGGGGACAGGCGCACGGTCCGCCGTCGCTTCGGCGAGACGAGGTGGACGACCGCGCTTCCCCTCCCCGCTCCGGAGACGCGCGACCTGCCGCCCACGGAGAGCACGCTCATCATCGACGCCGCGGGACGGGTCGAGAGCGGCACGGCCGACCAGTCGGTCTCGCTGGCGATGGCGGCTTGGGCGAAGCAGTTCGACTTCGTCCCCGGCTGGCCCCAGGCGCCGCTGCACCCGGGCGATTCGGTGCCTCGCCCGCTGCGCGGCCCGGGGCCCCCGGGAACCGGCGCGACGCTCGAGGCGGCCGCTCCGCTCAAGCTCGTCGGGTTCGCCGAGGTCAACGGCCGGACGTGCGCGAAGTTCCGCAGCGACGTGTCGGGCTGGCTCCTCTTCCGCCCGCCGGGCGATCCCGAGGCCCCTCCCGCACGCTCGACGTTCCGCGCCACCGGCTGGCTCGCCTTCGACCTCGAGACCGGCATGCTGCTCGGCTCCGCCCACTCCCTGCACTACGCACTTCCCCTGCCCGGCACCAACCGCCAGCAGGGAATTCCCGAGTTCCGCATCACCCTGCGCTCCGGGCCCTGCACGTACAGCACCGGCACGTCGGCGGAAAACTGAGAACTGAAAACCGAGAACCGAGAACCGAGAACCGAGAACCGAGCTACTGCGGTCGCCCGATCGTATCGGCGGGATTCTGGATCACGCCCTGCCCCGGCGGCATCAGCGACCCGCCGACCGTGCCTGCCCCCGGCGGCAGCATGGCGCCCGAGCCCTGGAAGCCGGCGCCGAACGCGCGCGCCGAGCGCACCTTGGCGAAGAGGATCGCGCCGACGAACGCGGCGATCGCGCCCGCCAGCCACAGGTACATCATCCCCCCCAAGTCCATCCCGTTCAGCGCTTCGGACATGAGGACCGACACGCCGAGCCACGCGAGGAACGCGACGATGGCGACGATGGACCCGATCAGCGTCAAGGAGAACGGGACGCCCGCGGGCTTGGCCGCCGCCCAGCGCGCGAAGCCCATCACCGAGCCCAGCACCAGCATCACGATCACGAGCCAGTTCACGACGTAGAAGGCCATCGAGCCGTAGGCGTACATCCCGAGCTTGACCGTGTCCTCATTGCTTCCCGGGCTGTCCTTCACCATGTCCGACAGCGTGCCCTCGGTCGACTTCCCGTGGCCCTCCATCGAGTACGACCACAAGCCCATCCCGCCCGAGACGCCTTCCGGAAGATCCTCGGGGCGCAGCCACGAATGGCCGAGTGTCGCGACGAGGATCAACACGGCGCCGGCGAGCGCCAGCACCGCGCCGACCATCGCCGCCCCGCTCTTGCGAGCGACGGGCGCCGGCCCCATCGGTCCCTGCGGCGGCATCCCTGCGCCCGGCGGCGCGACGGGAGCGGACTGCGGTTGGTAGCTCATCAGGATTCCCTCCTTCCCTCCGCTGCGCATCCTAGACGGGTTGCGGGAATCCGCGCAACGCCGGATCGCCCAGGCGGACCATCGCGTCCCGCACGTGGTCCATGAGCGCCGGAAGGTCGGCCTCCCCAAGCCCCTCCGTCGAGATCGGCGCGCCGAGGACGACCTCGACCTCCGCCGCACCCAGCCGCATGCTCCCCTTGGGGATGATGCGGCCCGAGCCCAGGAGGCGGATGGGGACGATCGGGACGCCGGCCGCGAGCGCCAGGTGGAACACCCCCTTCTTGAACGGCAGGAGGTTCCCGTCGGGACTGCGGGTCCCTTCCGGGAAGACCAGGACGTTGGTGCCCGACCGCACCCGCTCGGCCGCCTCGTTCAGCAGGCGGATGGCGCTGGAACGGTCCCCGCGGTCGATCTTGAGGTGCCGGGCCACCGTCAGGTACCACCCGATGAACGGGACGGAGAAAACTTCCTTGCGCGCGAGCCAGCGGTACTCGACCGGGAGGATCGCGCCCAGCACGCAGATGTCGGCGATGCTCGCGTGGTTGGAGAAGAAGATCTGTGGCCGGTCGCGCAGCACGTGCTCCAGCCCGCGCACGCTCACCCGCACGCCGGCGGACCGCAGGCACCCCCGGGACCAGATGTTCATCAACGCGTGCTGCCGCGGCCCCGTCCGCTCGACCAGCCCCCACGCGAACGATACGCTCGGCCAGAGGATGCTGTGGGCGCCCACGCCCAGCCAGTGCACGGTGCTCTCGACCAGCGACGTCCCGGACGCGGGCCCCTTCTCGCTCCCGCTCATCGAAAAACCTCCCTCGCACCAAACCCCGCCATGCCCGCAGGCTCTACACCGCGAATGCCGGCCGTGCAAACGTTTTGTTTAGATCAATCTGTTCGGACCCAACGGTGTCCATCGGTGTCCATCGGTGGTTTCTTCCATCCCTCTCCCCCCCGTTGCCCCCGCCCCCCGATCGTGGTACTCCCACCGGCGACGAACCGGATCGAATTGAATTCCCGATCGTAGGGGGCCCGCGCCCGATAGCGGTGTTTGGTTTTCCCAGGAGTCGCACGATGTCCGCAACACGCCCGAATCGATGCTCGAATCCGCTCCTTCGCTGCCGGACCCTCGGCCTGCTCGCCCTCGCCGCCACCCTGGGCGGCTGCCCCGCCACCGGCCACGGCGTCATCGCCGGCGCAGGCGGCGGCGGCCCCGCACCCGTTCCGTCCACCACCATCGAGGTCGGCCGCGACGCCGTCGTCCGCGGCGACGACGGCTTTTCCGAAGTGTTCCTCACCGTCATGCCCGACAACCTCGCGCTCGTCCGCGAACGCCGCGCCGCCGACCTGCCCGAAGGCGTCTCGGCCGTCGCCTACGCCGACGTCGTCGACACCGTCATGCCCGAGTCCACCCGCGTGAAGTTCACCCCGGACGGCGGCTCGCCCCAGGACGTCTCCTTCCTCGAACAGCGCTACCGCTACGACCTCATCGCCCCCGCCCGCCTGCTCGAGCTGTCCCTCGGCTCCTCCATCCACGTCCGCTGGACCCAGCCCAACACCGGCGCCGAGAAGGTCCTGGACGGCGTCATCGAATCGACCGAGGGCGGCCTCTTCCTGCGCACCCCCGACGGGACCTACACCATCGGCGCGCCCCCCGGCGGCGGCGCCTACACCCGCACCGTCCTCGACTCGCTTCCCGGCGCCCTCTTCTCCCGCCCGCAGCTCGACTGGCTCGTCGACGTCTACGACGGCGGTCCCGGCGTCCTCGAGACCAGCTACCTCGCCTCCGGCTTCACCTGGGAGGCCGACTACGTCGTCACCGCGACCGAGGACTTCGAGCACGCCGACCTCATCGGCTGGGTCACGCTGCGCAACCAGACCGGCGCCCGCTTCGACGACGCTCACCTCGCCGTCATCGCCGGCGACATCCACATGGCCTCCCCGCCCATGGAAGCCGCCGAACGCGAGATGGACTACGACCGCGTCATGGACATGCCCTCGGGCGGCTCGCCCGGGTACGTCGAGGAAGGCCTGTTCGAATACCACCTCTACAAGCTCCCGCGCCCCACCACCGTTCCCGCCTACTCCTGGAAGCAGGTCACGTTCATCGAGCGCGACCAGATCCCGGTGACGACGAAGTACCGGGCGATGGTCACGCTGCCCGACGCTGCCTACGGCAACCCCACCGGCACCGACGACTTCACCCCCGCCGGCGTGCGCCGCGTCCTGACGATCGAGAACCAGGAGCAGCTCGACGGGCTCGGTGTGCCCCTCCCCGCCGGCACCGCGCGGGTCTATGCCCGCAGCGGCGAGGACCTCTTCTTCATCGATTCGACCGCCGTCCTCGATACCCCGCGCGAGGAGCCGCTCGACCTCGACGCCGGAGGCGCCCCGTTCCTCGTCGTCAAGTCCAAGCTGACCGACTCCCAGGAGTCCGACGCCGGCGGCTTCGGCTCGTACTCCGTCACCCATCACCTCGTGTCGATGGTCAACCGCGGCTCCCGCACCGTCACCCTCGTCCTCCGCCTCGCCCTCCCCGGCGCCGCCTACCCCGGCTACGGCGCGAATTGGGACGCTCGCCTTGAGCGCGAGCGCGGCGGGTCGGGACCGGCCCTCGAGGAGATCTCGTCCGGCCTGTGGGAAGTCGAGCTGGAGCTGGCGCCGGACGTCGAGACGACCGAGGAGTTCATCCTCCGCGTCCGCCGGACGTACTGAGTGGAGCGGTGGAGCGTTGGTGCGTTGATAGGGAGGTCTGAGATGCGTTGTTCCGCTTCGTGGGCGAATCGGGCTCCTGGATCCGAACCGCGGGCTTCAGCCCGCGGCTGCCGCAGCGCGTCCAGCCGCGCCCTGAAGGGCGCGGTTCGGTTCCGGCAGATCGGTGTGCTCGCCCTCCTCCTCGCCCTTGCCCCGGCGGCCCCCGCCGCCGCCCAGGATCCCCCGACCGTCCAGTCCGGCGAGGACGGCCGCGAGTCCGCCGCCCTCACCGTCTACAACAACAACCTCGGCCTGGTCCGCGAGACACGCCGCGTCACCCTCCCGGCCGGCGCCTCCGTTCTGCGCTACGCCGACGTCGCGCAGCAGATTCGCCCCGAGACGGTCTACATCCGCGACACGCAGGACCCCGCCGCCTTCGCCGTCCTGGAGCAGAACTACAAGTACGACCTGCTCACCCCGTCGCGGCTGATGGAGCTGTACGTCGAGCGCGATCTCTCCCTGGTCCGCGTCAATCCCGCGACAGGTGACGAGGAGACCGTCGCGGCGACCCTGCTCTCCACCGGCTCGGCGCCGAACGCCGGGTACGGCTACGGCTACGGCTACGGCTACGGCTACGGCTATGGAGGGTACGCTCCTCCGTCGTACGTCGATCCCTACAGCGCCGTGTACCGGACGGGCGAGGGGATCACCTGGGGCGACGTCGGCCGTCCCGTCTTCCCCGACGTTCCCCCGAACTTCGTCTCCCGCCCGACCCTCGAATGGCTCCTCGACTCGCCCCGCGGCGGCGCGCGCACGATCGAGACCACCTACCTCACCTGGGGCATGAGCTGGTCGGCCGATTACGTCCTCGTGCTCACCGACGACGAGAAGCACGGCGACCTGGCGGGCTGGGTCACCCTGCGCAACGACGCGGGACTCACTCTGCACGACGCCCGCCTCCAGCTCGTCGCCGGCGACGTCAACGTCCAGCAGCCGTACTACCCCTATTCCGACATGCTCTTCGAGTCCGGCGGGCGCAGCGGCGGCGACTACTACGACGGCAACATCGGCTTCCAGGAAAGCGGCATGTTCGAATACCACCTGTACACGCTCGGCCGTCCCACCGACGTCTCGAACAAGGAGCAGAAGCAGATCGAGTTGCTCGGCGCCGACGACGTGCCCATGACCAAGAAGTTCCGCCTGGAGGGCCTGTCCTACTACTTCGTCGGCGAGTACGCAGCCCCGATCGAGAACCTGCGCACCGACGTCTACCTCGAGTTCGTCAACGCCGAGACCGCCGGCCTGGGCATCGCCCTCCCCGCCGGCGTCGTCCGCGTTTACAAGGCCGATCAGGCCGGCGCCCAGCAGTTCGTCGGCGAGGACCGCATCGAACACACCGCGCGCGAAGAGAAGGTCAAGCTCCTCCTCGGGCAGGCATTCGACGTCGCCGCCGAGCGCAGGCAGACCGACTTCGAGATGCTCTCGTCCGACCTCTACGAGACCGAATGGGAGATCAAGATCCGCAACCGCAAGACGGAGACGATCGTCGTCGAGGTCCTGGAGCCGATGGCCGGCGATTGGACCATCGTCCGCAAGAGCCACGAGTGGGTGAAGGAATCCGCCCGCCTCGTCCGCTTCGATCTCACCTGCCCGCCCGACCAGGAGGTGGTCCTCACCTACCGCGTCCGGACGGAGTACTAGGGAAGCGAGCGGTCGAGCGGTCGAGCGGACGAGCGGTCGCAGGAAGCGGAGGATGGACATGCCTCGGATGGATTCGTCGTCGTGGGCATCGTCGTCGTCGCGTCGGACTCTCGGTTCCGAACCGCGGGCTTCAGCCCGCGGCTGCTCCTGCCCGCGCAGCCGCGCCCTGAAGGGCGCGGTTCGGTTGTGGCAGTCCGCCGCGACCACGATCCTCCTCCTCTCCCTCCCCTCCTCCGCCGCCGCGCAGCCCCAGCCCGCACGCACCACCTCTGCCGATCGTTCCGCCGCGGCCATCACCATCTACAACACGAACATGGGCCTCGTGCGCGAGGTGCGCGAGGTGTCCCTCCCCGCGGGCGACGTCGAGCTGGCCTGGGAAGACGTCACCGCGCAGATCCGCCCCGAGACCGTCCACGTCAAGGCGCTCGACGGCGACCACGCGTTCACCGTCGTCGAACAGAACTTCCGCTACGATGTCCTCACCCCGTCGTCGCTCGTCCAGCAGTACGTCGGCAAGCCCGTCACCCTCGTCCACGTCGCCCCGGGAACCGGCGAGACGACCCGCCGCCAGGCGACCCTGCTGTCGACCGGCGACGCCACCCCGACGGGCTATGGCTACCCCTCGACGGGGCTCGGGGCGGGGGGCTACGTGAACCCCTGGTCGTTCGTCTACGACCTCGACGGCGAGATCACCTTCGGCGGCGACTGGCGCATCGTCCTGCCCGACGAGATCCCCGAAAGCTTCGTCTCCCGCCCGACGCTCTTCTGGCGGCTGGCTTCCACCGCCGCGGCGCGGCGGCGCATCGAGACCAGCTACCTCACCTGGGGCATGAACTGGCAGGCCGACTACGTCCTCCTCCTCTCCGCCGACGGCTCGAAGGCCGACCTCACCGGCTGGGTCACCCTGACCAACGAGTCCGGCATCCCCTTCGACGACGCCACGCTGCAACTCGTCGCCGGCCGCGTCAATGTCGAGACTCCCGCCGGGCACGAGGCGCGCGTGGTGGTCTCGGCCATGAACATCGAGCTGACGTCGACCCCCGCCTCTCATCGCGGCTTCGTCGAGGAGAACCTGTTCGAGTACCACCTCTACACGCTGCAGCGCCCCACCGACCTGGCCGATCGCGAGCAGAAGCAAATCGAGCTGCTCGCGGCGTCGGCGGTCCCGGTCGAGCGGCACTACCGCCTGTACGGCGAATCGTACTGGCTCACCTCCGAGCAGAACGGGATCACCGAAGGGCTCCATCCCTCCGTGTTCCTCGAATTCGTCAACAGCGAGGACCACGACCTGGGCATGCCGCTGCCGGGCGGCACCGTGCGCGTGTACGGCACCGACCCCGGAGGGGGGACCGGTCGCGAGTTCCTCGGCGAGGACGTCATCGACCACACGCCGCGCGAGGAACGCGTCAAGCTCCGCGTCGGCTCCGCCTTCGACATCGTCGCCGATCGCCGCCAGACCGACTACGAGATCCTCTCGAACGACGTGGTCGAGACCGAGTGGGAAGTCAAGCTGCGCAATCGCAAGAGCGAGCCGGTCGTCGTCGAGCTGCGCGAGCCGACGACCGGCGACTGGGAAGTCGTGCGCGCCTCCGTCGAATGGCGGAAGGAATCCGCACGCGAGCTGCGCCTCGACGTGACCTGTCCGCCCGACCGCGAGGTCGTGGTCACCTGGCGCCTGCGCGTGCACTTGTACTAGGAAGCGAGCGGTCGAGCGGTCGAGCGGTCGAGCGGTCGCAGGAAGCGGAGGATGGACATGCCTCGGATGAATTCGTCGTCGTGGTCGTGGTCGTCGTCGTCGTCGTGTCGGACTCTCGGTTCCGAACCGCGGGCTTCAGCCCGCGGCTGGTCCTGCCCGCGCAGCCGCGCCCTGAAGGGCGCGGTTCGGTTGCGACAGGCCGTCGCGACGATCCTCATCCTCTCCCTCCCCTCTTTCGCTGCCGCCCAGCCCGCCTCCCGGATCGACGTGGGCGGCGACGCGCGCACCGCGGTCAACGTCACCGTCTACAACCAGAACATGGCCCTGGTCCGCGAGGTGCGGCAGGTCGCGCTTCCGGCCGGGGTCTCCGCGGTCCGTTGGCAGGACGTCGCCGCCCAGATCCGTCCGGAGACCGTCCACGTCGGCGCTCCCGGCTCCGACGCTGCCACCTTCGGCGTGCTCGAGCAGAACTACAAGTACGATCTGCTCACCCCCACGCGCATGATGGAGCTGTACGTCGACCGCCAGCTCACCCTCGTCACGGTCGACCCCGACTCCGGGGTCGAGCAGTCCGAGCAGGCGACGCTGCTCTCCGCCGAGGGCTACCAGTACGTCTACCGCACCGACGAGGGGATCACGTTCAACGTCCCCGGGCGCGTGGTCTTCCCCGAGGTGCCGCCGAACTTCGTGCAGCGCCCCACCCTGGAATGGCTGCTCGACAGCCGCAGGCCCGGCCCGCGCCCGATCGAGGCCAGCTACCTGACCTACGGCATGAGCTGGAGCGCCGACTACGTCGTCCTGCTCGACGCCGACGACGCCAACGCCGACATCACCGGCTGGGTCACGCTGAGCAACAACTCCGGCATCGGCTTCGCCGGCGCCGGCCTGCAGCTCGTCGCCGGCAACGTCAACCTCGTCACCTTCGGCCCCCCCGCCGACGACTACCGCAACGATCGCGCGATGCGGACGCGGTCCCTCTCGACGGAGCTTCCGATGCAGGAGCAGTTTCTCGAGCAGGGGATGTTCGAGTACCACCTCTACACGCTCCAGCGCCCGACCGACCTGGCCGATCGCGAGCAGAAGCAGATCGAGCTGCTCTCCGCCGCTCCCGTCCCCGTCGAGAAGAAGTACCGCCTCGAAGGCAATTCCTACTGGTACTACTCCGAGCAGTCCGGCCCGTTCGAGAACCTCCCCGTCGACGTCTGGATCGAGTTCAAGAACGCCGAGCAGTTCGGCCTGGGCATCCCGATGCCTGCCGGCATCATGCGCGTGTACAAGGCCGACTCGAACGGCGGACAGCAGTTCCTCGGCGAGGACGCTATCGAGCACACGCCGCGCGAGGAGCGCATCAAGCTGCGCCTCGGCCAGGCGTTCGACATCGTCGCCGACCGCCGCCAGACCGACTACGAGATCCTCACCGACACGCTGTGGGAGACCGCGTGGGAGGTGAAGATCCGCAATCACAAGGACGTGGCGGTCGTCGTCGAGCTGCGCGAGCCGATGGGCGGCGACTGGGAGGTCGTCGATGCCTCCCAGGAGTGGACCAAGGAGTCCGCCTACCTGCTCCTGTTCAAGGTCCCCGTGCGCGCCGGCGGGGAAGCCGTCGTCACCTACCGCGTGCGCTCCGGGTACTAGGTCCCGCCCTACCCCGTCCCCCCGTCCTCCCCCGCGTCCTCTCCGCCCCCGTCGTTGTGGTACGGCACGCAGGCGCCGTAATTGCAGTACATCCCGTCCGGACACGGCTCCGGGCATGCCTCGGGATGGCCGCACGCCGCGGCACCCAGCACCACGGCCACGATCGCACCCAGCAGCCAACGCGAAAGTCCCCTCATGGCGTCGCCTCCATCTGCAGGTCCTCCGGATGCGCCTCCGCATGACGCTTGTACCACGCAAACGTCTCCGCCAGCCCGGCCTCCAGCGTCACCTGCGGCTCGTACCCCGTCGCCGCCCGCAACTTCCCCAGGTCCGGACAGCGCCGCGGCGGCGAGCCCTGCTGCGACGGCACGTCGACCGTCCACACCCGGTGCCCCGCCGCCTCCAGCAGCATCCGCGCCAGGTCGCCGATCCGCGTCTCGCGGTCCGTCCCCACGTGGAACAAGCCCGTCTCGTCCCGCTCCAGCAGCAGCTCGACCGCGCGGGTGAAATCATCGATGTGACAGAACGCGCGCGTCTCGTCCGCCCCGAACACCCGGAACGGGTCCTCCCCGCGCAGCGCCCGCAGGCTCATCTGCGGGATGACGTGGTTCCAGCCCATCCGCGGCCCGTACACGTTGTGCGGCCGCACGACCAGCGCCGTGCGCCCCCCCGCCTGCGCCGCCTGCCGCACCAGCGTCTCCCCGAAGATCTTGCTCGCCGCGTACGAGTACCGCGAAATACCCGTGTCGCGCACCCCCACCGGCACGCTTTCGGGCGACGGGACCGCGAGCGGCACGGCGCCCAGCAGCGCGCCGTAGACCTCGCTGGTCGAGGCGAACACGAGCCGCCCCCCCTCCTGCGCCAGCCATCGATCGACGACCCGGATCGTCGAGATCGCGTTGGTCCGCAGCACCCGCACCGGCTCGCGTTCCGACACCTGGATCCCGATCACCGCCGCGAGGTGCACGATCGTGTCGAACGGCCCGCCCGCCCGCTCCAGCGTCGCCGGGTCGCACAGATCGCCCTGGACGAACGTCACGTCCGGTCGCGCGAAGAACGCCTCCGCCTCCTCGTCCCGCCGACCCCGCGACAGGTCGTCCACCAGCGTCAGCTTCGCCCCCGCCTCCGCCAGCCGCCGCGCCAGTCGCAGGCCGATGAACCCCGCCCCTCCGGTCAACAGAATCCGCTCGCCCTTCATGCGCCGACCCATCCCAGGCCGCCGTAGGTCACCCCCGACAGCCCCGGGATCCTCGTCCCCCGCAGGATGCGCCACGAATCGTACACCACGACCCGCTTCGCGGCCGTCGCCAGCCGCCGCGGCGTCAGCTCGCGCACGTACCGCGGATGGTCGTTGAGCAGCACCACGGCGTCCGCACGCCGCAGTCCTTTGGCCAGCCCGACCGGGCGCACGCCGAAGGCCTTCACGTCCCGGGCCGCGACCTTGTAGTCGTGGCCCAGCAGCCGGCCGACCCGTCCCCGCAGCGCCTCCACGAACGGCGTCGCCGGCGTCCCCCGCAGGTCGTCCGTCTCCGGCTTACCCTTGTACGCGAACCCGCAGACCAGCACCCGCGCCGCCGCGGGCTTCTTCCCCGCCGCCCGCAGCAGCGCCAGCACCTCCTTCGCCGCCCGCGCCGGCATCGACTCGTTCAGCTCCCGCACCGCGAACACGAGCGACTTCCCCGGCGGGCGACCGCCGAGCGACTGCAGCAGCAGGTACGGGTCCTTGGACAGGCAGCCGCCCCCGACGTAGCCGGGCACCGCGATGCGCGGCCGCACCACCGCCACGCCGTCCGTCCGCACCGTGTAGCGCTGGTTCGCTCCCCGGATCACCTCCAGCGGGTCCACCCCGTGCGTCCGGGCCAGCAGCGCCACCTCGTTGCCGAACGCGTACAGGAGGTCGGTGTGGCAGTTGTTGACCAGCTTCACCATCTCCGCCGTCTCCGGCTTGTCCACCACCACGACGTCGCGCGTCAGCTTCCGGAACAGGCGCGCCGCGCGCGCCGCCGAACGCTCGTCGCTCGCCCCGATCACCTGCGGCAGCGAGCGCAGCTCGGCCAGCGCCGCGCCCTGCACCGTCCGCTCCGGACAGAACGCCAAACCCGCACGCGGCTTCTCCCGGCGCACCCGCCGCAGCACGAGCTTGCGCGACGTGCCGACGGGCACGGTCGAGCGCACGATCACCAGCCCGTCGGACGGCAGCCGCCGTGCGATCTCGTCCGCCGTGTCCGCGATGTTGCGCAGGTCCGGCGTCCGCGTCGCAAGATCCGCCGGCGTCGACACGCAGACGACCACGATCCGCGGCAGGACCGCCGGCCACTCCGAGACGACCTGCAGCCGCTTCCCGATCGTCCGCCGCAGCACCTCGTCGATGCCCGGCTCGAAGATGTGGCACCGCCCCCGGCGCAGCGTTTCCACCACCTCCCGGCGCTTCTCGATGCCCAGCACGCGCACGCCCGCGTCGGCGAACGCCGCCGCCACGGTGACGCCCACGTATCCCAGGCCGATCACCGCAATGTCCGACCTCGTCGCGCCCTGTCCCATCCTCGTTGCGCCCTTTGCTACCTTCGCGCCCCTTGCGCGAAACCGCCGTCCGCGCACCCGGACGTGGCCGCCGCCTCCCCAAACCCGTCGTGCGGCGCGGGCCGCCGGGCCACCGCGTGCCGCACCAGCGAGATCGGCGACCACGCCAGCCCCCGCAGCGTCTCCGCCAGCCGGGAGACCGGCCGGTCCGCCGCCAGCTCGTACCCCGCCACGGCAGCCAGGCCCGCGAAGTACCCCGCGAACAGCGGCGCCAGCCCCCAGATGCGGCCCGGATGCTCCCGCCCCACCGTCCACAGGAAGTACTTCGCCAAGGTGTCCACCCGTCGCGTCGTGTCCCCCGAGAACCGCGCGTCGAGCCCCCCCGGGATGTTCTTGCGAATTTCCATCTTCGCCTCGGGGTCGTACACCAGGTACGAGCCCGGCGGCTTGCGCTTGTTCAGCCGCAGGAACAGCGAGTGCTCGTCGTGGTAGTCGAGGTACTCGTCCCAGCCGCCGCCGAGCAGCACGGCCGAGCGGCGGATCGAGGAGTTGCCGCCCATGAGGTAGTCGATGCCCACCTTGCGCCGGTCGTCGTACGCGAAGAAGTACGGCTCCTTGAACGGACCGTGCGAGAGCAGCAGCCGCCGGCGGAACCGCTGCATCACGCTCGCCTCCGCCGCCCGGTGCTCCGACGGCATCACGTGGTAGCCGTTCACGCCCAGGCACTGCGGGTCGCGGAAGTTGCGCACGTGGCGCCACAGCCACTCGTCCCCCAGCGGCAGATCGTCGTCGTCGATGAAGACCAGGATCTCGCCCTGTGACGCCAGCACGCCCGCGTTCGCCGCCGCCGGACATCCGCGCGGCGGCGTCGTCACGATCCGCAGGCGCGGATCGCGGATCGCCCGGACCAGCGCCCACTCCTCCTGGGTCGCCCGCTCCGTCGAGTCGATCACCACCACCTCGAAGTTCGTGTACGTCTGCGAAAAGACCAGCCCCAGAAGCTCGCACAGCTCCCCCAACCGATCCTTCGACCGGATGATCACCGACACCCGCGGCTCGAACCGCCCGCCCCCCCCGTGGCCCGCACCCTCCATGCCGCGCCCTCTTACCCGAACCCCCCACCATCTTCAACCCACACCTCCGCACCAACGACTCGTCCCGATCGACCCACCAAGAACCAACAACTCCCCAACAACTCCCCTTGCCCCCCCCCCCCGCCCCCGCTACAGTCCCGCCGCGATGAAAGCGGTCATCCTCGCCGGCGGGAAAGGGCGCCGCTTGCGCCCGTTCTCGGTGATCTTCCCCAAACCCCTCGCCCCGATCGGCGACCGGCCCGTGATCGAGCACCTCATCCGCTACCTCGCCCGCTTCGGGGTGACCCACGTCACGCTCTGTGTCGACTACCTGTCCGAATTGCTCCGCGCCTTCCTGGACAGCCGGACCGATCTGCGCCGGCTGGTCGAGTTCGACTACGTCCGGGACGAGCAGCCGGGCGGAACCGCCGGCCCCATCGCCGCCGTCGAGGGACTCGACTCCACCTTCCTCGTCACCAACGGCGACCTGGTCACCGATCTCGACCTGGGCGCCATGCTCGCGCACCATCGCTCCGCCGGCGCCATCCTCACCATCGCCGCCTACGAGCGCCGGACGCAGCTTCCCTACGGGCTGATCGAGGCGGATGAGCAGGGCATCGTGCGCGGCTATCGCGAGAAGCCGACGCTGTCCAACGAGGTCAGCATGGGCATCTACCTCTACGAGCCGGCGGTGCTCCGCCACATCCCCCGCGGCGAGTACCTCGACTTCCCCCAGCTCGTCCTCAAGCTGCTCGCCGCCGGCGAGCGCGTGGCGCGCTTTCCGTGGAACGGCTACTGGATGGACATCGGCAACCCGGACGACTATGCCCAGGCGCAGGACGATTGCGCCGCAGGCATCGGCCCCTGGGCCGCACCCGACGCCGCCGGACGAGGACCATGAGCGACGAACGACCCAGCGAGACGAAGGACCGGCCGGCGCCCGCGACACCGGCCGACCCCGAGCACCGCTCCGGCGACGCGGCGCCTGCGACCCCGGCCGCCGCCCCCAGAAGCCGCTTCGGCTGGCTCCGCACCGGCGGCTGTCTCGTCGCCCTCCTCCTCTTCGTCGCGGCGCTCACCGTTTTCGCCCTCCTCTATCACCGGCCCACGGCCGACACGGCCGCGGGCTCGACTCGAGCCGAGGACGCCGGCGACGCCGAGCCGCCCGAACTCCCGCCGGTCCGCGCGCTCGCACTCTCGCCCGACTCGACCCTCGTCGCCTCGGCCGGAGAGGAGTCCCGCGGCGGCCGCTGGCTGATCCGCTTCCACCGCATCGAGGACCGCAAGTTCGTCGCCGGCGACGCGCCCCCCGACCTCGAGGCCCACGACGCGCCGATCCGCGCGCTCGTCTTCCGCCCCGACGGCAAGGACCTGTTCTCGGCGTCGCTCGACGGCACCGTCGGCTGGTGGCGCATCGCCGCCGGCGAGCGCGTCGCGTCGCTCGTCCCGCCCGGCCCCGCCGACGAGGGCAAGGGACTGCTGGCGCTCGCCGTCTCCGCCGACGGCCGCTACCTCGCCGCCGGCGGGTGGACCGGCGACGTGTTCGTCTGGGACCTCGAAGCCCCGGCCCTGGACCCGCTCGTCTTCCGCGGCGAGCACCCGCCGTGGAGCAAGGACCCCAAGGACCTCCAGCCGACCGGACATCTGGACGAGGTCCGCGTGCTTGCCTTCGCCGGAGGCACGCCGCCCCTGCTCTTCTCGGGCGGCGCCGACGGCCTGGTCGTTGCGTGGGACCTGGCCAATCGCAAGGCCACCCGCATCGTCGGCGGGGACGGCAAGCTGCCCAACATCCGCGCCCTCATCGAACGCCAGATCCAGACGCAGCGCGACCGCGACTTCAGCATCACCGCGATGCTCGCCTCGCCGCCCCGGCAGGGCCTGTTCACCGCCGACTACCGCGGCTGCGTGTACCTCGTGACCACCGAGGGGCCCTGCCGCGGCTGGTGGCTCGGCGGCAACCTCACCCAGGGCCCCACCGCGTGCATCAAGCCGCTGCTCGACCGCAAGAAGTGGTGCCCGGGGTTCGAGCGCAACGCCGAGGCGGGCGAGCCGTTCCTCGGCCTGGTCGACTTCCCAGGCCTCCAGGGCGGCTTCGTCGGCATCGCGTGGAACGAGCGGTTCCGCATCTTCCGCTCGGGCGACGCGCTGCCGTGGCGCATGTTCGAAGGCTCGGTGCGCCGCGGCGAATGGATGTGCACGTACGCCGCCGCGCCCGCTCAGGGTTTCCTCGTCACCGCCGGCGACACCGGCCACCTTCGCCTCTACGACTACCTCGGCGAGCCGACCGCGCCCGACATCCGCCTCGGCGACTCGTTGTGAGCTGTGAGCCGTGAGCCGTGAGCTGTGAGCCGGACCGCCCCCTCCCCCTCTACCCGAACAACCTCTTCACTTTGCCCACGGCGTCGTCCAGGTCGCGCTCCGCGATGACCAGCGGCGGGGCGAAGCGGATCACGTCGTCGTGGGTCTCCTTGCACAGCAGGCCCTGCTCCTTGAGCAGCTCGCAGTACTTCCGCGCGCCGCCGGCTTCCTTCCTGAGCTCCAGCCCGACGAACAGACCCTTGCCGCGCACCTCCCGGATCAGCGGGTGCGCAATCGCACGCAGGTCCGCCAGCAGCTTCGCACCCAGCCGCGCCGAGCGCTCGATCAGGCCCTCGTCCACGAACACCCGCAGCGCCTCGCGCGCCACCGCGCACGCCAGCGGGTTGCCGCCGAACGTCGAGCCGTGCTCGCCGGGCCGGAACAGCCCCAGGATCTTCGTCGAGGCCGTCACCGCGGAGATCGGCATCACGCCGCCGCCCAGCGCCTTGCCCAGGATCAGCACGTCCGGCCGCACACCGTCCTCGTGCTGGTAGCAGAACCGTTTGCCCGTCCGCCCGAACCCCGTCTGGATTTCGTCGAGCATCAGCAGCACATCGTGCCGCCGGCACAGCTCGAAGCAGGTCTTGAGGTACCCGGCGGGCGGCACGATCACGCCGGCCTCGCCCTGGATCGGCTCCACCAGGAACGCCGCCGTCTTCGGCCCGATGGCCTTCTCGAACGCCGCCGCGTCGCCGTACGGGACGACCTTGAACCCCGGCGTGAACGGCCCGAAGTCCTCCTTGTACAGCTCCTCCGTGGAGAAGCTGATCGCGGTCACCGTGCGCCCGTGGAAGTTGTTGGCGCAGACGACGATCTCCGCCTCGCCCCGCGGAATGCCCTTCACGCGGTACGCCCACTTGCGCGCCAGCTTGATCGCCGTCTCCACGGCCTCCGCTCCCGTGTTCATCGGGAGCACCATCTCCGTGCCGCAGAACTCCGCCAGCTCCCGGCAGAAGGGCCCGAGCTGGTCGTTGTAGAACGCGCGCGAGGTCAGCGTGCACCGCTCGAGCTGCCGCACCGCCGCAGCGACGATCCGCGGGTGCCGGTGGCCGTGGTTGACCGCCGAGTAGGCCGAGAGGAAGTCCAGGTAGCGTTTCCCCTCGGGGTCCGTCACCCAGGCCCCCTCGGCGTCCGCGATGACGATCGGCAGCGGCTTGTAGTTGTGCGCCCCGTAGCGCTCCGTCGCCTCGATGATCTCCGTGCTCGCCGTCATCGCTTCCTCCCTCGCCCCTCTTCCCCCTGCCCGACCGGCCGTCTTAGTCGCTTGCCCGTCGGAGTCAAGATCCAGACGGATGGGTCATGGCCGGACGTCCGGACCAACAACTCGACCCGAGCGACCCACCGACAACCAAAACTCCTTGACACCCTTCGAGACGCCTCGTACCTTACCCCTTACGTCCTGCACCGTTATCGCCGCCTCCGGCGGCCGCGGTCGGACCGGATGGAGACAGCTTCTCGGATTCAACCCATCGTGCCGCCGATGTCATCCCACCACAGTATCGCGAGCGAGAGCTAGGGGACCGGCCGTGTGCCACGGGAGGTAAGATGCCAGGGACCGACCAGAACATCGCGTGTTCGGTGTGCGGAAAGAGCTTCATCTTCACCGCGGGTGAGCAGGAGTTCTACGAGAAGAAGGGCTTCATGTCGCCGCCGAAGCGCTGCCCGGATTGCCGGCGCGAGCGACGCGAGCGCCAGCGGGGCTCGGAGAGCCAGGTGTACCGGGCTCCGACGTTCGAGACCGGCCGCACCATCGGCGCGGCCTTTGGCGGCGCCCAGGGCGAGTACCGCAGCCCGGCCTTCCGCGAGTACGACGTCGCCGCGGATCCCAGCCGCCAGGCGGCCCGCCGTCCGACCTACCCCGCCGTCTGCGCCGCCTGCGGCACCGAGACCCAGCTTCCGTTCCGCCCGGTCGACGGCAAGGAGTACTTCTGCCGGGAGTGCTACAAGACGCACAAGGCCGGCAGCCCCACGGGCTAGGCGACCCCAGCGTAAGACACGAGACGCAAGACGTAGGACGCCCCTACGCGGGCAGCGCCTTCCCCACGCCGATCCCGTAGTACTCGAAGCCGAGCTCCGCGAGCCCGCACTTGGCGTACACGTTGCGGCCGTCGAAGATCACCGGCAGCCGCATCTCCCCCCGCAGCCGCGCGAAGTCCGGGGTCCGGTAACCCTGCCACTCCGTGCACACCACGAGCCCGTCCGCGCCCCGCGCCGCCTCGTACTCGTCGTCCACCAGCCGCACCGACGCCGGGAGCTGCGCGCGGGCGCACTCGCGCGCCACCGGATCGTGCGCCCGGACCTCGGCCCCCGCCCCGACCAGCGCCGCGACGACGGCGAGCGACGGGGCCTCGCGCATGTCGTCCGTCTCCGGCTTGAACGCCAGGCCCCACACGGCGAAGCGCTTGCCGTGCAGGTCCGCGCCGAAACGCGCGGTCACCTTGCGCGCCAGAAGCGCCTTCTGGCCCTCGTTCACCCGGTGCACCGCCC
The DNA here is from genome assembly GCA_016218815.1 of Deltaproteobacteria bacterium. Taxonomy (GTDB): domain Bacteria; phylum Myxococcota_A; class Polyangia; order DRWM01; family JAAZOP01; genus JAAZOP01. The sequence continues at coordinate 76,724 of JACRCX010000046.1, forward strand.
CCAGGATCTGCAGCGGGAGCCCGTACTGCTCCGCCGTCCCCAGCAGCTCGCGCACGTCCTTGGGGAAGCACGAGCCGCCGTAGCCGCAGCCGGGGAAGAAGTAGCGCAGGCCGATGCGCGAGTCCGAGCCGGCGCCGGCACGCACGGCGGAGGCGTCCGCGCCGACCCGCTCGCACAGGTTCGCAATCTCGTTGATGAACGAGATCCTCGTGGCGAGGTACGAGTTCGCGACGTACTTCGTCAGCTCCGCCGACCGCGGATCCATCACCAGGATGCGCTCCGCGGTCCGCATCAGCGGCAGGTACAGCCGGCGCACGAGTTCCAGCGCCCGCTCGCTGCGCGCCCCGATCACCACGCGATCGGGCTTCATGAAGTCCGCGACCGCCGCGCCCTCCTTGAGGAACTCCGGATTCGACACCACGTCGAAGTCGACCTTCGTCCGCCCCGCGATCCGCTCGGTCACCCGGTCGTTCGTGCCCACGGGCACCGTGCTCTTGATCAACACCACCGTGTAGGCGCGGATCGCCGCCCCCACCAGGTCGGCCACCGCCATCACCGCCGACAGGTCGGCCCGGCCGTCCGGCCCCGACGGAGTGCCCACCGCGATCAGCACGACCTCGGAATCCCGCACCGCCGCCTCGACGTCCGTGGAGAACGAGAGCCGGTGCGCGGCGACGTTCCGCGCCACCAGCTCACCCAGCCCCGGCTCGAAGATGGGAATCCGCCCCGCCTGCAACGCCTCGATCTTCGCCGCGTCGCGGTCCACGCCCCGCACCGTGTTCCCGAGGTTCGCGAAGCCCGCCCCCGCCACCAGCCCGACGTACCCGGTTCCCACGACCGCCATCCGCATCGGTCACCTGCGTCGCTAGGCGGCTTCGCCCGTGAATCGGATCGCGATCGCCGTGATGTTGTCCACGCCACCCGCTCCGTTGGCCTCCTCGATCAGCTTCTGCGTCACGAGGTTCAGATCGTGCTGGTAGCGCTCGTACGTCGCCGCGATCTTCTCGTCGGGCACCATGCCGGACAGCCCGTCCGAGCAGAGCAGGTACAGATCGCCCGGGCGCGGCACATCGAAGTTGATGTCGACCTGGACGGTGTCCTTCATCCCCAGGGCGCGCGTGATCACGTTCTTGTGCGTGAAGTTCTCGATCTCCTCCTTCGACAGCGGCCTCATCTTCAAATAGTCGTTGAGGAAGGAGTGGTCCTCGGTGAGCTGCTCGATCCGGGCCTCGCGGACGCGGTAGATGCGGCTGTCGCCCACGTGCGCCAGGTACGCTCCCTCGCGCACGAAGAGCATCCCCGCCACCGTCGTCCCCATCCCCTTGTACCGCGGGTCGCTCTGCGCCTTCTCGAAGATCTGCAGGTTCGCCAGCTTGATCCCCGTGATCAGCCGGTTCGCCTCGTAGTTGCGCGAACGGTCCATCTTGTACGGCCAGGTCGCCTCCGGGTCCTCCCCCGTCCGCTTGAAGAAGTCCCGGATCACCGACACCGCGAGCTGGCTCGCCACCTCGCCCGAAGCGTGGCCGCCCATCCCGTCCGCCACGATGTACAGGTTCTCGTCCTGCACGATCGAGAACGAGTCCTCGTTCTGCGTGCGCTTGACGCCCACGTCGGACTGCCCCGATACCTGCAACGGGATCCGAACGGTCGCCACCGGCTCGCACCCTCCTGCTCCCGGCTCGGGAAGCGGAAGCAATCTAGCATCCGCCAATTCGCGGTGTCAAACGGACTGAAGGTCATTGGCGACCAAAAACCAACAACCTCGGCGCCCCGCCTGCTGTAAGCTCGCACCGTGCTGCGGAACCTGCGCCGCAACCTCGTGCTCGCCGTCGTCCTGGGCGTCGTCGTCTACGCCGTCCTCGCCGTCTCGACCGACGTCGAAAGCCTCGGCGACGAGCTGCGCTCCTTCCCCTGGTGGGCCCTGGGCGCCGCCCTCGGCCTCGCCTTTGCCAACTACGTCGTCCGCTTCGGCAAATGGGAGATCTACCGCCGCCAGCTCGGCATCGCCCTCGGCCTCGGCGAGAGCTTCGGCATCTTCCTCGCCGGGTTCGTCATGTCCGTCACCCCCGCCAAGGTCGGCGAGGTCCTCAAGTCCTTCCTGCTCAAGGACCGGCACGGCGTGCCCATCGCCACCAGCGCGCCGATCGTCCTGGCCGAACGCCTGACCGACCTCGTCGCCTTGATCGGCCTCGCCGCCGTCGGCGCCCTCTCCTTCCGCCGCGGCGCCTGGCTCCTCCTCGTCGGCGGAACGCTGGTCGCCGCCCTCGTGGTCGTCGTCGGCGTGCGCCCCGTCGGCGAACGCGCGGCCCGTCTGCTGGGCCGCCTCCCCGTCCTGCGACGCAGGGCCGACGCCGTGAACGAGCTGTTCCGCAGCGCTCACGTCCTGTGCCGCCCGGCCAGCCTCCCCGTCCCCGTCCTGCTCTCCGTCGCCGGCTGGTTCTGCGAGTGCGTCGCGATGTGGGTCGTCCTGGACGCCTTCCCCGGAACCGATGTCGATCTGGGCACCGTGACCTTCATCTACAGCCTGTCCACCGTCGCCGGGGCCCTGGCCATGATGCCCGGCGGCCTCGGCGTCACCGACGGCGGCATGACCGGCCTGGTCGTGCTGCTCTTCCCCGCCGTCCGACCGGGCGTCGCCTCCGCCACCACCATCCTCGTCCGCTTCGCCACCCTCTGGTTCGCCGTCATCGTCGGCCTCGTCGCCCTCGCCGCCCTCGGACGCCGCCCCGCCACCGCCGTACCGGAGGTCCCGCGATGACCGAACGCATCCGCACGCGCTTCGCCCCCAGCCCGACGGGCGACCTGCACCTGGGCAACGCGCGCACCGCACTCTTCGCCTGGCTCCTCGCCCGCCGCTCCGGCGGCACCTTCATCCTGCGCATCGATGACACCGACGTCGAGCGCAACGTCCCGGGCGCCGAGGCGCGCATCCTGGCCGACCTGCGCTGGCTCGGGCTCTCGTGGGACGAAGGGCCCGACGTCGGCGGACCGCGAGGGCCGTACCGCCAGTCCGAGCGCTCCCCGCGACACCGCGAGACGATCGCCGAGCTGCTGCGGGCAGGCGCGGCGTACCGCTGCTTCTGCACCCCCGAACGCCTCGCCGCCGCCCGCGACGCCGCCCGGCGCGCCCGCCGGGCCCCACGCTACGACGGCACCTGCTCGGCTCTCGCCCCCGCCGAGTCCGCCCGCCGCGCGGCAGCCGGCGAACCCTTCGCCGTCCGCCTGCGCCGCCCCCCCGGACCCGTCCGCTTCGCCGACCTGGTCCGGGGCGACGTCGCCGAGGATCCCGCCGACCTCGACGACTTCGTCCTCGCCCGCGCCGACGGCGCCCCCCTGTACCACCTCGCTTCGGTCGTCGACGACCACGACCTGGACATCACCCACGTCGTCCGCTCCCGCGACCACCTCTCCAACACCGCCCGCCACATCCTCCTCGCCCACGCCCTCGGCTGGTCCCCCCCCGCCTACGCCCACCTCGCCCTCGTCGCCGAATCGGACGGCCGCAAGCTCTCCAAACGGCGCGGCGCGACCGCGATCGCCGAGCTGCGCGAGGCCGGACACGTCCCCGACGCCGTCGTCAATCACCTCGCCCTCCTCGGCTGGCACCCCCCCGGTGACCCTCCCGAAGAGGTCCTCGCGCTCGGCGACCTCGCCGCGCGCTTCTCCCTCGATCGCTGCTCGACCGCCGACGGCTCCGCCGATCCCGGAAAACTCCGGTGGCTCGGCGGCAAGCACCTGGCTCGCCTGCCCGACCCCGAACTGGTCCGCCGCACCCTGGCCTGGCTCGGGAGCCGCGATCCCGCCGCCGCCGTCCGCGCCGGCGCCGAGGAGTGGGTCCCCCGCGCGATCGCCGCCTCCCGCGAGGGCGCCCACTCGCTGGCCGAGGTCTGGGAGCCCGTCGCCGCGCTGCTCGGCGAATCCGCCGGGCCCGAGGACTACGGCGCCACGGCCGCCGAACGAGCGGACGCCTCGCGCGCCCTGGCCCAGGCGGTCGAGCTGCTCGAGGCCCGGCCGTCGTGGAACGGCGAGGCCGTCCACGCCGCCCTCCCCCGCGAGATCCTCCGCTCCGTCCGGCTCGCCGTCACCGGCCGCCGCTCCGGACCCCCGCTCCACGCCCTCCTGGGCGCCCTCGGCAAAGACTCGACCGTCGAGCGCCTGCGCGCCGCGATCGAGCTGTTGTCCGGGGAGGATTGGCAGGGGTGGACGTGAACGGGCCGGGAGCCTACGGCCGGTTGACCGCGGCGCGGTAGGCACCCTCCGCGCCACCCCACCCGTCCATGTAGAACCCGAACAGCCCGGCCCCCGCGGGGATCGCGCCGCTGAGCTCCGAACCGATGCCGCCACACCCGGGGCTCGCGCCGTCGTCGTTGCAGGCGATGTCCACCCCGGTCGCGCCCGACCGCAGGTACACCACCGTGTCGTACCCGGTCCCGACCATGCACGTCGACGCCGTGAACGTCCCGGCCGTCCCGGCCGGGCACGTCGTCCAGAAGTAGCTGTGCTCGGACGAGGTCGAGGCGCCGCCGCAGGAGCCGGTGACGACGCCCGGCCCGGCCTGCGTCGTGTTGTCGGTCAGCGTCGACGCCCCCGCCGCCAACGCCCGCGCGGTCCCGTCCTGCGCCAACGGCAGGTGCTCGAGGTTCAGCGTGTAGTTGCCCGACGCCGTGCCGAAACCGTCGAGCAGGATGATGTAGTCGCCCGCCGGCAGCGTCCGCACGATCTCGCTCTGGTCGCCGGCGCAGGAATCGTCCACGCAGACGGGCACGACCATCCCGCAGCCGTTGAGCAGCGCGAGCTGCGTGTCGAAGGCGCTGCCGTAGGTGTTCACGAACACCCGCTCCGTCTGCGTCAGCGTGAACGAGAACCACAGGTCGTTCGCGGCCGCGCACGACCCGGTGCTCGCCGTCGCCGTCGCCGTGGTGCCCGTGATCGTCGTCCGCGCGGCCGTCAGCGTCAGCGGGATCGGGTCGATGCACTCGTCGCCCGCCGGCGTCACCGTGGTCCGGAGCGTGAACGCGCCGTACGACGCGGCGTTGAAGCCGTCGACCACCACCCAGTAGGTGCCCGGCACGAGCGTCGTCGTGATGCGGGCGTCGAGGTCGCCCGGAGCGATGTCGTCGTTGCACGCGACCTCGGCGCCGGGGCAGGTCGCCCCGGAGTGCAGGTGCAGGAGCGCGTCCCAGCCGGGGGTCCCCGTGTCGGTCTCCAGCACCACGTTCGAGGGGCTGGTGATGTCCAGCCGGTAGACCACGTCGCGGCCCGCCGTGCTGGCGCCGCCGCAGGTCGGCGTGTAGTCCGCCGCCGCGTTGCAGGTCGTTCCCGTCGCGTCGCGCGGCGGCGTCAGCGTGATCGCCCCGGCGCAGGTGTCGTTGACGGGCGTCGGCACCGTGCACGCGCCCCAGGCGGAGCAGGCCGCATCGCAGGTCTGCGTGCCGGCGCAGGTGCCCACCGTGCAGGCCCGCGTCGCCCCGGCCGCGCAGGTGAACCCGTCGTCCGTCACCGTATCGCAGTCGTCGTCGCGCCCGTTGCACGTCTCGATCGGCGGCGTGCAGGCCGCCCCCGTGGGCAGCGCGCACGTCGCCGTGCAGGTGCCCACGCCCGTCGAGCCGCACGTCGTCGTGCAGGTCGTCGCCGCGCCCCGGCAGCAGCCGAAGCCGTCGTCGCACGCCCCGTCGCAGTCGTTGTCCCGCCCGTCGCAGGTCTCGGCCGGGGCAGCGCACGAGCCCCAAACGCAGGTCGCGTCGCACGTCTGCGTCCCGGTGTCCGTGCCGGCCGGGTCGCACGAGGTGTGGCAGCCGCGCGTCGCCGCACGCACGCAGGTGAACCCGTTGTCCGCCCCGCCCGTGCAGTCGTCGTCCGCCCCGTTGCACACCTCCGCCGGCGGCGTGCACGAGCCCCACACGCACGTCGCGTCGCAGAGCTGCGAGCCCGTCGAGCCGCACGACGTCGTGCAGCTCCCCGTCGCGCCCCGGACGCAGGCGAACCCGTTGTCCGCCCCGCCCACGCAGTCGTCGTCCGCCCCGTTGCACACCTCGACCGGCGCCGTGCAGGTACCCCAGGCGCAGGCCGAAGAACAGGTCTGCGAGCCCGTCGAGCTGCACGTCGTCGTGCACGCCTGCGTCCCGGCGGGCACGCACGTGAACCCGTTGTCGATCCCGCCGACGCAGTCGTCGTCCAGGCCGTTGCACACCTCCGCCGGCGGCGTGCAGGCCGTCTCCCAGTGGCAGGTCCCGTCGCACGCCTGCGAGCCGGTCGAGCCGCACGTCGTCGTGCAGGTCCGCGCCGGATCCGAATCGCAGTCCTCGACGCCCGCGTGGATGTAGGTGTCACCGCAGGTCGCGTTCACGCAGCTCGTGAGGCACGCGTCCGTGTTGTCCGCGTTCCCGTCGTCGCACTCCTCGCCGGGATCCACGAGCGCGTTGCCGCACGCCGCCGCCGCGCACAGGCCGCTGCGGCACGCACCCGCGCCGCCCGAAGCCAGCGTGCACGCCGTCCCCTCCGCCGGCGGCGTCCCCGACTCGCAGTAGTGCCCCGCCCCGCACACCTCGCCGCCGTTGCAGAACTCCGCGTCGTCGCAGTCGCCGACGACATGGCAGGTGTAGGTGCACGTGTCCTCGCACCCGTCGCCGGCCACCGCGTTCCCGTCGTCGCACTCCTCGACCCCCGTGTGGACGTACGCGTCGCCACAGGTCGCGTTCATGCAGCTCGTGAGGCACGCGTCCGTGTTGTCCGCGTTCCCGTCGTCGCATTCCTCGCCCGTGTCCACGACCGCGTTGCCGCAGTCCGCCGAGGCGCACAAGCCGCCGCGGCACGCGCCCGCGTCGCCCGAGGGCAGCGTGCAGGCCGAGCCCTCCGCCGGCGGGGTGCCGTCCACGCACATGTGGCCCGTGCACGACTCCACGCCGTTGCACGGCTCCAGATCGTCGCACTCGGTGGAGTCGACGCACGAGAACGTGCAGTCGTCCTCGCAGCCGTCGCCCGGAATCGTGTTGCCGTCGTCGCAGTCCTCGCCGGGATCCACGACCGTGTCACCGCAGATCGGCGTCACGTCCGCGTCGCCGTCCGCCCCGCCGCCCTCGTCGGCGTCCGCGCCGTCGCCGTCCGTCCCGTCGCCCTCGACGCCGTCCTCGCGCCCGTCGTCGCGCCCGTCCTCGCGCCCGTCCTCGCCGGCCGCGTCGTCGTCAATCGGCTCGTCGCCAACCATGTCGCCGGCGGCGTCGGCGTCCACGTCGTCCCCGCCGCCGCCCCCGCCGCCGCCGCAACCCGGCGCCGCGAAGGCCGCCGCGATCCACACGAACAACGGAATCGCCCACACCGCAAGAGTTCGCCCCTTCATCGCCGCGCCTCCTTCTTCGACCAAAGGCTCCCCCGAAACGGAGCACCGGAAGGTAGCACGGTGTTCCGGGGTCGGCAAGCGAGCGAAGGCCGCGGGGGTGACGGTGATCCGGAGTTCGCGCAAAGGTCTCAAAGGACCGCAAAGGACGCAAAGAGAGGGCAAGGGAGGCAGGAAGGCCGGAAGGGGCCGCCCGGGGTTCCGGGCCGCGTTCTGCCGACCCCCGACCCCCAGCCCCCGACCCCCTCCTACGGGCAGGCCGTGCGGTCGACGGCCGCGATCAGATGGTACAGGTTGCAGGTGTCGGTGCCGTAGAGGTCGACGCGCAGGGCCACCGTGCCCAGCCGATCGCTGGTCCAGGTGAGATGCTCGTTGTCGACCCCGCCCGCGGACTGGGCCAGGGTACCGCCGCCCGTGGCCGGCAGGAGGTAGATGTCGATGTCCCCGAGCGCATGGCTGAAGACCGCGTCGACCGTCACGACGGCGCCGACGCAGACGTCGATCGAGAAGAAGTCCTCGCTCGTGTCCGTCACCGCCAGCCACTCGGTTCCGGTGATTGTCGTCACGGCGAGCGCCGCCGTGCGGCTGTCGTTCGGCTCGTGCGCGTCCTCCGCACACGCCGGCAGGCACGCCGCGTCGTAGGTGCAGTCCGGGTCGGCGCAGTCGGTCGTCCCGTCACCGTCGTTGTCCGTCGAGTCGTTGCAGACCAGCTCGAAGCAGGCCCCGTCCCGCGCGCAGTCGGCGTCGGCGCAGTCGGTGTCCCCGTCCCCGTCGTTGTCCAGACCGTCGTCGCACACCTCGGGGTCCGTCAGCGCGAGGTTCAGCACCCAGTTCCCGTCCGCGCCGCTGTTGCCGTCGAGGATCAGCCAGTAGGTGCCGGCGTCGAGCGTCATCGCGACGAGCGACGCGCCGCCGGAGCCCGCGCCGTCGTCGTCGCACGCCAGCTCCGTCCCGGGAGTGCACTCGCCCGAGCGCAGGTAGAGCAGCGTGTTGAAGTCGGAGCCGATCGTGTCGGCGGAGAAGACGGTGCGCGCCGAGAGGTCGAACGTGAACACGACGTCCTCGCCGCTCGTGCTGCCGCAGCTCCCCCGGTGGTCGGCCGCCATCCCGGTCGTCGTGCCGTGCCAGGTTCCCGACGGGTCGTCGGGAAGCGCGAACGGCCCGGACGCGCAGCTCTCTCCGCCCGTCACCGGGCAGGCCGGATCGGCCGAGCAGTCCGGGTCGGCGCAATCCGCCAGCCCGTCACCGTCGTCGTCCACCGTGTTGGCGCAGTTCGTCTCCGGCAGGCACGCCGGGTCCGCCGCGCAGTCCGGGTCGGCGCAATCCGCCAGCCCGTCACCGTCGTCGTCCAGCGTGTTGGTGCAGTTCGTCTCCGGCAGGCACGCCGGGTCCGCCGCGCAATCCGCGTCCGCGCAATCCGTGTCCCCGTCGCCGTCGTCGTCCACCGCGTTCGTGCAGCTCGTCTCCGTCTCCGGCAGGCACGCCGGGTCCGCCGCGCAGTCCGCGTCCGCGCAATCCGTGTCCCCGTCACCGTCGTCGTCCACCGCGTTGGTGCAGCTCGTCTCCGTCTCCGGCAGGCACGCCGGGTCCGCCGCGCAGTCCGCGTCTGCGCAATCCGTGTCCCCGTCACCGTCGTCGTCCACCGCGTTCCCGCAGTCGGTCTCCGGCGTGCCGCCGCAGGCCGGATCGTCCGCGCAGTCCGCATCGTCGCAGTCCGTGTCCCCGTCCCCGTCGTCGTCCACCGTGTCCGTGCAGTTCGTCTCCTCGGTCGGTGCGCACGCCGGATCGGCGGCGCAGTCGCTATCGTCGCAGTCCGTGTCCCCGTCGCCGTCGTCGTCCACCGCGTTCCCGCAGTCGGTCTCCGGCGGGCCGCCGCAGGCCGGATCGTCGGCGCAGTCGAGATCGTCGCAGTCCGTGTCCCCGTCCCCGTCGTCGTCCACCGTGTTGCCGCAGTCCGCCTCGGTGCACGAAGGCCGCCCGTCGCAGTCGTCGTCGTCGCAGTCCGTCAAGCCGTCCCCGTCGTCGTCCACGCCGTTGGAGCAGTTGAACTCGCGCGTGGGGGAGCAGATCTCGCTCGCCGCGCAGTCGCTGTCGTCGCAGTCCGTCGCGCCGTCGCCGTCGTCGTCCCGCTCGTCGTCGCAGTCGATCTCGGTGGTCAGCTCGACGCACGACGGGTCGGCCGTGCAGTCGCTGTCGTTGCAGTCCACCTGCCCGTCACCGTCGTCGTCGACGTCGTTGGCGCACAGCTCGACGTCGGGCTCGCCGCCCCCCCCGCCGCCGCAGGCGGCCGGGCCGACGACGGTCGAAGCCAGCAGGATCGCGAACACGCTGCCGTTGCCGAAGGTACGCATCGAGAATCCTCCTTGCTGCCGGCCCCCTCGCGGTGCCGGGCGGGTCCGAAGTCCGGACGACCCGGTGAGAATGATTCGAAACCGCCCCGGACGCAAATTGGTTGTTGGACCTTGGTGGGACGAGCGGAAGCGAGCGGCACCTTCGTTGACCGCCCGCGATCCGTCCTTAGGGTGGGCCATTGCGCCGTTCGGCACGTCGCGGCTACCGCGGGAGCCGGGAGCCGGCGCGGGAGGTGGACGATGATTCTCGTGACCGGGGCAACCGGGAAAGTCGGTTCGGAGTTGATCCAGTCGTTGCAGGAAGGCAAGGCGAAGTTCCGCGCGCTGGTGCACAAGCCCGAGGACGTCGCACGGCTCGGCAAGCTGGGCGTCGACGCCGTGGCCGGCGACCTCGGCAAGCGCGAGACGCTGGCGCCCGCGTTCCGCGGGGTCGATCACCTGTTCCTGCTCTCGCCGCCGTCACCCCAGTCGGCGGTCTTCGCCGAGAACCTGCTGCAGGAGGCCAAGCTCGCCGGCGTCGAGCACGTGGTGAGGCTGTCGGCCCTCGGCGCGAGCCCGGAGTCGGCCTGCCGCTTCCTGGGCGACCACGCGCGGATCGAGCAGCGGATCGAGCAGCTCGGCTTCGGCTTCACGCACCTGCGGCCGGCAATGTTCTTCCAGAACTTCCTCTGGTTCGACGCGCCGGCGATCAAGTCCCAGGGAGCGATCTACGCGCCGGCGGGCGACGCACGGACCGGGTTCATCGATACCCGGGACATCGCCGCCGTCGCCGCGAAGGTGCTGACCGAGCCGGGGCACCTGGGGCGGACCTACGAGCTGACCGGGCCGGAGGCCCTTTCCTGGGCGGACGTCGCCGCGCGGTTCTCGGCGGTGCTGGAGAAGAAGGTCCAGTACGTCGCCGTGCCCGACGGCGCCGCCTACCAGTCAATGCTCGGGATGGGGCTGCCGCCGGAGATGGCGTACAACATGGTCGCCCTGTTCCAGACGATCCGGAAGGCCGGACCGTTCGTCAGCGGCTGCGGCGAGCTGGTCACCGGCAAGCCGGCGCGGACCTTCGACGCCTTCCTGCGCGAGAACCGCAAGGCGTTCCTGGCCTAGCTACTCGCCGGAGAGGAACTGCCAGATCGGGCGGATGAGCACGCGGCGGCCGCGGACCTCGAGCCGCTCGTCCCGATCCAGCGTCAGGATGGTCCCCTCGGTCAGCCCCAGCGCCTCGAGACAGGCGACGAGGCCGGCCACCTCGCGGTCGCGCACCGCGCCTTGCTCGAGCGACGACCACGTGACCTGCAAGGCCCCGACCGGACGGGGACCGTCCCGCAGCACGAAATCGACCTCGTGCGCCGCGTCGCGCCAGTAGGTCACGTCATGGCCCCGGCGACGCAGCTCGACGTAGACCGCGTTCTCCGCCATGCGCCCGATGTCGTCGGAGGCCGACCGCGAGAAGGCGTTGCGCAGGCCGGTATCGACGACGTACAGCTTCTGCGGGTCGCGCGCCTGGACCTTGAGGTTCGGGTGGTAGCGAGGGACGGCGAAGACGAGGAACGCCTCCTCGAGGTACCCGAAGTACTCCTGGGACGTCTGCACGTCGACGCCGAACGCCCCCTTCACGCGGTTGTGGGAGAACAGGCAGGCGGCGTTCGTCGTCGCGTAGGCCACGACCTGGAACAACCTGCGCGGCGAGCGGATCCCGTGACGCGAGATCACATCCTTGAGCAGGATGTCGTCCACGTACTGGCGCAGGATCCGCCCGCGCTCGACGTCGTCGCCCGCGAGCGCGATCTCCGGCAGCCCGCCCCAGCGGAGATACGCGCGCGTGGCGCCCACGTACTCGGCCGGCGAGGCGCACGACACTCCGGCGAACTCGAGGTACTCAGCGAATCCCAGCGGCCAGACGGTTTGGGCCAGGACCCGGCCCGCGATGGCCGTCGCCAGTTCGGCGGAGAGGAGCCGCGCCGACGACCCGGTCACGATCAGCCGATAGCGACCCGTGTCCACCGTCTTGCGCGCCCAGCGCTCCCAGCCGTCGATGTTCTGCAGCTCGTCGAAAACCAGCAGCTCGGGCTCCGCTCCCGCGAACTCCGCGTGCACCGACAGCAGCGTGTCGATCCCGTCCACGCGGGGCTCGGCATAGAACAGCGGGTCCTCGAAGTTGTAGTACAGCGTCCGCAGCCCGGACCGGCGCGCCGCGGCCACCGCGAGCCACGTCTTGCCCGCCCGCCGCACGCCGAGCAGCCCCAGGGCGTGCCCCTTCGACAGCCGAGGCACGTCCCGGCGCGGCTTCATCGCCGCGAGGGCCCGCTCGTGCCACGCCCGCCACTCGTCGATCGATGCCTTGAGGCGCCCCCGGTCCATGGGAACTTTATAGGACATGTCCTACAAAACGTCAACCGCTTTACAGGCCATGTCCTACGTTTGGTCCAGCTCCGGCACCTCGACACCCAGCCGCTCTTCCAGCCACCGGGTCTCGGCGACGAAGTCGAGTGGACGAAGTCATTGGTTCTTGGTGGGTCGACCGGGTCGAGTTGTTGGTCCGGAAGTGCGGGGTCACTCGGCGGACCTGCCCGCCTCCCACTCGGGCACGTCGACACCCAGCCGCTCTTCCAGCCACCGGGCCACGATCCGCCGGTGGCACGGTGCCCCCGGGCGCTCCCAGCACAGGAGGATCGCGTCGTCGCCCAGCTCGCGGCGGACGACGGCGGGGTCCAGCGAGGCCAGGACCTCGGCGTCGTACCGTCGCTCGTACTCTTCGTCCCCGATCGCCTCTTCCTTCGCCGCTTGCACCAGCTTCCAGGACGGCCGGAGCGGATCGTAGATCCGGCCCTTGAACCACCGCGGCACGCCGCGGCTGATGGCGACGGCGTTCGGGTCGGCCGCCGCCGTGCGATTGGCGAAGTACGAGGTCTTCATGGCTCGCGCCGCAGCCGCTTGCGGAACTTGAGCGACGTCTTGACCAATTCGTACCCGACGCCCCGGTAGAAGACCGGCGCCTCGGAACGCTCGACGTTCGTGCGCACGACAACCTCTGAAAGCCCGCGCTCCGCCGCCCAATGCTCCGCTGCCGCGACCAGCGCGCGGCCGACGCCCGAGCGCCTGGCGCCCTCATCCACGACGAGCCCCCCGATCTCCGCGTGAGGCTCGGCCTCGAGCACCAGCCGCTCCAGGACGTGGACCCACCCGACGACCGACCCCGAGGGGTCCTCGGCCACCAGCACGCACGAATCCTCTCGCGCCACGACGTGCCGGAACCGCGCGTTCAGTTGCTCCGCTGTCGCCGGATACCCGAGCTGCCCGGACAGCTCCGCGACGCGCGCCGCGTCGCTCGCGCGCATCGGGCGAACCCGGATCTCCCTCGCCGCTCGGGATGAACGCGCCACGGCGGGAACGTAGCGCCGCAGGCCTGCCGCGTCCATCAACGATGCGGGAACGCCTGCCGGTCGATCTGGACGGGTCCGGCGCGCGTGCTACCCTTCGCGTGGAGGCGAGCATGCTTGGTCGCGCGTGGCTGTTGCCGGTCGGGTCCGTCGTCCTCGTGGCGATGACCGGATGCGGGGACGGGGGGACAGAATACGACCCCGATTGCCACTGGGACTGCTTCGGCCACTCCGAGTGCCACGACGGCGTCGTGACGACCTGGGCCCACACCCCCGTACCGTGCGAGTACTGGACCTGGGAGTGCCCGCACCACGAGAGCTACACCTGCGAGCGCGGATGCCGGCTGGATACCGACGTCATCCACGACCCGTGGATCGATCCAAGCGAGATGTGCGAGGAGTGGCGGCCGAAGCAGGTCGGCGACCCGTGCGACGACCCGACGGACTGCGAGCCGCAGATCGCCGCGGTCGACGACGCCGGCAACGTGCTCAACGTCTACCTGCGCTGCGACCTGGAGGCCGATACCTGCGTCGCGCGGGACCCGCCGGTCGTCGAGGACTACCTGGCCCAGTGCGGCGTCGAACCGTCGTTCGACGGGCCCCGGACCGGCGCCTACGGCTTCGTTCGCACCGACGTCTGCTCGGGAGGCGTGTGCCTCGTCTACGAGGCGACGACGTGCGTGACGCAAGGCTGCACGATCCGCTGCGATTCGGACGACGACTGCCCGATGGGTTCGGTCTGCTGGTTCGATGGCCGCGACTGGACGCCGGCGGGACCCGGATCCGATCGCGCGGTCTGCAAGCCTGGGCCGCCCGGCTTCATCGGAGTTGATCTTGCCTGCCCGTGATTGGCGCGGGTGACGGGGGACACCGTCGATGAAAGGGGGGATATCCGCCGAGCGGCGCGACTCAGAGCCTGAGCAAGAATCGGTCGTGACTCGCTTGCCCGCTTCCGAACCGCGGGCTTCAGCCCGCGGGCGGCCCTGCCGACGTCGCCGCGCCCTGAAGGGCGCGGTTCGGTTCCGATCTGCCGGCGGTCGCGGTCGATTGTTGCTCACGCTCTCAGCGGGCCTGGAGCGCGGGCCTTGATTGACGAACGACGCGGGGAGGGTCAACCTCGGGTTCGTGGGGCGGCACGAGAATCCGACCGGTGGGCGGGCGCGGCGAGTCGCGTGGTGCTGCATCATCCTGTCTGCCTGCGGTGCCTCCGGCACGACGGGTGGTCCGCGTCCGGAACCCGTAATCGGCCGGGACGACATCGCAGATCTGATCCTGTGCAGTCCGCCACGAGGCGGCGAGTGCTCCCCAAGCCGCGTCGGTCGCGACGGGTGCATGTTCGACGAGGGCGTGGGTCCGACGGGGAACCGGTTCGTTACGCGGGGCTGCTTCCGGGAGGCGGATCGCGATTGGATGTTCGCCGAGGCCGAGGCGGTGCGGGCCCGCGTGACGCTGACCGAGGTTTCCCAGGACCGGTGGGTAGACGAGGCCGCCCGTGCGATGGGGATGGACGTCTCCGGTCGCGTGTTGGCCTTCGTCTTCGGCGATGGCAGCTATCGGATCGCCGCGGACGAACCCTCGGCACATCTGTTGTCCGAAGCGGCCGAGGCCATCTGGAAACGCCAGTTAGACCTTTTCGTTGGAGAATCTCTGCCGTCTCCGGACGGTTGGCAGCGGATGTCCGTCAGGTGGCGCGACTCCGAGGACCACGCGCGACGCGCCCTGCTCACGTCAGGAGGGTTCTGGGCCTGTTCCGACGCGATGCGGGTCGTCGGGTCGGAGTTCCCAGCCGAGCGCGGGTTGGCCGTCACCAACGAGTGGGGGTTCATCGCCTCGACGGAGGCGACAGTAATCCTCGACCGTGCTCTGAACGGCGTCGATCCGTGGCACGTCCTGGCGTACTCGAGCGTTTCCTGCTCGGGCGAGTTCTTCGAGCGGTGCACGGGCTGGCCGGACGCGCCGTACGTGAGCGTCGAGCATCAGCTTGACGGCTGCGCCGGCGTCGTGCCCACGGAGGCGGACACCGAGACGGCGATCAAGGTGTTCCTCGACGCGTCTACGGGTTGGTCGGACCTGTGCAGTCCGCCCGAGTAGGCCCGGCGCGCGGCGGGATCGCGGCGGATGCCGTCGTCATGCTTGCCGCGGACCATTTCTCGCGGTGCGGCAGGGTCATCCTTCATCGGTCCAGGTCCGGTGGTGCCGGCGAAGGAAACACGAACGAGAGCGGGAGAAGGGTGGGCAACGGGTCGGCACGGATCGCGTGGATTACGTCGTCGGGCTTCGGTCCGGCGGCGGACGCCACATGCTTTGCCGCCCGGCGACGATGCCGGAAGTCCGAACGCCGATCTGGACGCGCGCGGTGCCCATACTACCTTTCGGGTGGAGGCGAGCATGGCCAGTCGCGCGTAGCTGCTGCGGGCCATGTGGCAATCGGGATCGCAGCACGCGTCGGTCAGTCCGTCGCAGGCGTCGTCCAGTCCGTTGCAGACCTCTGCGGGCACCGTGCCCGCCCGACAGAGGTTGTCGGGACCGCAGGTCTCGACGCCGTTGCACGGGTCGCCGTGGTCGCAGTCGGAATCAACCGTGCAGCTGGATCGTGCAGCATGGACCGTGCGGCCGCGCAAGCGGGAGTCCGAGCGGAGCGGGTTCGACGTCGTCGTGCTCGGGTGCTACGGTAGTTCGAGGTCGAGGAAGCCATGACGCGCCTCATCATCGCGGTTCTGGCGGCGGCAGCAGCGCTGATCGCGGCGGTGGCCTCCGGCCCCGGATGCGGCGACGGAGACGGCGGCGATGCCAACGGCGATGCCGACGCCGATGCGGGCGATGCTTGCGGTGCATCGGCGCCGACGCTCTGTCGCGGATCGGTCATGGACGGCGGCTGCGGCGCAAGATACGACCCGGGTTGCCCGCCATGCCTCCCCGTTGCCGGCACCCCGTGCTCCGGGTCGCTGCACTGCGACTACTGTCGGTACGGGTGGTTCGACCCGAGCGACTGGACCATGACGTGGTGCAGCGAAGGCCGGTGGCACCTGTTGCGCACGCACTGCGACCCGCCGTTCGACGGGGGACCCGAGGCGGACGCGGACATGGACGCCGATGCGGATGCCGAGGTCGACCTGGAGACCGAGGTCGCCACGGACGTGGGAGCCGAGGTCGGCCTCGACGACGGCCTCGATGCCGACTCCGAGCCGGGCGACGTCGGCGACGTCGATGCGCCTCTCGACGCCGGCGAGCCCTACACGTCGTGGACCGACTGCGGCTGGACCGACGGGACCGTCGCCGGAAGTTGCCTCTGCGACGGCCTCGCCGCGTGCGAGGCGATCGCCGCTGGCGTGTGGGAGCCGCTGGGCTCGCACGAGATCCGCGTGTGCGCACGACGCGCCGGGTCCTGCGACGTGGCGTTCTTCCGCGAGGTCGAGGGCGGCGGCACGGGATTCCGCTGCACCATCCCGACGTCAGGCACGTGCGGCTTCGACGAGGCGCACGACTGCGAGGCGGTCTTCTCCTGCAACCTGCTGATGGGCGACTGCCCGTCGGGTGTGGTCCCGACCAACGTGATTCCGTGCGACCTGGCGTTCGGTCCGTAGCACGCGCCGGCCTGTCCGCTGGTTCGACTTCCCCAGGCACGCTCTGCCCGGCGCGCGACGTTCGTGGCCCAGGGGTCCGTCTCCGATCGTTGCCGACCATCCCAACGGCTGCTACCGTTGCTCCCGTGGCGGCGGACGAGATCGGCACGGCGGGCGGCGGAAGTCTGGCGTCGGAAGCCACACGCTTCCCCGATTGCCGTGTCCGGGGAACCACGACCGACGTGCACCGAAGCCGAGGGGAGGACGACATGCATGCCACGGGCACCTTCCTGCCGAGTCGACCGGGTCGAAGCGGGGCGCAGCCCGCGTGCGGCGCTCTCCCGTGGTCGGTCCTCGTCGCGTTGCAGATCCTCGCATGCGGCGGGGAGTCCACGCACCTGGTCGCGGACGCCGATGTCGCCGGACCGGACGAGTCCCCCGACGCGGCTGCGGATGCGGCCGACGACGACGGCACGGCCGACTCGCGGCACGACGACGCGGATGGGGGCGACGCGCTGGACGACGCGCCGGACGACGCCGCGGACGGCGCGCCGGATGACGGGCCGGACGTAGGCGACGGGACGGAGCCGGACCCGCGAGCGCCCCTGCACGAAGGCGTGTCCGTCGCGGAGTACGACATCGTGCGGGGTGGCAGTCCGGAAGTGCTCGGTGCCGCGCTCGGGTACCTCGGCGAGTTGCCCGACTGGAGCGTGGCGTACGTCGACGTGGCTCGTGACGGTCCCTGCGTTTTGCAGCGCTCGTTGTCGGACGTGATACCGACCTTCGTCCCGAGCGCGGACGCCGGTATCTTGCACATCGACGGGCTCGCCATGTCCGTCCCGCCGATCGCCCTGGCACCGATGCTGCCGGGCAGCCCTGACGTCTACTGGTGGTACAACTCGTCCGGCGGTCGCATGCTCCTGCCGGGGAACCCGATCACGGTGCGATTCGATGGCGGGCCGGACGTCGGCCCCGGCACGGGGTCGGTCGTCGCGACCACTCCCGTCGTCTGGCTGGAACCCGACCTCGGCACGCCGCCGCCGTTCGGCGCGGGCCACGACCTCGTGTTGCGGTGGGTGCCCGAGGCTGGGGTCCACTCGTTCATCGCGATCTCGATGGAGCTAAGCGGCCCCGACATGTACTCGGTAGTCTGCCGTTTCGATAGCGACCCGGGAGCGTGGACCGTTCCGTCCTCGCTGGTGGACGGGGTCGGCGCTTCCGGCGTGATGCAGTTCGAGCTGGCCCGCTACCGCTCGGGCCCGATCCTCTTCCCGGACCGCGAGTTGGTGGTCCAGTCCGTTAGCGCGCTGCAGGTCAGCTACACGGGGCCCTGACCCGATCAAGAAAGCCGCGAAGTCTTCCGGGTGCGGGTGGGACCGTACTCGAGAAAACTCGGCGCACCCTGCCGCTCGACCAGCCTGAAACGCGGAAGCCGCCGGCGCCGGCGGGACGGCCCGCCTCAGCCCTTCGCCCCGGGAAGTAGCGGTCCGGTGCCGATCCGGAACGCGCCCGTGTAGTACCGCTTGCGCACGTCGTCCGCCTCCCGTTCGGCCCAGGCCGCGACGCCGACGGCCTTCATCCGGCAGAGGTTGTAGACCTTGACGTTGTGGGGGCGGCGGTCGGCGCCGGCGGCCAGCGGCATGAGCCGGCGGCAGGGGAAGTCCGCGCACTCGAAGCAGTACGCGACCCGCCGCTCGCCGACGCACGCGCGCGTCGCGCACGGCTCGTCGAGCACCGAACAGTTCCCCTGTTCGCGGCAGCCCTTGCAAGCGATCGTCACCGGATCCCGCTTGAAAGCCGCGGCGAGCCGGTCCCGCACCTGCGGCGTGAGGTTCGCGTGTTGGACGAACCCGCTTCGCGGCAGCAGGTTGAGTTGATCTGCCGAGCAGGCATGGGCTGAGGCGGGCGACACTTCGGACCTCGGCCTCGTGGTCGTGATCGGGTTTCGGTTCTCGGCTTCGGTCCCTGTTTCCGACCCC
>JACRCX010000048.1 GCA_016218815.1 Deltaproteobacteria bacterium
AACAAGCGGCGGATCCGCTGCAACGGTCGCCGCATGCGCTACGCCGTCGAGGCGCCACCACCGCGGTAGCGGCTGCCCCGCCCATCTGGATCAGTTGAAATGACGCGCGGCGACCCCGTGGGCCGAAGTCCCTGTCAGACCACCACCCCCGGCGGCCCGCCCAGCAGGAAGTCCATCCACTCCATCGCCGGCAGCCCCGCACGCCCCACACGTCCCGCCGTCTCCTCCGCCCGCACCCAGATCCGCTCCCAGAACCCCGACGCCGCCGCCTCCGGACCGTCCGCCGCCGCGTAGATCGCCGCCTCCCCGTGACGCTCGGCCAGCTCGAGCAGCAGCGTCGTCTTCCCGACCTGCCGCGGTCCCCGCCCGACCTCCCTCGCCTCATCGACCAGGCCTGCGAGTTCATCCTCGAACGCAAACACGCCCACGCCGCTCAGCTCGCCTGGGACGTCGGCGAATACCTCTTCGAACGCCTCTACCACGCCGACCTCGACTACGCCGAAAGCCACGACTCCACCAAGCCCGACTCCCTCTACGACATCGCCGCGCGCACCGGCATCCAACGAAAACGCCTCGCCGCCTGGATCCGCGCCTACGCCGCACGCAAATACCTCCTCCCCTACGCCGCCGACCTCGACCTCTCCATGTCCGACTTCGAAGCCCTCTTCCCCCTCGCCCCACTCCCCTCGCCCCCACCCGCCCCACCGCCCGCACGGCCAGGACCTCACCGCCGTCCGCCTCACCCTCGTCGTCCTGCGCTGGCTCCAGCACGTCTCCCTCGCCCGCTCCCTCCGCTCCTCCCTCGCCCGCGACCTCTCCCGACTCCGCTCCCAACTCGCCTCCCCTTCCTCTCAGCCCCTGTCCGGACCAACAACCAACAACCCCCTCCTCCGATCGACCTCGATGCCGCCGTCCGCTTCATCCAGGATCGACTCCGCCTCCACGGCATGCAGCTCGCTCTCGAACTCGGCCAGTACCTCCTCCAACACGTCTACGGCAACGACCGCGCGCTCTTCCACCGCGGCGGCCAGCCCTGGCAGCACGACACCATCCGCCGCATCGCCCACGATCCCCGCGTCGGCCTCGACGACAGCTTCCTCTACCAGGCCATCCACGTCTTCCTCCTCGTCGGCAACGTTACCCAAACCCTCCCCCAAGCCCAGGTACCCCGACTCCCCCTCTCCACCTGGAACGCCCTCTGGCCCCTCGAACACGATCCCGCCACCCTCGTCCCCGTCGCCCACTGGGCCGCCGCCCAGCGCATCCCCGCCAGGACCGTCGCCGACATCGTCGCCCTCGTCGCCCCCTACCTCGCCGCCGGCGGCTCCCTCGACGACCTCCTCGCCGGCTCGCACCGCACCCCCCCCGATACCCCCTACCGCCGCATCCAACGCCTCCTCTCCATCATCGCCTCCCTCCTCGCCCAAAACCACCTTTCCCCCGCCTCCCGCCCCCGCGCCCTCTCCGCCCTCGACGCCTGCCTCGCTGCCCTCCACTGATCGTCAACAACAATCGCGACCCCGCCGATCTCGATCGCCTCCTCCGCCACGCCACCCTGGTCACGTCCGCGGACGAGCTGACCACGTAGCACGTCCCCGCGGCCGCCGCTCAGCACGGCTACCGATCGTTTCTCCACACCTCAGGTGAACAGCCGATGGAAGGGGATCTGCCACAGCACGCCGTCGTCCGTCAGCGGCACCACGCCCCCGCCCGACGTGACGATCGCTCCCCCCAGGAAACGCGGGCCCAGCACGTCGACCAATGCCCGCAACGAACGCACGTCCGACGGAACCGCCGTCTCCCGCGCCTTCACCTCGAACGCCAACAACCCACCGGCCACCGGCAACACGAGATCGACCTCCATCCCCGACCGCGTCCGATAAAAGCTCGGCTCCACCTCCAGCCCGAACGTCCGCACCAGCTTCGTCGCCTCCCCCACCACCGCCGTCTCGAACAACGCCCCGCCCAGCGGCCCCCAATTCGACGAGAGATGCCGCACAATCCCCAGGTCGCTCCAGTACAGCTTCGGCGTCTTCACCGTCGCACTCGTCAGGTTCTCCCGGTATGGCTGCAGCAGGAACGCCTGGTACGAGATGCGCAAATACTCGAGATACCCGCGCGCCGTCGCCGCGCTCGTTCCCGCATCCCGCGCCAGCTCGGCAAACGACAGGAGCTGGCCCGTCCGCAGCGCGGCGAGCCGCTGGAACCGCACGAACGGCTCCAAGTCCCGCAGCCGCGCCAGATCCGTCAGGTCCCGCTGCAAATACGTGTCGTGGTACGAACGCAGCCATCGCCGGCGGTCGTCGTCCCTCAACCCCAACAACGCCGGCATCCCTCCCCACTCGCCGATGTGCCCCGCCGCCGCCAACCGGGTCGCCTCCGCCTCGCCCAGCAGCCTCGACGGCTCCCCCCGCAGCAGCTCGCGGAACTCACGCGGCGCCTCCAGCAGCCGCACCAACAGCGGCCGCGCAGGAACACTCCCCTGCGCCGCAAGCTCCGCCACCGTCAGCGGCCACAACTCGTGCACGAACACCCGCCCCGCCAGCGTCTCCCGTACCCGCTCCATCATCAGGATCTGCGCCGAACCGAGCAGCACCGTGAAGTCCACGCGCCCCGCGTCGTACGCGTACTTCACCTTCTCGAAGACCGATGGCTCCTTCTGCGCCTCGTCGAGGATCGCCGCACCGACGTCGTCCGCCCAACGAGCCGCAGGGATCCCTCGCAACGCCTCCCGCTCCTCCATCCCATCCAGATTGACGTACCGCAACTCCCCATATCCCGCCCGCACCAGCGTCGTCTTCCCTACCTGCCGCGCCCCGGTCAGCAGGATCAGGCGGCGCTCCGTCGATGCCGGCAGAATCCCGCCCAAGTGCCGGATGAGCTGATTGTTCGTAATCATCACCGACGATTTTACAGGCAATCAGTTCAACGGCAAGCGGAAACCAACGCCTGGTTTCCCGATCTGATGGAGCTGATCTTCGCCTCCTGGGCCGATCTCCCGCTCACCGAGAACCACGTCCTGCAGCTCCATGACGTCCTGCTCAAGCACTCGCTCCTCCTCATCGCCGTCTTCGTCGTCCGTTTCCTCGCCGTCCACCCGTTCCAGGACGGCAATGGCCGCCTGGCCAGGGCCCTCTCCACGTTGCTCCTCCTGCGGGCCGGCTACGCGTACGCGCCCTACAGCTCGCTGGAACGGATCGTCGAGGACAACAGGGCCGCCTACTACCTGGCGCTGCGGCGCGCACAGGGCTCGCTCGACCGCGGAGAAGCACAGCTCGGCGAGTGGCTCGGCTTCTTCCTCACCTGCCTGCGGCGGCAGCAGGAGGTGCTGTCGCGGCGGCTCGAACGCGAGCGGTTGGCGGCCCCGCTGCCCCACCTTTCGGAAAAACTCCTCCAGCTCGCCCGCGAACGCGGCCGGCTCACCGTCCGCGAGGCGACGGCGTTGACGCAGGCGAATCGCAACACCGTCAAGAGCCACCTCCGCCGTCTCGTCCAGGCCGGCTTGCTGGCGCAACGCGGGCGGGGACGTGGGGCCTGGTACGAGCCGGGACGCTGAGCTCCACCCTGGCCATCGCCCCGCAGCGCCCGGACCGCGTCGCCCGGGACGTTGCTCGTCCATCTTGCGGCTTGCCGCGCCGGGTGTCGCGCCCTACCATCCCCGGGATGAAGCGCTTCAACACCGCCGGACCGTGCATCGAGGAGATGCACTACATGGTCCCACCCGAGCCTCGCCTGCCCGAGGCGCGGACGCTCGTCGAACAGAACGCCTACTTCGTGCTCCACGCGCCGCGCCAGACCGGGAAGACCACGACGCTCCGCGCGCTGGCCCGGCGGTTGACGGCCGAGGGCCGGTTCTGCGCACTGCACTTCTCCTGCGAGGAGGGAGAAGTCGCGCAGGACGACTTCGCCGAGGCGCAGCGTTCCGTGCTGACCTCCATCCGCCAGATGGCGACGGTCTACCTTCCGCCCGAGCTTCGGCCGCCCGCGCGGTGGCCCGAGGCCCCGGAGTCGAAGCTCCTGAGCGTCGGCCTCGAACAGTGGGCCCGGTACTGCCCTCGCCCGCTCGTCCTGTTCTTCGACGAGATCGACGCCCTGCGCGGCGAGAGCCTCCGGTCCGTGCTCCGGCAGCTCCGCGCCGGTTTCCCGCAGCGCCCGGCCGGCTTCCCCGCCTCCGTCGCGCTCTGCGGCCTGCGCGACGTGCGCGACTACAAGGCGGCCTCCGGCGGCGACCCGACACGCCTGGGCACCTCCAGCCCGTTCAACGTCAAGCTGGAGTCGCTGCGGCTCGGTGACTTCTCCGCAGCGGATCTGCGTGCGCTGTACGCGCAGCACACCGCCGAGACCGGGCAGGCGTTCGCCGAGGACGCGCTGGCGCGAGCGTTCGAGCTGACCGGCGGCCAGCCCTGGCTGGTCAATGCCCTGGCTCGCGAGGTGGTCGAGAAGCTCGGCGTCGTTCCGCCCGTGACCATCACCATCGACCACCTCGAAGAGGCCAAGGAACGGCTGATCCTCGCGCGCCAGACCCATCTCGATTCGCTCGTCGCACGCCTGCACGAGCCGCGCGTCAAGCGCATCCTCGAGCCGCTGCTGGCCGGCGCCGTCCTGGCCGGCGACGCCTACGACGACGACCTCCAGTTCGTGCGCGACCTGGGTCTGGTGGCGCAGGGCGCGCCCGCGCGCGTGGCCAATCCGATCTACCGCGAGGTCATCGTGCGCGTCCTCGCCTCCGGCATTGAACAGCAGATCACGGCGGAGCCCCGGCGCTTCGTCCTCCCCGACGGACGGCTCGACCTGCGCCTCCTGCTCGAGGAATTCGCCGCGTTCTGGAAGGAACACGGCGAGGTGCTGGACTCGGGCATCGGCTACCACGAGGTCGCCCCGCAACTCGTGCTGATGGCCTTCCTGCAAAGGGTCGTGAATGGGGGAGGGTTTGTCGATCGCGAGTACGGTGTGGGCCGCGGGCGCATCGACCTCTGCGTCCGCTGGCCGTATCGCCTGCCCGACGGCAGCCGCACGTGGCAACGCGAGGCGCTGGAATTGAAGGCCTGGGCGCCCAAGAAGCCCGACCCCCTCGAACGCGGCCTCGCCCAGCTCGACGAGTACCTCGACGGTCTCGGCCTGAATCACGGCGTCCTGGCGATCTTCGACCGGCGACCCGACGCCGCCGAGATCCCCGACCGCACGAGCTTCGCGGAGGCCCG
The DNA here is from genome assembly GCA_016218815.1 of Deltaproteobacteria bacterium. Taxonomy (GTDB): domain Bacteria; phylum Myxococcota_A; class Polyangia; order DRWM01; family JAAZOP01; genus JAAZOP01. Next base: position 5,202 of record JACRCX010000048.1, read on the forward strand.
CACGCCCAAGGGACGGCCGGTCACCGTGCTGCGAGGATAGGGAAGGGACGGAAGGCGACGCGAGACTCGACCCCCCACCCCCGGCGGCCCGCCCCCCCGCCTCGCCGACTTGATATCCGTTGATGTATCCATTGCGATCCATCTTGCGGGCCGGCGCCGGGCCGCAGCGAGGCTTCGCCTGCACGGCCGCAACAGGCAGCCGGCCACAGGCAACCGGCAACCGGCAATCATCGATTGGCCCGGCCCGCGCCCGGGCGTTGACACCGTGCTTCGTGGTACCCGAGAATCGATGATGCCACCGCGTGAGGGAGGTCGTGATGCCCGCGCCCCGCCGACCCGCTCGCACCGCTCCGAAGACGCCCGCGCCGCGGCCGAAACCCCCGACGTCACCCAAGCCCGTTGCGCTCACTCACCCGGCGGCGGTGCCCCCGGCACCGGCGCCTTCCCCGGCCCCGACGCCCAACCCCCAGCAGCCCCACACCGTGCACCCGATTGCACCGCAGCTCCCGCCGGTGCACCTGCCTCCACCACCACCCGCGGCACCTTCGCCGCCCGTGGCTCCATCGCCGCCGGTGGCACCTTCGCCGCCCGTGGCTCCTCCAACGCCCCCTCCCTCGCCTTTCCCCGTGCCGCACGTCCCTACGGAGCCTCCATCGCCGCAGGATCTGCTCGGTCGAATCGAGAAGGCGTGCGAGTTCATCCTGGCGCGGAAGCGAGCGCACGCGGAGGGGATCGCGTGGGAGGTGGGGGAGTACCTCTTCGAGCGTTTCTACCACGCGGACCTGGACTACATCGAACGCCGCGACCCCAGGAAGACCGACTCGCTGCGGGATATCGCGGCGGGCTCCGGCATTCCTCGGATGCGGCTCGCCACATGGATCCGGGCGTACGTCGCTCGCAAGTACCTCGGCCCGGCCGGCATCGACGTCGACCTCACCGTATCCGAGCTGGAAGCGCTGCGGCCGCTGGTGCTCCATCCCGACGCGGCCCGCGCCATCCTGGAGGTGCGCCGGCGTCTCAAGCTCCCGGTCAAGCGGCTCGACGCGCTGGCGGTGGCGTGGCGCCGCCGCCTGGACGAGGGCGGACGGCTCGAGGACCTCGTGGCCGCACCGCTCCCCGACCCGAACCCGGCGGACCCGTCCTCCGGGCACCCGCACCGGCCGCGCCCGCACGGTCCGCTGGACCGGCAGGATCTGGTCGTGATCCGCCTGGCCGGCGTGGTCCTGCGCTGGCTCCGGAACGTCTCGCTCGCACCCTCGCTCCGCACGTCGGTCGCGGGCGAGCTGACCCGCCTTCGTGCGCAAGTCGCGTCCGCGGCTCCTCCTGCCGGACCCCAGGGACCGGGCGGCGTCCTGGAACCGGCGGCGCCCACGGTCGAGCTTCCGGGAGGGCCGCTCGGTCCGGTCGGCCCTTCGCAGACGGGCGACACGGGCGGGCCGGCGACGGACCTGGTCGCCGAGGCTGTGCGGTTCATCCTGGAGCGACTGCGGCGGCACGGCATGGCGTTCACGCTGGAGGTCGGCCGCTACCTGTTCGAGCACGTCTACGACGGCGACCGCTCGCTGTTCCGCAACGGCGGCTGGCGCTGGCAGCGCGACACGATCCGGCGCATCGCGCAGGATCCGCGAGTGGGCCTGGAGGACAACTTCCTGTACAAGGCGATCCACGTCTTCCTGCTCTCGGGGCAGGTGTCGCAGGTGCTGCCGCCCGGCGAGGCGCCGCAGCTTCCTCCGACCACGTGGGAGGCCCTGTGGCCGCTGGAGGACCGACCGGAGGCGCTCGTCCCGACGGCGCAATGGGCCGCGGAGGAGCGGGTGCCGGCGGCAACGGTGGCGGAGCTGGCGGCGCTGGTCGCGCCGTACCTTGCCCACGGCGGATCGCTGGACGACCTCTTTGCCGGGTCGGAGGCTCGCCCACCCGACACGCCGTACCGGCGGATCGAGCGGCTGTTGGGGGTGATGGCGGTGCTGGTGGCTCGCCGCCCGGTCCTGGCGGCCTCGCGCCCCCGAGCGCTCGCGGCGCTCGACGCCTGCCTGGCGGCGGCGGCGCCCGTTTCGTTGCAGGCGTGAGAAGGCACCTCTGCGTCTCTGCGCGCGAGAATTCCCCTTCCCCCCCGGTTTGCGGCACCGCACGATCCGCGGTACCGTCCGAACCGATGGGGCCGCGCCGCGAACGCCTGCCAGTCCTGTTGCGCTCTCGCGCGCGCCGAGCGGTTCGCTCGACGGCGCGCTGGTACCTCGAGCACGAGGACTGGTGGACGGGCATCCTGTCGGGCGAGTACGTGCGCTACTACGGAGAACAGTATGGCGCCCGGCTCCCCTGACCGGCGTGTGCTTCTGTTCGGCGGCCGAGGGATGCTGGGCCGTGAAATCCTCCGGGAATGGGGCGGGCTCGGCCATGAAATTGTCGCCCCGCAGCCGTCGGAGTGCGACGTGCGGATCGCCGGCGACGTGGAGCGCGTCACCGCACTCGTGCAACCGGGCATCGTCGTCAACGCCGCGGCCTGGACGGACGTCGATGGCGCCGAGTCGCGCCCCGACGACGCGTTCCTCGTCAACGCCTTGGGGGCGGAGAACGTCGCCGCCGCCGCGGCCGGGGTCGGGGCCGTGGTCCTGCACGTGTCCACCGACTTCGTCTTCGACGGCCGTGCGGGCCGGCCGTACGACGAATTCGATGATCCCTGTCCGCTCACCCTCTACGGCCGGTCGAAACTGGCCGGGGAGCGCCTCGTGGCACGCGTCGCCCCCCGGCACTTCGTGGTGCGGACCGCGTACCTCTACGGTCGCGGCGGACGGAACTTCGGTTCGACGCTCCTGGCCGGGATTCGTGGCGGTGAGACGATTCGTGCGGACGCGACGCGACGCGTGGCGCCGACCTGGACGCGGGCCATGGCGCGGCAATGTCTGCGGATCGTCGGCACGGAGCGGTATGGCGTCTGGCATGCCGCTTCCGCCGGCGAAACGACCTGGGTGGGATTCGCGCAGGCCATGGCCGGCCGGCTCGGGCGTGACGCGCGGATCGTCGCGGCGGACACGCGCGCGCTGGGCCTGGCCGCGCCACGGCCGGACTGCTCCTTGCTCGAGGGCCGGATGGCGAGGCTGACGCGGATTCCCCCGATGCCGGCGTGGAACCTGGCGCTGGACGAGTATCTGGAGAGCGAAGGCAGCGAGGCGGGGTGAGAAGCCATGAAGACGATCGAAGGTGTGGTGACGAAGAAACTGCGGGTCATCCCGGACGACCGTGGGCGGCTGATGGAAATCCTGCGCGCGGACGACCCGTTCTTCCGGAAGTTCGGCCAGGCGTACGTCAGCACGACCTACCCCGGGGTGGTGAAGGCCTGGCACCTCCATCGTCTCCAGGAAGACCACCTCTGTTGCATCGTCGGGACGGTGAAGCTGGTGGTCTTCGACGCGCGCGAAGAGTCTGCGACCTACCGCGAGCTCAACGAGTTCTGGCTCGGCGAGCACAATCCCGTGCTCGTCGTGGTCCCGCGTCTCTGCTACCACGGATGGAAGAACGTCGGTCTCAAGGAATCCATCGTCGTGGACATCCCCAGCGAGCCGTACAACTACGAGCACCCGGACGAGCACCGGCTCGATCCCCATGACAACAAGGTGATTCCCTACTCGTGGGAGCGGCGGGACGCGTGAGAATCGCCCGGCCGGGAGCCTCCTCTGCGTCTCTGCGTCTCTGCGCGAGACTTCCCCGCCCGCGAGGCCGCGGCGACGGGCGCCGCCGCGGGCGTCGCGTCAACCTCGATGCCGAAGACCGACGACAACTCGGACTCGGCAATGGTCGGTGCGCGGGCCGCCCCGACCAGTCGCGGAACCGCCGCCGTCGCCACCAGGTCCGCCGAGTCGACCCCGCGCAACGTGAAGAACAGCTCGGGCCGGTCGTCCAGCCGCGCGCCGACCCCGTACAGCACCGCCGCCACGTGCTTGCACATCACCGCCGAGTCCGGACACGAACAGTCCAGGTGGATCTCGCCCGGTGCCGGGAACAGCCCCTTCCCGGGACTCGCCAGGACCCGCATCACCCCGTCGGAGAACCGTCCCTGGAGCAGCTAGAGCAGCGACGCCACCGCCCCCGAACACTCGCCGCACACCGCGCTCCACCGCTTCGGCGCCACCTGATCGATATCCACCTGCACCTTGTAGATGCTCGAGCCCGACACCAACGCCTCGACCCGCCCGCCCGAGAGCTTCAGGTCGATCACCGATCCGTTGCGCAGGTACGTTCGCCCCCGCGGCAACCGGTTGGCGTAGTCGGAGTACCGCTCCAGGTTGTCGCCCCACGCCCGCCCCCAGAACGTCTTCGCCATGCGCATCCCGTGCGCCGTCACCGGCTCGCACACGTGCCCTTTCTTGCGCAGCGCCTCCGCCTTCTTCGCGGCTTGCCGCTTGCGCTCCGCCTGCGACACGTACGGCGCCCACATCCGACCGGACCAGCGATCGTACCGGCTGTGGAAGCGAGTCATGAGGGAAGGAAGACGGTAATCGGCAGAACATACAATCAAATACACGAACTACCGGAATCCCCTTGGCGCCCTTTGCCTTCCCGCCGGAGGCGCCCTGAGCTTGCCGAAGGGTTGCGCCCTTGGCGCGAAACCCGGCTCACGTGGAGGAGGTCGCGGATTGCAGGTCGAGCGATACCGTGCGGAGCAGCTCGGCATCGGACAGCTCCGTCAGCAACGCCTCCCCCCCCGCCCCAATCACGTCGCCCGCCAGCGACCGCTTGGAGTCGATCAACGCGTCGATGCGTTCCTCCACCGTGCCCCGGCACACGAACTTGTGCACCAGCACGTTCTTCCGCTGCCCGATCCGGAACGCCCGGTCCGTCGCCTGGTCCTCCACCGCCGGATTCCACCAGCGGTCGAAGTGGATCACGTGCGCCGCCGCCGTGAGGTTCAGCCCCGTCCCCCCCGCCTTCACCGAGACCACCAGGAACGGCGGCCCGTCGTCCGCCTGGAACGAGTCCACGATCCCCGCGCGCGACTTCACCGTCGTCCCCCCGTGCAGCACCAGCCCGGCACGCCCGAAGATCGTCGCCAGGAACCCCGCCAGCGGCCCCGTCAGCTCCCGGAACTGCGTGAACACCAGGACCTTCTCCTGGCGCGTCGCGATCTCCTCGCACAGCTCCCGCAGCCGCCCGAACTTCCCGCTGTCCTTCGCCTCGAACCCGCCGTCGCCCAGCCACTGCGACGGGTGGTTGCAGATCTGCTTGAAACGCAGCAGGAACGACAGCACCACGCCCCGCCGGCGAATGCCTTCCTTGTCCGAGATGGCCGCCGCCAGCTCCGCCACCGAACGCTCGTACAATACCGCCTGGACCTTGGTGAGCGGACAGTACGCCCGCACCTCCGTCTTCTCCGGCAGATCGGCGATCACGTTCCTGTCCGTCTTGAGCCGCCGCAGGATGTACGGTCGCACCAGCTCGCGCAGCGGCGCGAACCCCGGCCCTTTCGGCGGCTCCAGCCGCTTCACGAACGACGCGAACTGCGTCGGCCCACCCAGCAGACCCGGACACAGGAAGTCGAAGATCGACCAGAGGTCGGAGAGCCGGTTCTCCACCGGGGTCCCCGTCAGCGCCACCCGCGCCCGCGCCCGCAGTTTCTTCGTCGCTCGCGTCTGCTTCGCCGACGGGTTCTTGATCGCCTGCGCCTCGTCCAGCGCCGCCACGTCCCACTCCCGCTCCACGATCCAGGGAAGACGCAGCAGCGTCCCGTAGGTCGTGATCACCACGTCCGCCTCCCCCAGCCGGTCCTCCGGCGGAGCCGCCAGCTCCGACGCGGACGTCACCGACGGATGCGCCACGAACACCCGCAAGTCGGGCGCGAACCGCTCCAGCTCCCGACACCAGTTCGCAATCAACGACGCCGGCACCACCAGCAACGACGGGAGGGGAAGTTGTTGGTTGTTGGTTGGCCGATCGGGACGAGTCGTTGGTCCGGGCAAGCCGGCCGTCGCCCCGCCGCCCTTGCGAAGCACGAGCAGCCCGATGAGCTGCACCGTCTTTCCGAGGCCCATGTCATCCGCCAGGCAGGCGCCGAGACCGAGGGACGAGAGGAGCCGCAGCCAGCGTACGCCGACCACCTGGTACGGCCGAAGCGTGGCGTGCAGCGCGGGACCGGGGTCGGCGGGGTCGCCCGCCTGGTCCGGACGGCGGAGTCGCGACAGAAGGTCCGCCAGGAACGGGCCCGCGACGATCTGCGACCACTCGCCCGAACGATCCTCGACCGGCGCCTCCGACTCCGCCGGAGCCACCTCTGCCCCAGCCAGGAGCCGCATGCCCTCGATGAACGACACTCCCCCCCGCGCCGCCGCACGCTCCATCTTCTTCCAGCCGTCCAGCAACCCCTGGAGCTTCTCGCGGTCGACCTCGACCCACCGCCCCTTCAGCCGGACCAGGCCGCCCGCGCCCTCGCGCAGCGCGCGCCATTCCTCGGCGCCCAGCGCCTCGCCGTCCAGCGTCAGACCGACCGAGAAGTCGAGCAACTCGTCCAGGCCCAGCGTCCCCCGGACCCCGCCCACCGTCACCGTCACGCGCGGGCGCGGCGGGCGCTGCGGCTTCCACCAGTCGGGCACGCGCACCACGACGCCGCTCTGCTCCAGCAGGGGCACGTCCCGCAGGAATCGGTGCGCCTCGACCGGCGTCCACGCCAACGGGTGGTAGATCGCGCCGGACTCGACCAGGCCGGCGACGAACGCCGACCGCTCGGCGGCACGCTGCACCGGCGACAGGAGCGCCACCAGCTTCTCGCGGTTGCGCTCGCCCGCGTGGTCCTGCAGCGCGCGGCCCAGCGGACGGTGCTGGACCAGCGAGGATTCCCCGACGCGCGCGGCGTAGGTGGCCAGGAACGCGAACGGCCGCTCCTCGTCGTTGCGATTCTCCGCAAGACGGAAACAGACGCGGCCCACCGCCGACCAGGCGGGGTCGCAGCGCGTGAGCCAGGCTCGTACGTCGCCCTGCGCCGCGGCGATGGACTCGCGGGCCGCCTCGAGCGTCTGCCCCCAGAGGCAGCGCAGCACGCCCAGGTCGAGGTACTCGCCCCCGATCATCGGCGGGGCGGCCGCGATCTTCGCCGTGAGGTCGTCCTCGGGCACGGGCAGCTCGAGCGTGCGCCACGACGACTCGACCTCGGGTTGGGTGCACAGGCGCGACATGAAGAGGCGGCCGAGGTCCCGCCAGAAGGCCAGGACGGGGGGGAGCGGCGTCGAGGTCTCGGCGGAGCCCAGGTGGAGCAGACCGCGGCCGGAACCGGCCGAGAACGCCCGCAGGATGCGGCGGGCGGCGGCGGGCTCGAGCGGGTGGGCCGACGGCTCGGGATCCGGGGCGACGAAAATCCGGCCATGGGGGGAAAGGAAGGCGGTCCAGGTCATCGCCTCCGATCTACCGCGAAACGCCTAGCCAGGCCCAGCCCTGAGCGAGCGAAGCGAGTCGAAGGGCGAGGCTCTTTGCGCCGCATCGGGCGTCCGGCGGCAAGCCGACGGTGGCGGAAGGAAACCCGGGGCCGGAATTCTCCATTGCGGCCGTAGGAGTTGCCCCGGCAAGGTCGCCCGCCGGGAGGGCCCGCAAGGCCCGGATTCCGCGAGAGGTTCGGGGAAACGGAGGCCGCGGCCGGACGTTCGGGAATCGGGCCCCGCGCAACGGCACGCGTCGTGCACGAAAACCAAGCCAGAAGACCGGAGTCGGGGAGGCAACCCGGGCGGAAACGGGGGATCGGGGGATCGTGTCGCTGGGGGCGAAAGGAGGCCGACCATGGTAGCGCTGTTCGTGCTGGCTACGATCCTTCTCTTCGTGATCGCCGATGCGATCGTCGTCCATCTCCGCAAGGGCGAAACCCCGGTGGAGGCCAAGCCGACGCTGCGTCCGGAGAGCATGCCCGCGGGGCTGTTCGTGGACGCACGGCATTCCTGGGTCGCGTTGGAGCCGGACGGCCGGGTCCGCGTCGGGCTCGACGGGCTCGCGCGGAAACTGGTGGGAACGATCGATGAGGTTCGCTTCGTCGCGCAGGGCAAGCGGCTCGCGCGAGGCGAGACCCTCATGTGGGTGCGGGCGGGCGAGGTGGAGATTCCGGTGGCATCGCCGGTGACGGGGGTCGTGGAGGCGACGCAGGTCCCCGCCGCGGATGCGAACGGGACGGACGCGGCCGCGTGGTTCGTGTCGCTCCTTCCGGAGCGGCTCGGGTTCGAGGTCCGGGCGTGGCGCGTCGCGGAAGAAGCGGCGGTGTGGATGAAGGCGGAGTACCGGCGGCTGTCCGAGGCCCTGGTCCGCACCCGGGCCGCCACCGCGAACGCGATGCCGGACGGCGGCGAGCCCGCCGACGGCTTCATCCGGCACCTGGACGCCAAGTCCCGCGACGAGATCCTCCGGGGGTTCCTGACGCGGGAGGGCTAGGGCAACCCTTCATGAAAGGCCTGCTCATCGACGTCACGCGCTGCATCGGGTGCTGGGAGTGCAGCAACGCGTGCGCGAAGGCCAACTCGCTGCCGCCCGTCGATAGCCTGACCCGGGCGACCGGCGCGGATCTCTCCGCGGACCGCTTCACCGTCCTGCGCAAGGTCGAGCTGGGGGATCGCGGGCGACGCTACGTCCGGCGCATGTGCATGCACTGCCTCGAGCCGACCTGCGCCTCGGTCTGTCCGGTCGGGGCGCTGCACCGCACGCCGCAAGGCCCCGTCGTCTACGAGGTCGACCGCTGCATCGGATGCCGGTACTGCATCATGGCCTGCCCCCACAACGTCCCGCGGTACGAGTGGGACGAAGCGGCCCCGCGGGTCCGCAAGTGCGTCCTGTGCGCGCCGCGGGTGGCGCGCGGCGAGCCGACCGCGTGCGCGGCCGCATGCCCGATGGCGGCGACCGTGTTCGGCGACCGGAAGGAACTGCTGGCCGAGGCGCGGAGGCGGATGGTCGAGAGCCCCGACCTGTACGAGGGCGGGGTCTTCGGGGAGTGGGAGGCCGGGGGGACGGGCGTCCTGTTCCTTTCGGACGTCCCCTTCGGCTCGATCGGCTTCCCCTCGAACCTGCCCGACCACCCGCTGGGCGCGAACACCGAGGCCGTGCTCTCGCACCTGCCCGACGTGCTGCTCATCGGCGGCTCGCTGCTGTTCGGGCTGCAGTGGATCATCCACCGGCGGGACAAGCTCGCCGAGGAGGCCGAGGCCGTGGTGGCGGAGGGTGCGGCGGCGAAGGAGGACGCGGCCGGGCGACCGCTCGTCACCAACGGAGGGGGAGGCAAGTAGGAGAACGACATGGACGCCCTCCATCGGCTGCTCCGGCCGACGTTCTGGAAGCTGGTCTTCGTGCTGGTCGTCGGCGCGGGGCTGTACGCGACGTGGCTGCGATTCACCAAGGGGCTGGGCGCGGCGACCGCGCTCTCGGACCGCTTCCCGTGGGGCATCTGGATCGGGTTCGACATCCTCTGCGGCGTCGGACTCGCCGCCGGCGGCTTCACGATGGCGGCCGCCGTGCACATCTTCCGCGTCAAGCGCTTCGAGGCCGTCGTGCGCCCGGCGATCCTGACCGCGTTCCTGGGCTACGTGCTGGTGGTCTTCGCGCTGATGTTCGATCTGGGCCGCCCGTGGGTCGTCTGGCACCCGCTGGTCATGTGGAACCCGCACTCCGTGATGTTCGAGGTCGCCTGGTGCGTGATGCTCTACACCACCGTGCTGGCGCTGGAGTTCAGCCCCATGGTGTTCGAGCGGCTGGGCTGGAGCAGGGCGTTGCGGCGGGTGCGCCGCGCGCTGCCGTACTTCGTGGTGCTGGGCGTGCTCCTCTCGACCCTGCACCAGTCGTCCCTCGGCTCCCTCTACCTCATCGTTCCGACGAAGCTTCATCCCTTGTGGTACACGCCCCTCCTGCCGATCCAGTTCTTCCTCTCCGCGGCGGCGATCGGGTCCGCGATGGTCCTCTTCGAGTCGCGCCTCTCGGGCCGCGCGTTCGGGCACGAGCTGCCGGCCGCCGTCCGCGTGGACCTGGCCCGCGTCATGATGGTCCTCCTCGTGCCGTTCGCCCTCCTGCGGCTCGCGGACCTCGCGCGCCGCGGCGCGCTGGGCCTGGCGTTCGAGCCGACGATGGAGGCGCTCTTGTTCCAGGTCGAATTCAGCCTGGGCGTCGTGCTGCCGATCGTCCTCGTGGCCATCCGGCGCGTGCGGCACTCGCCCCAGGGACCGTTCGTCGCGGCCATCTGCGCCATCCTGGGCTTCGTCACCCATCGCCTGAACGTCAGCATCACCGGCATGGATGCCACCCAGAAGACCGGCTACTTCCCCGCCTGGACCGAGCTCGCCGTCACCATGATGATCGTCGCCTTCGGCTTCGTCGCCTTCGCCCTCGCCGTGAAGTTCCTCCCTGTCTTCCACCGCGTGGCCGCGGAGTCGGACGGCGCCGAGGCCGCGCACTAGAAACCACCGATGAACACCGATGGACACCGATAGGGGAGGACCTGAGCCGACGGAACCGCGACCGCCAGGGAGCGGATGCGCGCTGATTCCCTGTATGATGGGCGCCGGAGGAGTCGGCGCATGACACGTGCGAGTCTCGTGCTGGCCGTCGCTGCCTTCGGTTGCGGCGACGGTTCGAAGAAGTGGGCCGCCCAGTCCGACGAGGTCCGGGTGGAGGTCCACGAGTCGCCGGGGCAGCTCGAGGTTCGCGACCTCCTGGACCACGTGCTGTTCGAGACCCTCGGCGGAGGAGCCGTCGCCGAAGGGGAGGAGCCGCTGGTCTTCGCGGCGGTGCGGCACGCGGAGGCGAGCGTGGACACCGGGTTCGGGACCTTCCGCGTCGAGGACCGTGCCGCAGAGCCCTGGAAGGGCGTTTCGACCCTCGGCGAAATCTCCGTCGACGGCCCGGTGATCTCGTTCGTCATGCTGGGAGCCGACGGCGAACGGCTTGGCACAGGGACCGTGCAGGCCGGGACCGCAGGGGCCGTGCTGCTCGAGCTGGTGGCGACGGATCCGCGGGCCAACCGCATGTCGCTCGGATTCGCCTGCGCGCCGGACGAACATTTCCTCGGCATGGGCGGCCAGAGCTGGGACGTCGACCACCGCGGTCAGAAGATCCCCCTGTGGGTGCAGGAGGACGGGCTGGGGAAGGACCCGACGGACGAGTACGAGGGTACCTGGTACGTCGTGGGGCGACGACACCAGACCCACACCCCCATCCCCATCTTCGTCTCGAGCCGCGGGTACGCGCTGATGCTCGAGACCCCCGTGCGCTCGATCTTCGACTTCTGCTCGACGGATACCGGACGGGGACGCCTCGAGGCATGGGATGGACGCATCCGCATCCGCATCTTCCGCGGGGCGGACGCGGGACAGGCGATCGAACGCATGACGGCGGCGGTCGGGCGGCCGGACCTGCCGCCGATGTGGGTCTTCGCTCCGTGGCTCGACGCGCTCTATGGGTCGGAGAACGTCCGAAGAGTCGCCGCGAAGCTCCGGGAGCGCGGGATCCCGTCGTCGGTCATCTGGACCGAGGACTGGCGCGGCGGGCACGCGGGGACCGGCGGCTACACCCTGGAGGAGGACTGGCGCGTCGACCGCGCGCTCTACCCCGATTTCGAGGCGCTGGCGGACGACCTGCACGGGCTGGGGTTCAAGTTCCTGACCTACAACAACACGTTCGTCGTGAGGGGCAGCGACGTATGGGACGAGGTCCGGGCGAACGGCTACGGGATCCACGACACGGCCGGGGACGACTACGCCTTCATGGGCGTGACGTTCACCGACACCACGCTCCTGGATCTCAGCAACGAGGCGGCCAGGGAATGGGCGAAGGGCGTGTGGGGCCAGGGCCTCGCGCTGGGCGCCGACGGGTGGATGGCGGACTACGCCGAGTGGCTTCCGACGGACATCGTGCTGGCGTCGGGGGAAGACCCGATGGCCGCTCACAACCTCTACCCCGTCGAATTCCAGCGGCTGACCAGGGAGACCCTCGCCGGCGCCGCCAAGGAGACCGCCTGGTTCGCCCGCTCCGGGTATCTCGGGTCGCAACCGCTGGTCCAGGTGTTCTGGGCCGGCGACCAGCAGACCGACTGGAGCCAGGGCGACGGCATGCCCTCCGTGATCCCCATGGGCCTCGGCCTCGGGATCGTCGGCTTCCCCTACTTCGCCCACGACATCGGCGGCTACCAGAGCGCGTATACCGATCCCACGACCGAGGAGCTGTGGTATCGCTGGGTGTCGCTCGGAGCCATGTCGCCCGTCATGCGCACCCACCACGGGCGCAGCGCGGCCGAGAACTGGAACTGGGAGAAGGACGAAGCGAGCACCGAACACCTGCGCCTGTGGGCCGTGCGGCACATGCAGCTCGTGCCGTACCTCTACGCCGCCGCCCAGGAGGCGTCGGCGGGCGACGGCCTGCCCATCATGCGGCCCCTGGCGCTGCGCTGGCCGGACTGGGACCCGGGCTGGACCATGACCGACGAGTACCTGCTGGGCGATCGGATCGTCGTGGCCCCGGTCCTCGAGCAGGGCGCCACCTCGCGGCGGGTCCGGCTGCCCGAGGGCACCTTCCACCCGCTGTGGGGCGGGGAGACCTTGACGATGCCCGCGGGCGGCGGCGAGGCGACCGTGGCGGCCGCCCGGGAGGAGTGTCCCACGTTCGTGCCCGCCGGGACCATCCTCGTCCTGCTGCCCGAGGGGGCCGACACCGCCGTGGACGACGGAGTGACGGACGTGGGCGTGGTCCGGCCGTCCACCCTGGGCGACGACCGCGAAATCCTCGTCTGGGCCGGCGGCTCGGGCTCCTTCGTGGAAGTCGGAGGACGACTGCGGTACGACTGGGTTGCGGAGAGCGCGAACGCCGCGACGGGCGCCGCCACCTGGAACGGCGCCCCGGTGGAGCCCACGGCCGGTGCGGTGACGGTGGCGGGCAACGGAACCCTGTCGTTCGCAGCCGGGGCCGTGTTGACGGTCGAAGGCGGCGCGGGGGATCGCGAGCTGACCATACGGTGGGGCTGGCCATGACCCTGTCCTTACCCTTTGCGTCCTTTGCGTTCTTCGCGTGCTTTGCGCGAACTTCCCCGGAAATTGTGGCCGCGATGATGATCGAGGCCGAGGGATGAGCAGGGCCCCATGAAATTCCCTGCGCGAGCGCTGGCGTTCCGCGTGTCGCTGCTGCTGATGACGGCGGTGGCGTTGATCCTCGGCCTGTTCGGGGTCTGGGTCGCGCGCGATAGCCGCTCCCAGCTCGAGCAGACCGTCATCGACCACGCCGAACAGCTCGGCGACGTGATCCGTCGCAGTACGCGCTCGCTGATGTTCCGGAACGAGCGGACGGAGATCTTCGAGATCATCCAGGCGATCGGCGAGCAGCCGGGGATCGACCGCGTGCGGATCTACGACAAGGAGGGGCGGGTCCGGTACTCCACGCGCGCGCAGGAGGTCGGTCAGGAGGTCGACAAGACGGCGGAGGCGTGCGTCAACTGCCATCGGGGCAATGCGCCTGCGCCGGACATCCGCCAGCAGGAGCGCTACCGCATCTTCGGCGGCGGGGACCGCGGCCGCGTGCTGGGAATGATCGTCCCCATCCGGAACGAGCCCACCTGCGCCGAGGCGGCCTGCCATGTCCACCCGGCCAGCCAACGCATCCTCGGCGTGCTCGACGTGCAGATGTCGCTGGCGAAGGTCGACGAGGGCCGCGCCGGGCTGACCACGCGCATGGCCGTCTCGGCCGGCGTGACCGTCGTGGCGTTGATGGCCCTCTCCACGCTGCTGCTGCTGCGCCTGGTGTACCGCCCCGTGGCGCGGCTCATCGTCGGAACGCAACGCCTGGGCGCCGGGAACCTCGCCGACCGCATCCCCGTCGCCTCCGGCAACGAGCTGGGCGAGCTGGCCGCTTCGTTCAACAAGATGGCCGGCGAGCTCAGCGACGCCCGCTCGCAGCTCGAGGCATGGACCCGGACCCTCGAGGTCCGGGTCGCCGAGAAGTCGCGGCAGCTCGAGAAGGTCCAGGCCGACATCGTCCAGGTGGAGAAGATGGCCTCCCTGGGCAAGCTCGCCGCGATCGTGGCCCACGAGATCAACAACCCCCTGGCCGCGATCCGGACCTACGCGCACCTGCTCCTCAAACGCGAGGAAAGGGTCGCGGCCGGGAAAGGGCGCAAGGAGGGGGAGGAGGCGGAACGGACCCAGATCCTGGGGTCCGTCGAATCCGAGGCGACGCGCTGCGGCGAGATCGTCAAGCAGCTCCTGCAGTTCGCCCGGCCCTCCCGACCGCGCGCCGAGCCGTGCGATCTCGGCGACCTCGTCACCGGGACGTTGCGCCTCGTGCAGCACCAGCTCGATGTGCAGGGGCTGCGCAAGTCCCTGGCGGTCGCCCAGGACCTGCCGCCGATCGTCTGCGACCCGCAGCAGGTGCGCCAGGCACTCGTCGCCGTCCTCATGAACGCCTGCGAAGCCATGGGCAGCGAGGGCCTGCTGACCGTCGAGGCGCGCCGGGGCGACGGCGGGTGGGTCGTGATCGAAATCCGCGACACGGGAGTCGGGATGGACGAGGAGACGCGCAAGCAGGTGTTCGAGCCGTTCTTCACCACCAAGGAGAAGGGCTCGGGCATCGGTCTCGCGGTCGCGTACTCGATCGTCCGCGCCCACGGCGGGCGCGTGACGCTCGAATCACGGCCGGGAACGGGGACGACCGTGCGAATCGAGCTTCCGCCGCAGCCGCCCGAGGCCGCGGCGGAGGAGGAGCAGTGAGCGATGGCGGGCGACATCCGGATCCTGATCGTCGATGATGATCCGTCGGTGCGGGACTCGCTGGGACGGTGGTTCCGCGACGAAGGATGCGACGTCGACGTGGCGGGGAACGCGAAGGAGGCGCTGCGCAAGCTGGGCGAGGCGTCCTGGGACGTGTTCCTGCTCGACATCCGCATGCCGGGCATGGACGGACTGGAGCTGCAGCAGCACATCCTGGCCGCGCAGCCGGACGCGACGATCATCGTGATGACGGCCTACGCGTCCGTCGACAGCGCCGTGCGCGCCATGCGCCAGGGCGCCCACGACTACATCACCAAGCCCTTCGATCCGGACGCGGTGGAACGGCTGGCACGGACCGCCGTCGAGCGCCGTCGCCTCTGGCGACAGAACGAACAGCTCAAGCGCGCCGTGGCGGAGCTGGAGCCGGAAGCCGAGATCGTCGGCGACTCGCCCGCGATGCACGAGGCCCGGCGCTGGATCGACGCGGCCGCGGCGAGCGATGCCGCCGTGCTGATCGTCGGCGAGCGCGGGACCGGGAAGGAGACCGTGGCGCGCGCCGTCCACGGGCGCAGCGTGCGCCGGTACATGCCCTTCGTCACCCTCGGGACCGCTCTGGCGGGCCCGGAGCTGGAAGCGGAAATGCTGGGCACGGAACAGGTGCCGGGGGGGCGCGCGCGCCGGCGCGGGAAGCTGGAGCTGGCCGACGGGGGGACCCTGTTCGTCGATGGCATCACCGCCCTGGGTCCCAAGGCGCAGGAGGACCTGCTGCGGGCCGTGGCCGACAAGGCGATCTGCCGCATCGGCGCCGAACGGCGCATCCCCGTGGACTTCCGCCCCATGGGGGCGGCGGAACGCGAGCCCGATACCGGGGAGGGTACCCTGCGCCGCGAACTTCTCGAACGGCTCGCCGTGGTTACGATCCGCCTGCCGCCGCTGCGGGAGCGGCGCGAGGACATCGGGCCCCTGGCCGAGCAGTTCCTGCGGCGCTGCGGGCGGAAGATGAACCGGATGTTCGAGGGCTTCTCGACAGGGGCGCTCCAGGCGCTGCGGGAGCGCGAGTGGCCGGGCAACGTGCGGCAGCTCGAGATCGTCGTCCAGCGGGCCGCCGTCCTCAAGGATGGAGGCGTCATCGATGTCGAGGACCTGCGCCCCGCCGCCGACGCCGGCCGGCGGGAAGCAGCCGGGCAGGCGGACGAAGTCGCCCGCCTCCGCGCCGCCCTCGAGGCCGCCGAGTGGAATCTCGGCGTCGCCGCCGGGATGCTCGGAATCGATCGCGCGGAGCTGTTCGAACGGATGAAGACGCTCGGTGTCGAACGGAACGCCGGGAAGTGAACGGGGGAACGGGGAATGGGGGGGGTGGAGCGGTAGAGCGGCACACTGGTGGCGGATGAAATCATCATCTTGCCGATCGGCGCCGTCGACTCGGCGCTGATTGAATACCTGTCGTTGACGGTGGGCCAGGCGTTCGGGCGGGAAGTGCGGCCGGGGCGGGCCGCGATGGCGCCGGACTTCGCCTACGACCCCGTCCGCCGGCAGGTGCACTCGACGCTGCTGATCGACCGCCTCGAGTCGATGCCGCGCGCGGGAGATCCGAAGATCCTCGGGGTGACCGAGGCCGACCTGTTCATCCCGATCTTCACCTTCGTCTTCGGCGAGGCCAGACTCGGCGGCCGCGCCGCCGTCATGTCCGTCGCCCGCCTCCGCGAGTCCCACTACGGCCGCGAAGAGGACCGCCGGGTCCTCTACCGCCGCGCCGAAAAGGAGGCGCTCCACGAGCTGGGTCACACCTTCGGCCTGGTGCACTGCCTCGATTTCGCCTGCATCATGCACTTCGCGAACTCGGTGGAAGAAGTCGACATCAGGGGCGACGGGTTCTGCTCGAGGTGCGAGCGACGGCTCCGGTAGCGCATCCGTCCCCCCCGAACCGCGAGCTTCAGCGACCGGACTCCCTCCCCCAACCGAACCGCGGGCTTCAGCCCGCGGCTGCCCGGCGCGGCACCTCCGACTGGATCCCCGCCCCCCACCGGTCTACGCTCCGCCGCCCTGCCCGATCCCTCGCCGTCCTTCCTCCCCTTCGCGGTTCCCGACCTGACGGAGGCCGAAGCGGAAGCCGTGGCCGACGTCGTCCGCGACGGCTGGATCAACACCGGCCCCCGAGCCAAGGCCTTCGAGACCGAGTTCGCCGCCGCGGTCGGGGCAAGACACGGCGTCGCCGTGAACTCCTGTACTGCCGCCCTGCACGTGGCCTACGAGGCGATCGGTCTGCGGGACGGCGACGAGGTCCTCGTCCCGACCATGACCTTCACCTCGACCGCCGCGACCGCCTGGCACCTCGGCGCCCGGCCCGTGCTCGTGGACATCCGCGAAGGCGACGAGACGCTCGACGTCGAGAAGGCCGAACGGGCCGTCACCCCCCGGACCAAGGCGATCGTCCCCGTGCACTACGGCGGCCAGGCCTGCGAGCTGGACGCCATCCTGGACCTCGCGAAGCGCAAGGGGCTGCGCGTCGTCGAGGACGCCGCCCACGCCTTTCCCGCGTCGTACAAGGGCCGGCCGATCGGCACCTTCGGTGACGTCACCTGCTTCAGCTTCTACTCGACGAAGACAATCACCACCGCCGAAGGCGGCATGGCCTGCACCCAGGACGATGACCTGGCCGCGCGGATGCGGCTCATGGCCCTGCACGGCATCTCCAAGGACGCGTGGAAACGCTACACCTCGGAAGGGTCCTGGTACTACGAGGTCCTGGCGCCCGGGTACAAGTACAACCTCACCGACCTCGCCGCCGCCATCGGCCGTGTCCAGCTCGCGCGCGCCGGCGACATGCTGCGGAGGCGGGAGGCCATCGCGAAGCGGTACCTGGAGGCATTCGGCAGCAACGACGCCCTGATCGTCCCGACAGTCCTCCCCGACCGGACCCACGCCTGGCACCTCTTCTCCCTCCGTCTCCGGCTCGAGGCCCTTCCCCTCTCGCGCGACGCGTTCCTCGACGAGCTGAAGGCCCGCGGCATCGGAACGAGCGTGCACTACATCCCGCTGCACCTCCAGCCGTGCTACCGCGAGACGTTCGGATTCCGGCCGGGGGACTTCCCCGTCGCCGAGGACGCCTACCGTCGCTCCGTCTCCCTGCCGATCTACTCCAAGATGACCGACGCCGACGTCGACCGCGTGATCGACGCCGTTCTGGACCTCGTCGGCAAGAACCGGAGTTCCGACACCACCGGATGATGTGACCGTCTCTCCATCTCTCCAGCCGACCTCTCCATCTCTCCCCTGCCAGCTTCGGCGCGCGGGCCACAGCCGCGCACTGGCCGCGGCCACCGGGAGCCCCGAGTACTCCGCTACGCCTTCCTCACCGCGATCAGGTACTCCCGCCGGTCTCGCCCGCGGAAGGCGCGGCGCGTCTCCTCGTCGAAGATCGGACGACGCTGCGACGCTGAAGCCTCCACCCGCAGCCCCGCGGCGGCCGACCACCGGCCAAGGCACTCGTCGAACCGCACCGGCCCCAGCAACGTCGCCCCGTCCCCGCCCAGGATGCAGCCGAGCGCCCCCGGGCGCAGGACGCGGGCCAGGGCGCCCACCCACAGCGCGCCGTCGTGCTCCCACCGCTCCAGGCCCCGCCGGGGCTCGCGGAACCCGCGGTGGGCGCCGATCTCGTTCGCCCGCAACGCACCCGCGTCCTCGCCCAGCCAGGCGGCACGCAGCCCGTGCTGCTCCGCGTAGTCGTACACGTTGGCGTACGGCGGGGAGGTCACGACGAGGTCGACCGACGCGTCCGGGATCGAACGCAGACGGCGCGCGTCGTCGAGCGCCACGTCGGCCGGGAACGAGGGCGTCGGGAGCGCGTCGCGCAGGAACTTCCAGCGGTGGCACAGCTCGTCCACCTTGTGCGTGAAGATCGCCGTCGCCGCGCCCGGCGGCCGGCACTTCGGCTGGTATCGCGAGTCGGTGTCGCTCCTGCGGCACGACACCTTCACCAGGATCGAGGACAGGACGACGCCCAGCGCGTCGCGCACGAACGGGTCGCGGTCGGCGTCCACCGCCGCACGCAGCCACGACAGCTCGGCGAAGGTCCGCGAGTCGAACTCCTCGCGGCCGGGCGGAAGGGGCTCGGGCGCCTCGTGGCCCTGCCGGACCCGCCCGACCGCGATGCCGGCGATCCGCCGCGCACGCTCGCGTACGATGCGCCGGCGGGCTTCGGGCACGACGGCCGCCCGGATCCGCGCCACCCGGATCGCCACCGGGTTGAGGTCCCGCCCCACGGCCCGGGCCCCGTGCACGAGAGCCTCGACGACCACGGTCCCCGAGCCGCAGAACGGATCGAGCACCGCCGCGCCGGGTCGCGACAGCTCGCGCACCAGTCGGCCCGCCGTGTCCGGGTGCATGCGCGCGGCATACGTGTGGAACCCGTGCGTCCAGCGGTCGAGCCCCCCACCGGGCTCCACCTCGAGCGCCCTCGCGAGCTTGTCGGCGAGCGACGCCTCACCCGACAGCTCGGGGCGGCCCCCGACGTTGGTCAGCGACAGGCGGCGCTTGGGGAGCGGACGGCTCGGCATCAAGACGGAGGGTAGCAAACAGCGGGGAACAAGGAAGAGGGAACAGCGAACAGGGTGCATCCCCCCAACTGGGGGTGAAGTGCCTGGAGGCAGGGAGAGGAGGGCCCTTCGACGAGCGCAGGGCACCTTCGGCGAAGGGCGCGGAGACCGGATTCACCACTGAGACGCTGAGGGCGCCGAGACAAACGCTGAGAAGACAGGGGAAGGGGCGCCCTGGAGCGGCAAGGTGGGGAGCGGGGCGGACCGACAATGCAGGCTCGGGTTCTGTTGCCCTTGCGCGGCGAGGCGCCGCGCAAGGGACCTGGCCCGCCGCGAGGTTCGCTCGTGTCGTCTTGTCCGGAAACCGTCCAACGTTCTACCCGGCGGCGGGAGAGTCCGTGGCGCGGCGCCCCGAAGGCCCTGAGCGTGGTCGAAGGGGCGCCGCGCCACGGGCATCGCGAACCCCGGGGCTGGCATCCCAGGACGGTATCCCCTCCCAGCCCCCTCTTCTCAGCGTTCGTCTCAGCGTCCTCAGCGTCTCAGCGGTAAGTCGGATCTCCGCGCCCTCCCCCCCCCGGGATTCGATGCCCCGCCAGCTCGCAGCAGGAGCGCCTTCAAGTAGTTGCCCTCCGGAAACCAACCGACCACGGGATGATCGGGGGAGGCACCCCGGGATTCCACGACCTCGACGCGCCGGCGTGCGTCGGTGGCGGCGGCCAGGACCGTCCTCCGGAAAAGCGGCTCGTCGACGTGGCTGGAACACGAACAGGTGAGGATCGTCGCGCGCGGCGCGGCGAGGCGCAGGGCGGCGGCGTTCAGACGACGGTAGGCGCCCACCGCGCGGCGGACCGCGGCGCGGTTCGGGGCCAGGCTCGGAGGGTCCAGCACGATCAGGTCCCAGGTGCGCCGCCGCGAAGCCGGCGACTCGAGCCAGTCGAACACATCGGCGACAAGCAGCTCGCGATCCTCGAACGCAAAGTCGTTGAGCGCGAGGTTGCGGCGCGCGGCGGCGAGCGCCGGCTTCGAAATGTCGATCGACAGCGACGGACCGGCGCCCCCCGCGGCGGCGGCGACGGTGAACCCGCCCACGTACGAGAACAGGTCGAGCGTCCGGCGGCCCGCGGCCAGCGAACGCACCAGCGCGCGGTTGTCGCGCTGATCGAGGTACAGCCCGGTCTTGTGCCCCTGGAGCACGTCGACCTCGAAAGACAGCCCGTTCTCCCGGATGACGATCGGCGTCGAAGGCCGGGTTCCGTGCAGGACGCGCGCCTGCCCCTCCTCGCGGCACCGCGCGAAGGGACGCTCGACGACGGTCCCGATCCCGGGAAGGGAGGCGGCGACGGCGGCGACCCACGGGCGAAGCGAGGCGGCGGCGTCGCCGTCGAAGCGCAGGACCGCGACGGCGGCGTAGCGATCACAGACGACCCCCGGCAACCGGTCGGCCTCGCCGTGGACCAGACGGCAGGAGTCGGTGCCCCCTCCCGCGAGGATGGGCGCCCTGCGCTCGGCAGCGGCCAGGAAGCGCGAGCGCACCAGTGCTTCGTCCAGAACCTCGTCCGGATCGAGCGTGAAGACCCGGATCGCGATCGCGGACCCGGGATCCCACAGCCCGCGCGCGAGAAAACGTCCCGCGAAGTCGACGACCTCGACCACGGCGCCGGGGGGAAGGAGCTCCGGGGGCGGGACCAGCGCCTCGGCGTAGATCCAGGGGTGGCCGGCGCGGATCGAGCGGACGACGTCGCGGCGGAGACGGAGCGCAGGGGAGGCTTCGAGCTTTGAGCTTTGAGCTCTGAGCTCTGAGTTCCCGGGGCGCGCCCGCGTGCTCATGACTCACAGCTCACAGCTCACAGCTCTCAAAACGCTCCGTCGTCCGGCGGCGCGAACCCTGCCGTCTCGCCCCCGTCGCCGGCCGCATCCGTGGCCGAGGAGAATCGCGTGTACTCGCCGGAAAACACGAGCGGTACCGCGCCCGTCGGTCCGGCGCGGTGCTTGGCGACGATCAACTCGACCTGCCGGTGCGTCCGGTCGACCTGCGTCGGGTTGGGGTCGTGCAGGAACATGACGATGTCGGCGTCCTGCTCGATGGCCCCCGACTCGCGCAGGTCGGCCAGCACCGGACGCTTGTCCTGGCGCTTCTCGACGTCGCGCGAAAGCTGCGAGAGGGCCAGGACGGGTATTTCCAGCTCCTTGGCCAGCGCCTTCAGGTTCCGCGAGATCTCGGCGATCTCGCGCTCGCGGCTGTCGTAGCTGCGGACCGGCCGCATGAGCTGGAGGTAGTCGACCGCGACCGCGCCGATGCCGTGCTGCAGCTTCAGCCGGCGGACCTTGCCGCGGAGCTGCGCCACGGTCAGCATCGGCGAATCGTCGAGGTACATCTCGAACTTGTTGACGCGGTCCGCCGCCATGAACAGGCGGGTCCAGTCGTCCTGCGTCAGTCCGTGCGCCGTCCGCAGCTTCCCGGCCGGAATCCCGGCCTCGGAGGCCAGGATGCGGCGCACGATCTGGGGGTTGCTCATCTCGAGCGAAAAAAGAGCGACTGGCGTCTTGCCCGCGCCGGCCGCGTTGGTCAGCAGGTTGAGCACGAACGAGGTCTTTCCCACCGAAGGGCGGCCGGCGATGATGATGAGATCGGAGGGCTGGAGACCGGCGGTGATGGAGTCGAGCCGCGCGAAGCCGGTCGGGACGCCGATGACCTCCCGCGACGATTGGCTCAGCGCGTCCAGCTCGGTGAACACCTGCTTCACCGTGCGACGGATGTGCGCGGTCTCCGTCCGGTGGCGCTGGCGGGAGATCTCGAAGATGTTCTGCTCGGAACCGTCGAGGAAGGAATCGAGGTCGCCGTAGTCCTCGAAGGCGTTCGTGACGACCTGGCTGCAGGCCAGGATCAGCCGGCGCACGATTGCCTTCTCGCGGATCAGCGAGGCGTGCTCCTCCACGTGCGCGGAAATGGGGACGACATCGATGAGCTGATCGAGGTACGCGGCGCCGCCGATGCGGTCGAACTGGCCGCGCTGCTTCAGCGTCTCGGCCAGCGTCACCGCGTCGATCGTGACGCCGCGTCCGGACAGATCCACCATCGCCTCGAAGATGGCCCGGTGCGCCTCGACGTAGAAGTCCTCGGTGGTGCACAGGTCCTGCACCAGCGGCAGGGCCTTGTCGTCCACGAGGATGGCGCCCAGGAGCGCCTTCTCGGCGTCTTCGGCGTGCGGCGGGACGCGGCCGAGCACCTCGCGGGCGTCGACCTTGCGGGGGGAGCGTTCGCGATCCGGGGTGCGCGCCATGGGCGGAGAATCGCCGGGCAGGCGGGGCGCGGTCAAGGCCCGATGTGGGCGGCTCCCGGATCCGAACCGCGGCGTTGAGCCCGCGGCTGGCCCAGTCCCTACTTCGCGACGACCCAGACCTTGATGCTGGCTTCCGTGCCGCCGTGCAGCGCGATCTTGACGTGGAAGACGCCGAGCGCCCGGATGGGCTCCTCGATGCGGATGTGCTTGCGCTCGACCTTGTGGCCTTCCTCGGCCAGGGCCAGCTCGATGTCGTGCGCCGTGACCGAGCCGAAGAGGCGTTCGCCCTCGCCGACGCGCTTCGGGACGGTGACGGAGACGCCCTCGAGCTTGGCGCGCAGGGTGCCGGCCTCCTTCAGGAGCTTGTCGCGGCGCGAGAGCGCGGAACGCTGCTCGTGCTCGATCTGCTTCATGTTCCCTTCGGTGGCCTGGACCGCGAACCGCCGGGGAAGGAGGTAGTTCCGCGCATAGCCGTCGGTGACCTTGACGACGTCGCCGGTCTTTCCGAGGTTGGCCAGATCCTCACGCAGGATGACGCGCATGGGGCCTACCTCCCGGAAACCGTGAACGGCATCAGCGCGACATTGCGGGCGCGCTTCAGGGCCTGGGAAACGCGACGCTGGTGCTTGGCGCACGTGCCGGAAATACGGCGCGGCACGATGCGTCCGCGATCCGTGATGAAGTAGCGCAGGCTGTACGGGTCCTTGTAGTCGATGCGCAGTCCCTTGTCGGCGCAGAAACGGCAGACGCGCTTGCGCCGCCCGCCACCGCCCCCGCGACGACGCCCGCGGTCGCCGCGCTCTCCCCGTTCGCCACGATCGCCGCGGTCGCCGCGGTCGCCGCGGTCGCCGCCGCCGTAGCGGGATCCGCCGGAGTCGCGTTCCATCATGGCTTCTCTCCTTCCTGCTGCGCGGCGGGCGCCGCGTCAGGCTCGACCTTCGTGTCGGCGGGCTTCTCCTTCGCCTCGGCCGGCGCTGCCTCGACCGGCGCTGCCGCCGCCGGCGCGACCTCGGCCGGCGCTGCCGCTGCCGGCGCTGCCGCTGCCGGCGCTGCCGCCGCCGGCGGGGCCTCGACCGGCGCTGCCGTCTCCGGCGCGGCGGAAAGCGCGGCGTCCGCCGCCGTCTCGACGATCGGCTCGGCCGCTTCCTTGGCCAGCAGATCGAGGTGGAACACGACGTCGGCCGCTTGGACCTGGTAGGTCGCCGCGTCGACGTCGTCCTTGACCACGATCGTCTGGAACCGCATCACCGCGTCCAGCATCCGGTAGTTGCGCTCCAACTCCGCGACCAGCCCCCCGCCGCCAAGGAAACGGACGACGTAGTAGAAGCCCCAGTCGCTGCGGCGGATGCGGTAGGACAGCTTGCGCTTGCCCCAGTAGTCCACCCGGATCAACGTCCCGTCGAACTTCGCCAGGACGTCCTGCAATCGCTGCACGACCTTCTCGGCCATGTCGTGCGCGACTCGCGGGTCCAGGATGAAAATGGTCTCGTACTCGCGCTGATGACGCTTCTGGAACTCGGTGAGCATGCCCGACGAAAACCTCCTCCCGGTTGTGCCCGCCTGCGGCCAAGAGGCGCCGCGAGCGGGGACAGCCCCGTCACATGGGACGGAGCGAGTGGTCGCGCGGACCGGCCCCCGCGACCTGCCGCGGACGGCCCCCGCACGACGGAGACGCGTCTTATGGCCCGACGCGCGCCCGATGTCAAGCGTCAGTTCGGGGCGGCTCCGCCCTTCACCAGCGTCCGGGGGTCGATGCCGATGTCGCGCAGCGAAAGGCCCCAGACCTCGGAGGGGGAGGGATGGAACACCAGCTCCCGCGTGGCGGGTCGGGGGATCCAGGCCCCCGCGGCGATCTCGGCGTCGAGCTGGCCGGGAGCCCAGCCGGCGTAGCCGACCAGCAGGCGGAACGGGATCGCGCTCTGCCGCGTGAGATGCCGCAACAGATCCATGTCCGCCCCGAACCAGATGCCGGCCGCCACCTCGCGCCCCGCCACGTCCGGGGGAACCTCGAGCGGAGCACCGTGCAGCACGAATCCCTGCGTCGGCTCGACCGGCCCGCCGACGAACACCATCGCCTCCTTCGGACCGAGGTACTCGAGATCCTGCAGTGCGCAGAAGTCCGACATCGCGTGGTCCGTCTCCCGGTTGATCACCAGCCCCATCGAACCCTCCCCGTCGTGCTCCAGCAACAGGACGACGGAGTGGTCGAAGTTGGGATCCCGCAGGTGCGGCACGCTGATCAGCAACGAAGGGGCGAGGGGGGGCACGGTCCGCTTCACGTCCCGAACGTACCTGCTGGGGGGTGCCAGGGGCAACTGGTTATTGGTTGTTGGTCGGTCGTCCGGGTCCTGTTGTTGGTCGGGAAGTGCCGGGGGGGTCAGTCCGTGTTGGGGGGGGGCTCCTCGGGCTTGCGCCGGCGGTGGAACGCGTTCATCGCGGCCTGGGGACCCTCGCGCAACGCCGTCTCCACCAGGTCGGAGGCCACGGCCAGCGATCGGTCCATCTCCTCGCGCTCCGCCGCCGCGAACCGGGAGAGCACGTGGTCGACCGCGCCGGCTCGCTCGGGCCGCCCGATGCCGATGCGCAGGCGCAGGAAGTCGGCGCCCACCGCGGCGGCGATGGACTCGACGCCGCGGTGGCCGGCCGAGCCGCCGCCGAGCTTCAGGCGGAACGCGCCGAGCGGCAGATCCATGTCGTCGTGGGCGACCAGGACGCGCGCGGGGAGGATGCGATAGAAGGCCATGGCACCCTGGACGGCGCGGCCCGAGAGGTTCATGTAGGTCGTCGGCTTGAGCAGCAGGACGGGGCCGTCGATGCGCGCGGGCTCGGCCTGCGAGAAGCGGCCGTGGAAGCGGTTCTTCCACTCGCGCGCGTCCCAGCGGCGCGCGAGGAGGTCGATCAGGTCGAAGCCGGCGTTGTGCCGCGTGCCGCCGTACTCGTCCTCGGGATTCCCCAATCCCACGACGAGCCAGCCGCTGAAGGAGTCGGTCGCCATCTCGGGACCGGCACGCGCAGAGGGCGCGGGCTACTTCTTCCCGGGCTTGCCCTTGGCCTCGGCACCCTTGCCCTTGGCCTCGGCACCCTTGCCCTTGGCCTCGGGTCCCTTGCCTGCAGCCGGGGCCGCGCCGGGGGCCGCGGGAGCGCCGGGGGCCGCGGGAGCGCCGGGAGCAGCCGGAGCGCCGGGAGCAGCCGGAGCGCCGGGCACCGCGGGAGCGCCTTCGACCGGCACTCCTTCGGCCGCCACCGCCTCCTCGGCCTTGGGCTCGGCCTCGGGCGCAACCACCGCCACGATGGCCTGCGCCGGATCCAGCTTGAGCTGGACGCCCTCGGGCAGCTTGAGCTGGCCGGCCTTGAACGAGTGCCCGATGCCCAGCTCGCTGATGTCCACCTCGATCTTCACGGGGATCTTCGCCGGCAGGCAGCGCATCGGGATCTCGCGGAAGACGACGACCAGCCGTCCCCCGAACTCCTCGCCCGCGGACTTCCCGGTGGTCACGACCGGGATGCGGACGTCGACCGGCTTCTCGGGATCGACCGTGATGAAGTCCACGTGCAGGAGGTCGCGCGAGATGGCATGCGCGTGGTGGTCCTGGACCATCGCCAGGACCGTCTTGCCGTCGCCCGCGAACTTCAGCTCGAGCACCTGGTTCAGGCCCAGCTCGGCCGCCATCACGCGACGCAGCTTCTTGCCGTCGAAGGCGACCGCCGTCGACGGCATCGCGGGACCGTAGACGACGCCCGGCACGAGCCCGCGCCCGCGCAGACGCCGGGCGGGACCCTTCCCGCGCTCCGTCCGCAACTCGACATCCAGTCTCTGGAATTCCATGCGACGTACCTCCCGTCTCTCCGGCCGGGCCCTCCGCCACTACCGGCAAACTACGAGCCGGGGCTTATAGGACGAGAGGAAGGAGATGTCCAGGGTCGATTGGTCATTGGTTGTTGGTGGGTCGATCGGATCGAGTTGTTGGTCGGGAGGAGCGGGGGAGGGTGGGCAGGCGGCGGAGAAGCGTGGCGGCGAGCAGACCGAGGGCGAGGAGGGCGGGGAAGAAGTGCAGCGGGCGCCCGCCGGTCGCGCGACAGTCGCAGCCCGAGGAGGCGGGGACGGAGCCGACGCAGCGGCCCGCGTCGTCGCAGACGTCGCCCGAGGTCGCCGGGTCGCCGTCGTCGCACGCGGTGCCGGCGGCGACGTTGGCGCTGCGGCAACCGACGCCGGGGTCGCACCAGTCGGCGGTCCAGGGCTCGCCGTCGTCGCAGGTGATGGGCGTCCCGCCGGAGCAGACGCCGGCCGCGCACGCGCCTTCGGCGACGCAGGGATCGGGGTCGTCGCACGGGGCGCCGTCGGCGACCGGTTCGCGAACGCAGGCGTGGCGAGCGAGGTCGCAGCGGTCGGCCGTGCACGGGTTCTCGTCGTCGCAGTCGGCAGGCGCGGTCCCCACGCAGTCCCCTGCCGCGCAGGTGCCGTCGCAGAACAGGGGCGAGGAGCAGGCCGCGCCGTCGAAGGCGGGCGTGTTCGTGCATCCCGTGTCCGGGGCACAGGAGTCGGCCGTGCACGCGTTGGCGTCGTCGCACAGCAAGGATGGGGCCGCGGCGCAGGAGCCGGCGGAGCAGGTCTCGTCGCCGTTGCAGAGGTCTCCATCCCCGCACGCCCTGCCGTCCGGGCGTGCGCCGCAGAGGCCCGCGCCGTCGCACTCGCGGCACGGGTTCATGAGCCCGGTCACGGCAACGTCGTCGATCATCCACCGGGAGCCGGGTCCGTAGCGGTACGTGAAGATGTGGAACCGCACGCGCACTGCGGCGGCGCCGGCAAGGTCCCGCAGGGAAACGGTCTCGCGCGACCATTCCGACAGGGAGCCGGCGTACTGCCGGACCGCAACCCACGCGCCGTCTCCGGCTTCCACCTCCACGAGGGCCCTGCCGACGTAGTCGTCGATGGCGTAGCGATGCCAGAACTCGAGCACCGGCGACACGGCGCCGGCCAACGAGATCGGTTCGGTGAGCGTGGCGAAGGACTCGAAGGCGGGCGGCGGATCGTCCGTCGGGGCGCTCGTCAGGCTCCACTCGCCGCCGTGCGCGTCGTCGCCGCTGCGCGCCCAGGGCTCGTCCAGCGTCCGGCGACGAGCCACACGCACGACCTCGCTCGCGTGCCCTGTCGTCGCATCGCCGATCCCCTCTGCCCCGGCCGCGGCCGTCGCGTTTCCGTCCGGATCCCGCCGCGCCCGCGCGCAACGTTTCAACCACGTCCGCCCGCCGCCGGTCCAGCCTCCGCTTCCGCTCCGCAGGATACCATGTTGTCGGTCCGGAGGTGCGAGGGAGGGTGCGGAGGCGGCGGAAGAGGGTGATAACGTGCTAGAAGGATGGCAGGACGGGTGGTCACAGGTGCGGCTGACGGGGCCACCAAGGCGGCGCGGGGGACCGAATCGAACGGGGGCTGAGGGGAGGACGACATGAACGACGCGGCGAGCACGTTTCCGGGTGGACGCGACGGCACATGGGCCTGCGGTGGGTCCTGCCAGCCCCCAGCCCCCAGCCCCCAGCCCCGCGCGGCCGCCGGGCCGCGCCGTGTCCATCGGTGGTTTCTGCTTTCCCTTCTCCTCCCCGCCGCCTGCGGCCCGCGCACGCTCGGCCGGCCCGAGCCGCTCCCCCCGGAGGCCGTCTCCGGACCGGCGGCGCTCATGGCGCCCGGGTTCGCATCGGCGACCGCCGGGCCTCACGGTGACCAGGGCGAGGTCGACGCCGCCGCGCTGCCCCGTGACCCCGCCGCACTCCCGGGCACCGTCCTGCGCTGGCGCTCCGGCGAGCCCGCCGGTTGGATGGGCTCGGGGCCCACTCCCCAGGTGCTGTGGTCGCCCGGCAACCTCGTGGTCGCCTGCGACGACGAGGCCAATGAGCTGATCGGCTATGACCTCCTGGCGGGAAGCGAGCGGTGGCGGCTGCGGTTGCCGGGCGAAGGCTACGGCTACTCGCGGATGCCGCCGCTCGAGCGCGACGGTGTGCTCTACATGGCCCGCGACGACCGTCTGCTGGCCGTGGACCTCGGCCCCGGCAAGCTCCTGTGGGAACGCCGGCTCCACGGCGAGCCGCTCGACACCGTCTTCGTCACGGCCGGGAAGCTGGTCCTGCTCACCGAGTACCGTCCCCCGCGCGATCCGGAAGACCCCGACTCGCTGCCCGACTTCCAGGCGACGCCCGAGACGACCCTCCAGGCGCTCGACGTCCGGGATGGCACGACCGCGTGGGAAGTGGCCGTCGGCGAGTATCCGGAAGTGGCGGTCTCTCCCGCGTACGCGATTGTGGCCGAGCATCTGGGCGGCGAAGAGGAGGCGGAATACGACGACGACGCGGCGGGTACGCACGACGCGCAGGCGGCGTCGCCGGAGTACACCACGCGGTTCTCCCTCTACCGCGTGGCGGACGGCGCGCCCTCCGGGTCGGTGACGCTGGACGGGTACATCGCGCGTCCGCTGGCGTGGACGGACATGCTGCTGGTCGCGGACGACGTGGACGTGGGTGAGGGGGAATCCGTCTCGCGGATCTCGGCGTTGCGGCTGCCGTCCCTGGAGCGACTCTGGGAGCAGCGCATGGGCGGCCTGGGGGTGGAGTACCGGCTGATCGGCGACGACGTGCTGGTGGTGTTCGAGCGGACGATCGAGCGGCTCGATCCGGCGTCGGGCGAATCGCGGGCGGAATTGGACCTCACGGCCTTGTTGCCGCCGCCGCCCCAGTGGCCCGCGGGGGAGGATTGGTGGCCGACACAGTGCCTCGGGGCGCTGGCGCCCGCGGGCAATTCGCTGGTCTACGTCACGAACGGCCAGTGCGCGAAGCACGTCGTGATGCTGGACGGGGAGACGCTGCGGCCGTGGCGAGTCACGATGGGCTTCGACGAATCGCCGGCGGAGCTTCTGGCGGACTCGCGGACCGCCGTCCTCGCGGTGCCCGGCGGGCTGGCGGCGATCGATCTGGAGACCGCGGGGCCGACGATGCTCGAGTCGGTTACCTACGGACAGCGCATCGCGGCGATCGCGGGGGACATCGCCGCCGGCGCGCTGCCGCTGGGCTGGCCGCTGGACAACAAGGCCAAGGAGTTCGTGATCGGCGGGGACGCGATCGCGCCGGCCGTGCGCGAGGCGCTGGCGGGACCGAGCATCGCGGCGCGGCTGTTCGCGGTGACGGTGCTGAAGTACCGGCCGGACCCGGAGGCCGTGCCCGCCATGATCGCGGCGTTCGGGCCGCCGCCGCCGCCGTCGTACGGCGCGTTCCCGGGCGAGGCGCCCGCGGAGGCCGACCTGCAGCTCGAGTTCCTCGGCCGGTTGCTCGAGGCGCTGGCCGCGTGCGGTGACCCGCGGGCGACGGACCTGCTGGCGGGGGTGTTCGACGATGCCGAAACGTGGGCCGAGGGCGCGCGGCTGCTGGCGTTGCAGGGTCTGGCCGCCATCGGGACGCCCGAGTCGCTGGCGCGGATCGATGCGCTGCGCGAGGCGCGCTCGCGGCGCGAGGAGCCGTGGCGACCGCCCGTGGAGGAAGGGACGGCGGGGCGGCGCTACGACGACGCGGGCTGGGTCGGCCCGGGCGGGGCGGACGTCGGGGTCGACGATCCGACGCGGCGCCAGTCCGACGACGGCAAGGTGGTCGCGCTGATTGCCTACGCGGCCGGCGGGACGAGCGACCTGTGGCTGTTGGGCGAGGCGTCGGGGATCCTGGTGCCGCACTTCACGGGGGTGACGTCGACCTACGGTCTGGGGATCGTGTCGGTGGAGCCGACGGCGGACGGGGTGAAGGTGGTGGTGAGCCGGACGGAGGGCGGGCCGGGCTGCGCGATCTGCGGGATGATGGGGGCGATGGAGGGAGAGGAGGCGCCGCAGCCGGTGGAGGAGACGCTGGAGTTCCGGTGGGCGGATCTCCGGGCGGACGCGGACGGCGACGGCTGGACGGACCTGCTGGAGCGGCGGCTGCGGACGGACCCGGCGAAGGCGGACACGGACGGCGACGGCCTGGCGGACGGCATCGACCCGGCGCCGCGGGGCGCGGGTCCGGCGGTGGCAGGCGAGTGCGTGCGCGAGGAGGTCTTGCGCTCGGCGTTCTTCGGCATGTTTGCGTTCGCGGAGGGGTCGGTGCCGTTGTTCGTGACGGGGACGCCGGACGTGAACCTCCAGTATGAGGGGTATCCGGGTCCGGTCGTGTGGCTCTCCGCGGAGGAGGAAGAGGCGATACAGGCCGAGGTGGGCCTGGACGGGGCGACGTACTTCAGCTTCGACCAGCGGATGGAGGAGGGGGAGGACGGCGAGTGGCACCCTGCCGGCACGGCGCTGGAAAGCGTGCAGTTCACCGAGGACGGTCATTCCGCGACGGTGAACGTGAGCGAGTTCCGCGGCAGCCTCAACGGCATCGGCCACCGCGTCGACCTGCGCTGCGTGCAGGGCAAGTGGTACCCCGTCGCGATCGAAATGACCTGGATCTCGTAGCCCCTGCGGGACTACACCGAAATCCTCAATATCTTTGGAATGAACTGTAACGGTCCGTCACGGAGCGCAACCCGCAGTAACGGAAAAGTGGCACCAAAAGTGGCACCATGCGGAAGCCCCGAATCGTCTCGACGCGCACGGCTTGTCGGCCGAGGAGAACGACCACGCCGACACCCCCCACCGACTATCTGCCCACCCCCACCCTCGACGGGGTCCGCGCCTTCCGCCCCAGCAACGCACCGTCGTCCGCCGCCACCGACACGCCCTGCGGTACCGGGATGTTCGGACCGCAGGCCACGGCGAACAGCCCCGCCCAGCGGCCAGCAGCGGAGGCGCCTCTCAGAAACGCCCCGAGTTGCCTTCCGCGCGGACACCTCGGACGGTTCGGACACTAGGTCGACAGGGATCTGCGCCCGCCCGCGCCTGCGTCGTGACCTGGTCGAGGAGACGTGCAACTGCGGGTAGCAGGTCGCGGGCAGCGCGGCACGCTGCTCGGCGTCGGGTCTACCGCCGCCGGACGACGACCTTGCCCGAGCGGCACCAGATCGCACGGCGGCAGGCGGTTTCAAAGGACCGAAGCACCAAAGGACCGATCACGGTCCGCGACGAACACACCGGACATAGTGCGTAGACGTCTTGTCGTAGCCGTCCACGTAGCCGTTGTAGAAGCTGACGGACCACGCGCCGGATACGCCACCGGCGTAGGACGACGACGACCAGTACGACACGCAAGGCCCCGAGACCCCGGGGGACCAGTAGCAGCCGCCTGTCCCGGGACCAGAGAGGGGTGTGCACGAGTAGCAGGAAGACGAATGGCACCCTGAACCGAGGCAGGAGTCGGTCACGCGGCAGCCGCCGCCCACCATCGTGTCGGGGCATCCCCGGATGAACGACCGCAGTTCCGAGATCGTCGGCAGATGCCAGCTTCCCGCCGGGTAGCCGCACAACGAGAGCCCGTTGCAGTAGGCGACGGCGTCGTCCCAGTTCCGCGTCGTGTCCGACGGCGTGGTCTCCCAGAGGTACCCCGTCGTCAGATCCTGCCACGCGCCGTCGCAGGCGGTCACGTCGCCATCCGCGTCACGGCCACCGTCGCCGTCTGCATCCGCATCCGCATCGACGTCCGCATCGACCTCGTGGACGACGTCCGCGTCCACGTGCCCGTCGCTATCGACTTCGGCGAAGCTCTGGTAGCTCTGGTAGCAGCCCAGCAGCACGATCACCAGCTCGACTGCCAGCACCGATCTTGCCGCCGTCGCTGCCAGCATCGTTCGCGCCGCATCCCTCGGCATGCCGGACCTCGCTCCCATGATGATCGTCCCGGATGCACGCAAGACCGTCAAGGGCGAGTTCGGCGCATGCGCTTCCGCGCCGCTGGCCGCGCGCATCGACGATGCTGCTCGTGGCGTTCTGCAAGAACCCGCGCACCGTGCGGGCGGAAGCGGGGCTGGTCGGATCCTTCGGCTTTCCCCAGAGGAGACGGGTAATGTGCCCGTTCCGCCCGCCCCGCTGCCGTTCTCCCGCCGTTCTCCTCGGCCACGTCGGCGCCGGGCGCAACGGCGGGGTCATCCGCACGACGGCGGTGCTGACGGCGAGGGCATGCCGCGAACGAAGATCGATCTCCAATCGTCCAGCGTGTACGCGCGGGCGTCAAGCAGCGGGCCGAGTTCAGTCGAGGTCCGCTTGTACCCCGCCTCGCCTGTCGCGCGGAACCGGAACACGGCGCCCACCGTCCGGGCGATGGTGTCGGCCGCCTGCACGCCGTGGTACCACTCGGACGGCACGAGGAGCGGCGTCTCGACGATCCGTTCGAACCTGCCCGGCCCCGCCGAGAACAGGTAGCTCTGCGCGGACGCGAGGACGCGGGCGTTCCTGACTTCGTCGCGGCGGTCCAGCACGATCACGCCCCGTCCGGCTTGGAGGCCCGCCCGATGACGGAGGTACTTCTCGAAGGCGTCGAGCAGACCCTGTGCGGTTCGCCCGTAGAGGGCATCGGACTTGTGCGCCGCCATCCCGACCGGCTTGACCTGACCGTACGCGAACACGTGTCCGCCGACGCGCTCGACGAGTCGCAGAACGTCGACAGCGAACCGGCGATCCCGGCGGTTCCGAAGCTCCTTCCACTCGAACCGTTCCGGCCGAGTTCCCTTCACCACGGCGGCGCGGGCGATCTCGAACTTGTAGTAGCTCTCCTTCAGGCGGAGGTACCCACGGTCGAAATCGCGGCATCGATCTCCCGGCACGGCCGCGCCAGCGAGACCGAAGAGGGGATGATGGCAGTGCTGCGGGTCGGCCGGATCCCAGATCCCGTCGTGTCCGAACTCATCCGCGTACAGGATGAACATCGCCTTGCCGTCTCCAGAAACACGAAAGCCCACCTCGCGGTGAGCTTCCGGGGTGCTGCATGACCGGACCGCCCGAAGGACAGCCCGGCTGGCAGCAAGACGATCATGGATCTGCCGGAGCGGAAGTCAAGAGAAACAGCCGAGGCCGATGGCCTGCGCCTCGCTCCTCCAACCGGCTGGACACCGTGCGGGCGGAGGCGGGGCTGATCGGGGAGATGTGCAACTGCGGGTAGATGGTGTCGCGCGAACCGCCGCGCCATGTCACGGTCCGCGACGAACGCAGCGGGCATAGCCCGTATACGCCTTGGCGGGGTTGGCCACGAAGCCGTTCATGGCGCGGCCAGGGGCCGCGTTTGGTTGCGGCCCCTGGCCGCGCTATGAGGACGGCCATGCGCAAGAGCGGTCCTTGACGGACCGGATCCTGGAGTTGGTACAGCGTTCTGAGGTGTGGCTGGCCGATCGGAACTTCTGCACGGCGCGAATGCTCTACGGCATCGTCGACCGCGGCGGGTTTCCAGTCATCCGGCAGCACGCCACGAACCTGTCCTGGCGGCCGATCGGCAAGCGGCGGGGATGCGGGCGCATCGAGAAGGGGCGCGTCTACGAGCAGGAGATCCTGGTCTGGGACGGGGATCCGGCCGGTCGCGTGCTGCACTTCCGCCGGATCACCCTGCGGCTCGACGCGCCAACCCGTGTTGGCGAGCAGGAACTCCACATCCTCACCGCGCTGCCGGAGCGGGTGGCGAGCGCCAAGCGAATCGCCCGGCTCTGCGCGGGCAGGTGGACGCTGGAGACGGCCTTCCAGGAAATCCAGAAGATGCTCAACGGCGAGATCGAAGCGCTCGCCTACCCGCGCGCCGCGCTGTTCTCCTTCTCCGTCGCGCTCGTCGCCTACAACGTCGTCTCGACCGTGAAGGCGGCGCTGCGCGCGGCGCATGGCCACGAAGTCGTGCAAGAGCGGGTGTCGGACTTCTACATCGCCGAGGAGGTGCGCGTCGATCATCATGGCCTGGAACTCGCTCTTCCGACCGAAGAGTGGCAGACGTTCTCCACGGTGCCTGCCGCTCGCCTCGCTGGGTTCCTCATCACAGTCGCCCGCAACGTCGACTTGGGGACCCTCCGTCGGCACCCACGCGCCGTCGGCACCCACGCGGTCCCAAGAAGCCAGTGACCGCTCGAACCCGCTACCGCACTCACACCCACGTCTCCGTCGCGAAACTACTCAAAGAAGACAGGGGGAGGGTCACACCTTGAAAGGGCTGCCCAACACGGCGCCGCCGGAGGTCCTTCGTTCCGTCCTTGATCCGGTCGAGCAGCGTGAACCCGAGGTTCGGGCTTTCGTTACCCTGCTCGTGCACACGGGACTTCGGCCGAACGAGGTTCTGGCGCTCAAGTGGACCGATCTGGACGACGTGCAGCACGTGGTCCATGTGGTCCGGGGAATCTCGGCGGACGAGGTGGTCGACCGTCCCAAGACCCGGAACGGCATCCGCACCGTGGCTCTGACGGACGAAATGGCCGTCGCCCTCGACGACCACCGCAAGGCCCTGCTGCGGAGGCAGCCCGAAGCGCTGCGCGAGGGGTGGATCTTCCCGGTCACGCGCGGCAGGGGTCCTCGGCGTCTCGCGTGGGGCTACTTCGCGTTGCGCGAAGTGGTCAAGGCGGCGGGCGTGACGAAGCGGCTGACCGCCAGCGGACTTCGGCGCGCGTGGATCGACGCGGCTCGTCGTGTGGCGCTTGATCCTGTTCTCGTCAGGCGCGTCGTCGGTCACGCCGACGACAGCATGCGCGATGCGTCGATCTCCCGAACCTTTCGCGAACCCTGCCTGTCGCTATCCCCCTGCCAAGCGGTATTTCGTCGATCGTCCTCGGCCCAGCCGTGTCACGCGGCCGTCCTCCACGAGTTCCGAAAGCAGCCGCTGCACCATTCGCGTGCCGGGCGGACCCTGGAGCCGCGCCAAACTGGCGCGGTCCTACATGAACGACACGTGCGGATTCGCCGCAACGCCGTGCAATCGCGACAGTGGCATGCGAGTCGCACCAGCACGGCCTCCGGGTGGTGCGATGCCAGCCCCGACGGTGCCACGACCGAGTCGCTCGCCACGCCCCCGACACGGGTCGGCCGATCTTCGGCTGCCTGCCACCGGGGTCACGGCTCCGCCCGGCGAACGAGACCCGGCGGCATCGATGCGGGTCGGTCCTGCACCCGCCCGCGCCGCGCCAGTGGCAGCCGTTACCGTCCTCCTGTCGCTGTGCATCGGCTGCTCGAGCGGGTCTCGCATCGGAGGTGACGTTGCGGAGCGGGACGACGGCGCGGCCGTCCTGTGCGGCGACGGGGTCGTCGGCGACGGCGAGGAGTGCGATGGCGATCCGCCGCTGCCGTGCACGACGAGCTGCGGGTCGACTGGGGAGCGCCTCTGCCGCGACTGCCGATGGGATGTCGAATGCTCGCCGCCGGAAGAGGTTTGCAACGGAACGGATGACGACTGCGATACCGTCTGCGACGACGGATTCGGCTGCTGCGCCGGAAAGGCCGGTACGTGCGTCACGGCGTGCGGGTCGACGGGACGGGGCGAGTGCTCGGATGCCTGCGTCCAAGTCTCTTGCGCTCCCCCCGAGATCGAAATCTGCAACGGCACGGACGACGACTGCGACGGGCGGGTGGACGAGCAAGTCTGGTGTCCCGACGCCGAATCCCCGTTCCCGTGGTTCTCCGCGGCCCCCTGGGCGTCGGCGCGGGACGACCTCTGGACGTCGGTCGGCGGCGGGATGCTGGCGCGCTGGAACGGCGAGCGGTGGACGGCCTACTGCGCGGATACGGCCGAGCCGCTGGTCGACTTGTGGGGCTCGGGTGTCGACGACGTCTGGGCCGTGGGGAGCGGGGGGACCATCGCGCGCTGGGACGGCGCCCAGTGGCGCTCGTCCGTCGTCCTGCGGGGAACGAGCGTTGATCTCCGCGGTGTGGGGGGCACCGGCCGGACCGACGCCTGGGCCGTCGGCGAGAGCGGCACGATCCTCCACTGGGACGGCGCTGATTGGGGAATCGCCCCGAGCGCAACCACCGCGAACCTGCACGCCGTCCGCGCCGGCGACGACCATGACGCGTGGGCCGTCGGGGCCGCCGGTGCGGTCGTGCATTGGGACGGTGAAGCGTGGCACGCCGTGCTCTCGGACTTCGAAGCGGACGTGAACGATGTGCTGTCGTTCGGGCCGAGCGACGCCTGGATCGTGGGCGACGCCGGGCTTCTGGCGCACTGGGACGGTGCCGGCTGGACGCGGGTCGCCGTCGACAGGACCGTGTCCCTGCGGGCGCTGTTCGGCACGGCGTCCGACGACATCTGGGCCGTCGGGAGCGGCACGCTGCTGTTGCACTGGGACGGTGCGAGCTGGCGCGAAACGCCGGCACCCTCGGGATGCAGCACGGGCTACTTCGACCTCGCGGGCACCGCGGCCGACGACGTCTGGGCGGTCGGCGGACCCGACACCTTCGACCCGGGGTGCCGACTCCTGCATTGGGACGGAGCCAAGTGGTTCGAAGCGGCGCCGCCCATGACCGTGCTGTTCGAAGACGTGTCCGGAAGTGCGCCCGACGACATCTGGGCCGTCGGGCTGGGAGAGACCGGCGGCATCGTCCTGCACGGGGACGGAACGAC
The DNA here is from genome assembly GCA_016218815.1 of Deltaproteobacteria bacterium. Lineage (GTDB taxonomy): Bacteria > Myxococcota_A > Polyangia > DRWM01 > JAAZOP01 > JAAZOP01. The sequence continues at coordinate 42,168 of JACRCX010000048.1, forward strand.
GTGGGACCGGCGCTCCCTTGCTCGGTGGCCCAGAGCCGTCTGGGCCGCGGCTCCCGACGACGCCTGGGTCGCCGACCCGCACGACAGCGGCTCCTCGTCGGACCTGTGGCACTGGAACGGCTCCACCTGGCGACCCGCCGACCACCCGGTCGACCATCCCCTCGCGATTTGGGGATCCTCCCCCAGCGACGTTTGGGTCACGGGGAGCGGTGCGCAGCACTGGGACGGCGCCGCATGGACCGTCGCGCCGGGACCGTACGGCCGGCCGTTCTACGGTTTCCTCGGCACGATCTGGGGATTTGCCCCGGACGACGTCTGGGCGGGCGGGTCCGGCGAGTGGATGGGGACATGCGAGGAGCCCTGTGACATCCCTGGCATCTTCCACTGGGACGGTCTGGCATGGTCGGAGGCCTGGACGGATTGGTGGCCCCGAAACTCCGCCGTGGTCGACATCTGGGGCACCCGATCGGACGACGTGTGGGCGATCGAACGGGATCTGCTCGACGAGGCGGCGCCGGCGCCGCTGCTGCACTGGAACGGCGGGGAATGGTGGCCCGACGACGTGGATCTGGGAGGAATCTACGCGCGGGCGTTGGGTGGCCCCGGCCCCGATGACGTCTGGGTGGTCGGGGACGGGGGCGCCGTGCGCCGGGACGGCGTCTCATGGTCGCGCGCCGCCTGTTTCCCGTGGTTGAACACGCCGAAGCTCTGGACGGCGCCGTCGGGCGACATCTGGGCCGCCGGCTGGCCGGGGATCCTCCATCGCCGGCCGTGAGCGGCAGCCGGCGGCGAACCCCGCGCCGCCGTCGGCGCTGCTGCCCACGCCCCACGCGCCACCGGACCAGTTGTCCCTCCTCTGCGTCTCTGCGTCTCTGCGCGAAAATTCCCTTTCCGCCCCCTTCCGCCCACCGCGTTGACACCCGGGGAAGCGGTTGCGACGATGGCAGCCGCGGGAGGAACGCGACGTGGCCTTCCTGTGGATCACCAGTCGAGGTCAGCGGGCGGGGGAGGGACGGCGGTGGGAGCTGACGCGGGAACGCGTGTTCCTGGGACGCAATCCCGACAACGACGTGGTCATCGAAGCGGAAGGCGTTTCGCGAAGGCACGCGCAGCTCGCACACACGCCGCAGGGGTGGGTCTTCAGCGACCTGGGCAGCTCGAACGGCTCCTGGCTCGGCGAACAACGCGTCGGCAACGTCCTCCTCGCCGCCGGCGCGGCCCTCCTCGCGTACTTCGTCGGGCGGGGCCGGGGGACGGCCGAACCCGGTGCCGGCGAGGCGACGGAACTGCCGGAGGCACTCCGCGGCCTGGGCCCGCTCGCGCAGCCCGCCGGCGCCGCGGTCCAGGGCGAGCTGCCGGCCGCCGGGGGCGCCTTGGCCATCGGCGACGGCGCGCGGCTCGTCGCCGCCGCGGGCGCCCTGCCGCGCCCGGTCCGCGTCTCCGTCCGCCGGATCGACCTGGCGCTGGACGTGCTCGACGTCGGCATCCGCCGCTCGTGGGCCTACGACCTGCGGACCGACGCCGACGTCGGGTCCTTCGCGGCACCGGTGGCGATCGAGATCCCCCGTCCGGCCGAGTTCATCGGAGCGGCGTTCTGGGACGGGCACGCGTGGCACCTGGCGGCCGTCGAGCGCGGGCCGGACGGCAACGCCCGGGTCCTCGTCGCCCACTTTTCGAACCCGCTGTTCGCGATCCTGGAGTTCTTCGAAGGGATCGCGTCGCGGACGCAGCGCACGAACCTGGCGATCCAGGACGAGGAGTCGCCGGAGTCGAAGCTGCGCCAGACGATCGATCGGCACGGCACGCCGGGGGCCCGCACGTTCGGCGGCGTCGGCGAGGTCCTGTCGGGCCGGACGCACGAGCAGCTCTGCGACGAGATCGCCGGCGTGATCCGCTCGTACCCCGACGCGCGAACCTCCTTCCCCTGGAGCTCGCACTTCACGAACAACCAGCTCCGCGATTTCCTGCAGGGCGGCGACTCGCCATCCGTCGCGGGCGGCTACTTCTGGGAGCTGACGAAGGACCGGATGGACGGCATCCGGCAGGGGCTGCTCGCGTCGCCGGGACAGGTCACCCCGGGCCAGCTTCTGGGGATCTGCCTGCGCGAATGCGGCGGCAACGTCAACCTCGCCGTCCTCGCCTGCCACAACTTCCTCAAGGAGGTCACGCACCAGGGACGGTACCAGGGACTGAACGTGAGCGAGCAGTGGGCGGAGCCGGTCTCGAGGCTGCTGACGTGGCGGACCGGGGACGTCAGTCCCGCGGGTGCCTACGACAAGATGGGTCCGCTCTACCACCTGTTCGCGGCGATGACGGCGGGCGTGTGGTTCAACGGCCTCAGCGCCGGCGGGTACGCGGCGTCGACGGCCGAAGCGCTGCTGCGGATCTTCAGCCACGGCGGCGACCGGCCCGATCCGGAGAAGGGCCAGGCCGACGCGTGCGGCGCCACCATCGCGACCCTCGTGCGCGCCCAGGCCTTCGGGCTGGGCGAGGCCCCGCCACCGGTGCCTCCCGCGGCGCCGCCGGCCGAGGACGCCGGGACGGCGGCCGTGCCCGCCGACGGCGGCGCGGAGGACGGCGCCGAGGCGTTCGAAGCGGTCGACGCCGCACCGGAGGCGGAGGACCTCGAGGACGTCGATGCGGAGCCGGAGGAAGTCGACGACGCGGAACAGGGCGATGAAGCCAATCCGTTCGACGCCGAGCCGGCGCCGGCGACGGAGCGCGAGGAGTGGGTCGGCCGCTGGCGCGGCGAGGCCCGGGCCACCGCGAACATCGACGGCACGGTCGCGACCAGCCGGGAACCACTGGAGCTGACGCTCAGCCGGCTCGACGAGACGACCGTGCGGCTCTCCGACGGCCAGCGGGCGGTCGACATGCACCTGACGCCGTCGAACCCCAACGCCTCCACCGGCCGCACCGAGCTGCCGGTGCCGATGCTCGGCGGGCTGATCGGCGAGGGGACGATGGTGTACGAGGCGACGGCGTTTCTCCGGGAGGGTCGCCTGTACGTCGCGTTCCATTCGGTGACCACGGTGACCGGGCACATGCCCGTGCCCGACGCCCCCGACTTCACCTCGGTGACGACGCTCGATGCGATCGCGATTCTCTCCCGCGTGCCGTAGGCGCCGCCCACCCGCGGGCGACCTTCGTCGCCGCGGCGAAGGATACTCCGTGGCCGGGCACCAATTGCATGCCGGCAGGGGTCCGGGTGGCCCGGCCGGGCAGGAGGTGCCAGAATGGGTTTGATGACGGGAAGGACTTCGAGTTGGCTCGTGGCGGCGATCCCGGTTGCCCTGTTGGCGGCGGCGGGGTCGGGGTGCGCGTCCGAGCCGGGGCCGCACGTGGTCAGCGGTACGCTCGCGCTGTCGTCGTTCCCCGAGCCGATCTGGGCCGTGCACGTCGTGCAGGCGGGCGGGTCGGTGACGGGCACGGTCGTCGCGGCTGACGGGACATTCACGCTGACGATTCCGCCGGGCCAGGGCTACCGGATCGAGCTGGTCGGCGGTTCCGGACGGCCGGTGCTGGTCTTCCCCCGCGCCGCGGGCGACATCGAGGCGTCGTTCGCGGTGCGCGGCGGCGGGACGCCGTTCGACCTCGGGCTGGTGCGGTACGTCGGCGACCCGCTGTCGCACACGTACGCCTATCTCGCGGCGACCGGCGACCCTGCCGGCGCCGATGTCGAGTGCGAGGACGGCATCGACGCGGCGACCGGCGCCGTGTGCGTCGATGACGACGACGAGGAGGGCGCCGGGGAGTGCGACGAGGAGGAGGAGGAAGAGGGCGACGATTCCGTCGACGGCGAGTGCGTGGACGGCTTCGACGCCGTGACCGGCGCGCCGTGCGTGGACGAGGACGCCGAACCCCTCCCGGCAGAGGCGGCGGTGGCCGAGCACAACCTGCCGCCGGAGCTGGGGTGCGGCGACGAGGAAGACGACGACTGAGCGATTCCCCTTCGCGCTCCTGATCGCCGGCGGCGCCGTCTTCCCGACCCTCCGGACGGGAGATGCGTCGGCGGCGGTCGGGAGCGCGAGCGCCCTCCCCGCCGGCGCCGTGGATTGTCCGCCCGCGATCGCACTGTTGGGGGCTCCCGACTTGATGGCGCCGATCGCCGCAGCCCTGGCCCGCGAAGGCATCAACGTCGACGCCACGGAAGGGTGTCCGGCGGGTCGCGCGACCGTCGAACGACGGGACGGCGAGTTGCTCGTGACCATCACCGACACGGCCGGGCGAACCAGCGAACGGTCCGTGTCGAGCGTGGAAAGCGTCGCGGCGCTCGTGGCGTCCTGGACGCGCGGGGATCTGATCGAGCCGCTGCTGGCCGGCCCGATGGTCGAGCCGGAGGCCGCCCCCGCGGTCGCGGCGGAGTCGCCGCCGGCCGTGGCGCTCGCGGCGCCCGCGGAAGCGCCGCTGGTCGGGCTCGACGTCGCGGCGGAGACGCTCGTGGCCTTCGATGCCTCGGTCTGGTTCGGCGCGCATCTGGCGGGCTGCGTGCGCCTCGGCCCGACCTGCCTGGGCGCGATGGCGCGGTTCGCGGCGGACGCCGAGCTGTCGGGGGACGCGGAGAGCGTCGGCTCCAGCCGCCTGGGCCTGGACGTCCTGCTGGTCGTCGACTTCCCCGTGGACCTCGGCCCGCTGTCGCTGGTGCCCGGCATCGGGTTCGGCGCGGGCTGGATGCGCGCGGCGTCGGAGGCGAGCCGCTCGGAGGGCGACGACAACATCGACGTCGACGGAGGCGGGATGCGCGCCGACGCGCACCTGACCCTGACCGTTCCCCTCGGTGCGGACTTCGCCATCGACGCGGGGCTCGGGGTCGACGTCTGGATCCTGGCCCATACCGGAACCTACCTGGAGGAAGGGGTGACGCTGGCGGGCGAGCCGCGGGGCCGCGTCCGGGCCTCGGTCGGCCTGCGGTACGGTGCGACGTGACGGGGAAGCTGCTGCTGCTGCGTTCGGTGGAGGGCGTCCGCGAGGAGATGTCCGACGAGGCGCTGCTGGCCGCGTGCGGGGCGGGCGACGCAGCGGCTCTGGGAGCGCTGTTCGACCGGCACCATGCGAGCGTCTATCGGTTCCTGTCGCGGCTGGCGGGAACGGACTCGGCGTCGCTGGACGATCTGGTGCAGACGACGTTCCTCGAGGTGCGCCGGGGAGCGCGCCGTTTCGGGGGCCGTGCCGCGGTCCGGTCCTGGATCTTCGGGGTGGCGGCCAACGTGGTGCGGCACCAGGTACGCGGCGAGATTCGCCGCAAGAGCATCCTGCAGGCGTGCGCGTCGCTGCCCGCCCTGGCTGGTACGACACCGCACCAGGCCCTGGAGCGGCGGGAGCTGGTGGAGCGCCTCGGCGCCGCACTGCGCACGCTGTCCCACGACCTGCGCGCCGCGTTCGTGCTCTGCGAGCTGGAGGAGGTGCCGGGGATCGAGGCGGCGCGGGTGCTCGGGGTGCGCGAGGGGACGTTGTGGCGGCGGCTGCACGAGGCGCGGCGGGCGCTGCGCGCGGCGATCGACGGGGAACCGGAATGAGCGCGGGCCGCACCTCGTGTCCGTCGTCGCGTGAGCTGTCGCGGGCGTTCCCGACGGGCGCGGACGAGGTGCTGCGCCGGCACCTGGCGGCGTGTCCGGCCTGCGCCGCGGGATGGCATGCGATGGAGCGCGTGGCGGAGCTCGCTCGGGGGCTGCCGGAGGGGCAACCGACGGGCGAGCGCCGCGAGGATGTCCGGACTGCGCTGCTGGCGACGTCGGCGGCGGTGAGCGGAGCTGCGCCGTCGCGGCGCCGATGGCCGTGGATCGCGGCGGGTGGCCTGGCGCTCGTGGCGGCGGCGGTCGCCGGTGCGTGGCTGACGGGAGGGCACGGTGGCGGCGCGCGGCGTGCGGCGGTGGGCGCCGGCGCGCGGCGTGCGACGGTGGGCGCCGGCGCGCGGCGTGCGACGGTCCACGCGCAGCCGCACGCATCGTTCGTGCTGGTCGGAACGCAGCCGGACGAACTCGTCCGGTTGGCGCACGGCACGCTCACGGTCGAAGTGTCGCCGCTGGCGCCGGGGGAGCGGTTCCGCGTGGTGACGGCGGATGCCGAAGTGGAGGTGCGCGGCACCGCGTTCGACGTCGTGGCGGCGGACGATCGGCTGGTGGCGGTGCGGGTCTTTCGCGGTCACGTGGAGGTTCGCCCGGCCGGTCGGGCGGAGGTGGCCCTCGGGGCCGGGCAGCGGTGGGAAGTGCCGGCGATGCTCGCGACGGCGACGGCCACGGTTCCGACGGAGTCGACGCGGACCGGTGCCGCGGCGCCGGTGGCGGAAGCGCCGGGCGCGAGCGTCGCGTCGTCGGATCGGGTTTCGGCGCTGTCGGCGCCGGACCCGCGAACGGTGCGCGAGGTGCGGCGTGAGCGACCGGCGAGGGCGGCAGCCGCCGACGGAGCTGCCGCGGGGGCCGACGTCCAGCGACCGCCGTTGGTGACGGCATCTTCCGGTCCGGCCGAGGCGGCGTTCGACGAGGGTTGGCGGGCGCTGCGCGATGGGGATCCGGCGGGCGCCGCAGAGGCGTTCGGTCGGGCGGCCGCGGCCGGGACGGGTGCGCCGCTGGCGGAGGACGCGGCGTTCTGGCGTGCCGTGGCGTTGGGGCGCGCGGGCCGTGACGCCGAGGCCGCCGGCGCGCTGGCGATCTTCCTGGACCGCTACCCGTCGTCACCCCGCGTGGGCGAAGCCTCGGCCATGTACGGTTGGATCCTGCTGGAGCTGGGCGAGCTCGACGCGGCCGAGGCTCGCTTCCGGGCCGCGGCCGGCGACCGTGTGCCCGCCGTGCGGGGCGGCGCGCAACGGGGGCTGGAAGCGGTGGCCGGAGCGCGGGACGCGGGGACGCCGTAGGTCGGGGCGGCGGGCGGGCTGCGGTGCCTTATACTGGCACGCTGGCGCGCCTGCCGGTGAAGGAACGCGGCCGGACGGGCACCAAGGGTGCAGGAGGTATCAAGGAACATGACGAGACTTGCTCTGTTGTTGGTCATTTCGGCGTCGGCGGGCTGCAGCGGCGGCGACGACGAGAACTGTCCGGTGGACACGACCTACGCTCCGGTCATCAACCCTGGGGACTTCGTGGCGGCGGTCGATAACCCGCTGTTCCCGCTGGTCCCGGGAACGGTGACGACCTTCGAGGGCGAAGGCGAGTCGATCGAGGTGAGCGTCACGAGTGACGCGAAGGTGATCCTGGGGGTGACGTGTACCGTCGTACGCGACACCGTGACCGTCGGCGGCGAGGTGACGGAGGACACGTTCGACTGGTTCGCGCAGGACCGGGACGGCAACGTCTGGTACATGGGCGAGGACACCAAGGAGTACGAGGGCGGTGTCGTGGTCTCGACGGAGGGCTCCTGGGAAGCCGGCGTCGGCGGCGCGAAACCGGGAATCGTCATGCCGGCCGCCCCGGCGGTCGGCGCACCGTACCGTCAGGAGTACCTGGCCTGCGAAGCCGAGGACCATGCCGAGATCCTGGCGCTCGACGAGTCGGTGACCGTGCCGGCGGGCAGCTACGACCACTGCGTCAAGACCCACGAATTCACGCCGCTGGAACCGGCGCTCAACGAGCAGAAGTACTACTGCCCGGGCGTGGGCGTGGCGCTGGAAGTCAACGTGAACACCGGCGGGCGCGTGGAGTTGATGTCGATCACCGGGCCGTGAGCGAAGGGATGACGGGCGACATGCTGACCAACGTGCGATCGAGTCGGGTGCTCGGGTTTCTCGTGTTTGGGGCATGGCTCCTGGCGGCGCCGGCGTGCGGCGGCGGTGGGGACGACACGCAGGGTGACGGCGGGGACACGGCCGACGTCACGGGCGACATGGCAGCCGACCTGTCCGACGAAGCCTCGGCGGAGTCGGACGCCGCGTGTACCGCGGATCCGGAGCCGCCGGGCGCCTCGACGTGCCCCGCGGCCTGCACGGGCGGATGCGGGGTGGGCAACGTCTGCGCGATCGACTGCGGGCACGACGCGGCGTGCGACGGACAGATCATCGATTGCCCGCCGGACTACGCCTGTGTCGTCACGTGCACCGGCGTGGACGCCTGCGACACGGGAGTCGTCAACTGCCCGCCGGACAACGCGTGTTCGCTGGTCTGCGACGGGCGCGACGGCTGCGGGGACCTGGCCCTGAACTGCGGCGACGCCTCGTGCTCGGCCGACTGCGGCGCCCATCCCGAGTCGTGCACCGGCATGGCGATGCTCTGCGGTGGCGGCGCCTGCACGGCCACCTGCGAAGGGACCTCCACGCCCGCGCTCACCGGCTGCGAATCGTCCTGCGCCTGCACGGGGTGCGGAACGTCGCCCACGGCAGGGGAGGTTGCGGGCTGGATTGCGGACTACCACGCAGCCCATCCGGGGCGCGAGGGGGACATCAACGAACTGACGCCGGCGGAGATCGCGGCGGACCCGGACGCGGCCCGTCTGCTGGCACTCTGCGGCGACGACCAGCGTCCGGTCATTCCCCTGCTGGCATGGGAGTACGGCGGCGCCGATCATCCGTGGATCAACCCCGAGGTATCCGCCCTGGTCTACTGCGTCTACACGCCCGTCACGCCATCCACCGACCACTGGGCGTACGACGCGGTCGCGGACCACGTGACGGCGGACGTGTACGTGCTCTACCCCGACGAGAACCCGTGCCGGGACCAGGTCGGCGCCGCGCAGGTCTCCGGCTGCATCGGCGACACCACCAACTTCGAGATCCTCGTCGACCTCGCCAGCTACCATGACGGGGCCGATGCCGGCCTCTCGCTCGCAGAAGCCTCCACGGAGCTGATGCTGATCCTCCCCGATGCCACCAAGGTCAATCTCTGGACGGACTGAGTCCCCCCGTCTCTGCGTCTCTGCGCGAGAATTCCCCTTCCGCGCCGCTCACAGCTCACAGCTCACACCTGGCCTTCACCGCGCCCCCGCCTCGATCCGCACCTGGACGCCCAGGGCACGGAGCCAACGCGCGGCCCGCAGGCGGCGCTCGCGGCGCACGAGCGACTCGACGCGGTGCAGGGGGTCGTCGCGGAAGGGCACTCCGGGCGAAAACAGGCAGCGCAGGCGCACCCGGGCGGCGGCAAGACGGGCCAGCTCGGGACGCAGCTCGTTCCAGGCGCCCAGATCGTCGAGATCGGTGAAGAGATGGACCTCGTGCGCCCGCGCGCCGGCCCGCCGCGCCAACGCCAGCGCCTCGCGGATGCCCTCCGCGCGCGCGTGCGCCGTGAAACGCTCCTGGACGGGGATCTCGATGCCGCGATCGAGACAGAAGCGGCGCAGCAGGACGTCGCCGGCGTCCTCGCCGCGCACGGTCCGGGCCGCGGCGGAGGCCGAGAGACCGAGGCGGGCGACGGCGCCGACGACCGCCTGGCGATCGAAGAAGGCGCCGCGAAGACCGGGAATGCGCGCATCGACGCGCTCGTGCAGCAGGAGGTAGCGGCCGACGACCTGCGCCAGCTCGTCGGCCGTGACGTCGGTCGCATCCGCGTCGACAGGCTGGTACGCGTCCAGGAGCGCGTCGAGCAGCGGAGGGGCGGCCGCGCGTCCCCCGGCAGGCGCGACTTGCTGCCCCACGCGCGCATCGAACAGGCACAGCCCGACGGCGTCGCCGGCCCGCAACGCCGCGCGCATCAGCGCGTACGACTCCGCCGCGAAGCCGTCGAACGCGGCCCGCCCGCCCACCCGGCGCAGCGTCGCGGCCGACGCCTCGACCGCGACCAGGTGCCGCCGCGGCAGGTGGCGCTCGTATTCCTTGGTCAGCAGGCGTCCGGTGCGGGCCGAAGGTCGCCACGCGATGCGGCGGAAAGGGTCGCCGAAGCGGTGGTCGCGGATGTCGCGCAGGTCGGCGTCGTCGCCGGCGACGGTCGGCGCGCGGATGCGGGGCAAGGGCCCGCGCACCTCCGAGCGCCCGCGGCCGGGGGGCGGGACGCGTGCGGCGAGCTGCGCGGGCAGGACCTTGAGGCGCAACGGCGTGGGGAAATAGAGCCGGTGACGGAACAGGCCGAGCGGCGTCGAGATCCAGAGCAGCATGCCGTGCAACACCAGCGTGCCGGGGGCCAGGGGCACGACGCGGATGCGGTGCCGCAGCTCGCGGCCGGCGGGGATGGGCGGGAGGCGCAACGACCGGCGGTCGGGGGCGATGCGCCCTCCGGCGAAGACGTCGGCGCGGTCGACGGGCAGGCGGAGCGCCGACGGGTTGCGGACCGCCACGTCGATCGCGATCGCGCGGCCGGCCACCGGCCGCACCGAGCGTTCGGCCGGACCCCAACCCAGACGCAGGTTCCCCTCGCGGAAGCGCGCCGGGCCGGCCGCGCCGAGGACGGCGTCGACGACCAGCGGCGCGGCGGCACAGGTGGCGAGGAAGACCAGCGTCGGCGAGGCGGCGAGGAGGCCGAAGCCGAGCAGCAGGGCGGCGAGGGTGGCGGCGAGGATCCCGCCCGCGGAGAGGGTCAGGCGCATGAGGGTTGTTGGTTGTTGGTTGTTGGTTGTTGGTCCGGAGGTGCGGGAGTGGCAGCGGGCGTTCCAGACGCCAACCGAACCGCGCCCTTCAGGGCGCGGACAGGCAGGTGAGATCGGCCGCGGGCTGAAGCCCGCGGTTCCGCAACCGGATCGCACCTGCCTCGGCGTTCGCGAACCATCTTCGTCAGGCCTTGCTGCGGGGGCGGTGGGGGATCTGGGCGAGGGCCTGGTCGATGCGGCCGTCGGGGTCGAAGCCGGCGGCGGCGGCGTCGGGCGTCGGGATGAGGCGATGCCGGAACACGGGTTTCGCCATCGCCATGACGTCCTCGGGGAGCACGAAGTCGCGCTCGGAGAGGACCGCCAGCGCCTTCGCCGCCTGGAGGAGGTTGAGCGCCGCCCGGGGGGAGGGACCGAGGACCAGCGCGTCGTCGTCGCGCAGGTGCCGCGCCAGTCCCGCGACGTAGGTGACGAGATCCGGCTCGACGTGGGTGTGTGCGACCGCGTCCTGCAGCGTCAGTACGTCGGCGGCGGTCATGCACACGTTGGTGCGCGGCGGCACGGTGCCGTACCGGTCGAGCATCGTGACCTCGTCCTCGAGCGACGGGTAGTGCAGGTCCACCCGGAGGAGGAAGCGGTCGAGCTGCGCCTCGGGCAGCGGAAACGTGCCCTCGGTCTCGACGGGGTTCTGGGTGGCGACGACCAGGAACGGCGAGGGAAGCTCGCGGGTCACGCCTTCGATGGTGACCTGGCGTTCCTGCATCGCCTCGAGCATCGCGGACTGGGTCTTGGCCGGGGCGCGGTTGATCTCGTCGCCCAGCACGAGCTGCGCGAAGATCGGGCCCTCGTGGAGGTGGAACGTCGCGTCCTTGGGGTTGAAGACGTGGGTGCCGACGATGTCGGAGGGGAGCAGGTCGGCGGTGAACTGGATGCGCGAGAAGCGCAGGTCGAGCGCGGAGGCGAAGGCCCGCGCGAGGGTCGTCTTGGCGATGCCGGGAACCCCTTCGATGAGCACGTGGCCGCGGGCCAGCAGCGCGGCGAGAAGCTGCCGCACGACGTCGGCGGGGCCGAAGTAGGCATTGCGGATCTCGGCCGCGGCGCGGCGCAAGCGTTGGGCGGGAGACGTCGCTTCCATGGCCGCGCAGTCTAGCAAGGAATTGAGGGTTGTTGGTTGTTGGTTGAACGATCGGGCCGAGTCGTTGGTCCGGAGGCGCGAGCCCCGCCCCCGGTGTTGCCGCAGGTGCCGCGCCCTGCTAGGTTGAAGAGCGAAGGCAGGCGGGGGATTTGGGCGGAGGGAGAGTGATGCGGGAACGCGGCCGGCAACCGGGATTGCGCCTGTGCCTGGCGACGGCGGCGGCCGGTGCGGTCGCGGCCCTGCTCGCCGCGCACGCGTGCGCGACCCAGGACGTTCGTTGCGGCAACGGAGTCACCGACCCCGGCGAGGAATGCGACGACGGCAACCTCAGCAACGACGACGATTGCACGAAGTTCTGCCGCTTCTCGGTCTGCGGGGACGGGATCATCGAGCGCTCGTCCGAACAGTGCGACGACCGCAACGCCACGACGGGTGACGGGTGCGACGCGACATGCCGGCGCGAAGGGATGGTCTGCGGGGACGGCACCCTGGACGACGTCGGCTCGTGGCCCGAGGAATGCGACGACGGGAACACCGCCGACGGCGACGGGTGCTCGGCCAACTGCTTCAACGAGATCGGCACCTGCGGCGACGGCACCCGGCAGTACGGCGAGCAGTGCGACGACGGGAACACGACCCCCTGCGACGGGTGCGACGAGGACTGCCGGACGGAGACCGCCGGAACGTGCGACGCGGAAGCGGGGACCGATGCCGACGCGCCGGACGTGCGCGACGGCGACGCGGATGGGGACGTCGACGCCCGGGACGGCGACGCGGTCGACGGCGATGCCGCGGACGTCGAGGCGGTCGACGGCGAAGCGCTCGACGGGGATTCTGCCGAGGGCGACGGCCGCGACGGAGACGTCGGCGACGGGGACCTGGTCGACGGGGACGGGGACGCGGTCGAGGCGCGGGACGGGTGGGACTGCACGGACCCGGTGTGCGATCTGGCGCCGCAATGCGGCTGCGAATCGGGGCAGAAGTGCACGCTGCTCGGCTCGGGCCGGGGGTGCGGGCCGACCGGATTCCTGGCGGAGGGGCGGGCCTGCACGAGCGATTCGGAGTGCGGGAGCGGGCTGTATTGCGCGCCGGCGGTCGGGACCAGCGTCTTCTTCTGCCATCGCTTCTGCGCGCTCGACGCGGATTGCCTGGGGCCAGGGTCGCGCTGCCTGGTGCCCGTGACCGGCGGCTCGCCGGCGACGACGCTGGGGACGCTGTGCACCGTGAACTGCGATCTCGAGTCCGGGTCGGGCTGTCCGGAAGGGGCGCGGTGCAAGGTCTTCTCGGACGAGGACGGGGCCTACCTGACCGACTGCTCGGGCGAGGTCGGCAGCGGGCGGTTGGGGCACGCCTGCACCGAGGAAGCCGACTGCGCGTCGGGGTTCTTCTGCGCGGCGCCCTCCTTCCCGACCTGCCTGCAGTACTGCGTCTTCCCGGACGGGTACTGCGACGGCGGCTACGTCTGCCGCTCGTTCGAGCCGGCCGTGCTCATCGGCACCCGGACCTACGGATACTGCGGGTGAGCGGGCCGGCACGGCTGCTGACCATCGTCGATGCGGAGTTCGCGCTGGACGGCGGCTCGATGATGGGCGTCGTGCCCCGCGCCCTGTGGCAGAAACAGCACCCCCCGGACGCGCGCAACAGGATCCCGCTCGTCTCGCGCTTCGCCGTCGTGGACGACCCGGGAGCGGGGCGGCTGTGGCTGCTCGATTGCGGGCTGGGCCGGGATTGGAGCCCGAAACAGCTCGACCTCTACGACATCCGGCCGCGGGGGGCGGACGCCCGCGCGCTGCTGCGGGACGCAGGCTTCGACCCCGACTCCGTCACCGACGTCGTCCTCACGCACCTGCACTTCGATCACGCGGGCGGGCTCGCGAAACGCGACGCCGCAGGGAAACTCACGCTGGCCTTCCCCGCCGCGCGCCACCACGTGCAGGCCTCGCACCTGGCCTGGGCACGCTCCCCGACGGCGAAGGATGCGGGGTCGTTCCGGGCGGACCACGTCGCGCTCCTCGAGGCCTCGGGCCGCGTGAACCCGGTCGATGGCTCGGCGTCGCTGGGCGGGGCCGTGGCCGTGCGCGCGCTCCGCGGGCACACGCCGGGCCTGCAGCTTCCTCTGGTGGAGGCGGACGGCGGGCCGTACCTCTTCCTCGCCGACCTCGTGCCGGTGTGGTCGCACCTGCGCCTGCCGTGGATCATGGCCTACGACAACGAACCCCTCGTGACGCTGGAGGAGAAGCGCGCGCTCCTCGAGGAGGCGGCATCCCGCGGATGGGTGCTCATTTCCGAGCATGACCCGAGCGAGGCAATGAAAACGCTAGAACGTGCAACTGGCGATATCAAACGGGCCGGGCACGGCAGCAACGCGAAATGACGAACCGGAATTGCCGAGTGGATAACATCATCTCTCGTCTCACACCTCCGGTCTTGCCGTCTGCATTGTCGCCGAGCCCGGCTCGTTGTAGATTTCCCGTTGCATGTTTTAGCTTTTTCATTCCGCCGCCAGGCGTGACATCACATGGAGGGAGGATCCGCATGACTCGAAGCTTGTTGGCAATGGCCTTGCTGGCGGCGGCGGCGGCGGCCTGCTCGCCGAACGGCGGCGATGAGCCGGGCGACGCGCGGGTGGAGGTGCGGGACGGCGCGGGTGACGGCGAGACGGGGTCGGACGGGACCGAAACGTGGCGGGAGGACGGGTACGTCGCGACCGACGCCGACGGCGACACCATCGCGGACGCCGACGAGGCGTACGGCGACACCGACGGAGACACGACGCCGGACGGGTTGGACCTGGACTCGGACGGCGACGGAATCGGCGACGCGGACGAGGCGGGAGACACGGACCTGTCGACGCCGCCGAGGGACAGCGACGGGGACTACATCCCGGACTTCCGCGACCTGGATTCCGACAACGACGGGCTTTCGGACGCGGAAGAGCGTGCCGCGGGGACGGACCCGACGGAGCCGGACACGGACGGGGACGGCGCGCCGGACGTGGTGGAGGTGGCGAGCGGAACGGACCCGACGGACCCGGCGGACAGTCCGCACGCGCGGGGGAACTTCGTGTTCGTGATGCCCTACGAGGGTCCGCCGGATCCCGTGCGCGACACCCTGGTCTTCGGCACCTCGATCCGGATGGCCGACGTGTTCTTCATGCTCGATCGCTCGGCCTCCATGCGCGGGGAGATCGTGAACCTGACGGATGCGCTGAGCACGACGATCGTGCCGGCCGTGGACGCGATCATCCCGGACGTGGCATTCGGAGCGGGGGATCTGGACATCTGCCCGAAGATCGCCTCGTGCAGCAGCGGCGGGACCGCCGTGGGCCTGCGGTGCGACCAGACGATCGACGAGAACCCGGCGCTCACGCAGACTGCCCTGGAGACGATCCGCGACACCCCCGTGTGCAACGGGACGCACGAGCCGTACCTCGCGGCGGCGTGGCTGATCGCCACGGACGACGAAACCGGCCCCGACGACGACTGGCGGGCCGACCGCGTTTCGCACACCGTTTGCCCGGCCGGCCGTTCGGGGATCGGCTGGCCCTGCTTCCGGCCCGGAGCCGTGCCGATCATCGTGCTTGCGGGCGACGAGCCGTTCTACGGCGAAGGGCTGGCGGTCTGCACCACCCCCGTCTTCGCCACCATGACCGCGGCGCTCAACACGATCCACGCCCGCTTCGTCGGGATCAGCTCGCAGGGCAGCGTGGGCGACCGCGACGAGATGTTCCAGGGGCTCGTCGATACCTGCAACGCGACCGGCTCCGTGGACGTCGCCGGCAACCCGCTGGCCTTCGAGATCGCGAGCGACGGGACCGGGATCGGGGACCAGGTCGTCCATGCGATCGAGACCCTGGCGGGCCAGGTGGTGATGGACATCACCGCGGTCGCCGTGGACGTCGATGAGGGGCCCACGGACACGACGGACGCGACGATCTTCGTCGATTACCTGGAGGCGAACCGCACGGGGGGCGTCGCCGACCCGCGCGATCCGACCCGGATCTGCGCCGCCGGACTGACCGCGGTCGATACCGACGCCGACGGGCATCCCGACCAGTTCAGCGACGTCCTCCCGGGCACGATCGTCTGCTTCGACATCGTGCCCCTCCCGAACACGACGGTCGAGCCGACCCCCGAGCCGCAGCTCTTCCGCGCCCAGGTCCAGGTGCTCGGCGACTCGGTCACGCTCCTCGACACGCGCGACGTGTACTTCCTCGTCCCGCCCGGCACCTACGTCGGCCCACCCATGTAGAGCATTGGCGCGTTGGAGCGTTGGAGCGTCGGAACCGACGTGTCCTACCAGCCGCCCGGCGTCGCGGACATGTGCAGCGTGAGGACTCCGCCGGCCACGATGTCGCCGTGCTCGAGGAAGGGCTCGGTCAGCGGAACGTCGTTCAGCTCCGCGGAGGCGACGTACGGCCGATCCGGGCCGTTGCCGAGCGCGTCGACGACGAACGTGCGGCTGCCGGGCGCAGCGGGCGACAAGTCCAGCTCGATGCGATCGAAGAGGGGGCTGCCCAGGGCGTACCGCGAACTGCCCGGAGCGTCGGGGTAGAAGCCCATCGCGGAAAAGACGTACCACGCCGAAAGGGTCCCGGCGTCGTCGTTGCCGGGAAGCCCGGCGGGGCCGTCCCCGAAGAAGCGGCCCATCGCGTCGCGCACGGCGAGCTGGGTGCGGAAGGCGTTTCCCGGGACGTAGTCGAAGAGGTACGGATCGGCCAGGTCCGGCTCGTTCCACATCGCGAAACGTCCCGAGTCGAAGATCGCCTGCAGCCGCGAAACGAAGGCGGCCTCGCCGTGCAACGCGACGAGTCCCGGAATGTCGTGCGGCACGAAGAAGGCGTACTGCCACGCGGAGCCTTCCACGTAGCCCGGGCCCCCGGAGCGCGGCTGGAACGACGAGCCGTCGAGCGCGTCGGGGTCGAACGGCTCGAACCACGACCCGTCGGCGTTGCGCGGGCGCAAGAGCCCCGTCGCGGGGTCGAAGAGGCTCCGCCACGATTGCGCGCGGGCGGCGAACTCGGTCGCCTCGCCGGACCGTCCGGCAGCCCCGGCCAGCGCCGCGAGCGCCGAGTCGGCGAGCGCGTACTCGAGCGTCGTGGAGACGGGGCCCCAGACGTCGGAAGATTCCTCCATCGGGACGTAGCCGAGCGTTTCGTAGGAGACGAGGCCGGCCCGGTGGGTGGGGTCGCGGGCGGCGGCGGCCAGGCGCAGGTAGAGCGCGTCGAGCTCGACGCCGGCGAGGCCCTTGGTCCACGAATCGGCGACGACGATGGCGAGCGGGTCGCCGACCATCATGTCCACGTCTTCGCCGATCAGCTCCCAGCGCGGCGGAGCGCCCGTCGCGGCGGTCAACGACTCCAGCGTGCGCAACATCTCGGCCTGGCGCTCGGGATAGAGCAGGGTGAGCAGGGGATGGACCGTGCGGTACGTGTCCCACATCGAGAACACCGTGTAGCGGTCGCCGGTCGCGAGGTGTCCGACGGCGCCGCCCCCGAGCGGGTAGTCGCCGCCCACGTCGCTCGCCAGGCTCGGGTGGAGCAACGCATGATAGAGGGCGGTCGTGAAACGACGCGTGGACGTCTCGTCGCCCCGGACGCGGACGCGTTCGAGCACGGCCTGCCAGGCTCGGCCGGCGTCGTCGTGCAGCTCGTCGAAGGAGCGCGCGCCGACCTCGCGATCCAGCGCCGCGCGCGCGCCGTCGACGCCGACCCAGGAAAGGCCGACCGCGGCGACGAGCGGGTCGCCCGCGCGCGCGCGGAAGCGGAAGAACGCCCCGGCGTCGCCTTCCGCGTCGGTCGCGCCGGAAAAGCTCTCGCTCGTGAAGGTGCCGGCCCAGAAGGCCGGGTGATCGAAGCGCACGACGAAGTGGAGCACGGGGTGGTTCGGCCGCGCGCAGAACAGGCCCAGCTCGACGGAGCCCTCGGCCTCGGTGGTCGAGACGACCCGGATGCGTCCGGCGTTGGTACGCCAGCTCAGGCTGCGACCGACATCGATCAGCACCGCGGCGTCGTCGCGATCGGGGAACCAGAAACGCTGCAGGCCGACCCGGGACGTCGCGGTCAGCTCGACGTCGACGCCGGGACCGGTGAGGGAGACGGCGTAGTAGCCGGCATGGGCGTGCTCGCCCGTGTAGGCCGAAGCGTAGGTGTCCTCGGTGAACCCGGGGGTCGAGCCGACGATGGGGACCAGGACGGGGGCGCCGAGGTCGGGGCAGCCGACGCCGCTCAGGTGGGTCTGGCCGAAGCCGCGGATCAGCGGCTCGCCGTGGAGGTAGCCGGCGTTGGCCGGCCCGTCGAGGAAGGTGAACGGGTCGCGCAGCGTCGTGTGGGGGCTGGGCGAGGCCATGCCCCAGGGCACGACGGCGCCCGGGAGCGTCTGGCCGTCGTTGGCGGTGCCGACGAACGGGTCGACCAGGGCGGCGAGCGGGGCGTCGGTCGGGGGCTCGAGCGGGCGGTAGCGGCGGGGCGCGGGGCCGGGAGTGCAGGCTGCGGCGAGGAGGAAGCAGAGGGGGGGGAAGGGATTACGCACCGTAGCAGAAGCCGTACTCGGTGCCGTCGATGAGCAACGGGGCGGGGTCGAGGTAGGCGTCGGTGAACTCGCGACAGGTGTCGCCGGACGGACACGAGCCACCGGGGTAGAGGCACCACTGGATGCACTCGTTGCCGAGACCGTCGCCGTCGGTGTCGGCGCAGAAGGTGCCGAGACGGCACTCGGTGCCGGAGCAGGTCGAGTGCGGGGCGCCGGAGCCGACGTCCGCGGTGCAGTCGGTGAGGTTCTGGTAGGTCGAGCTGAGGACGAGGATCTGGCACGAGGTGCCGGACGGGCAGCCGGAGTTGGTGATCGGCGAGCAGGAGTGCGAGCACATGCCGGGTCCGGAGATCAGCTCGGTGGCCGAGACGCAGACGGAGCCCGGGTCGGCGCAGTCGGCCTCCACGTTGCAGAAATCGGCGCACATCCGGTCCGTGCCTCCCGCAAGGCTGAAGAGCGGCCGGCAGATCGTTTCCGGGGCGCACTGCGAGTCGCTGGTGCACGAGTCGGTCGACGTGAGCGAGCCGGCGGGGCCGCATTCCTTCACCAGGAGGAGCAGGTCCAGCATGGACGGGTCCGCCGTGCACTTCTGGCCGGCGGGGCAGCCGCAGTCGGGAAGGAGTCGGCAAGGGGACTCCGGGCAGGTCGTGCCGTCGGAACCGCCGTCGTCGGGGGGCGGGGCGGCGTCGTCGGCGTGAACGTCGGTGTCGGCGTCGGCATCGGCATCGGCATCGGCATCCGCATCGGCGCCCGTCTCCGCGTCGGCGTCGGCAGCTCCGTCGGCATCCGCGTGCGCGTCGGCGTCGGGAGAAACCTCGCGTCGGCAGTCGGCGTTGCAGCCGTCGCCCGGAAGGCGGTTGCGGTCGTCGCATTCCTCGCCCGTGGACCGATCCACGCACCCGTCGCCGCACTGCGGACGCAGGGTGGGGCAACCCGGCGGCGGGATGTACGGAGTGTCGGCCTGCTGCGCGCAGCCGAGCGTGCCGAGCAGGGCGAAGGCGAGAGGAACCGCCGGGAGCAGGGTCCGGGCGACCACGCGATGCGTCATGCCGATCATCGTTCCCTCCTGCGGCGGGATGTAGCAGAGAGCGGGGAAAGAAACCACCGATGGACACCGATGGACACCGATGACGGAGCAGCAACGCCAACGGAACCGCGACCGCAGGGAGCGGATGCGCCGTGACGGAAGCGGGCCTTGCGGTCTTGCCGGCGCCTTCAGGCGCCGGTCGGCATCCCTTCGGCGCCGGTCTCCCCGCGCACCCACTCCACGTACGGCGCGAACGAGGCCGCGACGTCGGGCGTGAGCACGACGATCTCGGGGATCTCGTAGGGGTGCAGCTCGCGCAACCGCGCGACACAGCGGTCGAGCGCCGCGGCGGAGGTCTTGACCAGCAGCGTCGTCTCGGGATCGTGCTCGACCTTCGCCTTCCAGCGATAGGTCGAACGGACCCCGGGGATGGCGTTGACGCACGCGGCGTGACGTTCGTCCACGAGGCGTCCGGCGATCTCGTCGGCCTTGTCGGGCGGGCAGTTGCTGAGGATGATGCGCATGTGGAGAGCTTGGCTCGGATGGGCGGTCGGGAGCAACCGCTCCGGATTTCGCGCGAAGAGCGCCAAGAGGCAAAGCACGCCAAGAGGGGGAAGGGAGGGAGGATGGCGGAGATCAGGTGGGCGGTGGCGGTGGGCTTGGCCTGCATGGGGTGTCCGCGGCCGGCCGTGCCGGGGGGCGGGGCGACGCCGGTGATGGCGGTGACGGGGGAGGCGGATGGGCTGCGGCTCGTCGACCTCCGCGGGGTCGCGGAGCCGCGTGAGCTGCTCCTGGGCGGCGGGTGGTCGCGCGCGGCGTGGGTGGGGTGCACGGACTGGGTGGCGTTGGATCGGACGCTGGGGGAGGAGCGCAGTTTGTCCGTGCTGGACGTGGAGAGCGGGCAGCTCATCGCGGTGGGGGCGCGACCGGTCGAGGAGCTGATGCGCGAGCCGGCGATCCTCGATGCGCTGGTCGCGGCATTCGGCGTGGAGGCGGCGTATCCCGAGGATCGGCTGCAGTACGGAGCGTTGCGAAGTGGCCAGGGGGGCAGGCCGGTCGTCGAGGTGATCGGGGCGGGGGAGGGGGAGGAACCGGACGTCGTGGTGGGGATCGAACCGATTGCGCTGCCGGCGCCGGTCGAGCGGGAAGTGGGCGACGGCATCGCGTGCGTCGGGGAGCCGCCAATCCGTTGGGTCATGCGCTCGCCCTACGGGGTGGAGGCGTTGGGGGGGGAACCGGCGGAGTGGGCGTGTGAGCGCGTGGCGGGATCCGGGCCCGAGACTCACGACTCACGACTCACGACTCACGACTCCCGCCACGCCCACCAGAGTCGGGCGAAGGAGGTCGGCGTCAGCGCGGCGAATGCCGCGGACCTGCCGTTGGTGGTGGACGTGCCGGGGGCGGGGGAGGTGGCGCTGCCGGGACGCGCTCCGGTGGAGGGGTACGAGCTGTGCGCGAGGCCCGGCGGGGGGTGGCGCGCGGTGCGGGTGGAGCAGCCGGGCGAATACGGGTACGACGTCTTGTACGTGGTGCGGGACGGAGACGGCGCGGTGTGGGAGGCGGCGCGTTACGAGGTGACGGATCTTGAGGCGGCGGGAGTCGGCGTGGTCGGTGGGAACCTGCTGCTCTTCGGCGGGCCGGCCGGCTGGTTCGTCGCACGGGACGACGACGACCCGGAACGGGTCAGCGACATGCCGCCAGCGATCCGCTGACCGCGTCTCCCCCGTTTCCTGTCCTGCCGACCCCCGACCCCCAGCCCCCGACCCCCTCTTGTCCCCCTTCCCCCCTTCCCCAGTCCCTCAGTCGTAGTACTCGTTGCCCAGGTGGGTGATCAGCTCTTCGCCCTTGAGCCAGCGTAGGGTGTTCTTGAGTTTCATGAGCTGGATGAAGAGGTCGTGCTCGGGGTAGAGCTTGGGGGGCACCATCGGGCTCTTGAAGTAGAAGGAGAGCCACTCCTGGATGCCGTGGAAGCCGGCGCGCTGGGCGAGGTCCATGAACAGGGCGAGGTCCAGGACGATGGGGGCGGCGAGGATGGAGTCGCGGCAGAGGAAGTTGATCTTGATCTGCATCGGGTAGTCGAGCCAGCCGAAGATGTCGATGTTGTCCCAGCTCTCCTTGTTGTCCCCGCGGGGGGGATAGTAGTTGATGCGGACCTTGTGGTGGAAGTTGCCGTAGAGCTCGGAGTGGAGTTCGGGCTGGAGGATCGTGTCCAGGACGGAGAGCTTGCTCTCTTCCTTGGTCTTGAAGGAGTCGGGGTCGTCCAGAACCTCGCCGTCGCGGTTGCCCAGGATGTTGGTGGAGAACCAGCCGGTGAGGCCGATCATGCGGGCCTTGAACCCCGGGGCGAGAATCGTCTTCATGAGGGTCTGGCCGGTCTTGAAGTCCTTGCCGGCAACGGGGAGGTTCTCGCGGCGGGCCAGCTCCCAGATGGCGGGGATGTCGACGGTGAGGTTGGGCGCGCCGTTGGCGAAGGGCACGCCGGCGCGAAGGGCGGCGTAGGCGTAGACCATGCTGGGGGCGATGGTCGGGTCGTTCTCCGTGAGGGCCTTCTCGAAGGCGGCGAGGCTCTGGTGGGCCGCGGTCGGCTTGAGGAAGATCTCGGTGGAGGCGCACCAGACCAGGACGTTGCGCGCCGTGTGGTTCTCCCTGGTGAAGTTCCGGATGTCCTCGATGAGCTGTTCGGCCAGCTCCATCTTGTTCTTGCCCTGCTTGACGTGCGGGCCGTCGAGGCGACGGACGTAGTCGCGGGAGAAGACGGCCTTCATCGGTCGCAGGGCGCGGAGCTCGTCGGCACAGAGGCTGATGTCCTCCTTGGTGAGGACGCCGGCCTTGGTGGCGGCCTGATGGGCGTCGTCGGGGAAGCAGTCCCAGGCGCCGAAGACCAGGTCCTCGAGCGAGGCGAGGGGGACGAAGTCGCGGACCGCCGGGGAGCGGCCGTCGGTGCGCTTGCCCAGGCGGATGGTGCCGAGCTGGGTGAGGGAGCCGAAGGGGCGGCGGAGCCTCTTCCGGCACAGGGCGACTCCGGCGACGAAGGTCGTGGAGACGGCGCCCAGACCGGCGAGCAGAACGCCGAGTTTCCCGGTAGCGGGTTGGATCTTGGCCGGCTTCTCCATGGCGGTTCACCTTTCCGGCTCCGTCTGGCGGCGGGAGCCTGGGAGGCCGCGCTCTCCGTGCGGGGGCTCGTGGGAGCCCGGCACGGTCGGCGGGCGACGAACGTCGCGCGTCGTTAGCACACGCCGTGCCACGGCTCAAGAATTCCGGCTGGCCCGGCCCTTGCACTGGCCGCCGCGTCGCCGGTCGTTGGGGGGGGCGCACGGGGCTCGACCGGAGTCACGGGACTTGAGACGGGTCCCGGAACGGTGGTAGATCGCGGCGACTTCCGGTACGGACTGCCCGGAAGGCGTCGTGGCTGAGTGTTGTAGCGAATGGTGTGCGTGAAATTCACACTGGGGCGTCGACGCGACAGGGCGGTGGCGAATTGACGGCGGTCGGGCCGGAGGAACGCGGGAGGCTGGCATGACGGTGCGGCGCGGAATCATCCTGGCTGCGGGGCTCGGCTCGCGGCTGGCGGACGGCTCGGGCGTTCCGAAACCGTTGGTGAAGGTGGGCGGTCGGCCGATGATCCGGCACGTGTTGTCGGCCTTCCGCGGGGCGGGCTTGACCGAGGCCGTGGTGGTGGTGGGGTTCCAGGGAGACAGGATTCGCCGGGCGCTCGCGGGAGAGGATGGGATTCGGGTCGAGGTGGTGGAGAACCGGGAGTGGGAGAAGTCGAACGGGGTGTCGGTGCTGGCGGCGGCGAAGAGCGTCGACCAGCCGTGCATCCTGTCCATGTCCGATCACCTGTACGGTCCCGGGATGGTGCGGGGGTTGTGCCGGATCCCGGCCTCGGACGCCTCGTGCCAGCTCGTCGTGGACGGCGACGTGGCCGGCGTGTTCGATATCGATGATGCAACGAAGGTGCGGCGCGAGGGCGACCGCATCGTGGCGATCGGGAAGGAGCTGGCGGACTACGACGGGATCGACTGCGGGGTCTTCCGCGTGACGCCGGCGTTGATCGGGGCGTTGAGCGATGCCTACGCCGAGCGAGGGGATTGCTCCTTGTCGGACGGCGTGAGAAAGTTGTGCGCGGGGGACCGGATGCGGGCGGTCGGCGTGACGGGCGAGCCGTGGATCGACGTGGACACGCCACAGGCGCTGCGGGCCGCGACGGCGCTGTTGGGCTCGGGGAAGTGGGAGGGCGTTCGCGAGGCGCCGGCACGCGAGAGGGCGAGGGTGGGAGTGGTCCTTCCGCCGGCGTGACCTGTCGAGCGCGGAGACGGTGATGGCTCGAGCGAAACTGACGCTGTTCACACCCGGTCCGGTGCGCATTCCGCCGCTGGTCGCGGACTACCTTGCGGACCCTCCCTGCAACTACCATCGGCAAGGCGGCTTCGGCGAGATGTTCCGGCGGACGCAGTCGGACCTCAAGGAGTTGGTCGGGCTTCGTCGTCCCGAGGAGACGTTCGCGACGCTGTTGGCGACCACGGGGACGGGGGCGAACGAGGCCTGCCTGTCGGCGCTGTCGCGTGCGGGCAGCGGGGTGATCGTGCGCAACGGCTTCTTCGGCGCGCGACTCGTCGACCAGGCGCGGCAGAGCGGGCTGGCGCACGAGGTCTTCGACGCGCCGGACGACCGGCCGGTCGATCCCGCGGCGCTGGACTCGTTCCTGTCCGGTCGGCCTCAGGTGCGCTGGGTCTTCTTCGTGGCGCACGAGACGCGGGCGGGGCTGGCGAATCCGCTGGTGGAGCTTGGGCGGCTGTGCCGTGGACGCGGCCTGTTCGTGGGGGCGGACGTGGTCTCGGCGGCGTACGCGTATCCGTTGGACCTCGAGGCCGCGGGGCTCGATCTGGCGGTGACGTCGTCCGCGAAGGCGTTGATGGCGGTGCCGGGGATCGGGATCGTGTTCACGCGCCTCGAGGCGGCGGAGCGACTCGCGGCCATGCCGGCGCCCGGCGGGTACTACCTGGACCTGATGGCGGAGTTTGCCAAGCAGCGGCGGGACGGGCAGCCGCGCTTCGCCCAGCCGGTGGCGTTGCACGCGGCGCTCCACGCGGCGTGTCTGCACCTGAAGCGGGTGGGCATCGTGAACCATTTCGCGCGCATCCGGCGGCAGATGGAGGACCTCGAGGCCTGCCTGGGGCGGATGGGGCTGCGCCCGTTGCTGCCGGCGGCCTACCGTTCGGGGGTCGTCGTGAATTTCGACTTGCCGCGCGGAATGGAGTATCCGGAGTTCAGCAACCGCATGGAAGCGGAAGGATACTACCTGCTCTACGGCATTCCCGGCGACCATTCGCATTTCCAGGTGAGCACGATCGGGGATCTGTCGGACGAGGACGTAGCCGGACTGGAACAGGCCCTGGGCCGGGTCCTCGGCAGGCGGGCGGGGGCGTCTCGAGCGGAGCGGACGGGCGACGTCCGGCACGCCGATGGGAGGCAGCCATGATCCGTCAGCTCGGCAATCATCTCGGCAAGTGGATCGCGTTGGGGTACGACCATCACGCGTCCGAGGAGATTGCCGCGTACGTCCAGACTCTTTCGCGATTCGGCATCGTCGTCCCCGCCGTTTCCGGCCCCGACCTGTACTGGATCGACTCGGCTCGCGTCGTCTGCCGCGCGATCCAGCGCAAGAAGGACCGCATCGGCGTCCTCCTGTGCTCGACCGGCATCGGCATGTCGATCGCGGCCAACAAGTTCCGCGGGATCTACGCGGCGCGGTGCGTGACCGAGGACGACGCGCGGGGGGCGCGGACGATCAACAACGCCAACGTGCTCTGCCTGGCGCTGCGGTCCGGCGTCGAGACCAACCGCAAGATCATCGCCGCCTTCATGGAGACGCCGTTCGAGGGCCGCAAGGTCGAGCAGCTCTCCGAAATCACCACGCTCGAGATCGAGCGACCCGCGCCGTCGCACGGCTCCCGGTCGCCGCAGCCCGTCTTCGCCCGCGACCAGCGCGCCGTCCGCTGAACCACTACCCCGACCTCCCCACCTCTCCAGCCGACCTCTCCACCTCTCCCCACCCGGTCCGGAGAAGGCTGACACGTCGTCACGGACCGCGCGATTGGTAGGTCAGTGCCCGCCTTCCGCTCGCGGGCGGTCTGCCGCCATCGCCTGCCGGAACTCCTGGCGCTCCTCCCGCGTGAGCGACGTCCAGGCCGCCAGCGAATACGTCGCCATCGCCGCGAAGAGGATGTCGAACAGGAACCGCGGCTCGAACGCCAGCAGCCCGAAGGTCACGACGAAGAAGGCGACGATGAACAGACGCGCGTACCAGAAGTGCGCACGGCGGATGTGGTGGCTGGGGAACGGCCATCTCGTCAGCGCGGCGAGCGAGGCGAGCGGGATCAGGCCGACGCCCCACCACAAACCTCCCGGCGCGCACGGTACGACGATCGCGTTGCAGTAGCCGACGGCCATGAACCCCAGGACGCTGCGGGGCAATCCGATCCAGACACCCTTGCCGTCCAGGCCCGCCACCGCATGCTGGGCATGGCGGAGGGAGGCGGCCACGATGATCGAGGCCGCGAGGGCGACGGCCAGCACTTGCTGCCAGGGCTCGGGGACGAGGCCGGCGCCGCGATAGACCGTGTAGACGATGGCGGCGGGCGCGACCACATGGGACAGGTGGTCGGCGATCGTGTCGTACTCGGCGCCGAAGCGGGAGGACACGCCCAGCCGGCGGGCGATCCACCCGTCCGGGATGTCGCCCAGGAAGTAGCCGAAGAGGATGGCGAGGCCGGCCTCGAACGGCCGCCCATCGATGCAGAAGCAGATCGCAACCACACCGCCGAGGAGGTTGATCGTGGTGAAAAAGCCGGGGACGAAGGGCCGCCAGGACATCCGATCACCCGACCGAGCCGTCGGCTCGAGTCGGGAGGGAAACTAGGCTGCCGCCCGCCGGCGTGTCAACTGGCGGGGGTCGGGGGTGGGGGGGGGATGGGGGCAAGAGGGGGCTGGGGGTCGGGGGTCGGGGGCTGGGAGGACAGTGGCCCACCGCTTGCTAGGCGGTGGGGCCGGCGGGTTGGTGAATGGAAGCGGGGGAGCCAGCGGCCGTCACGGGACTTGCGAACGGTCCCGTGGAAGTGTAATGGGGCCTCGTAGTTCCTGGGGCGTTGCGGCACGGTGACGGCCGTGCTTGGTGTGGCGTCGTATGGTGTATCCCGGATTCACACTGTGGTTCTTGTACGACAGGAGGAACACGTGAATCGCGCGAAACCAGTCCTGTTCACCCCCGGCCCGCTCGAAGTTCCTCGTGTGGTTTCCGAGTACATGGCCGATCCGCCGGCGAACTATCACCGGCAGGATGCATTCCGCACCATGTTCGCGGACAACCAGCAGGACCTCAAGGATCTCATCGGGATCCGGACTCCGGGCGACTGGCATGTCACGATGTTCGCCAGCACGGGCACCGGGGCCAACGACGTCTGCCTCCTCGCCCTGTCGCGCCTCGGGCGCGGCTTGATCGTCAGCAACGGGTACTTCGGCGAGCGGCTCGTGACGCAGGCGACCGAATGCGGGGTCGAGCACGAGGTGCTGCGGCTGCCGGTCGAGGAGCCGATGGATCCGCGGCTCGTGGAAGACGCTCTGGCGGCCGATCCCGGCGTGACGTGGGTCTTCTTCGTGAGCCACGAGACGCGGGCCGGTCTCGTCAACCCGCTGGTCGAGGTGGGCCGGACGTGCAAGCGCCACGGCCTGATGGTGGCCGCGGATTGCGTCTCCAGCGCCTACGCGTATCCGATCGACCTCGAGGCGGCCCAGGTCGACCTGGCGTCGGCCTCGTCCTCGAAGGCGATCATGGCGCATCCCGGGCTGGGGATGGTGTTCACCAGGACCACGGCGGTGGAACGGCTGCGGGCGGCAGGGCGCCCCCGCGGTTCCTCCCTCGACCTGGTGGCCGAGTTCGACAAGCAGTCGAAGCTGCGCGAGCCGCGCTTCGGCCAGCCGGTGGCGTTGCACGCTGCCCTGCGGGCGGCGTGCTTGCACT
This sequence comes from Deltaproteobacteria bacterium, assembly GCA_016218815.1. Taxonomy (GTDB): domain Bacteria; phylum Myxococcota_A; class Polyangia; order DRWM01; family JAAZOP01; genus JAAZOP01. The sequence goes on from JACRCX010000048.1 coordinate 69,317, forward strand.
TGAAGAGCATCGGCATCGACGCCCATCATCGCCGTATCCGCCGCCAGATGCAGGACCTCGCCGCGCACCTGGGCGAGTTGGGCGCGCCGGCGCGCGTCGACCCGAGCTATCGTTCCTGGGTCGTCTGCAACTTCGACCTCCCGCCGGGGTTCACCTGCACGGAGATTTCGAAGTACATGGAAGGGCAGGGGCTCTTCCTGCTCTACGGCATCGGCGGGGACAAGAACCACTTCCAGATCGCCACCATGGGCAATCTCTCCGACGAGAACATGTCGGCCCTCAAGCGAGCCTTCACGCGCCTGTTCACGGGCCGGCGCCGCATGGTGTCCGACCTGGCCCGCCCTGCCGCCGTCGCCAGCACCGGCCGGTAGACCTCGCGGGAGCACTTGCGGCGACACGCCCGCTGCGCGGGCTTCCCGTCGCTGCGTGACTCCCCTACCGACGGGGCTACGCTTCGTCGCAGCTCGGCGGCACGCCCGCCGTGGCCTCGCGGCGCATTTCCAGCCGCCTCTTCACGAACACGAAGCAGGTCGCCGCGGCGCCCAGGAAGAACAGCGTAGAGATGATCTCGAGGAGGCCCAGCACCGTGAGGCCAAGGAAGATGAGGTCCATCGTGTCGCGCTTGGACAGGTAGGCGATGAAGCCCCAGAGCTTGCGCAGCGGCGTCTGCGCGGTTGCGGCGCGCTCGATGTTGCTCGGAAAATCCTGGACGCAGCCGCTGCCGATCGACACGATGTAGGAGTAGGACACGGCGATGGCGACCAGGGCGAACACCGCCGTGGCCGCGCCCACCCACGTCCACAGGGGTGAGTGGTCGAAGCGCGCGAGGTTGACGGCCACGGCGACCGAGTAGACGACGGTGGTGAGGTCGTCGCCCGCGTTGTCCAGCCAGGCGCCGAGCAGCGAGCCCTGGTAGCGCAATCGGGCCAGCTCGCCGTCGCAGCCGTCGAGGATCGAGCCCCACTGGACGAGGAACGCACCGAGGATGGGGAGCCAGTAGTGATCGCCCCAGGCGACGCACGCGCACCCTGCCATGCTGATGGCGAAAACGAGGATGCTGAGGTGGTTGGGGTGGACCGGCAGGCCCACCAGCAGGCGCGAGACGGACAGCGAGATCGGCCGGTTGAGGTGGAGAGAGATCCAGCCGTCGGCCGGCTTGACGAGCGACCGGAACAGCATCCGCCGGGCGGCCTTCGCATCCTCGGCGCCGCGAACCGCCTGCCAGGCGAGACCCGGAACGGGCACGGCGCGGGCGCGGCCGGCCGAAAGCTCGGCCTCGAGCATCGGGGCGGCGCCGTGTGCCGGAGCGCGGGCGACGGCGACCAGGAGCCCGTCCAGCCGATCCGGCCCCAGCACGGCCAGACCCGGCCAGGCCCGATCGCCGGCCAGGCGCAGATCCTCCGGGACGCCCTCGGGCGCCGGGTGTTCGTCGACCAGGACATCGCCCGGCCGGGCGTTCTTGAGCAGGGGCGAGGCGTGGCGGGTGTGCGCGACGTCCGCTTGCAGCACGGCGACGGGTCCGCCGGCCGCGAGCTCCTGGCGGATGCGGTCCTGCTCCGCGGCGGGATCGGCGAAGTCGAGGTCCACGCGGAGGTCCTTGCGCCGGACGGCCGAACGGAGCCCGGCGTGCAGCGAACGGTCCGCCACGACGATCGCGGACGTCACGCCGGCGTCGCGGGCGACGAAGAGCGCGCGTTCGAGCAGAGACAGACCGGCGACGCGCAGGGCCGCGGCGGGGGCGCCGTCGGGAAGCCGCACGCCGGCCAGGAGCAGGCCTTGCACCCTAGCCCTCCGGGGTCGCGCCGGCGGGAGTGGAAGCCCTGCCGCGGTTCGTGCCGACGCCCGGCGCGGCCTTCCCGTCCGGGTCCAGTGCGGGCGCGGGGCGGGTGGTGCCTGCCTTGCGCCCGTAGTGCCGGGCGATGAAGGCGATGCGCTGGAAAAGCGAGACGTGCGACAGGACCGCGGTGGCCCAGATGCCGGCGACGACCGGCCATTCGACGCCGAACGCGGCGGCGAAGAGGGTCGGGATGCCGAAGTAAATCAGGAACTCGGCCGAGCCGAACATCCCGACCTTGTCCAGGGGGTGGGTCAGCTTCCCGTTCTCGCGGGTCGTGTCCTGCGATTCGACGTACAGGCAGTTCTTGATGAAGGCGTTGCAGAAGGCGCCGGAGACGGCGAACGCGCAGACGTACGGCAGGTGCGGCCAGCGGGGAGCGAGGTGGAAACCGACAAAGACGACCCAGATGCCGATGAGGTAGCGGTCGCCCATCTCGTCCAGGACGCCGCCCAGGATGGAGGTCTCGCCGCGCCGACGGGCGACGTAGCCGTCGACATGGTCGGCCAGACCGCGGAGGCCGAGCAGGGCCATGCCGGCCCAGTGCCAACCCAGGACGTAGACGACGGCGGCGACGATGGCCCAGACCCAGGCGATGACGGTCCACGTGTTGGGCGAGAACGGCAGGCGGGCGCAGGTGCGCATGAGCGCACCGGTCATGCCGTCGAAGCCCCTGCGGATGGAGAAGAGGTTCACGGCGCGTGCTCCGCGCCGCACTCGCGCTCGCGCACGACGCGATCGGCGACGGCGAGGTCCTCCGGGGTGTCGATCTCCGCGCAATAGCTGGCGGTGACATCGACGACGTGGATCTCCGCCTCGCCCCGCTCGATCATCTGCTCGAACGACTTCTCGTACCACTCGTTGCCCAGGCCGCGGCCCACGACCCGCTCGTGGAGGGTCGCGAAGAGGACGCGCGAGGCCGCCGCGGAGAAGCGCTCGATCCCGATCGATTCTCCGGCCGCGACCGCGACGGGGACGGGCTTGTCGATCCGGCGGACGCGGCCGCGCCCGTCCAGCTCGACCTTGATTTCCTCTTCGCCCAGGTCGCGGGCGCGGCGCAGGGCGAGGCAGTTGGGCCACGGGGCGTGGAGCACGGCCTCGATCACGCCGCGTTCGAAGACGATGTCGGCGTCGAGCATGAGGAACGCGCGGCCGTCCAGGGCGGGCCGGGCGGCGAGGAGCGAGGGTCCATTCTGGGTGGTGGCGTAGTCGGGGTTGGTGAACCAGGCCACCCGCAGACCTGGGTACCACCCTCCCACGGCATCGCGGATCTTCTGTTCCAGGAAACCGGTGACCAGCGCGAACTCGTCGATCCCGCAGGCCAGGAGGGTGTCCATCGCCCGGCGCAGGATGGGCTTGCCGGCCACCGGAAGCAGGCACTTGGGCAGGTCGTCGGTCAAGGGACGGAGTCGCGTGGCCATGCCCGCGGCGAGCAGGACCGCCTTCATGGCGCGGGACTATGTCACTTGTGGGGAGGCTTGGGAAGCGGCGTCGACGTCAGAGCCGGTCGGCGAGCACGATGTCGGGCGAGTCGGCGTCGCCGCGGATCTCGTAGAGCAGGAGCTGGCCGCCGCGCGAGCCGGTGAGCACGAGGTGGAGGGGTCCATCGACGACGGCATCGACCAGCTGATCGCCGCGTCGCGCGGCCCCGGGGAACTCCCGCCAAGGCATCGTGTCCCCGCGGCGGACGAGGCGGAAGGTGCCGCTCGAGCCCACGCCGAGGAACCCTCCCGGGCGGACGGGATCGTCGGCCAGCCGCAGGAAGGCCACGGCGGGGCCGGTGACGGCGCGGTCGGGGGCGGCGCAGAACGCCTTGCGGTCGAGCAGCGGCTTGAGGCACGTCGACGCCGCCGTTCCCGCGGGCGCCTCGCGGCCCGCCCACCAGTCGGAGCACGGCGCCGCGAGGACGACCTCGTAGACGCAGGAGCGGTAGTCGGAGAACAGGAGGCTGCCGCGGGACGGCGAGGGGACCATCGCCATGATCGCACCTTCGCGATCAGGGCCGTCCATCACGAGCCGCAGCCGTGCCTCCCTGGTCTTGGGGCTCTTCCCGTTCAGGCCGAGGACCCGCGTCGCGCGCCGGGCGGCCAGGTCCCAGGCGATGAACAGGCCGTCGCCGCCGGCCGAGAATAGCACGGGCGGCGTCCCGGCGGAGAACTCCAGGCCGCGGACGTCCTCCAGATGACCTGCCGGCACGGTCTCGTCGTCGGTTTCGCCCGCGGGCGGAGCGGGCGCCAGGCGTGTCGGCGGGCCGCCCGCCACCAGGTCCCAGACGTCGATCTCTCCCGACCAGCCGGCCGCGGCGAGCAGGCGGTGGTCGGGCGAAAGCGCGAGCGCCAGCAGTCCGGCGGGTCTTTCGGGAAGCTGCGGCGGCACGAAAGCCTCGGGCGGCGTCTCGCCGGCGAGCCGCCACCGCAGCACGCGCCCGTCGAACGATGCGGAGAACAGCTCCTGGCCGTCGGCGGAGAACCGCAGCGCCGTCACGGGACCCGTGTGCTCCGACAGCGTACGGTACGGGGCTTCCCGGTCGACGAAACGCGCCTCCGCGACCCGCCGCAGCTCGATCGGATACCGGTCGCCCTCGTGCCGCTCGCCGCCGACCGCCGCCAGGGAACCGTCCGGGGAGACGGCCAGGGTGCGGATCGTCGGGCGGTCCGGCGGCGGAGCGGCGTCGCCGGCGTCCTCCGTCCCGCGCGTGTCCACGGCGCCGGACGGGGGATGGTAGAGCAAGGTGAAAGCGGCGAGGCCGAGCAGGACCAGGACGAGCACGAGCAGGCACCCGCCGGTGCGGGGCAGCAGCCGGCGCAGGCCGGTGGAAGCGGTCTGCCGGCTCATGGCGCCCGATCCTCGATCACGTGCTCCTCCTTTCCGCCGAACGCAATCCGCGGAGCGACAGCCAGTCGCGAACGTAGGCCCAATCCGAGCGTCGGATCAAGCCCAGCGCCGTCGCGAGCACGGAATACGTGATGAACATCGCGCCGGCTTGGCCGGCCAGCGCGAGCCACGGCTCCGCCGGCACGAAGAGCTTGAAGGCCACGGCGGGCGCGGCGGCGGCGGCGCACACGCCGAGCACCTGGGCCCAGCGGGCGAAGGGGAAGACCTGTCGCAGGGGCACGCCGCTGGATTGCGCGATCTGTCGCAGGTAGTAGGCGACGATGACCACGAAGGCGGCCACGGTGCCCCAGGCCGCGCCGGTGAAGCCGATGGCGTAGGCGAGCGGGACGCTGGCCACGACGTTGAACACGAGCCCCAGCGACGTGGCGTAGAGCACCTCGCGCGTCCGTCCCGCGGCGGCGAGCATGTTGCCATAGGCGGCGACGCGCCCCAGGAGCACGAGGGTGTAGATGCGAAAGACCCACGCGGCCCCGGCGTAGCTCTGCCCGAACAGCAGCGTCACCGTCTCCTCGGCCGATACGACGAACAGGACCGCCACGGGGAGGATGATCAGGCAGATCTTCTCCGCGGAGAGGCGCCACAGCGCGACTGCGTCGGCGCCGCGGCCCGTCTGGAACAGCTCGGTGAAGCGCGGCATCAGCACGTTGCCCACGGCGAACGGGATGATGGTGATCACGGGGATCTGCCAGGCGCCGACGAAGTAGTCGGCGAACTGCGACGAGGTGAACATGGCGGCGACGAGGAAACGGTCGAAGCGCTGGTTCAGGATCGAGGTGATCTCGGAGAGCCCCAGGGGCAGCGCGTAGCGGAAGATGGTCCGCACCGAGACGGGCGCCGCGTCCTTCTCGTCGCGGCCGCGGTAGAACAACCTCATCGCGGTCGCCAGCACGGCCAGCTTCACCGCCGCGAGCGCGCTCAGGGCGGCGAGGGGCACCCACAGCGGCGCGCCGAGACCGGCGGGGACGAGCACGGCGACGAGTTGGGAGCCGGAATCGAGGATCGAGAACCAGGCCGACTGCCGGTGGCGGCTCTCGGCCACCAGCAGGTGCGGCAGGAGGCGCGAGGGGAGGTCGAACAGCGCGTACGGCACGAGCCACGGGATGAAGCGCAGCATCCCGGCGTCGCCCCAGTGGTTCCACGACGCGAGGGCCCAGAAGCCGAAGAAGCCGAGAGCCACGAGCCCGCCGATGGCGCCCAGGATCAGCGCCAGGCGCCGCACCGTCCGCCGGCGCTCCCCCGGCGTCTTGCCTGCCAGGAAGTAGAGCACGCTCTCCGGCAGGCCGGTCGCGACGATGGTCGCGACGGTCCCGTACAGGAGGAGCACGTAGGCCAGGACGGCGACGGAGAGCTTGTCGAGCAGCCGGACGAGCAGGATGGGGAGCAGGACCTCCGCCAGGGCCCCGGCGATGCGTCCCAGGACGACGACGCCGACCTGGCGGGCGAGGACCTGCCCGTCGGACGGCGCCGATGCGGAAGGCGGTTCGTCGCGCACGTCGTCCACGGGCGCGGGACTGTACTCCACGGGCCCTGGGGCGTCCACGACGGGCGGGCTTGATCGGGCAAGGGGAACGGGCCTACGTTCCGGGCCGGCCGTCGCGGCGGGGCGGCGGGCGGCGGGAGGCTGGGGTCGGTGAGTGAAGATCGGAAGCCGGGGGGTGTGACCGCGCACTACACGACGCCGGGGTACCTCGATCGGTCGCGGTGGCTGGGGTTCCACCAGCAGTTCACGCTGCTGCGCGACACGGGCGCCAGGGAGATCCTGGAGATCGGCCCGGGGGCGGGGGTGGTGAGCGCTGCGCTGCGGGCCTGTGGCCTGCGGGTCGTCACCGTGGACATCGATCGCGGCACGCGCCCCGATGTCGTGGCGGACGTCCGCCGGCTCTCGGACGCCTTCGCGGCGCGGTCCTTCGACGCCGTCGCGGCGTTCGAGGTGCTCGAGCATCTTTCGTTCGAGGACGCCGCGGTCGCGCTGGAGCAGATGGCGGCGGTCACCCGGTCGCACGTCGTCGTTTCCGTCCCCTACTCCGGCATGACGTGGCACCTGGCGATGCGGCTGTTCACGTTCAACAAGGACCGGCCGTTGAATTTCGGGCTGCGATTGCCCGCGTTCTGGCGCCGCACTCCGATGTGCGACGAGCACCAGTGGGAGCCGGGGCTGCGCGACCGGCCGTTGGCGGACTTCCGCCGGCTCCTGGAGCGGCGGTTCGTCGTCGAGCACGAGGAGCTGCTGTCGGACACGCTGAGCCAGGCGTTCTTCGTGCTGCGCCGCCTGCCGGGCGGGGGCGCTTGACGCGACGCGCCCCGCGGGCCAACATCCGGCGCCCCCCACGGGGATGACGCCGATGAACGACAACCGCCGCTATGACTGGACGGACCGCGAGCGCAGCGAGCGGCCCGAGTACGCGATCATCGAGCGGTGGATCCCGGCCGGGAGCCGCGTCATCGACCTGGGCTGCGGGAACGGCTCGCTGCTCGGTCTGCTCAAGGAGCGCAAGGGCATCGCCGAATTCGGCATCGAGCTGGCGCCGAGCGGCGTCGAGGCCTGCCGGCGCAAGGAGCTGCGCGTCCGTCAGGGCGCGATCGATGTGGAGCTGACGGACGTCGCGGCGGACGAATTCGACTACGCGGTGTGCAACGTGACCCTGCAGATGGTGATGAACCCCGAGGTCACGCTTGGGGAGATGCGGCGCATCTCGTGCTTCCCGATCGTCTCATTCCCCAACTTCGCCTTCTACTGGAACCGCCTCGAGCTGCTGGCGCTGGGGCGCATGCCGCGGCGGCTGCTCTTCGGCTACGACTGGTACGACACGGGCCACATCCACCAGCTTTCGATCCGCGATTTCACCGAGACCATCCGGAAGCTCGGGCTGCGCGAGAAGGACGCCGTCTATCTCGGCCACTCCGGACCGCTCGCCCGGCTCTGGCCCAACCTCCTCGCCTCCGAGGCGGTCTTCCTGCTCGAACGTGCGTGAGGCCCTGCGGTGCGAGAAGGACCCCTGCACATCGGCTTCGTGACCCGGGCGATGCCCGCGCACGGCCGCGGAGGGATGGAGGACCACACCCTGGCGCTGGCCGCGGGGCTCGTCGAGCGCGGCCACCACGTGACCGTGGTGACGACGGGCCATCCGGACCGCGAGGCGGAAACGACGAAGGGCGTCGAGATCCACTACGTCCGTGGCACCAGCCCCCGCTACTACTCGTGGGGCTGGTGGCGGAAGAGCCCCGGCGCGATCCTCGAGCTGCACGAGCGCCGGCCGTTCGACCTCCTGCACAGCCAGAGCATCGGCGCCTACGCGTTCCTCGACCGCCGGCTGAACGTCAAACGGCACCTGCCGACGGTGCTGACGCTCCACGGCACGCCGTACGACGAGGTGGCGAGCCGGGTCAACATCCTGGCCCACAGCCCGTCGCTCGGCGCGTCGATCGAGGTCTTCCAGATCGGCTCGTGGGTGATGAAGTACCTCTGGTTCTACCTCGGGGCCGTGGCCCGGGCGGACGGCGTGATCGTGACCAGCGACGAGCAGGAGCGGCTGGTGCGGCGGATCTTCTTCGTGGCGTCGGACCGGCTGTTCAAGGTCTACAACGGGATGGACCACGACACGTTCACGCCGGGCGCCCCGGACGAGGCGCTGCGCCAAGAACTCGGGCTGGCCCCCGACGCCCGCGTCCTGCTGTGCGTCGCGCGGTTCGCTCGCGACAAGGGTCTGGACCAGGTCGTTCGGGCGCTGCCGGACGTGCTGCGGGCAGAGCCGCGCGCGCGCCTGCTGCTGGTCGGAGACGGCGCCGAGCGCGGACGGCTGGTGTCGCTCGTCGAGCGCCTCGGCCTGGGCGACAGGGTAAGGTTTCCCGGCTACGTGCCGTTTGTCGAGCTGCCGAAGTACTTCAACCTGTGCGACGCCTTCATCAACGCCACGCTGCGACGAAACGGCTACGATCTGACGATGCTGGAGGCGATGGCGTGCGAGAAGCTGGTCGTCTCGTCCGACGTGGGGAGCACGCCCACGTTGATCTGCGACGGGGTCGATGGGTTGCTGGTTCCGGTCGGAGATCGGCGCGCGCTGGCGGCGCGCATCCTCGAGGCGCTGCGGGAGCCCGAGCGGACGCGGGAGCTCGGGCGGCGGGCGCGGTCCAAGGTGACGAGCCGCTTCACGGTGCCGCGGATGGTGGAGGACACCTTGAACGCCTATCGGGCGGTGTTGTGACCATGGCCGAGGGCAGCCCCTACGCCGGCGCGTCCGTGCTGATCACGGGCGGGCTGGGTTTCATCGGCAGCAACCTGGCGCACCGGCTGGTGGCGCTCGGCGCGCGCGTCACGCTGCTGGACTCGATGCGGCCGGAGTGCGGGGGGAACGAGCACAACGTCGCCGGGATCCGCGAGCAAGTGGTCGTGGAACTCGGCGACGTGCGGGACAGCGAGCGCGTGAGCCGGCTGGTGCGGGGGATGGACGTCGTCTTCAACCTGGCGGGGACGGCCAGCCACACCGACAGCATGGCCGACCCGTACACGGACCTGGACATCAACTGCCGTGGGCAGATCGGCGTCCTCGAGGCGTGCCGGACGCACAACCCGGGCGTCCGGGTCGTGTTCACGGGCACGCGGGGGCAATACGGGCGGGCGGAGCGGCTGCCGGTGGACGAGCGGCAGCCGCTGGTCCCGGCGGACGCGAACGGGATCAACAAGACGGCGGGGGAGCAGTACCACCTGCTGTACCATCGGTACTACGGGCTGCGGACGACATCGCTGCGCCTCTCCAACACGTACGGGCCGCGGCACCAGATGAAGCACGCGCGGCAGGGGGTCATCTGCTGGTTCGTGCGGCAGGTGCTGGACGGCCGGCCGATCCGGGTCTACGGCGACGGGAAGCAGGTGCGGGACACGAACTACGTGGACGACGTGGTGGAGGCGCTGTGCCGGGCGGGGGCGTCGGCGGAGGCGGACGGCGAGGTGTTCAACCTGGGCGGCGCGCCGGTCGGGCTGGTCGACCTGGCGCAGGCGATCATCCGGTTGGCGGGGCGGGGGAGCTTCGAGCTGTGCGAGTATCCCGCGGCGTCGCGGGGGGTCGAGGTGGGAGACTATGTCGCCGACACGACGAAGATCGAGCAGCGGCTCGGCTGGAAAGCCGCCGTGTCGCTCGACGAGGGGCTCCGGCGGACGATCGAGTTCTACGGAAAGGAGAAGGCCCATTACTGGGAGTGACCGTCGCGGGGCGGAGGTCCCGTTCGTCTCGCTGCGGGAGCAGCGGGAGGCGCTGCGGCTGGAGCTGGCGGCGGCGATGGAGCGCGTTTTCTCGCGCTCGTCGTACATCCTGGGCGAGGAGGTCGAGGCGCTGGAGGCGGAATTCGCGCGCGCGCACGACTGCGCGTACGGCGTCGGGGTCGGCTCGGGGACGGACGCGCTGCAGCTCGCGCTGCGGGCGTGCGGGGTGAAGGCGGGCGACGAGGTGTTGACGGTGGCGAACGTCTGGGTGCCGACGGTGTGCGCGATCCGCGCCGCCGGGGCGCGGCCGGTGTTCGTCGATATCGCCCCGCGCACGTTCGGCATGGACCCCGAGAAGATCGCCGGGGCGTTGACGCCGCGCACGGCGGCGATCCTGCCGGTCCACCTGTACGGGCAGGTCGTGGACATGGACCCGATCCTCGAGGCGGCGGCAAAGCGCGGGATTCCGGTGATCGAGGACGCGTGCCAGGCGCACGGGGCGAGGTATCGCGGACGGAAGGCGGGGTCGCTCGGCGCGGCGGGCTGCTTCAGCTTCTATCCGACGAAGAACCTGGGCGCCTACGGCGACGGCGGCATGGTCGTGACGAACGACGCGGCGGTGGCGCGGTCGGTGCGGTCGCTGCGCAACTACGGCGAGACGCAGCCGCGCTACACCTGCCGGGAGGTCGGGGTGAACAGCCGGCTGGACGAGCTGCAGGCGGCGATGCTGCGGGTGAAGCTGCGGCGGCTGGACGGCTGGAACGAGCGGCGGAGGCGGCACGCGGCGCGCTATGATGCTGGACTGGCGGGAAGCGCGGTGCGCGTGCCGTGCGAGGCGCGAAAAGCGCGGCACGTGTACCACCTCTACGTGGTGCGGAGCGCGCGGCGGGACGAGCTGCGGGCGTGGCTGGCGGAGCGGGGAGTGGGGACCGCCGTCCATTACCCGATCCCGGTGCACCTGCAGCCGGCGTTCGCGCGCCTGGGCTATCGGCGCGGGGATCTGCCGGAGACGGAGCGCGCGTGCGAACAGGTCTTGTCCCTGCCCATCTACCCGGAGCTGACCGCGGCACAGGTGCGGCGGGTGATCGACGCGATCCGGGAGTTCCCGGGACGGAAGGGGCGGTCGTGAGCGATCCAGCAGCGAAGCGGGTGCTGCTGACGGGCGGGTGCGGCTTCATCGGCGGCTGCTTCTTGCGGCGCTTCGTGCCGGACTTTCCCGACTGGACCTTCGTCAACGTCGACAAGCTGACGTACGCGGGGAACCCGCGGAGCGTCGAGTCGGTCGCGTCGGCGCCGAACTACCGTTTCGAGCGCGTGGACCTCTGCGACGAGGCGGCGTTGGCCGGAGTGTTCGAGCGGCACGACCCGACCGCCGTGGTGCACTTCGCGGCGGAGTCGCACGTGGATCGCAGCCTGTTCGAGCCGCGGCGCTTCGTGGAGACCAACGTCGTCGGCACGCTGAACCTCCTGGAGCAGTGCCGGCGGCGGTGGACTTCGCCGGAGGGCCGCGTGTTCCACCACGTGAGCACGGACGAGGTGTTCGGGAGTCTGGGCGCCGAGGGCGCATTCAGCGAGACGACCCCGTACGACCCGAGCAGTCCGTATTCGGCGTCGAAGGCGGCGAGCGACCATCTGGTGCGGGCGTACCATCGGACCTTCGGGCTGCCGGTGAAGCTGACGAACTGCTCGAACAACTACGGGCCGTACCAGTTCCCCGAAAAGCTGGTGCCGCTGATGATCTTGAACGCGCTGGAGGGCAAGCCGCTGCCGGTCTACGGGGCCGGCGCGAACGTGCGGGACTGGCTGTACGTGGAAGACCACTGCGCGGCGATCCTGCGCGTGTTCCAGGACGGGCGCATCGGCGAGACCTACAACATCGGCGGGCACGGCGAGCGGACGAACCTCTCGGTCGTGGAAGCGATCTGCGCCGTCGTTGCGGAGCGGCTGGGGAAGCCGGAGGCCGAGGTCCGCAAGCTGGTGACGTTCGTGAAGGACCGGCCGGGGCACGACCTGCGCTACGCCATCGACTCGCGGAAGATCGCGGCGGAGCTGGGTTGGCGGCCGGCGGAGAGCTTCAAGACGGGTTTGCGCAAGACCGTGGCGTGGTATTTCGACAACCGCGAGTGGGTCGACAGCGTGCGTTCGGGCGAGTACCGGCGTTGGCTGGAGACGAACTACGCCGGGAGGGAGCGTCCATGATCCGCAAGGGCATCATCCTGGCAGGCGGCAGCGGCACGCGGCTGTATCCGATCACGCTCGGGGTGAGCAAGCAGCTCCTGCCGGTCTACAACAAGCCGATGATCTACTACCCGCTGAGCGTGCTGATGCTCGGGGGGCTGCGGCACTTCCTGATCATCACCACGCCGCACGAGCAGGCGCTGTTCCAGCGGCTGCTGGAGGACGGCTCGCGGTGGGGGATCACGATCGAGTGGGTGGTGCAGCCGCGGCCCGCGGGGATCGCGCAGGCGTTCCTGCTGGGCGAGGCGTTCCTGGCGGGCGAGGGCGCGGCGTTGATCCTGGGCGACAACATCTTCTACGCCGAGGGGCTGTCGGCGACCGTGCGGCAGGCGACGGAGCTGGAGCAGGGGGCGACGATCTTCGCGTACCCGGTGGACCGGCCGGAGGAGTACGGCGTGGTCGAGTTCGACGCGACGAACCGCGTGCTCAGCCTGGAGGAGAAGCCGGCGCGACCGCGCTCGCGGTTCGCGGTGACAGGGTTGTACTTCTACGACGGCGAGGTCGTGAGCCTGACCAAGCGCCTCAAGCCGTCGGCGCGGGGCGAGCTGGAGATCACGGACCTCAACAGGCTGTATCTGGAGGCGGGTCGGCTGCAGGTGGTGAAGCTGGGGCGTGGCTACGCGTGGCTGGACACGGGCTCGCACCGCACGCTCTTGCAAGCGTCGCAGTTCGTGGAGACGATCGAGCAGCGACAGGGCCTGATGATCGCGTGTCCCGAGGAGACCGCGTTCCGCCAGGGGTGGATCACGCGCGCGGAGCTGGAGAAGCTGGCCGAGCCGCTCTCGAGCACGGAGTACGGCCGATACCTCGTGCGCATCGCGCGGGAGTGAGGGGCGAGGATCTCCGAGGTACCCCGCATCGGACTCCAACGCGGACCGCGGCTCCACTGGTCAGAATTCCGCGCCCGTGCTAGCGATCGGCGCGATCATGCGCATCCTCTACGTCGCGCCGAATATCCGCATTCCGGGGACCAACGGCGGGGCGACGCACGTCACCGAAGTCACCGCGGCGCTGCGGCGACACGGCGAGGTGCTCGTGCTGGCGCGGCGGGGCTCCTCCGGCCCGCAGGTCGTTCCGCTCGGCCTGGGCAACCCCCCCGTGCTCCAGCACGTCCTGCCCTTCGCCTACCTGCCGGCGGTCGTGCTCCGGGCGCGCGCCTTCCGCCCCGACGTGATCTACGAACGTTTCTCCGCGTTCGGACTCGGCGCGCTGCTGAAACTCGCGTGCGGCGTGCCGCTGGTCACGATGGTCCTGGAGTACCAGCTCAGCCCGCTGTCGCTCCACCTCGCCGATCGGCTGGTGACGACCCGGCCGGCGCTGCTGCCCGAACGCGTCCAGAGCCGCGTGGTCCACGTGCACTGGGGCGCCAACCCCGAGCGCTTCCGGCCGGACGCGGACGGTGCGGCCGTGCGCGCGAAGCTCGGACTGGGCGGCGCGCCGGTGGTCGGCTACACGGGCGCGTTCTACCCGTGGCACGGCCTGCGGACGCTGGTCGACGCCGCCCGGCGGCTCGAGCGCCGCGACGTCCGATTCCTGCTGGTCGGCGACGGCCAGGTGCGCGGTGAGGTCGAGGCGCTGGCGCGGGCGGCGGGGCTGGGCGACCGGTTCGTGTTCCCGGGTCGCGTGCCGTACGACGAGATCGCCGCCTATGTCGCCGCCTGCGACGTCTGCGTCGCGGCGTACGAGCCTGCACTGCACGAGGCCACGGCGCGCAGCGGGGACCTCGCCTTGGACCCGCTCAAGATCTTCGAGTATCTCGCGGCCGAGCGGGCCGTCGTGGCCTGCGACTCGCGCAACCTGCGCGACCTGTTCGACGAACGGGAGCACCTGCGACTCGTGCCGCCCGGCGACGCGGTGGCGTTGGCGGGCGTCCTGTCGGAACTGCTCGCGAAGGCCGACGAGGCGCGGGCGATGGCGCGGCGGGGCCGCGAGCGGGTGCTCGAGCGCTACACGTGGCAGCGCCACGCGGACCACCTCGTACGGGTCTTCCAGGAGTGCATCGAGGAGCGCGGTCAGGCGTCCGCGCCGAGGTCGCGGTAGACTTCCAGCGTTTGCCGCGCGGACTCGCTCCAGTCGAAGGAGCGGATGCGCTCGCCGCCCCTCCCGATCAGCTCCTCGCGCAGCGGCTCGTCGGCGTCCAGGCGGCGGAGGCCGTCGGCCAGGGCGCCGACGTCGCAGGGGTCGACCTTGAGGGCGGCGTCGCCCGCGACCTCGGCCGGCGCGCTCACGTTCGCGGTCAGCACGGGCGTGCGGCAGGCCATCGCCTCCAGGATCGGGAGACCGAAGCCTTCCACCCACGACGGGAAGAAGAAGATGCGCGCCCGGCAGTACAGGGCGCGCACGACGTCCTTGGGCACGTAGGGCAGGACGATGACGTGGCGGCGCACCTCGGGCGACTCGAGCAGCTCCGTCATCCGCCGGTCCCAGCGCGTGAAGCGCCGGACCAGCACCATGCGCCAGTCCGGCCGGCCGGCGAAGGCGCGCAGGAACGCCTGGATCGCGCGGTAGTGGTTCTTGTGCGGCGAGCCGTTGCCGATCGCCAGCACGACCTTGCAGTCCTCGGGGACGAGGTCGCGGGTGAGCCGTGCCACGTCCACCGGCGGTTGCGGCTCGAAATAGGGATCGCGGCCGTTGGGGATGACCAGCGTCTTGGCGTGCGCCTCGGGCACGAACCGGAGGAGCGCGTCGCGTGTGGCGTGCGACACGGCGATCACGCGGTCGGCGCGCCGGACGCTGTCGGGCAGGTAGTTCTGGTAGAACCAGCCGACGAAGACCTGGTGGAGCGGCTGGACCGCGATGTTGCCGCGGGACTGGAGCCACATCACGTCGTGCACAGTCAGGACGGTTCGCGAGCGCACGCCCCGGGGGAGGAAGTTGTGTGGGGCGTGGTAGACCGGCCAGTCGTCCAGCCGGACGCCGCGGGAGAAGAGGTACGTGTCGCGCAGCCCGGGCGGGTCGTAGTCGCTGGGCGTCGTGCTCACCGTCGCCGGGCGGAGATCGGGGAGGTCGTGTCCGGGGCGGACGATGAGGTGCAGCGCGATCCCCGGCTCCAGCCTGACGAATTCGCGCAGCAGGTTCTCGACGGTGTAGGCGACGCCGCCGCGCGGACCCGCCAGGTATCGTGCATCGACCGCTACCCGCAAGGAGCCGGACACGAGGCGGCTTCTACGACATCGAGGGAGGCTGCGCAAGAACAGCGCTCCTGGCTCCCGACCCGCCGGTGGGGTATACGTGTTCCTCCGATGGCATCGATCGGGATCCGGAAGCGGACGGGAATCCACGGGACGGCGAATTCGGTGACGCCGGGAGGTTGCGGATGAGGTTGGTCGGCCTGGGGCGGGTGGTGGGCCAGAACATCTGGCGCAATTCCACCTCGCTGTCCATCTCCGCCGTCGGCATCGCGGCGGGGATCGCGCTGTTCGGGTTGTTCCTGGCGTTGGTGGAGCAGGTGCGGAACGTGGTCGAAGGGGACATCGTCCCGATCGACCAGGTCGAGGTGATTCCGCTGTCGTCGGACCTGCAGCGCCTGGCCGGGTCGCTGTTCGGCGAGGACACCTACGGGCTGTCGGACGACGACGTGAAGACGATCTCGCGCATCCCTGGGGTGGTCGAGGTGCTGCCGCGGCTGAACGTCAAGTTCTCCGGGGTGAGCTACGGGGGCAAGGCGCTGGTCGGCAGCGAGATCCGGGTGGAGACGATCGCGGACGGCATCCCGCCCGAGCAGGTGGCGAAGGAGCTGGTCGACCCGCCGGTGCCGTTCGAGGACCGGAGGCCGTTCCAGTCCAACCGCATCTGCCGTTTCGACATCGACTGTCCGCAGGGGGAGTATTGCGAGGCGCGGTTCGACGGGCCGCCGGCGACCGATCTGGCCGACGCCGACCCGCTGTCCGTGCGCCGCTACCGGGCGTGCGCGCTGCCGGTCCCGACGCTGCTCTCGCGGTACCTGCTCGAGTTCTACAACACGATGTTCGCGCCGGGGCACGGGTACGTGCAGCTCAACGAGGGGCTGCTGCGGGTGGCGCAGAAGGAGCTGGAGTTCACGACGCGCCTGGGCGACTCGATCATGGGCCAGGAGGCGGTGGCCTGGCGGCAGCGCCGCGTGCGCATGCAGATCACCGGCGTCTCCGAGAAGTCGATGGACCTGGGCGTCACGTTCCCCCTCGCGTACGTGCGCGACTGGAACGACGAGTACGCGGGGACGAAGGGGGCGGCGCGGTACTCCAGCGTCTCGGTGCGCGCGGCCAGCAAGGAAGACATCTCGGACGTCATCCGCCTGGTGCGGCAGTCCGGCTTCGACATCAAGTCGCGGATGGCGGAGCAGGTCTCGAGCATGGTCGAGGTGCTGGGGATCATCCTGCTGCTCATCGCCCTGATCGTGATCACGATCGCCGGCTTCAATATCATGCACACCTTCCTGATGCTGGTGCTGGAGCGCAAGCGGGAGATCGGGCTGTTCCGGGCGATCGGGGCGACGCGGGCCAACATCCGCAACGTCTTCCTGCTCGAGGCGGCCTTCGTCGGCCTGCTCGCCGGCCTGCTTGGCCTGTTCCTCGCCTACGCCGCCAGTTTGGTCTTCGACACGATGCTGATCACGATGGTGCCGCAGTTCCCCTACAAGCCGACGACGTTCTTCGACTTCCAGCCGTGGATCGTGGCCACCGGCATCGGCTTCGCCGTGGTCTTCACGATCGTCGGCGCCTTCGTCCCCTCGCTGCGCGCCGCGCGCCTGGACCCGGTCCGCGCGCTGCAGTAGGCGGGCGGCGGACCGTGGGGCTATATTCCTTGCCCGTGAACGAGCGGACGATCGCGGCGCTCGTGCTGGCGCCGACCCCGGAGCGCGAGCGCATCGTGACCGGGCTGCGCTTGGGCGAGCGGGCGCGGCGGGTCGTGGAGGGTGCGGGGGTCGCGCCGGAGCGGGTGCACGTGGTGCGTTCGGCGGAGGAACTGGAGCGCGCGCACGGGGAGTTGCGGGGCTCGCCGCTCGTGGTGGTCCGGGCGACCGGCCAGGTGGTGGCGCCGTCGCTCCTGGAGCCGTTGCGCCTGGCCGAGCCGGGGACGCGGGTGGCGGTCGACGCGGAACGCGGCGGGGAGTACGCGGGCGCGTTGCGCGCCGAGGCGGACCGCGCGGCGGAGGTGCTCGACGCGCTGCGCGCGGATTTCGCGGACGGCGAGCGGGCGGTGGTCGCGCGCTGGCCCGAGGCCGGCCGGGTCGAGGTCGGCGGGCGGGCGAGGCATCCTGCCGCGACGCGCGAGGAGGCGCGGGCGGCGGACGCGTGGCAGTGGCAGCTCAACGTGCTACAGAAGCCGCTGGACGGGTTCTTCACGCGCAAGTTCTGGCGCCCGCTGGCGCGGCCGTTCACGCGATTGTTCCTGCGCCTGCCGCTCACGCCCAACCACATCAGCGTCCTGACGATGCTGGGCGGCGTGGCGGGCTGCGTCATCGGTGCGGGGCCGAGCTACTGGGACCACCTCCTGGGGATGGCGATCCTGTTCGTCAGCGCGGTCGGGGACAACATCGACGGCGAGGTGGCGCGCCTGCGGCTGCAGACCTCGAAGGTCGGCGCGTTCCTGGACGAGATCGGCGACGACACGGCGCGCGTCGCGACGCTGCTCGCGGTGGGATGGCACGTCGCCTGGCGCCATCCGGAGCTGCCGATCCGAAGCCTGACGCTCGGCGCACTCGGCGCGACGCTCGCCACGCTGGCGCTCATCTACTGGTACTGCGTCCGGGTGGCGGGTTCGGTGAACAACCAGGAGTACACCAAGGTCCTGGGCGCCGGTCCCGGCGTGGGTGGTCCGGGGGGGCGACGATCCGTCGGACGGGCGCTCGGCGACGTCGCGGCGCACGTGTCGCGCCGGGAGTTCATCGACCTGGCGGTGTTCGCGACGGCGGCGGCGGACCTGCCCGAGGTCTCGTTCGTGGGGCTGGTCGTCGGGGCGTTCGTCGCGCTGGCGCTGGTGGCGGCGACCCACGTGCGGCTCGTGCGCGGTCAGCCGGGCGTGGAGCGGCGGTAGCGGGCGACCGCCCGCCGGAGACCCTCGGACGCCGACACCACGGGTTTCCAGCCGGTCAGGGCGGTCAGGCGCGAGGCGTCGCCGAAGCTGTGCAGGACATCCCCGGGCGTCCCGGCCTCGGGGTGGACCGGCAGGTCGGGGACTCCGACCGCGGCGACCATCTCCCGGATGAGGTCGCCGAGGCGGGTGGACACACCCGTCGCGACGTTCAGCTCGAGGCCGATCGTCCTGGGCTCGGCCGCGGCGGCAATGAAGGCGGCGACCGCATCGTCGACGAAGACGAGATCGCGGGTCCGGTCCAGGCTGCCCTTGACGACGACGGGCTCGCCCTTCGCGGCGTACGCGAGGTAGATGCTGACGATGCCCTGCCGCATGTTGGCCAGATCCTGTCCGGGGCCGTAGACGGTGAACAGCCGCAGGCAGGTGTGCTGCAGGGGCGAGTTGTCGGCCTTGACGCGCAGGTAGTGCTCGGCGGCGAGCTTCGAGCACCCGTAGTACGTGAGCGGCCGGGGCAGGGTGGTCTCGGTGAAGGGCCGCTCCTTGCTGCCCTCGCCGTAGACCGACTCGCTGCTGGCGTAGAGGAAGCGCCGGCAACCGTGGGCCAGCGCCCAGTCCGCGAGCAGGATCGTCGAGCGCAGGTTGTCCTCGAGGTCGCCGAGCGGCGCGTCCATGCTGATCCAGCCGGAGGACTGGCCGCCGAGATGGAACACGACGTCGGGCCGCAGCTCGTCCAGGCGATGGAGGTGCAGCGGGTTGCCGAGGTCGGCGTAGACGAAGTCGGCGCCGGCGGGGACCTGTCCGCGATAGCCGGTGGACAGGTTGTCGACGACCGTCACCCGGTGCCCGTCCCCGAGGAGGCGCAACGCCAGGTGCGATCCGATGAATCCGGCGCCGCCGGTGACGAGTGCGTGCATGCGCGGGAATAGAGCCGCTGGGGCCGGGAGTGTCAAGGAGCGGTGTGGGGGAGGCCGCGCCGTGCGGCACGGATCGCCTCGCGGTTGCGCGAGAGCTGGATCCAGAGCGTGACGTGGAAGGAGAGGGCGCCGGCGGCGAAGACGAGCAGGATGAAATCGAGACGGCCGAGCAGCGCGAAGCCGACGAAGGCGGTGACGGCGAAGTCACGCTTGAGCATCTTGGGCACGGTCGCCTTCACGCGGGGCAGGAAGCCCGTGGGGCGCGACGAGAGGAATTGGGAGCTCTGGAACATCCAGGGGATCGCGGCCAGGTCGCCGGACTTGTACACCGTCGCGATGAGGATGTACTGCGTGGCCTGGTTGATCACGAAGGCGGCGAGCGACACGACTCCGAGCCACGCGGCCCAGGTCGCGCCCGCGGCCCAGAGGGCGTAGGTGATGCCGGAGACGTACGCGACGTTGGAGGCGTCGTCCACGACGGTATCCATCCACTGGCCGAGCCGCGTGCCCTGGTAACGGAGACGGGACAGCTCGCCGTCGATGCCGTCGGCGATCGACCCGGCCTCGACCAGCAGCATGCCCCACACGCCGTTGGCCCAGCCGCCCAGGGTGATGAGGATGCCGCCGGCGACGGCGCAGAGGAACGCGCCCGCGGTCACGAGGTTGGGGTGGACCCAGGTGCGCATCAGCAGCCGGGTGATCGGAAGCGAAACGCGCCGGTTGAGGATCTTGGCGGCGATGCCGTCGGCGGGTTTGCGCAGCGACCAGAGCAGCCGCCATTCCGCGCGGCGCAGCGCACTGCGGTCGGCGGCCGGGGTGGTGAAGCCGAAGTACGGCGGTTCGGCCGCGGCGACCTCGGACGGCGAGGCGAGTCCGGCGAGGAGTCTCGCGAACCCGGACGGTTCGGCGGCGGCGGCAGCGAGGCGCCGGGCGAGCGGGCGCTCGGCCACCACGACGGCGTCGTGCTCGTCGCCGCCAACCTTGGCGAGGCGTGCCGCGGAGCCGCGCCAGGCGCGCACCGCGCACTTGGCCGTGTCGCGGTGGAAGACGCGGTCGGCGCGAACGACGAGGACCGGGTCCGCCTCGTCGCCCTCGGGGGGGTCCAGGGCGACGCGCAGGCCGACGCGGCCGGCGAGGCGGGGATCGGCGGCGACGGCGGAGAGGTCGGGCGGCTCCTCTCCGGTCCAGACGACGGTGATGCGTTCGATGCCGGCCTGGGCCAGGTCGCAGGCGAGTCGGAGGGCGTGGGGGAGGCCGGCGACGTCGTCGAGCAGGGCGGGGGCGGCGGGGGCGCCGTCGAGGCGACCGGCGAGGATCCAGCCTTCGGTCGGGCCCGGTCGGGTCGGTGCGGGTTCGGGGTCGGGCATGGGCGGGGTTCCCGGCGGGGACGCGACTAGTCGGAGGAGCGGATGTTCCCGGCGAGCCACTCGGAGAGGATCTCGCTGCGGTCGATGACGCGGGAGCGGGTGCAGCCCCAGATGTCGCACAGGCCGACGACGTTGGCTTCGTCGCGCCGGGCGCTGAGGTAGAGCAGATGGAGGGCGGCGCCGGGCTGGCAGGAGCATTCGGCGAGGAAGGGCAGCTCGGCACGGCAGACGGGGCACTCGAGGCGCAGCTTGGTGCCGGCGGGGAACTCTGGGCCGACCTTGGACTTGTCGCCGTGGATCGGGCTGAGCTCGACGAGGCCCTGGGACTTGCCGTCGTCGACCCAGATGGCGATGCCGGGGTAGCCGTCGAAGGCGGTGGGGCCGGCGCCGACGAGATTGTGGCTGGCGGGGCAGAACGCCTGGGTGACCACGATGAAGGTGTGTTCGAGGAGCTGCACGCCGGCGCTCTCGGCGACCCCGTCCCTGGCCACGTGCAGTCGTTCCCGATCGACGTCTTTCCGACCCATCACCTCACCTCCGCGGCTGGAAACTAGTTTCAACGGGCGCAACAGGCAACAGAAATGCAAGGCGGAAAACGCGTGAAGGGCTCAGGCGCGGCGGCGCTCGCGACCGTCGGGGGGGCCGGGGTCGGAGGACGTGGGGTGCTTGCGCCGTTCGGTGGCGAGGATGAGGGCCGGGAGTCCGATGAGGGTGGCGACCAGGACGGTGGACATGCCGATGGCGGCGAGCTGGCCCATGGAGGCGAGGCCGCCGTGCTTGGTGAGCATGAGGCTTCCGAATCCGGCCATCGTGGTGACCGTGGAGAGGATGACGGGGGGGCCGGTGCGGCGGAGCACGGTGGGAATCGAGCCCGGGCCCAGCTCGCGGTAGCGCTGGTGGAGGTGGATCGAGGCGTCGATCCCGGTGCCGATGACGACCGGGATCATGACGATGGAGAAGAACGTGAGGGGGATGTCGAACAAGACGAGGATGCCGAAGAGCCAGGCGAGGCCAACGATGAGGGGGAGAAGGACGATCGTGGCGCGGGCGAGAGAGCGGTAACCGGCGAAGAGGACGGCGAAGACGAACACGAGCGCGATGCCGCTCACGAAGGCACCGTCGCGGCGGATGCTGCGGACGACGTCGGCGAAGACGAAGCCCGAGGCGGCGACGGGGACGGTCTTGCCGCCCGGGAGCCGCACGGTCTGGAACTCCTGCTGCAGGCGCATCGCTTCCAGGCCATCGTTGAGGCTGCGGCGCGGCATGAGATACAGGATCCTTCCGACGGGGGCCGTCCGAGCCGCGTTCCGGTCCGCGATGGCCGTCCGCTCGTCCGCGGTCGCGTCCTCGGGCGTCGGCTCGATCCAGGGAAGCTCGGCGAAGAGATCCTTGCCCCACTGGGGGAAGCCGGCGGCAAGCGGGTCGACGGCGCCCACGAGCAGGTAGGCGCGCCATTCATCGAGTCGATCCAGGTCCTCGTCGGACAGCCGATCCTCGTAGAAGCCGAATGACGGGTCGTTCATCAGGAGATCGATCTGGTTCAGGACGGAGAGCTTGCGGGCTTGCTGCTCGGGGACGAAGGAGAAGATCGAGAACACCGCCCGCAGGGGGCTTCTCTCGCCCTTCGTGCGACGCTGGAGCTGGCGATAGGCCACGCCCGCCAGCTCCGGGGAGTCGGCCATGCCGACGGCGGGCGAGCCGGCGAATCCGCGAGTGGCCAGGTCCTGATCGATGTGGCCGATGACGGGGCGCTTCGTTCTGAGCTTGGCGAAGTTGTACTCGAATCTGAGGGACTGCGAGGCGAGCAGGGCAACGACGGTGGTCACGGCGAGGGCCGTGACGACGATCCACCCGACGGGCCGGGAGGCGAAACGGCGGATCTCCGGCGGCAGCGACGCGCGCCCGGGCTTCGGCCGGACGGGGCGGACGCGGTCGGCGATGGTGACGACGGCGGGGAAGAGGATGTAGGCGGCGAACATGGACAGCGGGATGCCGATCGCGCACAGCTCGCCGAACTGCGAGAAGCCACGGAAGCGGGAGGCGAGCAGGGTGGCGAAAGCCAGGACGGTCGTGATCATCGCCAGGGCCATGGCCCTGCCGGTGCTGCCGAAGGCACGGGCGATGGCGTCCTCGTTGCCCAGACCGCCCAGGCGTTCCTCCTCGTAGCGCTTGCCCAGGTGGATGCCGAAGTCGATCCCGAGCCCGACCAGGATGGCGAAGCAGAAGGCGCTGATGACGTTGAGCTTGCCGACCAGCAGCCAGGCGACGGCCAGGCACATGAGGATGCCGACCAGGAGCGGGACCATGACGTAGAGCAGCGCGCGCAGGCGCCGGAAGGAGACGAAGATGATGATCGACATCGCGACGAGGGAGCCGATGGCCGAGGCGCGAACGTCCTTGTACAGCGCGTCGGTCTCGATGACACGCGAGCGAAGCCCGCCGCCGATTTCGGCGCGAGCCTCGGGATGGAAGTCCTTCGCGTGCAACACCACCGACGCCTCGGGCGGCAGGCGTTCGGCGCCAGGCCATCGCCGCAGGTCGTGGCAGTCGGCACCGGTGCGCGTGCCGATCATGCACTCGGCGCGGTAGACGGCGTTCTCGGCCGTGTCGATGTCCACCGCGGCGGTGCGGAAACGCAGCATCACCGTGGTGATGTACTCCGTGCGCTCGACGCCCCCGGGGCCGCGGACCTGGACCGCCTTCTCCAGGTACAGGTAGTCGATGTCCTCGAGACGGGACTCGTCCGACCCACCGGGGCCGACCAGCTCGGCGTCCGCGCCGCGGGACAACGTCAGCCCAAGCTCCTCGCGATAGCGGTCCTCGTACTTCTCCTCCAGGCCGGGCGGGAGAATCTCGGGCGCGGGCTTGCCCTCCAGGTCGACGTAGGCGGGGTTGGAGTGGACCTTCTCCCAGTGGATGCGCGTCGCGAGGTTGTCGCGGACCTGTTCCAGGTCGGAGAGGTCGGCATACAGGAGTCGCCGGTTCTTGAAGTAGCGGATGTCGAGCTTGGACAGGATGAGCGGGTGCTCGGGCCATCGCTGGACGACGGCCACGGCGGCATCGACGAAGCGGCGATTGACGAGCTTGTCGGGCGACTGGATCGTGATGTGGAGGGCGTCGGTCGAGCCGACGCGGCGGGCGGCCAGCTCGATGTGGCTGACGCTGGTCGCGCCCTCGGGCAGGAGGGCGGCCAGGTCGGAGGAAATGGAGAGGTTGCGGGCGAGGAGGAACCCGACGACGCAGGCGATGCCGGTGGCGGCCACGACCGACCAGGAATTCCGGGCGCACCAGCGAGCGTATCGTTCGAGCCATTCCTTCATCGGATCGCGGGCGCCTCCACGGACACGGACTTCGTAGCACATGGCGTGCCGGGAGACCAAACCGCGTGGTACAGTGCGCGGCCATGACGAGCCAACGGACGCACTACTGCGGTGAGCTTCGGGCCGGGCACGTGGGGCAGGAGGTGAGGTTGTGCGGGTGGGTGCACCGCAAGCGCGACCTCGGCGGGTTCGCCTTCCTGGAGCTGCGCGATCGCGAGGGCGTGGTCCAGGTGATGATCGATCCGGGGGCAGCGCCGGAGGCGGGGGCGGCGGCGAAGGAAGTGCGGCCGGAGTTCGTGGTGCGGGTCGAGGGGATCGTCGCCAGCCGGGGGGAGAACGTGAATCCCAAGATCCCCACCGGGCAGGTCGAGGTGCACGCGAGGAATCTGGAGATCCTCTCGCGATCCAAGCCGGTGCCCTTCCCGATGGAGGACCAGATCGACGCCCTGGAGACGACCCGCCTGGGATTCCGGTACCTCGACCTGCGGCGTCCCGCCCTGCAGCGCATCATGATGCTGCGCGCGAAGGCGGCGCGGGTGGCACGCGAGGCGCTGGCGGAGCGGGGGTTCCTCGAATTCGAGACGCCGATCCTGACGCGGTCGACCCCGGAGGGCGCGCGGGACTACCTGGTGCCGTCCCGCATCTCCCCCGGGTCGTTCTACGCGCTCCCGCAGTCGCCGCAGCTCTTCAAGCAGCTCCTGATGGTCGCGGGCTTCGACCGCTACTTCCAGCTCTGCCGCTGCTTCCGCGACGAGGACCTGCGGGCCGACCGGCAGCCGGAGTTCACGCAGATCGATCTGGAGATGAGCTTCGTCGCGGCGGACGACGTGATGGCGGTGACCGACGAGTTGCTGGCTCGGGTGTTCCGGGACACGATCGGATTCGAGGTGCCGCGCCCGATCCCGCGCCTGACCTACGCCGACGCGATCCGGCGGTTCGGGGTGGACAACCCGGACGTGCGCTATGGCCTGGAGCTGATCGATGTCGGCGACGTCCTGGGGAAGACGGAGGCGCGCTTCCTGCGGGAGCCGTTCGAGGCGGGGGGCCGGATCGCGGCGCTGCGGATCGCGGGCGCGACGTTCTCGCGCAAGGAACTGGACGAGCTGAACGAGGTGGTGAAGCCGTACGGGGCGAAGGGGGTGGCGAACGCGAAGCTCGCCGGCGGCGCGTGGCAGGGCGGGCTGGCGAAGTTCCTCGGGGGCGAGCCGGGGGCGGCCTTCGCCCAGCGGACCGGAGCGGCGGACGGGGACCTGGTGCTCGTGGTGGCGGACGCGGACCCCGACACGGCCTCGACGGCGGCGGGGCGGCTGCGGCAGCACCTGGCCCGGCGGCTCGGACTGGTCAAGGACGCGTCGTGGGGCTTCACCTGGGTGACGGAGTTCCCGATGTTCGAGCGGGACGCGGCGACGAAGCGGTGGGCGGCGAAGCACCACCCGTTCACGCAGCCGCTGCGGGAGGACGCGGGGCTGCTGGAGAGCGACCCGGGCAAGGTGCGGGCGCAGGCGTACGACGTGGTGGTCAACGGGGTGGAGGTCGGGGGCGGGTCGATCCGTACGCACGAGCCGGAGCTGCAGGGCCGGGTGTTCCGGGCGCTGGGGATGGACGAGGCGGAGGCGCAGCGGCGGTTCGGGTTCCTGCTCGAGGCGCTGGCGCACGGCGCGCCGCCGCACGGCGGCCTGGCGCTCGGGTTCGACCGGCTCGTGATGTTCCTGGCCGGGACGGACTCCATCCGGGACGTGATCGCGTTCCCGAAGACGACGCGGGCGGCGTGTTTGATGACGGGGGCGCCGGCGGAGGTCGACGAGGCGCAGCTCAAGGAGTTGGGCCTTGCGTACAAGGGGAGTCGTGGGGGCAGTCCTGAGTCGTGAGTCGTGAGTTGTGAGTCGACTCAGGACTCATGACTGTCGACTCACGACTTCGCGAGGTATCGCCGTGGCGGTGGACTGCCGATACGACGTGATCATCGTGGGCGGGGGGGTGAACGGCGCGGGGATCTTCCGTGACGCGTCGCTCCGGGGGCTGCGGTGTGCGTTGGTCGAGAAGGAGGACTTCGCCGCGGGGGCGAGCGGCGCGTCGTCGGGGATGATCCACGGGGGGGTGCGCTATCTGTTGCACCAACCGAAGGTGACGAAGCTGGCGTGCCTGGATTCGGGACGGATCCAGCGGCTGGCGCCGCACCTGCTGTTCCGGATTCCGTTCCTCTTCGCCGTGCCGCGCGGGCGGAAGCTGGCGCGCGGGATGCTGCTCGGTCTGGACGGGTTCTTCGAGGCGTACGACCGGTACCAGCCATTGAAGCGCGGGCTGCGGCACGAGCGGCTGACGGGCGCGGAGGCGCGACGGGTGGAGCCGGGGCTGGCGGAGGACATCGCCGGCGCGGTGGTCTTCGACGAGTGGGGCATCGACGGCCAGCGCCTGTGCTGGCTCAACGCGCGCTCGGGGATGGACGCCGGGGGCGAGTGCTTCACGCACGTGCGGGTGGACGCGGTCGAGCCGCGCGGGGGCGGCGCCCCGGGGTGGGTCGTGCGCGGGCGGAGGACGCTGGACGGGAGCCGGTGGGAGGCGACGGCGCGGGCGGTGATGAACGCGGCCGGGGCGTGGGGCCCGGGGGTGGCGGGGCTGGGCGGCGGCTCGTACCGCCTGCGTCCCAGCAAGGGGATCCATCTCGTGCTCGACCGCAGGGTGAGCAACTACTCGATCACGGCCTCCGCGCTGGACGGGCGGTCGATCTTCCTCGAGCCGTGGCAGAACATCACGATCCTGGGCACGACGGACGACGACTACTTCGGGGATCTGGACGACGTTCCGGTGCTGCAGGACGAGGTCGAGTACCTCCTCGCGTCCATCGAGTCGATCTACCCGTCGATCCGGGAGTGCCGGTTGATCGATGCCTGGGTGGGGGTGCGGCCGACGTTGTACCGCTACGGGCCGTACGAGGACGACCTGTCGCGGGACCACGAGGTGTTCGACCACGGCGAGCGGGACGGCAAGCCGGGGCTGTTCTCGATCGCAGGCGGCAAGCTGGCGTCGTACCGCGCGATGTCGGAGGACGCGGCGGACGTGCTGGCGCGGCATCTCGGCGTGACGAAGCCGTGCCGGACGGCGGACGAGGTGCTGCCGGGGGGCGACGCGCCGGCGGACGAGGAGGGGTTGGCAGGGGAGTTCCGGTTGCCGCGGCACGCGGTACGGCGGCTGGCGTACCGTCATGGCTCGCTCGCGGCGGAGGTCCTGCGACCGTGCGTCGAGCGTCCGGCGGCTCGGCGTTCGATCTGCCGTTGCGAGCCGGTCCTGGAGGCCGAGGTGCGGTGGGCGGTGCGGCGGGAGCTGGCGCGGACCCTGGCGGACGTTTCGCGACGGACGCGATTCGGGACGGGTCCGTGCGGCGGCATCCGCTGCGCGCTCCCCGCCGCGCTGGTCCTAGCCGAGGAAACCGGCCGGGACGCCGCCTGGGCGCGGGACGAGGCGCGGCGGTTCCTCGAGGCGCGCTACCGTTCGCGGCGCGCCGTGGTGGGTGGTGACCAGTTCCGGATGGAAGCAATCATCGCCCGCGCCGTTCAGGAGTTGTGAGCTCTTGGCTCTTCGTCCGGAGGTGCCGCGCGAAGTTTCGCGCCTCCGGACCAACGACCAACGACCAAGAACCAACAACCCTGATTGCCTTTCCTGCAACTTGGCATGAAGATGGGCGTCGGGGCGGCTCCGGGGGGAAGAAGGGGGGCGGGCCCGGGGGGGTGGCGCACGGCGGACGCGCCCCGTGCGGAGGGAGTTCGAGTGGGCGACGCGATTGCGAGGCTCCGGAAGCTGGTCGAAGCGGCGCGCTCGATGCAGGCGGCGTCGGATCCGGACGAGCTGTGCGACGTGGTGGTGCGATGGGCGCGCGCGGTGTTCGACCTCGACAACTGCGCTGTGCTGTTGTTCGAGCCCGACGGGGAGACGCTGCGCATCCGGGCGGCGCACGGGTACGAGCCGAACGTGGTGGAGAGCTGGCGCGGCGGGCGGGGCAAGGGGTTGACCGGTCGGGCGGTGGAGGAAGGCAAGCTCGTGGTGGTCGGGGACGTGACGGCGGATCCGTCCTACGTGGAAGGCGTCTCCGGGGCGCGTTCGGAGCTGGCCGCGCCGCTGCTGGTCGAGGGCAAGCCGATCGGCGTGCTGGACCTCGAGAGCGGGCGTGCGGGCGCGTTCGGGGACCTCGACCTGGCGCTGTTCTCCTCGTTCGCGGACCAGTCGGCGGCGGCGCTGCACAACGCCCTGCTGCGGGTGGAGGCGGAAGGGAAGCGGCGCGAGGCGGAGCGGACGGCGTTCGAGATGACGGCGCTGGTTGCGGCGGGGCGCAAGCTGGCGTCGGTCCTGGACCCGGAGCGCCTGCTGATCGAGATCCTGGGGGTCGTGCGCGAGACGATGCGGGTGCCGCGCTGCGCGGTGCTGCTGGTGGACGAGACGACGCGCGAACTGGTGCTGCGCAAGGCGGTCGGGTACGGCGTGCCCGAAGGGCTGCGGATCCCGATGGGCAAGGGGGTGACGGGCGAGGTGGCGTCGACCGGCCGGCCGGCACGGGTCGGGGACGTGTCGCGGGACGGGCGCTACATCGCGGGGGTGCAGGGCGGCCGCTCGGAAATGGCGGTGCCCGTGCGGCTGGACTCGCAGGTGGTCGGCGTGCTCGACGTCGAGGCGCTGGACCCGAACGCGTTCGACGACTCGGACGAGCGGCTGCTGGCGGCGCTGGCGGACCAGGTGGCGGCGGCGCTGCACAACGCGAACCTGACGGGGCGCGTGGGGCGGCGGGCGCAGCGGCTGGCGCTCCTGAGCCGCGCGGGGCGGGTGATCGCCACGGTGCTCGATCCGGACGCCGTGCTGTACCGCATCCTGGAGCTGGCCTCGGAGGCGCTGGGGTTCCAGCGCTGCGCGCTGCTGCTCAAGGACCCGTTCGGGGCGGACCTGCTGGTGCGGGCGGCCCTCGGGTACGGGGACGTGGTCGGGAAGCGTATCCCCTCGGGGCAGGGCATCTGCGGGACGGTGTTCCGGAGCGGCACGGCCGAGGTCGTGGCGGACGTGACGAAGGACGACCGGTACGTGCGCGGTCTGGTGGGCGGGCGCACGGAGATGGCGGCGCCGCTGCGGCTGGACGGGACGATCATCGGCGTCCTGGACGCGGAAAGCCCGCAGGTGGCGGCCTTCGACGCCGACGACCTCGATCTGTTCTCGGGCTTCGCGTCGCACGCCGCGGTGGCGATCCAGAACGCGGGGCTGCACGACGAGCTGGAGCGGCGGACGGCGGAGCTGGACCGGCGTGCGCACCGCCTGGCGATCCTGCACAAGGCCGGCCAGGCGATGGCCACGGCGCTCGACCCGGACGTCGTCCTGCACGAGGTGCTCAAGCTGGCGGGGACGGCGCTCGCGTTCTCGCGCTGCGCCGTCCTCCTGCTCGACCGCGAGAAGGGCGACCTGGTGGTGCGGGCCTCGGTGGGCTACGGCGACATCCAGGGCAAGCGCATCGCCCTGGAGGGGACGAACAGCGGCGAGGTCGTCCGCGACGGCAAGGGGCTGCTCATCGGGGACGTGACGACGGACCAGCGGTACGTGCAGGGCAGCTCGGGAGCGCGGTGCGAGATGATCGCGCCGATGAAGGTGCGCGGCGAGACGATCGGGACGCTGGACGCCGAGAGCCCCGTGCAGGGGGCCTACGACCAGGACGACCTGGAGCTGCTGGAGGTGTTCGCCGCGCACGCGGCAGCCTCGATCCACAACGCGCGGATGTTCCAGAAGGTCGAGGACGCGAACACGGCGTTGCGCGCCAACATCAAGGAGATGGAGCGCCTGAACCGCGAGCTGGAGCAGTACGCGCGGCAGATCGCGCGGGCCAACGACGCGCTGGAGCGGCAGGTGCGGCAGCTCCTCGCGCTGCACCGGGCCGGCCAGACGATCACCTCCAGCCTCGATCTGGATACCACGCTCCAGCACATCCTGGCGATGACCCGCGACATCATCGATACCTCGTCCTCCACGATCAAGCTCCTGGACGTGGAGACCAAGGAGCTGCGCGTCCGGGCCTCGTCCGGCGAGAGCAAGCAGGGCGAGCTGATGGTCGATGTGCCGTTGCGGGTGGGCGACCGCACGATCGGGGTGTTCGAGCTGGCGAAGGGCAAGGCGTTCGGCGAGGAAGAACACCGCATGCTGGAGACGCTGGCCTCGCAGGCGTCGATCGCGATCGAGAACGCGCGGCTGTTCGACGAGACGCAGCGCACGTACTACGACACCCTGCGGTCGCTGGCCGGGGCGCTCGAGGCCCGCGACGCGTACACGCAGGGCCACTCGGAGCGCGTGGCCAAGCTGTCGATGCGCATCGCCGAGAAGCTCGGCCTCCCGGAGGAGGACCGCAAGGAGATCTACTCCGCGGCGCTGCTGCACGATATCGGCAAGATCGGGGTGCGCGACGAGGTGCTGCTCAAGCCGGGGCGGCTGACGCCGGAGGAAATGGCGATCATCCGCGGCCACCCGATCTTCGGCGACGCGATCCTCGGCCCGCTGAAGTTCCTGGGCAAGGTGACGGGGATGGTCAAGCACCACCACGAGCGCTGGGACGGGAAGGGCTATCCCGACGGGCTGAAGGGGGAGGATATCCCCCTCGCGTCGCGCATCGTCGCGATCGCCGATTCCTTCGACGCGCTCACCTCCGACCGCCCCTACCGCGACCGCAAGACGCTCGGCGAGACCCTGCGCATCGTGGAGGAGGAGACCGGCCGGCAGTTCGATCCGCAGGTCGTCAAGGCGTTGTTCGGCGTGCTGGGGGAGACCAAGAGCGGCGGCGACGAGATCGCGGAGCCGAGCTAGCTACCAGCTACCGGCCACCAGCGACCAGCCGCCTCTTTCACTCCGGATCATAGATCTCGAGGGCGACGAGCTCGGCGCTGGACCAGCCGGTGACCCACAGGCGCGTTCCGTCGGCGTTGATGGCCAGGCCCGAGGGCTGGTTGATGTCGGGGATGGCGACCTGGCGGGCGCCGAGCGTCTCGAGATCCACGACGGAGACCTCGTGCGAGCAGTAGTCGGCCGCGTAGAGCCATTTCTCGTCGGGGGAGAAGACGATGGTCTTCGGGCATTCGCCGACGCCGATGCGGTCGACGATCTCGAGCGTGTCGGTGCTCACGACGTAGATCGCGCGCTTGCCGATGGAGCTGATGTAGAGGCGATCGCCGGCGCGGTTGATCAGCATGTGGCGGGGGAACGAGCGGGCGACCAGGTCGGCCTGGCGGGTGACCGTCAGGGTGGCAATGTCGATCTCGTGCAGGTCGTGCGAGCCGTGGTTGCCGACGTAGAGCTTCGTGCCGTCCGGGCTGACGGCCATGCCGCGGGGCTGCGTACCGACCCGGACCTTGCCGAGCACCTCGCCGGTCGCCGTGTCGACGGCGGAGACGTAGCCGTGGGCCCAGCAGCTCGCGAAGAGCTTGGAGCCGTCGGGCGTGAGGACGAGGATCTTGGGCTCGCTCTCCACGTCGACCTTCTGCCGGATCTCGTGCGTGGCCGGGTCGATGAACATCACCTGGTTGTTGCGGAAGTCGGAGACGTACACGGTGTTGCCGTCGGGGGCCCAGACGGACTCGACGACGTTGGCGCTCTCCAGGTCGATCTGCGCGGTCAGCTCGAGGGTCTCGGCGTCGTAGAAGTAGATGTTCTTGTCGGTGCGGCGGCCGAAGTTGGTGACGACGAGGGTCTTGCCGTCGGGGCTCACCGTCACGCCCTTGGGCTGGGCGGCGGTCGCGACGCGCTCCAGGACGCGCACGCGCCGGGCCGGAGTGGGCGGCCGTTCCTCGGCCGCGAAGACGGCGCCGCCGACGAGGGCGGTCGCGACGAGCGCGAACCAGGGCCACGACCAGAGCTTGCGGACCGTGCGGGGGTTCATCGAAAAGTCCTCCTGTCGGGCTGGACCATAGGCACGGGCCCTTGGACGCGGCAAGTTCCGGTACGTTCAACCGTGGAGGACGCCAGGCCACCGCATTGGCACCATCGCACCTCGCCACCTCTCCAGCCGGCCTGCCCTGAGCGACGTCGAAGGGCCTCCCCACCTCTCCGACGCCGGATTCGCGAACAAGGTACGACCGGCACGACCCCGTGCTGCATGACTCGTCGGTCTGAGGCGCAGCCTCGCCTAGCAGGTGGCGGCGCCGACGGCGGTGTTGCCCGAAACGTTGAGGGTCCACTCGCCGCACCCGGTGGTGTTGCCGCTGAAGAAGCGGATCTCGACGTAGACGTAGCGGGTGTCGCCGAGCGCGAAGCGGTCGTCCCAGCGGAGGTTGATCGTCTCGGTGGCGCCGGCGCCGCCGGTGCTGGACTGGATGCAGCTCGAGCAGGAGCCGCCGCCGTGGACGTAGAGGTCGTAGTCGACGCCGGCGGGGGTGGTGAGGGTGATCGTGGCGCTGATGTACACGCTGGACGAGCTGTCCTCGCGCAGCTCGAAACGGTACCAGTACTCGCCGTAGGACGTGCGGGTGATCGTTCCGGACCCGGTGTCGCCGGCGATCGAGCCGATGTCGATGGCGCCGGAACAGGTGCCGAAGTTGTCGTCGAGGTTGCGCTCGCAGCCGTCGGAGACGACGTCGTTGCACTCGGAGCGGGCGGAGGCGCAGCTCGAAATCGTGCAGGCGCCCGAGGAGCAGCCGGTGGTGCCGACGAAGGGCAGGGTGGTGCAGTTGACGATCGAGCCGCAGGAGGTGCCGCAGCTCGAGCTGGTGTTCAT
The DNA here is from genome assembly GCA_016218815.1 of Deltaproteobacteria bacterium. Taxonomy (GTDB): domain Bacteria; phylum Myxococcota_A; class Polyangia; order DRWM01; family JAAZOP01; genus JAAZOP01. Next base: position 101,822 of record JACRCX010000048.1, read on the forward strand.
GGCGCGCTCGCAGCCGTTGCCCGAGGAGCCGTCGCAGTTCCCGTAGCCGGCGTCGCAGGAGCCGAGGGTGCACGTGCCGGTGGCGCAGGACTCGCTGGCGTTGGCGAGGCTGCAGGGCGTGCCGCAGGCGCCGCAGTCCGTGAGGGTCGTCAGCGAGCGCTCGCAGCCGTCGGGCCGGCTGCCGTTGCACTCGCCCCACCCGGAGTTGCAGCTCGCGTAGTTGCAGGAGCCGGTGGCGCACGAGGCTCCGGACGCGTGCCCGGGGGCGCAGGGACTGCCGCACGTGCCGCAGTTGGAGAGGGTGGTGAGCGAGGTCTCGCAGCCGTCGGAGTCGCCGCCGCCGCAGTTCCCCCAGCCGCCGTTGCACGAGACGATGGCGCAGGTGCCCGTGCCGCAGGACTCGGAGGCGTTGGCCAGGTCGCAAGTCCGGCCGCAGACGCCGCAGTTCGTGAGGCTGGTGAGCGAAGTCTCGCAGCCGTCGGCCCAGCCGCCGGCGCAGTTGCCCCAGCCCGTGTAGCAGGCGCAGGAGCTGGAGGAGCAGGAGGCGTTGGCGCCGCAGCGGTTGCCGCAGGAGCCGCAGTTGTTGGAATCGTTGGTCGGGTTGGCCTCGCAGCCGTCCGACCAGCTCGTGTTGCAGTTGAGCCAGGGGGCGGAGCAGGCGCAGGAGCCCGTGGAACAGGAGGAGTTGGAGCCGCAGGAGTTGCCGCAGCGGCCGCAGTTGGCCGTGTCGGTGTTGGGGTTGACCTCGCAGCCGCTCGACCAGACGCCGTCGCAGTTGAGGAAGGGGGACGTGCAGCCGCAGGTGGAGGCGCTGCACGACGCGTTGACGCCGCACGAGTTGCCGCAGGAGCCGCAGTTGGCCGGATCGATCGCGGGCTCGATCTCGCAGCCGTCCGACCAGGCGGCGTCGCAGTTGAGGTACGGGGCGACGCAACCGCAGGCGCTCGAGGAGCAGGCGCCGTGGAAGCCGCAGGCGGAGCCGCAGGAGCCGCAGTTGGCGACGTCGGTGGCGCCGTTGACCTCGCAGCCGTTGCCCCAGTTGCCGTCGCAGTTGAGCAGACCCGCCGCGCAGGCGCAGGAGCCCGAGGAGCAGGAACTGCCGATGCCGCAGGTGCCGGCGCACGTCCCGCAGTGGGCGGAATCGACGAGCGGGTCGATGCAGCGGGCGCCGCAGCAGACGCCGCTCGGACAGGCGGAGTCGTCCGCGGCGGGGGAGTTGAAGCAGCGCAGGTCGGCGCCGCAGACATCGGAAGTGCACGGGTTGCCGTCGTCGCACTCGGCGGCGGTGGCGCACCAGCAGTCGCCGTCCTCGTCCTCCTCCCCGTCGCAGTCGTCGTCGATGTGGTCGCAGGTGGCGTCGGTCGAGGCCGGCGGGCGGCGCGGCTCGCAGACCGGCATGCCGTGGGCGCAGGTCGAGTCGCGGAGGCAGAGGCCGACCCCGCACTGGTACGGGACGTAGTCCTCGTCCGTGCGCCCGTCGCAGTCGTCGTCCACGCCGTCGCAGATCGACTCGTCGGGAGCGGCGGTGGGGACGCAATCGTCCTCGCAGCCGTCGGTGAGCACCCCGTTGGTGTTGGCGAATCCGGGCTCGCAGGTGATGTCGCAGGCGCCGAGGGTGCAGGCCGGAAGGGCGTGATCGCGGGTGGGGCAGACCGTGCCGCACGCGCCGCAGTGCAGGGGATCGAAGTCCGTGTCGTAGTCCTCGTCGGTCAGCCCGTCGCAGTCGTCGTCCGCGCGGTTGCAGAACTCGGGCACGCAGGTCGCGCAGTCCGGGTCGGTGGCGTCGGTGCGCGTGTCGCAGTCGTCGTCGATGCCGTTGCCGCAAGTCCCGTCGGAGGAGGACTCGGCGGCGTCGACGGGCGTGCAGGCGTACTCGCAACCGTCGACGGGGCTGCCATCGGCGTCGGTGTACCCGTCGTCGCACGCCAGCGCGCAGTTGCCGGCGTCGCAGGCCCCAGCGGCGTGGGCCGCGCCGTCGCAGACGAGGCCGCACTCGCCGCAGTTCGACGCGTCGTGCTGCAGGTCGAAGTCCTCGTCGGTGGCGCGGTCGCAATCGTCGTCCAGGCCGTTGCACAACTCGGGCCCGGTCGCCTCGCACGGCGCGCCGTCCGTCCCGTCCTCGGCCTCCGGTGCGTCCCCGTCGGCGGTGGTTTCGACGTCGGCGTCGCCGCCGCCGTCTTCGCCGGGGACGACGCCGTCCTCGGCGGGGGCGTCGACGACGTCGTCGACGACGTCGGGATGGCCGGTGGTGCTCTCGGCGCAGCCGGCGGTTACGAACAGGCCGGCGAGGGTCAGGGTGAGAAGCGCGTTCCGCATGGGGCATGCCTCCCTTCCGCATCGTGACGCCGTCGAGCGGGAATCGGCGTGACGGTCGCGGGGCAACGGCACGGAAATGGTACGCTACCGGCGGTGGATCGGCAATGTTAGGGAAGTGCGGGAAGTGCGGGGAGGGCGGGAAGTGCGGGGGGACCGAGGTTCCGCGGAGCCGGTGCCGCAAGTTGACCGGGCCCGGGACGTGCGATATGAGGGGAACTTGGTTCGTTTCGACGCGATTCTTCGCTGTCGGCTTGCAGGGAGACAAGAAGGGAGTGGCGAGGAAATGAACATGCACGGCAGGAAGCTTGCTTGGCTGGTTCCGGCGTTGGCGGTCGCACTGTGGTCAGGTTCGGCGAGCGCCGGCAACCTCGACTTCTCGGCCTACGGTGCGGTCCAGTTCTGTTGCGAGGTGGAGACCGACGGACCGCAAGGCGGCGACAACGGCGTCGATCTCGAGGCGACCGGGGGATTCGGCGTGGGCGTCGACTACAGCGTGTGGGACTACATCGACGTCGGCGGCCGGTTCGGCTTCCTCTGGGTGGCGACCGAGCCGATGGACCGCGCCAACATCGACCGCAACGCCGACATCGACATCGACGCCCTGATCAAGGGCCAGTACCCCTTCTTCGACGGCCAGATGGAGGTGTACCTGGCGATGCCGATCGGGTTGACCATCGGCGTGTTGAGCGACGAGGCCGAGCAGGCGGCTTTCGGGACGGGGGACTACGATACCCCCGTCGGGATGAATGTCGGCCTGTTCGCAGGGTACAGCTACGCCTTCCTGGCCTACCTCGGGGCCTTCGTCGAGTTCGGCTGGCAGCTCCACTGGCTCAAGACCAACGTCCCCGGTGGTCCGACCGGCGACGCGAAGTACGAGAGCACCTACAACCAGGTCGGACTGAACTTCGGCGTCTTCTTCCGCATCTAGAACGGCCGTTCGGGAATCCCGGTTCGCTTCAAGATCCGCGCAGAGCGTCGGGAAGCTCATCGATCCGCTCCAGCACGAAGTCGGGGCCGGCCGCCAGCAGGGCGTCGCGGAGCGTGTAGCCCTGCAACAGCGCGCACGAACGCATGCCGGCCGCCCGCGCGGCGGCGACGTCCTGGACGCCGTCCCCGACGACGAGGATCCGCGGGGGGGAGACGCCGAGCCGCTCGGCGGCCAGGAGCAGCGGCCGGGGATCGGGCTTGCGCACGGGAAGATCGTCTTCGGCGACGAGGGTGCGCAGGCGGGGCAGGATGCCGAACGATTCGAGGACCAGCTCGGCGACCCGGCGGCCCTTGTTCGTGCAGACGGCGAACGGGCGCGGGGTCAGCGCCTCGAGCACCTCGTGCACGCCGGGATACGGGACGGTGCCGCGCACGGGCTCGGCGGCGTACCGGCCGAGGAAGTCCCCCACCAGACGGTCGACGCGGCGCGGGTCGCCGTCGTCGAAACCGGCGGCACGGAGGCAGAGGCTGCGTGGTCCGTCGCCGACGATGGTGCGGACGCGCTCGGGCGTCACGGGCGACAGGCCATCGGCGACGAGCGCCTCGTTCAGGGCGGCGGTGATGCCGCCCAGGCTGTCGACGAGCGTGCCATCCAGGTCGAAGATCACGGCGTCGATGTCCGTGGCGAGCAGCCGCGCTCTAAAGGGCGCGGTTCGGCTCGGGAAGGGCGGCGAGTCATCGATCACGGCTGGTCTCCGGCGACGGGCGAGGCGGGGGCCTCGCGCACGAGCTGGTCGCGGAAGATGTCCACGAACGGGCCGCCGCGGGCCAGCAGCTCGTCGAACGTCCCCGTCTCGACGATGCGCCCGCCGTCGAGCACCGCGATGCGGTCGGCGCGGCGGACCGACGAGAGCCGATGGGCGATGATCAGCGTGGTGCGCCCCTGCGCGGCGCGGTCCAGCGCCGCGGCGACCTCGGCCTCCGCCGTCGCGTCCAGGGACGAGACGGCTTCGTCGAGGAGGAGGAGCGACCCTCCGTGGTACAGCGCGCGGGCGATGCAGATGCGCTGGCGCTCGCCACCGGACAGCCTTCCACCACCTTCGCCGACGTCCGTGTCGATGCCCTTCTCGAGGCGAGCGAAAAGGGGCTCGAGCCCGGCGAGGCGGGCCGCCTCCTCGACGCCGAGCTTGCCGGGCGCCGCGCCGAGGGTGATGTTGGCACGGACGGTGTCGTGGAAGAGGAAGGAGTCCTGGGGCACGACGGAAATCTGGCGGCGGACCCCGGCGCCCGCGTAGCGCTCGATCAGCTCGCCGTCCCACAGGATCGTTCCCTCGTCGGCGTCGAGGAGCCGGGAGAGGATCTGGGCGGTGGTGGTCTTGCCGGCGCCGGAGCGGCCGACCAGGGCGAAGCGCTCACCGGCGCGGATCTCGAGATCCAGGCCGTCGAGGACGACGTTGTCGCCGCGGCGGAATTTAACGCCCTGCAGCGACAAGGACCGGGCCAGGGGCGGGGGCTCGTCGACGCCCTCGCGGATGCGGGTCGGAACCCGGTCGAGCAGGCGGAAGACCCGGTCGGCGCCGGCCAGGCCGGACTGGAGGAGGTTGGCGACGGAGCCGAGGCTCTTGACCGGGCCGTAGAGCAGGAAGATGGCCGTGAAGAAGGAGACGAAGCGCTCGGGCGAGATCTCGCCGGAAGAGACGCGGCTCTGGGCGTACCAGAGGGTGCCGGCGAGGGCGGCGGCGCCGAGCAGCTCCATGAGGGGCGAGGCGAAGGCGCGGATGCGGATGGCGCGGAGCTGCTCCTCGCGGGCGCCGCGGTTGGCGGCGGCGAACCGCGCCGCCTGCGTGGCCTCGGCGCCGTGGTGGCGGATGACCGAAAGGCCGCCTGCCGTCTCCTCGACGCGGGAGGCGAGGGCGCCGAGAGCGTCCTGCGCGCCGCGCTGGGTGCGTCGCGTGCGGCGGGAGATGGCGACGATGATCCAGGAAGTGACGGGGAGGATGGCGATGGCGAGGAGTCCGAGGACGGGGTCGAGGTAGATGGCGAGGGTGAGGAGGGCGGCGGCCTGGAGGAGGTCCCGGACCAGCGCGGTGACGCCCCAGGTGACGACGCCTTCCATGAGCGCGACGTCGATCATGAAACGCGAGGCGAGGTCCCCGCGCTCGTCGGCGAGGAGCTGATCGGGGGCGAGGCTGAGGACGCGATCCATCAGGTTGCGGCGGATGTCGTGGATCGTGTTCTGACCGACGGCGCCCATGAGGGACAGCTCGCCGTAGGAGGCCAAGCCCTTGACGATCGCGAGGCCGACGACCATGACGGAGAGCAGCACGGCCATGTTGCCGGGGTCGGTGGCGAGCCAGTCGCCCAGCCAGCGGCCCACGGCCCCGAAGCCGGAAGGACTGCCGCCGCCGGCATAGATGAAGCGCAGGAGAGGCCCGACCACGTAGGCGTAGGCGCTCGTGGTCAGGGCGAGGAGCAGCATGCACGCGGCGGCGGCGAACAGGCGAGTGCGGTAGGGCGCGGCGAGGCGGAGCACGCGGCGGAAGACGGCGCGAGGCTGCTCGACCTTCGTGTGGGAGAACGTCCGGTAGAGCCTGCTCCACATCGGGGACGGACGCCTAGCGCGGACTGAGGAAGAAACGCGCCGTCAGCTCGTGGTGCGCCTCGCCCAGGGCATCGATGTCCACGGTCGTGAGGCCCAGGCGCAGGATGACGCGCTCGACAGGGGACGTTTCGCCAAAGGGGTGGATGCCGCGGGACGCGGCGCGGTGGCGGAAGATGGCGTTCATGCCGGGCAGCGGGAACGGCTGCGACAGCTCGATGTGGGCGCTCGTGCGGCGCTGCCCGCCGGTGAGCGTGGCGCCGAGCAGCGAGTGATCCTCGCCGCGGCGGTTGGTGGCGCGGTCGACGACGGCGATGCAGCGCATCGTGCCGTCGATCAGGTAGATCCGGTTGCGCGTCCAGATCTCCACGGCGACCCAATTGACCGCGGAGTCGGTGTGCGAGACGCCGCGGCGCTTGATGACCATCAGCTCCAGGGGTGCCCCGCGGGGACCGCTGCGACCCTTCATGTTGTAGACGCGCGTGTCGTCGGGGTCGGGCTCGTTGTCCGCCTCGCCGCCTTCCGCCTCCTCGCGGTCCTGGGAACCGACGATCGAGTGACGGGTCGTGCGCATCGCATGTTAGCCTACCATCGATGCAGGGGAATTTCGCGCAAAGACCGCAAAGGACACGCAAAGGACGCAAAGGAGGGAAGGGAACTCAGGGGGGAGGGGGGGAGAAGGCGCGGAGGGCTCCCTGGCGCAAGGCGGCGTCGGCCAGGACGAGGGCGGTCATGGCCTCGGCGACCGGGACGATGCGCGGGGCGATGCACGGATCGTGACGGCCGCGGGTACGGATGCGGGCCGCACGGCCGACCACGTCGATCGTGTCCTGCTCGATGTCGATGGTGGACGTGGGCTTGATGGCGATGCGGGCGACGATCGGGGCGCCGTTGGAGATGCCGCCCAGGATCCCGCCGGCGTGGTTGGAGGCGGAGCCATGCGGGGTGAGGGGGTCGTTGGCGAGGCTGCCTTGCATGCGCGCGAGGGCGAAGCCGTCGCCGAACTCGACGGCCTTGACCGCGCCGATGGAGAGCAGGGCGGCGCCGAGGCGGGCGTCGAGCTTTCCGAAGACGGGGTCGCCCCAGCCCGGCGGCACGCCCGTCGCGACGACCTCGACGATGCCGCCGACCGAGTCGCCCGCAGCCTGGGCCTTGCGGATCGCGGCGGCCATGCGTGCCGCGGCGCGGGCGTCGCCGCAGCGGAGCGGGTTGCGTGCGGCCACGGCGAGGTCGCGGCGCACGGCGGGAATGCCGGCGACCTCGATCACCTGCGCGGCGACCTCGACGCCGAGCGGTCCGAGGAGCAGCTTGGCCACGGCGCCGGCGGCGACACGGGCCGCCGTCTCCCGGCCCGAAAGGCGGCCGCCGCCGCGCCAGTCCCGCACGCCGTACTTGGCCCACCAGGTCCAGTCGCCGTGCCCCGGACGGAAGCGATCCCGCAGCGGCTCGTAGTCGGCCGGCCGCGCGTCGCGGCTGGCAATGACCAGACAGACCGGGGCGCCGGTCGTGACGCCTTCGAACACGCCGGACAGGACGCGGACACGATCGCGCTCGCGGCGCGCCGAGACCAGATCGGACGTCCCCGGGCGCCGGCGGTCCAGCTCCCGCTGCACGAAGCGCAAGTCCAGGTGCAGGCCGGGGGGCACGCCGTCGAGCACGGCGCCGATCGCCGGCCCGTGCGACTCACCGAACGTCACGACCCGGAAGATCTCGCCGAGCACGTTCGACATCGCCCAGAACCTCCTCGGGGCTCCGCCCCGCGGTCGGAACGCGGACCGCAGCGCACGCACGGTACAATGGTTCGCGCTCGCGGGCGACGATCTCCTCTTCCTCCAACCCGCCGCGTCCGGTGAGGGGCGGTCTGGTCGAGCCGGCGATGCGGGCCGCGCGCACCGCCGGCGGCGCGTCCAGCCATACCGCGGCCCCCGAACGCCGCAGCGCCTCGCGAACGCCGGCGTCCAGGACGCAGCCGCCGCCGGTAGCGACGACCAGGCCGTCGCGCGCCAGCAGCTCGAGCATCACCTCGCGCTCCAGCTCGCGGAAGCGGCCCTCTCCGCGCCGCGCGAAGATCTCCGGGATCGACTCGCCCGCGCGCCGTTCGAGCTCGGCGTCCGCATCGACGAACTCGAGGCCCAGCTTCGCGGCGGCAAGGCGGCCGACCGTGGTCTTGCCGGAGCCGCGGAGGCCGACGAGGAAGAGGCTGGTGGCTGGTGGCTGGCGGAAGCGGTCCAGAACCTCCCAGAAGAGAGGGTAGGACTTGGAGACGCATTCGGGGTCGGCGATGCGCAGGTGCGGGAGACGGAGCGAAAGAAGACCGAAGGCCATGGCCATGCGGTGATCGCGATGGGGATCGAGGGTTGTTGGTTCTTGGTCGGTCGATCGGGTCCCTGTTGTTGGTCCGGCCCCGGCATCCGAACCGCGGGCTTCAGCCCGCGGCTGCTGCGGGTCAGGCAGCCGCGCCCTGAAGGGCGCGGTTCCGTGTTCCGGGCCCCAGGCCGAGCCGATGACGAGGCCGTCGGGCAGTTCCTCGACAGGGATCCCGGCGATCCGGAAACCCTCGGCCAGCACCCGGAGGCGGTCGCTCTCCTTGATCCGCGCGTGGGCGACGTTGCGGATCTCGGTGGGTCCGCCGGCAAAAGCGGCGGCGGCGGCCAGCGGGGGGACGAGATCCGGACAGTCGCCCAGGTCGAAACGATGCGGCCCCGGCTCGGCGAGGCGATCGAGAAAGCCGACGATGGCACGATCGCCCTGGGCCGATTCGGGGCGGACGTTGGGGATCCGAACGTCGCGACCCGTGATGCGGCCCGCGGCGAGGACGAACGCCGCGCTCGACCAGTCGCCCTCGACCTCGAAGCGGTCGCAGCGCAAGGCTCCCGGCTCGACGCGGAAGGCATCGCGCGACTCGTGCACGCGAGCTCCGAACCGGCGCATGACGTCCAGGGTGAGAACGAGATACGGCCGCGACACCGCGGCGCCGCGGAGACAAACGGTCAGACCGGATGGCAAGCGGGGAGCGACGAGGAGCAGGGCGCTTACGAACTGGCTGCTGCTCGTCGCGTCGACCTCCACCTCGGGCGGCGGAGCGGTGCGGCGGTGGAGAGTGAGCGGCGGGAAGCCGGGCTCGGCATCCCAGCGGACTTCGACTCCGAGGGATGCGAGCGCAGCCGCGAGGTCGCCGATGGGGCGGCGGCGCATTTGCTCGTCGCCGTCGAGCGTCAGCGGGCCGTCGAGCAGGAGCGAGAGGGCGGCGGTGAAGCGGATGGTGGTGCCGGCGTTGCCGCAAGGGAGGGGGGAGTGCGGGGAGTGCGGGGAGTGCGGGAAGCGCGGGGAGTGCGGGGGGCCGGCGGTGGAGGCCCCGAGGGCCTGGAGGGCATTGCGGAGGTAGCGCGAATCGTCGCAGTCGAGGGCGCCGACCAGCTCGGTGGGGGACTCGGCGAGGGCGGCGAGCACCAGCGCGCGCTGGGTGATGCTCTTCGAGCCGGGAACGGCGACGACCAGCGTCATGCGGGAACCCCGGCAGCGGAGCCGCCGGAGGACGCGCGACGGTTCCACGCGGTCCGCAGCTCGGCCAAAGAAACGGGACCCGTCCAGTCGCGGCGGGCGCGGATGGCGGTACCCAGGGCGCCGGGGAGCGCGACGTGGAGCGCGCCGGCACGGTTCTTCTTGTCCACGGCCAGGAACGGGGCGAGGCGCGCGAAAGGCGTCGGATCGAAGGTGGGGAGGCCCAGGCGCCCGTGCAAGGCCACAAGCCGATCGCGGGCGGCACGCGCGAGAATGCCGCGGGCGACGGCGACGTCCGCCTCGACGACCATGCCGACGGCGACGGCGAGGCCGTGCGGCACGCGGTGCCCGGAGGCGGATTCGAGCGCGTGGGCGATGGTGTGGCCGAAGTTGAGGACCGCACGCAGGCCTGCCTCGAACGGGTCGCGCCGCACGACCTCGAGCTTGACGCGCAGGGCGGCGAGGAGGAGGTCGGCGTCGAGGGCGTGAGGTCGTCGCAGACGCAAGGCGCTCCGCTCCAGGACCGCGAACAGCCTCGCGTCGCCGATGACCGCGTGCTTGACCATCTCGGCCAGGCCGCACCGCCACTCGACCGGCGGCAGCGTCCGGAGGAAGCGAGGATCGATGAGGACCGCCGCGGGGAAGTGGAAGGCGCCGACAAGGTTCTTCCCTCCGGGGACATCGACGCCCGTCTTCCCGCCGACGGCGGCGTCGATTTGGGCCAGCAGCGTGGTGGGGACGTAGATCGACGGGACGCCGCGAAGGTAGGTGGCGGCGACGAAGCCGGCCAGATCCAGGGCGACGCCGCCGCCGAGGGCGACGACGCAGGTGTCGCGACCGAGACGAGCGCGCAGGAGTCGGTCCTCGAGCGCGGCCTTCATCTCGCGAGTCTTGCTTCGTTCGCCGGGAGGGAAGGAGAAGACGCGGACGACGGGGGCGCAGCGGGCGAGCCGGCGGAGGATCGATGGGCCGTGCAGGCGGAGGACGCGGCGGTCGGCGATCAGGGCGGCCGCGCGCCATTCGGGGCGCCAGAGGCGGGGGAGGGCGTCGAGCGCGCCGGAGGCGACGACGGGGGAGAGGTTCTTGGTTCGAAGCGGAACCGAACCGCGCCCTTCAGGGCGCGGCTGCGGCTTGACGGAAGCCGCGGGCTGAAGCCCGCGGTTCGGGTTCCGGCTGAGGACTGAGGACCGAGAACCGAGAACTGCCGGTCGCCGCGGTGCCACGCTCATCCCTCGCTGCCGCGGTCCTCGTCCGAGCGGATGCCGAACTTCTCGAGGCGGCGGAGGAGCTGGAAGCGGCTGATGCCGAGGAGGCGGGCGGCCTCGGTCTTGACGCCGCGGGAGCGCCCGAGGGCCTCCTGGATCATGCGGCGCTCGAGGCTCTCCAGGGTGTCGACGCCGGGGACGAAATCGACGGGGACGCCGTTCGGCGGCGTGCGCCGCTCCGGGCCGGAGACCGCGCGCCGGACCATGCGCTCCGGAAGGTGCCGCGCCTCGATCCGGCCGGACTCGGCGATGATCACCGCACGCTCGATCGCGTTCTTCAGCTCGCGCACGTTGCCGGGGTAGTCGTACGCCAGGAGGGCTTGCCGGGTCTCCAGAGGCAGGGGCTCGATAGGCTTGCCGAGTTGCTGGGCGTAGAAGCCGAGGAAGTGCTCGGCGAGCAGCAGCACGTCCTCGCCGCGCTCGCGCAGCGGCGGCAGGTGCACGGGGAAGACCGAGAGCCGCTCGTACAGGTCAAAGCGGAACGTGCCCTGGCGGACCTGCTGCAGCAGGTCGCGGTTGGTGGCGGCGACGATGCGGGCGCGGACCTGGCAGAGCTTGCTGGAGCCGAGCCGCTGGAAGGTGCGGTTCTCCAGGACGCGCAGCAGCTTGCCCTGCAGGGCGGGATCCATGTCGCCGATCTCGTCGAGGAAGACGGTGCCGCCGGCCGCCGCCTCCAGATGGCCCTCGGTCGACCGCTCGGCCCCGGTGAAGGAGCCCTTCTCGTGGCCGAAGAGGAGGCTCTCGACGAGGTTGGCGGGGAGGGCGACGCAGTCGACCGTGACCAGGGGGCTGCCGGGCCTGGTGGACAGCCGGTGGAGGTGCTGGACCGCGACCTCCTTGCCGGCGCCGCTCTCGCCGACCAGGAGGACGGTGGTGTCGGCGGACGCGGCGACCTGCTCGAGCATGCGGACGACGTTGACGATGCCGGGCGAGCGGCCGAGCAGACCGTCGCGCTTGTGCTCCTGGAGATCGGTCAGCTCGCTCCGGACGGCCTCCCGCCTGCGGACCTCGAGCACGCGCTCGACGATCCGTGCCGTCGTCGCCTCCTTGACGATGTAGTCCTCCGCACCCTGGCGCATGGCCTGCACCGCCGAGGGGATGGTCTGGTAGGCGGTCATGACGACCACGGAGCAGTCCGGCTGTCGCGCGAGGAGCTTGGGGATGATGCGGATGCCGTCGTCGTCGGGGAGCTTATGATCCAGCAGGATGACCTGGTACTCGCCGGTCGCGGCGCGCTCAAGGGCCTCGGCCGCCGTGTAGGCGACGTCGGCGGCGACGTCGCGGCGGCCGAGCTCGCGTGCGACGGCACGGGCGAAGAGCTGCTCGTCGTCCACCACCAGGGCGCGGAAGGCGGCGGCGTGTTCCCCGGGCTGCGGCTGGACCTGGTTCATCTCGTACTCCTGGGGAAGACGACGGCCGCACGGCAGCCGCCCTCCTCCCGGTTCTGCAGATACATCGTGCCGGCGTGGGCCTGGACGATGCGGTGACAGACGGCGAGCCCCAGGCCGGAGCCGTTCTCCTTGGTGGTGAAGAACGGCTGGAGGCACTGCTCGCTCGTGACGGAGAGGCCGGGGCCGTCGTCGTCGATGTACACGGTGGCGTCGCGGTCCGTCAGCGCGCCGTGGCACACGATGCGGCCGTCCTCGCCGGTGGCCTCGACGGCGTTGAGCAGGAGGTTGAAGAAGACGTGGCGCAGGCCGTCGGAGTCGGCCAGCGCGTCGGCGTCGGGCGGCAGCCGCACCTCGAGCGAGCGGCGGCCGACCTTGCCGGTGCGGCGGAGCAGCTCGGAGGATTCCTCGAGGACCCGGGCCAGGTCGACGCGGGCGACCAGCGTGTCCTGGCGCACGGCGAGGGAGAGGTAGTCCTTGAGCAGCATGTCCAGGCGTACGACCTCGCGGGAGACGTCGCCCAGGATGCGCCCCGCCTCGACGTTGTCCCCCAGCTCGTCGGCCAGACTCTCCAGCGTGGCGCCGATGGCGACCAGCGGGTTGCGGATCTCGTGGGCGAGCTGCGCGGCCATCTCGCCCATGGTGGCGAGACGCTCGCGGCGCAGGATGCTGTCGGTGGTGGCGTCGGTCTCGGGGCGGGGCCGGATCAGCATGAGGAAACCGGCGGCGCGGCCGCCGCGGTCGGCGAGGAGCACGGCCTCGACGCGGACGGGCACGATGCCGCCGCCCTTGCGGCGGATCGCGGTCATCTCCTCGCCGTAGCTGCCGGTCATGCGCTGGAGCTGCTGCGACAGGAGCCGCTGGATGTCGTGCGGGTCGTGGAAGAGGATGCCCACCGACTGGCCGTGGATCTCGGTCGCGGCGCACCCCAGCAGCGCCTCGGCGGCGCGGTTGCAGGAGGTGATGCGGAAGTCGTTGTCCAGGAAGATGGACGGCGCCGCCTCGCCGAGCGCGAACTGCTGGAGGACGTTCTCCAGGGAGGCGTCCGCGGCGCGACGCGGCTCCCAGACGCGGGCCAGGGCCAGGCGCCGGCCGTCCACCGTCAACGGGACCAGCTCGGCCCAGACGCGGCGGCTCCCGAGGCCCCCGGAGCCCGAGGAGCCGACGTCGACCGGCGCGCACGTCCGCGCGGGTGCGTCGCCCCGCAGCAGGGCAAGCGCGCGGGCGCGGATCTCGCCCAGCGACTCCTCCAGCACCCGCTCGCCGGCATCCACGGTGTTGCGCGCGGGCGCGCCGGGAGAGCGTGTGACCACGGCGCCGTCGCCGTCGAGCAGGAGGTAGACGGGCTCGCCCGCGTCCTGCGGGCCCCCGGCCTCGCTCAACAGAAGCTCGCCCTCGGCCCTCAGGTTGTTCTCCACGATCGAGCCGATGCGACTGGCGTAGCGGATCCCCAGCTCGCGCTGCTGCCGGCTGTAGGGCGCGTCGCCCTCGCGCTCGAAGATGATCACTCCGAACCGCCGGTTGCGGCTCGTTACCGGGACGCACATGAAGCGGTGGCGCCCGATGAGCGTGTCGAGCTGACGGAGGATCTCGACGGGGAACGCCGACCCCGCAAGCTGTTCGACGGTCTCGGCCTCCCGGAGGGTGCCGCGGCGCCAGACGTCGAATACCAGGCTGTCCTCGGCCGCCTCGCGCGGGATGCGGATGCCGCTGACCTGTGAGCCGAAGATCCCCTCGACCTCCTGGAGCGGGGTCCCCTCACCCTGGACGCCGATGACCAACCGTACCGTGCGAGTCCGCTCGCCGAGGAAGATCAGGGTCGCGGTGCCGCAGCCGAGGATCTTGGCGGCCCCACGGAGGATGGGTTCCAGTAGTTCTGCGATGTTGCTGCCCGTCGACGGCATCGGTGGAAGATTACTGCTGGACGAGGCCGGAGCCAAGTCGCCACCGCGGGATCGTGCGGTACCGCACGGCTCGGGAGTGTCCTCGAACTGTCGTCCTTCCATTCCGCTACTCCTCGAGCGGCGTCGCGCCAAGGGAATCCGCCGCCGTCTCGCCGCTTTGGACCGCGCCCTCCAGGGTCGCGGGGAGGCCGGTCGAGGTCCAGTCGCCGGCCAGGGCGAGGTTGGGAATCGGCGTCCTCGGGCCCGGCCGTCGCGCCGCCTGGCCGGGTCGGCCGAGGAACGTGGCCTGCCGCTCGCGCACCACCAGGCTCGCCAACGTGCGGGCGGCGCCGGCTTCCGGGAAGAACCTCGCGACCTCGTCGAGCACCGTGCGGCGGATCTCGTCGTTGGTCCTGTGGACCCACTCCTGCGCGCGGCTGACGACGATCGACACCCGCTGCTCGGCGCCGGGCACATTGCCGGGACCGTGGGCGAAGACCCACTGGGCGTCGGCGCCGACGAGGCCGGCGAACGGCGAGCTCAGCCAGGGCCGATCGAACCACGCCTCGACGGTGACGATCGGCGAAGAACCCAGCCAGCCGGCGTTCTCGGCGATGCGCCGGCAGCCGGGAACGGGCGGCAGCAGCGCGCCGGCTCGCCAGGGCGGCACGGCGAGGACGACCGCGTCCGCGGGGTGGGTGTCGCCCCGAGCGGATCGCACCGCGGCGACGCGTCCGGCGCCGTCCAGCTCGAGCGACACGGCGGCCTCGCCCAGCCGCACGTCGGCGCCGCGGGAGGCTAGAGCGTCCAGCGCCGGGCCGACGAAGACGTCGTGGAGCGTGCCGTCGGGAAGGAGCGGCAGGGCGTCCTCGCGGGCCGCGAAGAAGCCGCGATCGATGACGGCGGCGAGCAACGCGGCCGAGGCCTCGGCGGGGCGGGCGTTGCAGGTGGCGACGACGAGCGGCTCCCAGAAGCCGTGAATGGCGTCGGCGGACTGCCCGTGGCCGCGGAGCCATTCCAGGGCCGACTTGCGATCCAGCGCCGCGGGGTCGAGGCGTGCGCCGAGCTTCGCGCCCAGGACGGGTCGGCCCAGCGCGAGCCGCTCGAAGAAGGACAGGTGCGTGAGCCCGAACAGCGCCGGCAGGGCGTGGAGCGGCGCCGGAAGGTCGCCGACGCCGTACGAATGGCGCCCGGACGGGCCCGTCACCAGCGGCGTCGGCTCGGTGACGAAGCGCAGGCGGCCGGCCGTGCCGAGTCGTTCGGCGAGACCCCGCGCGCGCCGGTAGGCGCCGAGCATCAGATGCTGGCCCCAGTCCAGGAAAGTGCCGTGGGGTCCGGAAATCCGGCGGGCGCGTCCGCCCGCGGACGAGAGGCGCTCCAGCACCGTTACCTGCCGGCCCGCGTCGGCGAGGCGCAGGGCGGCGGCCAGGCCGGCCAGGCCGGCTCCGACGACGACGACTTTCATGCGGCGAGGGTCCTGGGATCGAGGCGATGGCGCAGGGCGATGGCGACGCGCTCGAGCAGCGGCACCGCGACGCGGCGCTCGAGCACCGGCAGCCCGTCGGCCTCGATCCGCTCGAGCAGGCGCCGGTACGTCACGCGGAGCGTTTCGGCGAAAAACAGCCTCGGGCGCAGGTCCGGCGGCAACGCGGCGCCGGCCAACTCGTAATAGTCCGCGGCGCGCCGGGCCTGGAAGCGCAGCAGGCGCTCGACCTGCGGCGTGCGGAGCCGGAAGAGGATGTCGGTCTCCGGCACGCCGAAGGCGCGCAGATCCTCCAGGGGCAGGTAGATGCGTCCCTTGCGCGAGTCCTCGCCGACGTCGCGGAGCACGTTGGTGAGCTGGACCGCGATGCCGGTCAGCTCGGCGTAGGTCTCCGCCCGCCCCGCCTCCGGGCCGGCGAGCACCCGGACACAGACCAGGCCGACGGCGGAGGCGACGCGATAGCAGTAGTCGTAGAGCTGGCCGAACGTCTCGAAGCGGATCGGGCGGAGGTCGGTCTCGACGCCGTCGAGGACGAGGTGGAGGTGGCGGCGCTCAAGGCCGAATCGCTCGGCGGCCCAGCCCAGGCAGGCGGCGACAGGCTCGCCGGGACCGGCCTCGTCCAGGCGGTCGATGCGCCGGCGCCATGCGTCGATGCGGCGGGCCGCCTCGGCCGGATCGGTCGACTCGTCGACGTCGTCGTCGACCGCGCGGCAAAAGGCGTAGAACGCGGTCAGGGCGTCGCGCTGTTCCGCGGGGAGGATGCGGAAGGCGGTCGCGAAGCTGGAGCCCGAGCGGGCGAGTATCTCGCGGCAGCGTTCGAGGGCTTCGTTCATGTGCCGGCTCCGAGAGTGCGGCGGGCGAGGGCCCAGGCCCAGGCGGCGCCGGTGCGGGGGCCTAGCGCGGGACGTTCGTGCAGCACGCGGGTCCCGGCGGCGCTCGTCATGGCGAGCACGGTGCGCCCGCCGAGCCAGACGGCGGCGAGATAGGGGCCGGCGGGCCAGCCGGCGCGGGTGACCAGCGGCCGACCCTCCCGAAACATCTCTTTGGTGCGTTCCACCTGGAGATGCAGCAGCGATTCGACAGCGCGGGTCGGCCTTCGAGCGAGGACGTCGCGCAGGGGGACGCCGAAGCGGTCGAGGTCCTCCAGCGGCAGATAGAGGCGGTCGTGGGGGATGTCCACGGACAGGTCCTGCCAGAAATTCGTGAGCTGCAGCGCCGTGCAGATGCGGTCCGACCAGGCGCGGCGCTGCGGGTCGTCGATGCCGAGAATGCGCAGCACGAGCCGGCCGACGGGGTCGGCGGAGCGTCGGCAGTAGTCGAGGACGTCGTCGAACGTCTCGTAGCGACCGACGCGGGCGTCCTGGCGGAAGGCCGAGAGGAGCTCGAGGAACGGCTGCGGCTCCAGCGCCAGCTCGTGGGCAGAGGCGCGCAGGGCGACGAAGACCGGGTGCGACGCCTCGCCGGCGAAGCAGCGTCGGAGGGCATCTTCCCAGGCGTCGAGCAGCGCCTCGCGACGCCCGGCGAAGACCGGCTCGTCGGCGAAATCGTCGGCGGTGCGAGCAAAGGCGTAGACGGCGGCCAGGGCGTCCTGCTGGGTGCGGGAAAACAGCCCGAGGAAGACGGGGAAGTTCTCGTAGTGGCCCGTCGCGACGGCGGCGCAGTAGCGGCGGGCGGCGGCGAGATCCATCCGCGGCGCGGGACCCAGGACGGGACCCCGGGTCCAGGGAGCCGTGCCGCCGGCTCCGGAAACGCAGGCGTGGGCCCCTCGGTCTTGCTCGGGGCAGGCGTAGGCGTGGGCGCTCATGGCGAGCGAACGGCGAGGCAGGAATCGTGCCGCCGACCGGAAGTGCGGGGAGTGCGGGAAGAGCGGGAAGTGCGGGGAGCGCGAGTGGGGGACGAGGTGGGGGTTCGCACGGTGCGTGCGCGTCCGCACGACGACCGGCGGCGCGGGAGAGGGGCGGGTGGCGTGCGAGGTCGCTCTTTCCGTGCGATTCGTGGATGGGCAAGACGGAGACCCGAGGCATTTCGAGCGGACTCGCACGCCTTGTCCTGCCAGCCCCCAGCCCCCAGCCCCCGGCCCCCCCTTGGCGCGCCTCTTGCCTCTGCGGCCGGCGCGCACGGGGGACGGCGCGGGGAGAGGATGATGGACGGAACGTTGCAGGCGTTGCGAGAGGAGCTGGAGGAGCTCAACTTCGGGCTCCTGGAACTGCTCAACCGTCGGGCGCGGGTTGTCACGGAAGTGCAGGCCATCAAGTCGCGCGACGGGATTCCGACGTACGTGCCGGAGCGCGAGCAGGCGATGCTCGGGGAGCTGGTGGACGCGAACCGCGGGCCCTTCCCGGACGAGACGGTGCGGCACCTGTTCAAGGAGATCTTCAAGGCCTCGGTCCGCCTCATGGAGACCGAGAAGCGCCAGGTCCTGAAGGTGAGCCGCGCGTCGCGCGAGGCGGACCTGGTGGTGAAGGTCGGCGGGGAGCTGATCGGCGGACCGCCGGTGGTGATCGCGGGGCCGTGCTCGGTCGAGGACGAGGGGCAGATGGACGCGGTGGGGCGGCGCCTCTCCGAGCTGGGCGTGGGGCTGTTGCGGGGCGGGGCGTACAAGCCGCGTTCGTCGCCGTACGCCTTCCAGGGCTTGGGGAAGAGAGGCCTGGAGATCCTCCGGGACACCGGCCGGCGGTGGGGGCTGTCGGTCGTGACGGAGGTGATGGACACGCGGACGGTGGAGCTGGTCGCCGAGCACGCGGACGTGCTGCAGATCGGCTCGCGCAACATGTACAACTACGACCTGCTGCGCGAGGTGGGGAAGGCGGGGAAGCCGGTGCTCCTCAAGCGCGGGCTCTCCGCGACGGTCGAGGAGTTCCTGTGGGCGGCGGAGTACGTCGTGCTGCACGGGAACAAGCAGGTGATCCTGTGCGAGAGGGGGATCCGGACGTTCGAGACGCAGACACGGAATACGCTGGACGTGTCCGCCGTGGCGCTGCTGCGGGCGCAGACCTACCTGCCGATCCTCGTCGACGTCAGCCACGCCGCCGGACGCAAGGACATCCTCGCGCCGCTGGCGCGCGCGGCGCTGGCGGCGGGCGCGCAAGGCATCATGGTCGAGGTCCATCCGTGCCCGGCCGTCGCACGCTCCGACGCCCAGCAGCAGCTCGATTTCCAGGAGTTCGAGACGTTCCTCGACCAGGCGGGCCTGCGCCGCAAGACGGCGTGGCGCATGGCGGCGGGAGAAAGGACGACTACATGAAGTTCTCGGTGGCCTGCAATTTCGACGACGCGCTCTTGGACGGGCTGCGCGGCTATCCGGTGTACGAGATCTACGGCAAGCTGACGGCGGACTTCTTCGGCGGGGGACGGCCGTCGTTCTACCTGCCCGAGGTGAACCGCGCGGCGCTGGCGGACTACGTGCGGAAGACCCACGAGCACGGCATCGCCTTCAACTACCTCCTCAACGCCTCGGCGATGGGCAACACGGAGTTCACGCGCGAGGGCCAGCGGAACATGGAGGAGATCCTGGAGTGGCTGGACGGGATCGGCGTCGATTCCGTCACCGTCGCCAACGTCTACTTCCTGCGGCTGGTCAAGCGGCGCCACCCGCGACTCAAGGTGCGCATCAGCTCCCACCGCTTCACCGACAACGCACGCAAGGTGCGCTTCTGGGTCGCGAACGGCGCCGACTACATCGTCGTCTCCGAGGTGAACATCCACCGCGAGCTGCGGGTGCTGGAGTCGATGAAGAAGGCGGCGGGGGACGTGGAGCTGCAGCTCATCGTCAACAACTGGTGCCGCCAGGACTGCGCCATCGCCGGCAACCACGCGGTCACGCTCTCGAACGCCTCGCAGACCGGCTCCAAGGGCTTCCCCCTGGACTACTGCTCGATCGTCTGCAACCAGCTCCGCCTCCAGGAGCCGGTCAACTACCTGCGGGCGACCTGGATTCGCCCGGAGGACCTCTGCCACTACGAGGCGCTGGGCTACCGCAACTTCAAGATCGTGGAGCGCAACACGCCCACCGAGATCCTGCTCGACCGGGTCAAGTCGTACGCCGCGCGGCGCCACGACGGCAACCTGCTCGACCTGGTCCAGAACTACTCCTACCCGGCCGACAAGATGGGTGGCAAGGCGTCGGACGCGTTCTCGATGCGGCGCATGTTCAAGTACTTCATCAAGCCGCAGGCGATCAACCTGATGAAGTTCACGAAGGTGATCGACTTCGGCAAGACGGCGGGCGTGCTCTACCCGCGGCTCGGCCCCAACCCCGTGCAGATCGACAACCGAGCGCTGGACGGCTTCTTCGACCGCTTCCTCACCAAGGGCTGCCAGGACCTCGATTGCGAGGAGTGCCGCTACTGCCACGAGTGGGCGGAGAAGGCCGTGCGTATCGATCCGGACTGGAAAGAGCGCATGGAAGCGATCTACAAGGATCTCCTGGAGGAGACGGACGGCGGCGGGTTCTGGGAGCCGTACTTGAAGACCGCGACACAGACCGTCGGAGAGCTCGCCGGCCGCTTCCTGAACCGCAATTGAACGACGCACGAAACTGGGACGTCGTCGTCGCGGGTGCCGGTCCCGGCGGCTCGAGCGCCGCCCGCGAGTCCGCGCGCCGCGGCCTGCGCTGCCTGCTGCTCGACGCGAAGAAGTTTCCCCGCGTCAAACCCTGCGCCGGCGGCATCTCCCCCCGCGCCCGCGGCGTGCTGCGCCGCCTCGGTCTGTGGGACAAGGTCGCCGCCGCGGCCTACGAAATCCGCGGCATCCGGCTGGGGGCGCCGAGCGGCCGCGAGACCGTGCTGGTCGGCGCCGGCAGCGCCGTCGTCTTCGATCGCCCCAGGCTGGACGCCCTCCTCGCCGCCGAAGCCGTCGCCGCCGGCGCGACCTTCGAGGACGGCCGGCGGGTCCTGGGAGTGGTGACGGAGGGCGGGCGCGTCGTCGGCGTGCGCACGGACGCGGGCGACGTTCGGGCGCGGTGGGTCGTGGCGGCGGACGGCGCGAACACGCGGTTCTCGACGGACCCGCGGCCCCGCCACGTGCTGCACTCCTGCATGGCGTGGTTCGAGAAATTCCCCTTCCGGCCGCACGTGCTGGAGATGTTCTTCGACGCGGAGCTTTCTCCGCACTACGCGTGGCTCTTCCCGGAATCCGACGACCGCGTCAACGTCGGCCTCTGCGTCGAAGCCGACCGCCACGCCGGTACCCCGATCCGCGAGGTCTTCCGCCGGTTCCTGGAGCGCCACTACGCGACGGAGCTGGCCGCGGCGCGGCCGCTGGGCGAGTGGCGCGGGCATCCGATGGTCGTGACGGACGTCGTGGAGCACCACGCGCCGGCCGGCGTGCTGCTGGTCGGCGAAGCGTGCCGGCTCGTGAACCCCGCGACGGGCGAGGGCATCTCCTACGCCATCGAGAGCGGTCTGCATGCGGCGGGGTTCGTGGCGGATGCGCTGGAATACGGCGGCGATCCGCTCGCGGTCGCGAAGCGCTACGAGCGCTCCCTGCGCTGGAAGCTCGAGCCCGGCCTCCGCGGCGGCGAGCTCTTCCGCCGCTGGGGCGTCGGCCTCATCGATCCGCTCGTGCGGCTCGGGCAGAGCGCATGGTTCCGGCGCTGGGCGAAGCAGGCGCCGGCGACCTGATCCGAACCGCGGGCTTCAGCCCGGCTGCGGTCGAAACGTGCTGGGACGGAGTACCCGCCCCGCCCCGCGCGCTTGACTTCCTTTGTCGGAAATGACATAAGGAAGGCGTGAATACGGAACTGCCGCGCCTCGTTCGATCGCGCCGCAGGCAGCTCGGCTGGACGCAGAGCGACCTGGCCCGCGCGATGGGTTCGAGCCCGTCGCGCGTGTGCAAGCTCGAGGCCGGGGACGAATCGGTGGCGCCGAGCCTGATGCTGCGGGCGCTGGCCGTCATGGACGCCCCGCTGCGCCTGGAGATCGACGAGAGTCGCGATGCGTTCGCCGAGCCCGGACTCACGGCGGAGCAGCGGCGCCAGCTCTCGGCTCGGCTGTTGCGGCGCCGGCAGGCCGACCGGATCGCGGAACGCGAGCAGGTCGACGGCGGCGATGTCGAGCACGTCCTGTTCAACCTCACCCTGAGTCCCTGGCAGAGGTTGGCGCGGAGCTTCGACCGTGCGCGACGGAACCGACTTCCCGCTTAGCGAGGCCGAGATCGCGTTCCTCCGCGCGCTGGCGCGCGCCGAATCGCGCTTCCTGGTCGTCGGCGTCGGAGCGGCCGTGCTGCAAGGCGCGGATGCCGTCACCCAGGACCTCGACCTGTGGTTCCGATCCCTGGGCGATCCCGCGATTGCCGCAGCCGCCCGGGTTGCCGGCGGCGTCTTCGCTGCCCGGTCCAACCCGCCGATGATTGCCGGCAAGGACCTCGATCGCATCGACCTGGTCGTTCACTGCGATGGGCTGAAGAGCTTCGACGCCGAATACCGCCACGCGCTCGACCTGCCGTTGCGGGACTTCTCCGTCAAGCTCCTGCCGCTCGAACGGGTGCTGGCAAGCAAACAAGCGGCCGGCAGGCCGAAGGACATGGCCGTCCTGGAGGCCCTGCGCGCGGCCCTGGCCGCGCGACGCGCCGCCGGAAGGCGCTGAGGTCACGGCGGATGCGACTCTGCCGCGGTGGGCGGCAACCGATCTTCCCGATGCGGAATCCGGATTCCGGGAACGACTACTTCTCGTCCGTCGAGGGCTCCGTCGGCTCGGTGCCCTCCGTGTACAGCATGTAGTCCTGCGGCGGGGCGGGAGGCTGGTAGCGCATCTCGATGTCGGGCTCCTCGGCATCCGGCTCGGGCGCAACGGACGCATCGGCCGGCTCAGGGTCCGGCGTCTGCGTCCCGGTGTTCGAGCCGCCGCACGACGGAGCGAGCGTCGCGGCGGCCCCCAGCGCCGCGCCCATCGCCACCGCGGCCGAAGCCCGGCGCAACGTGCCGGAACGCTCGGCGGGCGGCAGCGGGGAGGGGGCGGCGACCGTGGCGGTCTGGCCGTGGAGGTGGACGCGGAGTCGGCGGTCGCCGACGGCCAGCTCGTCGCCCGAGCGGAGCACGACGGGCTTCCCGTGCGGGACGTCGAGCGAACGGCCGGCGCGGGATACGCGCACGGCCGGGCCGCCGTCGGGCCGGAAAAGGATCAGCTTGTCGTCCGCCGAAACCCACAGCTCGCATGGCGCCGAATCCTCGCCCCGCCACCGCACTTGGCCCCCGGCGTCGATGCGCAGCCCCGGCTGGCGTCCGGGCAGCGCGACGCAGCGCAGGTAGCGCCCAGCCGCGTCGGCGGCAGCGGTATCCTCGACACAAATCGCGATCGGCTTCGGCATGAGCGACCTCCTTTCCCTGCGGCCGCTACATTGCGACATTCCGGGCGCAGCGTCCAGCGAATCGGTTCTACCGCCGACTGTCGACTGTCGACTGTCGGCCGTCGGCCGTCGACCGTCGACCGACGACTGACGACCGCCGACTGCCGACCGCCGCGCCTTCCGTCAGTCGCCGGCCTGCGCGCGGGCGGGGCGGGGGGCGGGACGCAGGACGTCGGAGGGAGGGCAGGTGTCACCCGGGCGCGCGGAGGCGACCGCGGCGGGCCACGTCGCGTCGCGGTAGACGCGCTGGTGGTTCCAGGTGCCGCAGAAGGCGACGCCGTCGGGCGCGAGCGGCGTGCGGAACGAACCGTCGCGTGCCAGCTCCTCGTGCCCCTGCCGGAAGCGGAGGTACGACTCGTGGGTGATTTCGCGGCGCGCGGCGAGCACCTGCCGCAGGCCGGTCCTGCCGCGCCAGGCGGCGGCGTCGTCCCCGACCCGCGCCGCGATGAACTCGGCGCAGCAGCCGCTGCCGTAGGAGAACAGCCCGACCCGCTTGCCCGCCGCGTCGACCTCGGCGTGCTCGAGCAGTCCGGCGAGGGAGACGTAGAGCGAGGCGGAGTACGCGTTGCCGACCTCGGCGTTCGACCACAGGGTCGGGAGCACCCGACGTTCGTAGTCGGGGTCGAAGCCCGCGGCGCCGTTCGTGGCCAGCTCGTACAGGCGCTTGTGCGCCTTGAACGCCATTTTGGGGAACGGCGAGTGGTACAGCAGGTAGTCGAAGGCGCCCAGGCCGAGGCCGCTGGACGAGGTGAAACCGCCCCAGCAGCCTTCGAGCGCGCGCAAGTAGCACTCGATCGAGTGGTGGCCGTCGGCCAGGGCCGTGGCGCGGTAGGTCGGCCGCCAGAAGTCCATCACCTCCTCGGTGTGGACCGCCTCGGGATAGGGCTCGAGCCGCAGCACGCGCGGCTCGTCGCCGACGAGCATGGCGACCGCGGCGGCGCCCTGGGTGGGCTCGCCGGGCGAGCCGATCTCGTAGCGGGCGACGTCGGTGGCGATGACCAGGGCCTTCTTGCCGGGCCGCAGGCCGCCCAGGACCCAGCCGGTCGCCATGCGCAGTCCGGCCGTGCCGCCGTAGCAGGCATGCTGGATGTCGAAGGTGCGGCAGTCGCGCGGCAGGCCGGCCATGCGGTGGACGTAGGTGGCGATCGGCTTGGCGGCATCGACGCCGCTCTCGGTGCCGACCACGACCATGCCGACGCACGCCGGGTCGATGTCGTAGCGTTCGAACAGTCCCGACGCGGCGCGAACGGCAAGGACGACCGGATCCTCGTCGGGGGCGACGACGGCCATGCGGCGGCAGCCGAGGCCGAAGCAGTACTTGCCGGGGTCGACGCCGTTGGCCCGAGCCAACGTGCCGACGTCCAGGTAGTGCCGGGGAACGTGGACCGCGAGCGCTTCGATGCCGACATCCGCAACCGATCGAATCGATCCCACCGTAGCCTCCACGCCGTCCCCCCGCAGAATCGGCCGACGCGGGAGCAATCGGCGTGCCACGCGGTCGTTCCGCGCGGAAACGA
This sequence comes from Deltaproteobacteria bacterium, assembly GCA_016218815.1. GTDB lineage: Bacteria > Myxococcota_A > Polyangia > DRWM01 > JAAZOP01 > JAAZOP01. The sequence continues at coordinate 126,045 of JACRCX010000048.1, forward strand.
ACGGGGCGTGCGGCGGGGCGTTCAACGCGGCGGGATCACGGAGGTGGACGGCGTGCGCGTTGTGGGGGGCCGCGTGCGAGCGACGTGCGAGTTCGCGCGCCGCGGGTGCAGGTGCGGGGAATCGCGCGATCCGGATCAGGTCGAGCGAATCCGCACGGAGCGAACGGAAGGAAAAAACCACCGATGGACACCGATGGACACCGATGTCGGAGGACCCGAGCCAACGGAACCGCGACCGCAGGGAGCGGATGCGCGGTGAAGGAGGCGAACGGGGGAGGGGAAAGGTTGAAACCACCGATGAACACAGATAAACACAGATGGGGAAAGGGAGGGCGCGGAGGGATGGAGGAGGCGATGGTGGACGTGCTGGTGAAGCAGTTTGCGTTGGGGCCGATGGACAACTTCGGGTACCTGGTGGGAGATGCACAGGCCAAGGTCGCGGCGGTCATCGACCCATCCTTCGACGCGCGGGAGATCCAGCGGGAGGCGGGGCGTTTGGGGCTGCGGATCGAGCTGGTGCTGCTGACGCACGGGCATCCGGACCATGGGGATGACGCGAAGCGGTTGGCCCGGGAGACGGGGGCGAAGATCGCGGCGCACCGTGCGAGCGGCGTGGCGAAGGATCTCGAGTTGGACGACGGCTCCGTGCTGCGGCTGGGGAGCGTGGAGGTGAAGGTGCTGCACACGCCGGGACACACGCCCGACTCCTGCTGCTTCCTGGCGGGCAAGGCGTTGTTCACCGGCGACACGCTCTTCGTCGGCGAGTGCGGCCGGGCCGATCTGCCGGACAGCAGCGTCGCAGCGATGCACGACAGCCTGCTGCGCGTGGTGCGCGGGCTTCCGGACGAGCTGATCGTCTATCCCGGCCACGATTACGGGCCGAGCCCGACCTCGACGATCGGCCACGAGAAGGCGCACAATTACACGCTGAAGTCGCGCTCCATCTCTGAGTTCCGCCTGTTCATGCGCGAACCGTGAACCGGCTTGTAGCCGGCAGCTTGTAGCTGGTGGTCCGGCCGACCCCGCCACCAGCGACCAGCCACCAGCCACCAGCCAATGCCCTACCGCTCCATCCCGGGCGGAGGCAATGGATCCGGCGGCGGCAACGGATCCGGCGGGGGCGGGGGCGGGGGTGGCGGCGGGGGGAGCTCGTCGTAGGGCGGCCTCCCCGCGTCGCGGTTCGTGCCGTGGTCGTGCCGCGTGCCGGCGTCGGGCGGCGGCAGGGGATCGGGGGGCGGGAGGGGGTCCTCCGGCGGGGGCGGCGGGTCGCCCGGGTTGACGAGGTGTCGACCGTAGTCGTGATGCGCGCCCGCGTCGGGAGGCGGGAGCGGATCCGGCGGAGGGGGCGGCGGCGGCAGCGGATCCGGCGGCGGCATGGGATCGGGGGGCGGAAGGGGATCCGGGGGAGGGGGCGGCGGATCGGGGGGCGGAAGGTAGCGGTCCTTCTCCGCGCCGGCGTCCTTGGGCCCCTGCTCTTCGTCGGGTCCGCCGCGCCAGACGCGGCCGGCTCCGGAGTCGGGCGGTCCGCCGATCGAGCGATCCGGCGGCGGGAGAGGGTCGGGCGGCGGCGCCCCGTCGCGATGACCGCAGGCGGCGGCGCTCAGGGTCGCGGCGGCGCCCGCAGCGGCAAGCGCGGCGCGCAGCACGCCTCGCTTGCGCTCGGGAGTCCCGGCGCGGCGCGCCGCGTCGAAGATGTCCGCCTGGAGTCGATCGATGCGCGTGCGGAACCCTCGATCGCGCTCAACGATGCGCTCGCGCAGCTCGGCCGCGAAGCGGTCACGCGCGGCGGCGTCCGAGTCGGGCGCGGAGAAGGCGAGCAGCTCCTCCATCGCCGCGATCGTGTCGCCGTTCACGGCGCGGACCGCGGCGTCGACCTCGCGCGACAGCGCCTCGCTGCGCGCGGCGGGGTAGAAACGCTCGAGCACCTGCAGGTAGTAGCCCAGGCCGATCGTGCGGTTGTTGATGCCGTCGCAGTCGAAGTTGCGGCCGTGGAACGCCTTGGCGAAGATCCGCAGCGCCCGCTCGATCGCCGGATCCGTGATGCGGTAGTCCCAGCCGAAGGGCGAGCCCCACAGGCGGCCCTCCGACGAGAGGCGCTCGTACAGCGGCGTCCCGGCGTAGACCTCCGTGCGTCCGAGGTTCGTGGGGACGTGGACCCAGGCGCGGAGGAACTCGAGGTCCTGGCGGGCGGCCTCCAGCGTGCAGTCGGGGTGGAAGAAGAGCATGTTGTAGCAGGCGTAGACGCCGTGGCGGGCGAGGCGGTCGAGGGCTCGGCCGTTGTCGGCGCGGTCCGTCAGGCGGTTGAGCGTCCGGATCCCCTGCTCGGACGCCGACTCGATGCCGACGTAGGCGCGGAAGAGCCCGGCCTGGGCCCAGGCGGCCAGCGCGTCGTCGTGCACCTGGTCGGGACGGACCTTCGCGATGAGGACGACGTCGCCCAGCAGTCCGCGCCGGGCAAACGCGTCGCGATAGGCCGCCGCCTTGGCCAGGGTCCTGGGGCGCGAGGGGAGGAAGAAGCAGTCGTCGTGGAAGTTGAAGATGCGGGCGCCCAGGGTGCGGCGCAGCTCGAGCATCTCGTCGGCGACGTTGTCCGCGGAGCGCTCGCGGAACACCGGCCCCACGGCGTGGCGGTGCCAGGTCTGGATGCAGCAGAAGGAACAGCGGTAGTAGCAGCCCCGGCTCCCGACGACGAAGGCGGCGGGGATCCCGAGGTGGCGGGCGAGCGGGCCCTCGCGGACCGGGAAAGGCAGGGCGTCGAGGTCGTCGCTGTGGGCGCGCGGTGGCGCGACGACGAGCGTGCCGTCGTCGCTACGGACGACCATGCCGGGGATCGCGGCGAGCGCCCCGCCGCGTTCGAGCGCCCCCGCCAGCTCGACGATGGTCGCCTCGGCCTCGTGGCGGACGACCGAATCAATGTCCGGCTCCTCGCGCAGGAGCGCCTCGAAGGCGAAGGTCGGGAAGTGTCCGCCGGCGGTGACATGGGCGCGGCAGCCGGCCTCGCGGAGGCGCCGCACCAGCCCGCAGAACTCGCGGGCGCGGCGCTGGAAGACCATCGAGAGGCCGACGAGAGCTGGCTCGGCGGCGAGCGTCTCGCGGATCGCGGCCTCCAACTCCTCGGGGCCGCCGAAGGCGACCAGGACGGCCTGGTGGCCGGCGCGGCGGAGCGCGGCGGCCAGGTAGCGGGTGGAAAGATTCTCCTCGCGTTCGGCGCCGATCAGGACGACCTTCATGTGCGCTTCCTCCCTTCGCGGTGTGAAGACCGCGAGCGTGGACGGCGGTCGGGGGAAGGAGAGCACAGGCCGGGGAAAAGCGCCACGCGACGAACAGGTCCGGGTGCGTTGCATGGGTCCGGGGCGTCCCCCTGGCCGGAATCTGTGTTCATCTGTGTCCATCTGTGTCCATCTGTGGTTTCCCCGTCCTGTCAGGAGCCGGGTCCGGTCCCTTCCCCGAATCGGTGTCCATCGGTGTCCATCGGTGGTTTCACCCCTCGGAAGGCCGGGAATTTGGGCGCTCCACAGGCCGATGGTACGGTCGGCAGGATGCGGGTCGTGTTCCTCGCCGGCCTTGCGCTGCTCGTGCCGTCGCGTGCGTCGGCGTGGGTGTCGGCGTACCTCGAGCGCGTCGATACCGCGGTGAGCGTGGAAGCCGACGGGACGGCGACGTCGGAGTCGACGGCGAGCTTCGTGATCGAAGGGGGGAAGTTCCGCGAGCTGCGGCTCGTGGAAGTGCCGTTCGACGTGGAGCCCGACCTCGCCGCCTCGTGGATCGAGGACGGCGAGGGGCGGCGCTATCGCCTCGAGCTTCAGGGGCGACGGCACGACGACGGCGTCCTGCGGCTGCAGCTCGCCGAGGAGGGGAGGATCGGCAAGGGCCGGGCGACGTGCCGGCTCATCCTGCGCGAGAACTGGGTGCGCTCGGGGCGCGCGACGCTCGACCGGGAATCGACGGCGGTCGACTGGCGGCCGGCGGTATGGCCTGACGGGATGGAGCGGATGACGGTGAGCGTTTCGTTCGCAGCGGGCGACGGGGCGCTGGAGTTCTCGGTGCCGGAGGAGCTGGTCGTCGAGCTGGAGCCGCGGTCGGAGGGGCGGACGCTGACGTTGTCGAAGTTCCGGCCGGCGGCGCAGTACGCGATGCCGGTGCGGTTCACGGCGCACGCGCCGGGCGCGGGCGGTGCGGTCCTGGCGGCGGCGGCGCCCGCGGCGAGGGAGCCGGCGAGGGTGCACCGGAGCCGGCCGCCGGCGGAGCGCGACCGGGCGGAGACGCTCCCGTTCTTCGCCGCGTTTGCGGTCCTGGGCGTCGTGCTGCTGGCGCTTCGCGCGCGGCAGGCGCGGCGGGTCGCGGGCCCGGAGGGGGGCGTGCAGACGTATCTCTTCCTGCCGTCGCTCGGTCCGCCGCTGCGCTGGCCGGCGGTGGCGGGTGCCTTGGCGGCAGGGGCGTGGCTGCTCTGGCGCGAGCAGACCCTGGCCGGGTTCGCGGCGCAGGCGCTGGGCGTGCTCCTGGCGCTGCCGGACCGGTTCCGCTGGATGGAGCGGCCGGCCGCGGGCGCCGGACCGTGGCGCTCGCTCGCGGCGCCGTCGCCGCGCACGTGGCGCTCGCTGGCCGGAGCGGCACGTCGCGCCCGGCGGTCGGCGCTGGACCCGGGTGGACCGCTGGGCCTGTTCCTGCTGGTGTTGCTGGCCGGCGTCGTGGTCGCGGCGATGGACTATGGGCTGTTCGGCGACGTCGAGGCGTGGATCGTCGTCGGCGCCGACGCGGCGCTGCTGCTCCTGCCGCCGTTCCTGGCGGCGTCGGAGCGGGCGCTGCCGCCGATCCTCCCGGCGGAGGCCGGGGTGGCGTTGGACCGGGTGCGGCGGTCGGCGTTGCGCCGGGGCGCGGGCCGCGGTTTCGAGGTCACGTTCCTGGTGCAGGACGACGAGGCCGGTCGGCCGGCGGAGCTGCGGATGCGGGTGCGGCGCGCGGCAGCGAAGTCCGCGCGCTCGGCGGAAGTGGCGGTCGAGTGGCGCCTCACGCGCTGGGGCTGGCACGCGACGTACGCGCTGCTGCTTGACCTTCCGGCCGGGAGCCGGCTGCGGGCGAGTGCGGCCTTCCCCGCCGACGCGAGCTGTCGCCTGGCGGAGGGACTGGAGCGCGAGACGTGGGTCCTGCGCGCCCCGACCCCGCGCTCCGCGGCGCGGCGGCTGCTGCGGACGATGGAGGCGGCGGAGGGGGAGTGCGGGAAGAGCGGGGAGAGCGTGGAGAGCGGGGAGTCGCGGGAAGGCGCGGGGGCTTCGCGGGCGGCGTAGCGCGTGTGATTCCTGCGACCTATCCGACTTTACACGCGTGTCAATTCGGGTTAGCCTGAAAATGCATGAGCCTCCCCGGTCGTCCGCGCTACCTCCTTCCTCACGTTTCCGCCGATCTGCGCGAGCGCATGGTGTTCCTCGGCGGCCCACGGCAGGTCGGCAAGACGACCCTCGCCCTGGGCCTCCTCGATCGCCCCTCGATCCGTCACCCGGCCTACCTCAACTGGGATGATCCGCGCGTCCGCCCCGCTCTGCTGCGGGGCGAGTTGCCCCCGGACCAGCCGCTGCTCGTCCTCGACGAGATCCACAAGGCTCCGCGCTGGCGCAACCTGGTCAAGGGGCTGTGGGACACGCGTCGCGAGGAGCATCGCTTCCTGGTCACGGGCTCGGCGCGGCTGGACCTGTACGGCAAGGGCGGGGATTCGCTCCACGGGCGGTACCACTACCACCGGCTGCATCCCTTCTCCCTGCCCGAGCTGGGTCCGGAGGCGGGTCCGGAAGGCGTGGCCGCGCTGCTGCGGTTCGGCGGCTTCCCCGAGCCTCTCTTGCGCGGCGAGGAGCGGTTCTGGCGCCGGTGGCAGCGCGAGCGCACCGCGCGGGTGATCCACGACGACATCCGGGACCTGGAGACCGTCCGCGAGATCGCCCTGCTCGACCTGCTGGCCGAGGAGCTGCCGCATCGCGTGGGGTCGCCCTTGTCGTACAAGAACCTGGCCGAGGCGCTGCAGGTTTCCCACGAGACCGCCGTGCGCTGGATCGCCATTTTCGAGCGGATGTACGTCGCCTTCCTGGTCCCCCCGTGGGGACACCGGCGTATCCGTGCCGTGCGCAAGGAGCAGAAGCTCTACCTCTGGGACTGGTCGATGGTCCCGGAGGAGGGCCCGCGATTCGAGAACCTCGTCGCCTCGCACCTCCTCAAGTTCTGCCACTTCGTCGAGGACACGGAGGGCCACCGTATGGAGCTGCGGTACCTCCGCGACACCGCGGGACGCGAGGTGGACTTCGTCGTCCTGCGGGATCGCCTGCCGCTGTTCACCGTGGAGTGCAAGCTCGCCGAGCGTACCGTCGCACCCGCGCTGTTCTACTTCGCCTCGCGCCTCGCCATCCCCCGCTCCTTCCAGGTGCACCTCGGCCGCGACGACCATGAGCGCGAGGGCGGCATCCGAGTCCTCCCCTTCCCCGCGCTCTGCCGCGAAACCGGCCTGATCTGACGGGGGCCAGCGCTTCGGCTCCATTGCGGGGCGACGGACTAGGCGTCCAGCAATTCGAGGATCGCCGGGAGCACCTCGGTCGCGGAGCGTCCGACCAGGGCCAGGTCGGCGATGCGGGAGAGGGAAGTTCCCTCGAGGTTGATCTCGATGAGGCGCGCGCCTGCCGTCTTGGCCAGCATCGGGAGGAGGGACGCGGGTGCCACGGTGGCGGAGGTGCCGACGACGAGCATCGTGCGGCACTTCTGCGCGATCTCGGACGCCTCGATGAAGGCCCCGGGCGGGATCGGCTCGCCGAAGAAGACGACCATCGGGCGCAGGACGCCGCCGCAGGTGCAGTGGGGCGCGCCGGCGCCGGCGGGCGGAGGAGGGGACGCGGGACGCTCGCCGCACCTCGCGCAGCGGATGTCCCGCGCGTTGCCGTGGAACTCGATCACGCGCTTCGACCCGGCGGCCTGGTGCAGGTCGTCGACGTTCTGGGTGATGACGGCGTCCAGGAGCCCGCGGGCCTCGAGCTGCGCCAGGGCGAGGTGGCCGGCGTTGGGCTTCGCGGCGGTGATCAGGTCCCCCATCTCGCGCAACATGCGCCAGACACGGTCGGGGTCCTGCCGGAAGGCCTCGATCGTCGCGTACTGCGAAGGCTCGTAGCGCTCCCACAAGCCGCCCGCGGAACGGAAGTCGGGAATGCCGCTGTCCACCGAGATGCCCGCGCCGGTGAGGGCCGCGACGCCGCCCTCGCGGAGCCACTGCACGGCCGTCGGAAACGAGGCGGACGACGCCATCGCCGCGAGAGAACCACAAAACGGCGCCGGTGGCTAGACGAGGCCGAGCTTGCGGCGGCGGATGGCGCACTCCAGGACGCGGCCGATGAGGTTGCGGTAGCCGATGCCGGCGGCCTCGGCGATCATGACGAGGTCGGAGAAGGCGGGGGTCATCCCGGGCAGGGGGTTCAGCTCGATGACGAACGGGCGGCCGCGGCGGTCGGTGCGGAAATCGACGCGGGCGACGTCACGGCAGCCGAAGACGTTGAAGGCGTCGAGGGCGAGCTTGCGCATGAGGCGCGACGCCTCGCGGGGGATGCGCGCGGGGCAGACGTACTCGAGCTTGCCGTCCCAGTTCTGCTTGAGCGAGAACTCGTAGACGGTGCGGGCCTGTTTCTGGAGGAAGACGACCTCCATCGGCTCCATCGCGCGGGGCTTGGGCCAGCCGAGGACCCCGACGGTGAACTCGCGGCCGGCGATGTAGGCCTCGACGATCGCCGGCTGGCGGTAGCGGCGGATCATCTCGCGGCAGCGGCGGCGCAACGCGGGCTCGTCGTCGACGACCGACTTCGCCGTGATACCCTTGCTCGTGCCTTCGATGTTGGGCTTGACGATGGAGGGGAAGCGCCAGCCGCGAGGGAGCGGCTCGCGCCCGGTCTCCACGAGGAAGAAGTCGGGCGTGGGGACGCCGGCGTCGCGGAGGACGCGCTTGCCCATCGCCTTGTCGAGGGTCACGCAGAGTGCAGCGGGGTCGGAGCCGGTGTAGGGAATGCGGAGCAGCTCGCAGAGCGCCGGGACGAGCGCCTCACGGCTGCGCCCGCCGGAACCCTCGGCGAGGTTGAACACGACGTCGACCCGGGCGCGGGGGAGACGGCGGGCCAGGTCCGGGGTCGCCTCGAGCCGCACGACGGAGTGGCCGAAGGAGGCGATGGCGTCGTGGAGGGCGGCGATCGTCTTGGGCGAGTCGTACTCGGCCTCGACGTCGTCCCGCGTGGGGTCGATGCGCTTCAGGTTGAAGGTCAGTCCGACGCGGAGGGGTTTCATCGTGGTCGAGAGTCTGCCGCCTACAGATCGAAGGAGATGACCTCGGTGTCCTCGCCGGGCTGGACCGTGGCCTGGAAGGCCTGGGCCTCGTTGTTCATGATGACGGTGAGGACGAAGGTGGTGGCGCCCGGGGAGTTGCAGCCGTCATAGTTCTGGACGTGGACGGCGTAGTGGCCGGCAGGCGGATTGCCGGCCCAGAAGACGTTTTCCGAGTTGTCCGTGATGATGGGGTCTTCCTCGGTGTAGCAGGCGCCGCGGTCGTCGCGGTCGAGCTGCCCGCCGGAGGGGCTCATGCGCTTGCCGTCCTCGTAGTCGATCTCGAACCCGTTGGGGTCGAAGACGTGCAGGTCGAGGTCGGCGGTGGAACTCCAGGAGAGGGCGAACTGGAGGGTGCCGGTGCCGACGAAGCCTTCGTCGACCATGCCGTTGCAGTTGTCGTCGATGCCGTTCAGCACCTCGGGGGCGTTGGGGTTGCAGCTCGCGGTGTAGGTCTGGGCCGTGCCCACGACCACGGGGTTGAGGGTGCCGACGATAGTCGGGGGCGGCGGGGTGCCGACCCCCACGGTGCCGACGACGACCGGGGGCGGGGGCGCGACGACCTGGGCCTGGACGGTCGGGACGGTCGCGTAGCCGCGAATCAAGCAACTGCCGAGCAGCGCGGGGAGGGCGACGAGCGCCAGGATCGAGACTGACTTCTTCATGTTCCTCTCCTTCTGGGGGTCCGGTCGCCCGGCACCTCCCGGAACAGGCCATCGACGGGTTTCGTCGCGGCCCGATTCACCGGCCATCGGTCTCACCGGTACTCCCGCATGACGCTCTCGAAGATGTAGTCGTGCAGGCGACGGTCGTCCTCGTTGGAGCGGCCGGAGGCGGAGGTATCCGCGTAGATGGCGTAGACGAACCCGCGCTCGTCGATGCGCCAGAGCAGCTCGACGGCGAACTTCCGGAAGTCGATGTTCTTGTCGGGGCTGGAGGCGAACTTGTAGAGGAGGTCGGTCCAGGTGAGATAGGGGGTCTCGTAGTAGGTGAAGTTGTCCTTGTAGGCGAGCTTGTAGGCGATGGGGGTGTAGGAGTCGGCGGCATCGGAGCCGGCCTCTTCCGCGGCCTTGTCGGCGGCGTCCTTGTCGGTGCCCAGCGCCAGGGCGAGGCGCATGGTGAAGTAGTCGAGGAACTCCTTCTGCCCGAGGTCGGCGAGGTCGTGGAGCACCTTGAGGCGGCGGAAGAGCGATTCGTCCGCGATGTCGTATTCGGAGCGGACGGGGATGGTGTAGGGGACGTTGGGGGTGCCGACGTTCATGAAGATGTCGCGCAGGGTCTTGAGGGTGATCTGGGTCTTGAGCTGCGCGACGTTGGGCTCGGGCGTCTTGGTGCCGTAGACCTCGTCGAAGACGGGCTTGACGGTGTCCGGGGCGGCCGAACAGATGAGCGCGAGGAGGGCGATCTCGCGGACGCGGGCGTCCGGGCCGCGGGTGAGGTCGACGACCTTTCCGGCGACGGTGGGGTTGGTGGCCATCGAGCCGAAGAGGGCGCCGAGGAGGAAGAGGCGGTTGGAGGGGAGGACCTGGAGCCCGCCCTCGTAGCGGGCGAGGAAGGTGGCGAGCTTGTCGATGGCGCGGTTCTCGGCGTCGGGGATCTTCGGGGCCAAGTCGTTGAGCGGCGCGAAGCGGAAGTGGCCTTCGATGGCGCTCAGAAGATAGCCGCGAACGTCGGGGTGGAGATCCTCGGAGACGAAACCGTCGACGATCTCGTCGAGGGTCTGGGCGTCGGCGACGATGCCGAGCGACTTGCCGGCGGGGAGGCCGACCTGGGGGTGATCGTTCTCGTCGAAGGCGACGGTCTTCAACGCCTCGATGAGCTTGGGGTCGGCGGTGCCGAGATAGCCGAGGGACTTGGCGACGGCCTCGCGGAAGCGCACGAAGGTGTAGATCTCCTTGCTCATGTTCTGGTTGTAGAGGATGACCTCCTGGGTACCGGGGTACTTGAGGAAGGTCTTGTCGAGACGGTCGGCGAGGTACTGCCGGGCCTCGCGGCGGAAGGAGTCGGACGCCTTGTGGGCGAGGCGGGCGAGGGATTCGGTGGCGGGGGAGTAGTCGCCGCACCACCGCTCGTACTCCTTCACGCGCTGGTCGTTGCGGTCCATCATCGCCGCGTCCATGGTGATCTCGATGGGGCAGGCGAAGACCTTGACGAAGTAGTACACCTTGGCCTTGAGGTCGATGGCGCCGGTGTCGAAGACCCAGCTCAGCTCCTCCTTCTTGGTGTCCTCGAGCGTCTTCTCGCCTTCCTCGAACTCGCGAAGACGCTCGGCGCGCTTGGCCAGCTCCTTCTCGGCCTCGGTCATCTCCTCCGGCGGCTTGGGCGCCTCGACGACGGGAGCGACCTCGGTGCCGGGGGGCGGGGCCAGCTCGGAACGCAGGTCGACGGCCGAGACGCAGCCCTCGACCGGCTTGACCAGGGTGGTGGCCGGGTCGAGGTCGTCGCGGCATTCGGGGTGCGCGACGAGGAAGCGGTCCCAGATGTCGCCGGCGACGAAGGACAGGACGCGGAGCTTCCCGGCGCGCTTCTCGGTCCAGCGCTCCGGGTACTTGCGCGGATCGGACAGCTCGAAGATGTAGCGGGCGACGTCCTCCTCGAGCGGGGGGCCTTCGCGGACGGCGATCGAGCCGAGGATCATGAGGCCGGCGTTGTACAGGTTCGCCTGCTCGTCCGTGATGCGGACCATGGTGCTGAACTTGTTGAGGATCGTCTGGAGCGGTCCTACGGCGCGGGCGTCGAGCAGCTCGGCGAGGCCGAAGACGGCGTTGACGTACAGCGTGCCGGCGTGGGTGAGCTGGTCCTGGTCGTCGACGTGCTCGCCGAAGTCGCCGTCCTTCGGGGCGTACTTCTCGACGGCCTCGAGCAGGAACTGCCGGATCTTCTCGCGAGGGTCGTGGAGCTGGCGGACGAGGTAGAGGATGCGCTCCTGGCGGTGGCGGTTCTTCTTGATCAGGCGGTAGAGGTCGACGAGCTTGTCGGCGCCGTAGCGGAGCTTGACCTTGTTGAAGAGCTGCTCGGCGCGGCGCTGGAGATCCTGCGCCTCCTCGCGCTCCGTCGGCGCCTCGGCGTTCTCCAGCGCCGCCGCGCGGTCGAAGTACTCGGCGACCCGTTGCAGCGCGCCCTCGTCGCCGGTCTCGGACCAGCACAGGATGGCCGCCACCTCGACGTCCGGCTCCGGGTTGCCGGAGAGGATGGCCTTGAGGCGGGTCACGACCCGCTCGCGGTGGCCCTCGGCCTCGGCGTCGCCGGCGGTGTAGTCGACCTTCTCCAGCGCCCCGAGGACGCGGGTGATGATCGTCGGCTCGTCGCGCTCGGCCAGCTTCATCAGCCCGTCGAAGAACGCGGAGTCGCGGTTGGCGAGGTTGCCGATCATCGATTCGGAGTAGGCCGAGTAGTTGAACACGGTGGCCTCGACCATGGCGGGCTCGAGGCCGTCGACGTCGGACATGTAGACGAGGGCGACGCCGAGCAGGGCGCGGGCCTGCATGCCCTGCTCGTCCTTGGTGCCCTTGAGCGAGTCCATGCGCTTCTTGAGGACGGAGTCCTTGAGGGCGGCGACCTTGGCGCGGACGTTCTCGTCGGGGCTCTGGGCGAGATACAGGAAGGCGTTGGCCGCCTCCGCCGCCAGCTCCATGTTGCCGCCCTGGAGGGCCGAGGTGAGGATGTCGAGGTTGTCGACCTGGTCGCTGTTGGCAATGCGGTGGATGACGGTGGGCTTCCACTGGTCCTGCGTGGAGCAGTTCCAACATTCGCGCAGCGTGCCCGGGTCGTTCGTCGCGCGGGCCTCGGCGCAGATCTTCGCTTGGTGCTGTTCATAGAGGATGAGGAAGCCGACGGTGCCGCCGCCGGCGAGGATGATGACGGCGCCGATGGCGAAGATGAGCTTGTTGCGGCGGGAGAAGCGTCCCAGGCGGCGCTGGCCCGCTTCGGGCTTGCCGTCATCGACAAATTCGGGCGGCGGCGGTGCCGAAGGGCGTGCCGGCGGGCGCACGGAGACGGGACGCGCGGCCCGGGCCGGGGGCGGCGCGGGCGCGACCGGGGGCGGCTGGGGGGCTTGCGGCTCGCCGCTCGGCTCGGCTGCGGCCTCGGCGACCGGCTCGGCCGGGGCCTCCGGCTCCGCGGCGGGCTGGACGGCCTCGGCGGCCGCTTCGGCCGCCGGCTCGGCGGTCCCGGCCTCGGGAGTTTGCGCGGGCGTCGCCTCGGGAGGAGCGCCCTGCTGGTCGTCGGGGCCGTGATCGTTCTCGTCCTGGGACATGGCCGTCTCCTTTCGTCAACCGGCGGGCCGTGGGGCCCCGCCGGCCGTTCCGTCCCCCGCCGCGGTGGCCGCCGGCAAGAGATCGTGCTCGCGGAAGAACTTCTCGAGGCGCAGGTTCATCAGCTCCGGGAACTCGACGGGCACGTAGTGCGTGCCGCCGCGCACGATGAGGATCTCCGCGCCCGCGATGCGCCGCGCCATCTCCTCGGAAACGGCGCGCGGGGTCATCGGGTCGCGGTCGCCGGCGACGATCAACGTCGGACAGCGGACGCCCGCCAGGGCGTGCTCGGCGTCGTGCTTGCCCAGCTCGAGGAGCGTGGAGAAGTACGCCGCCAGGTCGAGCTTGGAAAAGTCGCGCGCCAGGTCGAGGAAGACGTCGCGGTCGAGCGTCGGGCCGGCGAAGCCGAGCGAGATGAGCGCGGAGAGGAGCCACTCGTGGCCGACGCCCAGGCGCAGGACCGCGGAGAACGGGCCGGGCAGGTCGCGCACGAGCCGGCCGGCGGCGGGGATGAGGTACCTGGAGTACTTCCAGCCCAAAGCGGTGTCGAAAGGGCGGCCGTAGGCGCCGTTGATGATCACCAGCGCGCGGACGCGGCCGGCGGCCCGGGCGCAAAGCTCGAGATTGAGCTGCACGCCCATGGACCAGCCGACCCAGATCGCGCTCTCGACGCCGAAGGCGTCGGCGACGGCCAACGCGTCGGAGACGTGGGTGGCCATGTCGTAGCGGCCCGGGACGGCCGAGAGTCCGGAGCGGTAGGTGCCGCGATAGTCCCAGGAGATGACGTGGTAGCGGTCGCGGAAGAAGTCGATCAGGTGGCGCCAGGCGGTCCAGGTGCCACCGAGGCCGTTGGCGAGCATCATGTGCGGTCCCTCGCCGGTCTCACGACAGGCGAGCTTCGTCCCGTCGAAAGCCTCGACGGTGCGTTCGCGGACCGAAACGACGTTCCTGCCGGTCATTCCACGCCCGTGTCGTTTCGCCGGTCGAGCGCAACACCAACCCCGCACCTGCGGCACCGGGCGGCACCCGGACAAGCGAAAGCGCGGCGACTATACCTATCGTGTCAAGGGGGATCAAGGAGCGACGAAGTCGTTCGTTATTGGTGGATCATCCGGGTCGAGTCGTTGGCCCGGAGGTGCGGAGGTGAAGAGGGGCGCCCGGATCCTACCGGCGGCGGCGGAGGACGGTGCCGGCGGCGCCGGCGATCCAGACGTCGGAGGAGTTGCCCCAGACGGCGTTGACGGCGGAGGAGCCGCCGCCGGGGTCGGGGGCCCAGACGGAGCCGTCCCAGACGAGGATGACGCCCGAGCCTCCGACGGTCCAGGCGGCCCCCGCGGTGGCGGCCCAGACCCCGCGCAGGAGCGCCGTCGAGCCCGAACTCGATGCCGTCCAACGCGTGCCGTTCCAGCGCAGGACCGTACCGTCCAGGCCTACGGCCCAGGCATCGGAGGCGCCGGAGCCGGTGACGGCGTAGAGGTCGTCATTCGAGCCGGTGGCGGAGGCGGCCCAGGTCGAGCCCTCCCAACGACGGGCGACGCCGTGGAAGCCGACAGCGAAGACGTCCGACGCGGAGGAGCCCCAGACGCCACGGAGATCCCGGGTCGAGCCGCTCGGGACCGTGGCCCAGGCCCCGGCGGTGCGGTGGAGGACGGCGCCGCCGCGACCCACGGCCCAGATGTCGTCGGTGGACGAGCCCCAGACGCCGAACAAATTGGCAACGGCGCCGCCCGCGGACTCGGCGCTCCAGCCGGAGCCGTCCCAGCTGAAAATGGTGGCGGCGTCGCCGACGGCCCAGGCGTCGCTCGCGCCGGCGGCCCAGACGCCGCGCAGGGCGCGCGTACCGCTCGTGGTCGAGGTCCAGGCGGCGCCGTCCCAGTGGAGGATCGTGCCGGCGTCGCCGACGATCCAGACGTCGTCGGGGGCGGAGCCGCCGACGGCATACAGGTCGGCGGTCGCCGACACGGCGACGGGGCACCAGGAGCCCTCGTCGACGACGCCGTCGGCGTCGTCGTCGCAGCCGTTGCACGGGACTTCCGTCCCGGCGCACGGGGTGAGGGCGCAGCCGGGGCCGCAGGACCGGGAGCCGCTGACGGCGCAGGTGGTGACGCAGGCGGAGGAAGAGCCGAGGATGCAGGGGAAGCCCTCGTCGAGCACGCCGTCGCAGTCGTCGTCGGCGCCGTTGCAGACCTCGGAGGCGCCGACGATGCAGGCGCCGCTCCAGGTGCAGACGTCGGAGCAGGTCTCGGTGCCGACGCAGGGACCGCTCGGGCCGGAGGCGGTACAGGAGCGCGTGGAGGCGCGGACGCAGGTCATGCCGGAGCCGTCGTCCTTGGTGCCATTGCAGTCGTCGTCCGCGGCGTTGCACAGCTCGGCGGCACCCGGGTGGATCGCGTCGTCGCCGTCGTTGCAGTCGCCGCCGCAGGCGGCGCCGGGCCCGTAGGTGTCGCCGTCGGCATCGATGAGGGCGCCGGCGCAGGCGCCTTCGCCGTCGCAGCGGTCGGGCGAGGTGCACGGGTCGCCGTCGTTGCAGGGGAGGGTGTTGGGGGCGTGGACGCAGTGCTGGCCGTTGGCGTTGGCGCTGCAGGTGTCGGACGTGCACGGGTTGTCGGGGACCTCGCCGCAGTCGGCGGCGAGGTGGCAGGAGAAGAGACAGTCGCTCTCGCAGCCGTCGCCGGGGACGAGATTGCCGTCGTCGCACTCCTCGCCGGTGTCGACGACTCCGTTGCCGCAACCGGTGCGGGTGCAGATGCGGGAGCGGCAGGCGCCGGAGACCCCGCCGGCGGTGGTGCACGGCGTGCCGTCGGGCTGAGGGGTCCCGGCGCCGCAGGCATGGGAGGTCGCGCCGCAGGTTTCGGCGCCGTTGCAGGCATCGCCGTCGTCGCAATCCGCGGGAGCCTCGCAGCTCCAGGTGCAGTCGTTCTCGCAGCCGTCGGCGGGGATGAAGTTGCCGTCGTCGCACGATTCGCCGAGAACGGCGTCGGCGAAGCGGTCGCCGCAGACGGAGGCGGAACAGAGGCCGGCGATGCACACGTCGCGGGTGTCGGGGTTCGCGTCGCGGTCGCACGAGGTGCCCGGGGAAGGCGCGGTACCCGCGGCGCACGTGTGCGCAGGGAGCGTGCAGGTCTCGGCGCCGTTGCACACGCGGGTGTCGGCGCAATCGGGATCGGCCTCGCAGCTCCAGGTGCAGTCGGCCTCGCAGCCGTCGGCGGGGACGAGATTGCCGTCATCGCACTGCTCGCCGGCGTCGGTGGCCGCGTTGCCGCAGTCCGGGCCGGCGCAGAGGCCGGCGCGGCAGAGACCGTCGGCGCCGGCGACGTCGAGGCAGGGGGTGCCGTCCGCGGCGGGAGCCCCGGGCTCGCAGACATGGCCCGTGGTGTCGCAGGTCTCGACGCCGTCGCAGAGGAAGAGGTCGTCGCAGTCGGTGTCGATCCCGCAGGACCAGGTGCAATCGCCGTCGCAGCCGTCTCCGTCGAGGTCGTTGCCGTCGTCGCACTCCTCGCCTCGCGCGAGCTGCGGGATGCCGTCACCGCAGGCGCCGCCGCCGCACACGCCGCCGATGCAGACCTGCTCGGCGCCGCACGGGATCCCGTCGATCGCCGGGGTGCCGGGCACGCAGTCGTGGGTGTCGCAGACCTCGCTGCCGTTGCAGATCTCCGGGTCCTGGCACTCGGCGCTCAGCTCGCAGGTGAACAGGCAGTCGGGCTCGCAGCCGTCGCCGCCCACGGCGTTGCAGTCGTCGCAGTCCTCGCCCTCGTCGACGTGGCAATCGCCGCAGGTGTCGGGCCGGCAGCGCTCGATGAAGCAGTGTCCCGCGACCCCGACTTCCGTGGTGCACGCGGTCCCCTCGTCCGGTGGTCGCCCCGGCCCGCACACGCCGTCGATCGTGCAACCCTCGGCGCCGTTGCAGACGCGGCCGTCGTCGCACGCGGCGGGCTCGCAGCCCGCCTCGCCGTCGGTCCCGTCGTCGGTCGTTTCGGTCTCGCCGTCCAGATCGCCGTCCTCGAGAACGTCGTCCTCCCCCTCGCCGCCCTCGCCGCCGCCGTCGTCGGGCGAGCGCCAGCAGCGGCCGTCGGTGCGGCAGAACATGCCGTCGGGGCAAAAGAGGCCCGCGGCCGGGTCGCACGCGTAGCGGCCCTCGGGGACGCTCGGCGCGCAGGCGACGACAAGCAGGGCCAGCGTGGCGAAGGCGAAGGATGAGGCGGAGGGCATCACCCCCTCGTGGCGCCGGCACCGGCCGCGGGACGGCAGGGCAGAGGCCTCTCGTGTTCTGGCGGAGCGCATCAAAACCTCCCGAGGAGGGCCAAGCCGACGGAGTCGGCGCCCACGGCGGGGGCGACGACGGCGGCCGGCGCCTCGGACTCGTCGTTCGCGTCGAGGATGAGGAAGACGGCGCCGCCGATGGCGAGGGCGCCGCCGACGGCGAGGGTCGCGATCATGGCGGCCTGGGCGGCGTCGAAATCGTCCATGGCGGGGGCGATCTCGTTCCACGGCGTGCCGTCGGCGGAGCTCTCCACGGTGTCGGAGGCGTCGGCGGCCCAGCCGCCCATGCCGGCGCCGACCGCGAGCGAGAGGGCGCCGATGCCGAAGAGGGTCCAGCCCGTGACCATCATCCACTGCGAGCGCTCCACGGGCGGCGGCGGAGGCGGCGGGGGTGGGGGCGGCGGGGGAGGAGGCTCCGTCGTACCGCCGTCGTCAGGTCCGATGCCGGGCAAGTCCGGGGTCGTGCCCGGAACCTCCGGCGGCAGCGCGGCGACGCGCTCGGTCACCGTCGCCAGCAGCGCCTCGGCCTCGGTCCGGTTGAGCGCGTCGGGGGCGTCGGCGAGGTACTTGGCGAGGGCGTGCATCGCGGTGCGGTCGTCGCCGGCGCGTTCGGCCGCCAGGGCAAGGTTGTAGAGGGTGTTGGGGTGGGGGACGACGCGGTAGCAGCAGGCGTAGAGCGACACGGCGCGACCGTGCTCTCCCGCCTCGTCCGCCGCGGAAGCGCTGCGGAAGAACTCGCCGGCCAAGGCACGCGCCTCGGCGGCGTCATCCGGGGCCTGCGGGCAGCCGGCGGGGACGGGTGGTACCCATTGGGCGAACGCGGTCGACGGCCCCAGGGCGAGCGCGGCGAGCAGGATCGCGGACGCGCTACGGATCGGCGAAAGGATTGGCCAGCGGCGCGGGCGCCGCGGGGCCGTACTCGCCGGCGGGCCCGGCGGGCGGCTGCGGAGCAGAGCCGGTCGGCGCGCCGCGTGCGACGCCGCGGAGTCGCTCGAGCACGACGGGGATTTCCAGGTCGGCCTCGGCGAGGAATTCGCGGACGAACGGCTTGCGCCCGTGCAGGGTGACGCGGAGGACGTGCGTGGCATCCGAGACCTCCAGCGGGAACTCGGCGCCGACCGGGTTGCCATCGAGCGTCGCATCGGCGCCGGCCGGGAGATCCAACAAGCGCACCATAGCATTGGGGGCTGGGGGGTGCACGGGGACTGGGGGCCGTACAGGGGCGGGGGACAAGAGGGGGCCGGGGGCTGGGGCCTGGGGACTGGCAGGAGTGGGGGCTGGGGCCTGGGGTTCGGGGGGGATGGCGGGCACGGTCGCGGCGGCGCGCTCGGCGACCACTCGCAGGCCGGCCGGGTTCGACTCGGGTTGCGTCGCGACCGAGACGGCGTCGATCCCGGCGGACGACGCGTCGCTGGGGCCTTCCCCGCGGCCGGAGAGGACGACGAGCAGGGCGCCGATTCCGGCGGCGGCGGCGGCGATGCCGAGGGTGGCGCCGAGGAAGACGACCCAGCGCGAGAGGACGACGGTATTGCGAGCGGCGTTCTCGGGCGGCTGGGACCGCCGGATGGGCGGCGGCGTGAGGCTCTTGCGGACGGTCGGCCGGTCGCCGAACAGCGGCAGTGACGATCGGCTCGCGCTCCCGAGCGGAGGGGAAGCGACCGAGATGCGGGGCGGAGTGCTGATTCCGGCACGGTAGCCCGGCAGGTGGGCTGCCAGCTCCTTGAGGCGGCGCACTCCGGTGGTTTCCAAGTCGGGGTCGGCCGACTCTGCCGCCGACCCATCCGTCTCCCCGTCGTCGGAGAGGAGTCGCACGGCGACCAGCTCCGGGCGCAGCGGGCGCAGCGCGCGGAGGAACTCCTGCGCGCTCTGGAACCGTTCCTCCCGCCGGCGCAGAGTGGCCCGCCGGATCACGTCTTCCACGGCGGCCGCGATCGACGGATCCAGCGCGCGCGCGGACGGGAAGGGATCGGAGAGCGCACGGGTGATGATCTCGGTGGTGGTGGAGCCTTCGAACGGCAGCTTCCCGGTCAGCATCTCGAAGAGCATGACGCCGACGGCGTAAACATCGACACGACCGTCGATGTTGGCCACGCCCCTCGCCTGCTCGGGCGCCATGTAGTACGCCGTGCCCATGATCGTGCCCTGTGCCGTGTGGCGCAGCGCGGCGGGGGAGTCGGCGCCGAGGCGTGCGATGCCGAAGTCGATGAGCTTGGCCCAGGGCTCGCCGGAGGGGCCGCGCACCAGGACCACGTTCTCGGGCTTGAGGTCGCGGTGGATCACGCCGGCACGGTGGGCGGCGTCGAGAGCGTCGAGGATGTGGATGCAGAGGCCGACGGCCTGGTCCTGCGGCAGCTTGCGGTGGCGCCGCATGAGGTCGATCAGACTCTCGCCGTCGAGCAGCTCCATGACGAGGTAGGGCTCGCCTTCCTCCAGGCGGCCGTAGTCGAAGATCTTCACGACGCCCGGGTGCGGCACCGCGCTCGCCGCCCGCGCCTCGGTCAGGAACCGCTCCGAAACCTCCGGGTACGCGGCGAACTCGTGGCGCAGCACCTTGAGCGCGAAGCGCTGCCCGATCTCCTCGTGCACGGCCTCGTAGACCTCGGCCACGCCCCCGCCGCCGAGCCGTTCCTTCACCCGGTACTTGCCGGCGACGAGCCGACCCGTGAGGTCCGACATGCCCGTGCCCTCCTGCGAACCAGCGAGACGCGCCCCCGACTCTACCGCACCCGTGGATGCTCGTCGGCCCTCCCCTGTCACGCGTCCCGTCCACCGACCGTCGCTGGGGCGGACGCAAGCACAGAACGGACGGCGGCGCAACAGGAATGTGACGACCCCGGAACCCTTGCCGATTCGGGTGGGAGAGTGTAGGCTGCCGACGTTCCGCACGACAGGGACGGGCCGCGCCACGACGCGCGGGCCACGACCCGCGTGGATCCGTGCGGGAGGAGGGTGCGATGGCGACACGATGGTGGGTCCTGGGTGCGGCGCTCGCCCTGGCGGGAGCAGCGGCAGGTTGCGGCGACGACAGCTCGCCGGCCGACGACGGCGGCGCGGACGACGGACGCGACGACGGCGGGGCCGACGCGGACGCGGATGCGGATGCGGACGGCGACGCGGACGCGGACGCCGAGGTCGAGGTGGAGCCGGACGCGGACGCCGAGACCACGGGCGACGGGGACGGCGGCGGCGGGGACGAGCTGGCGTTCCAGGTGACGGGCAGCGACACCGGCGAACCGCTGGAGGACGTCCAGGTGCTGGTGCAGACGGCGGCGGGGGACGAGTGGCTCGTCACGGACGCCGCGGGAAGCGTGACGGTCACCGACCTGGATCTGGCGGAGGACCCACCGACGGTTTCGTTCTTCCGCGAGGGGTACGGGTATGTGACGTACGTGGGAGTGGACCGGGCGCTGCCCGATCCGGTGGACCTGCCGGCAACGGCCGATCCGGACCTGATCCAGGTCTCCGGGGCCGCCAACGGCCTGACCGACACCCAGCGCGCGGCCGTCAGCGTCTGGGACGGACGCGGCATGTTCCAGAACGCCTGGACGATCGAGCCGGATGACGACTACTTGAGGCAGATCCTGGTCGGCACCGACTGGACGGCCATCGACGGCCAGGCGTTCGCGGCCGATCTGACGACAGGAAGCCTGGAGAACTGGGCGCGGGGCACGGTGGACTACGCGTGCGCCGCGGAGCCGTGTCCGGACGCGACGCTGGACTTCGACCTGCCGGCGACGCCGCCGGCGATGTCGCACGCGACGGTGACGCTCGCGTGGCCGACGGGATTCGACGCCTTCCCGACCCCGGCCTATCTGCCGGTGTCGGACAACGTCGTGGTGCTGTTCGAGCTCCTGGGGCTGTCGGAGACGGACGGGGCGCGCGTGGGGACGGGCGAGGCGGTGCGGCGGAGCACGACGCCGGCGGGGCTCGAGCTGGACATCGGCTGGGTCACGGACCTGGGCGGCTTCGCGGCCGCGGACGCGTACGCGACCTACCAGGTCTCGGGCAACGACGCGTACGACGCCTTCGCCGAGATGCGTGTCTACGGGGTCCCGACGGACGGGCAGACGATCGACGTGCTGGAGCCGCCGGTGTTCTCGACGCCCTCCAGCGTCACGGCCGGATTCTCGGTCTCGGGGGACACCGCCGAGTGGACGCTTCCGGACTGGGCCAGCTACACCGTGTTGTGGCTGTACTCGAGCGACCTGCAGACGCTGCAGTGGCTCGTGATCCTGCCCAAGTCGGTCACGTCGTTCCGCTTCCCGTCGATCCCCGAGACGTTCCCCAGCATGGCGCCCGCGATGCGGCTCGGCGTGTACGCGCAAGGCTACGAAGGCGCGCCCGACTCCGTGTGGGAGCTGTTCGAGATGGGCGAGACCTTCACCGGGCACTTCCTGGGCAACGTGTACGACGTGCGGTACCGCGCCGGGCGGTAGGAGCGCGGCGGGTTCACAGTTCACAGTTCTCGGTTCTCAGTTCTCAGTCTTCAGTCTTCAGACCGGGCCAGGCGAACGACCTGCCAGGACCGCGGCGCCCAGTGCTCCGGCCAGCTGCGGGTCGGGGGCGGGGCGGACGGGCTGGCCGATGCGGGAGGCGACGGCTTCGAGCAGGGCGGCGGCGCGGGCGAGGCCGCCGGTGGCAGTGACGGGGCCATCGGGGCGGACCTGGGAGACGAGGGCCGCGAGCCGCTCCGCGAGCGAATCGACCAGGCCACGCACGACGTCGGGGACGGGCACGCCGTCGGCCAGCAGGCCGACAATCTCGGTCTCCGCGAAGACGGCACAGGTCGAGGAGATGCGGGCGGGGCGGACCGCCGCGCGCACGGTGTGGTCGAGGTCGTCCCAGCCCAGCTTGAGTCGGGCGAGCGCGTTCTCGAGGAACCGACCCGTTCCGGCGGCGCAGCGATCGTTCATCGCGAACTCGAGCGCCCGGCCGCCCGGGCCCAGGCGAATGGCCTTGGCGTCCTGGCCCCCCACGTCCAGGACGAAACCGGCGGAGGGGACGAGGCGCGCGGCGCCGGCGGCGTGCGCGGCGATCTCGGTCACGCGCGACGTCGCGTCCGGCACCCGCTTGCGGCCGTAGCCGGTCGCGCCGATCGCTTGTGGCCGGGCGCCGCCGAACGGCCGCAACATGTCCTCCAGCCCGCGCCGGGTCTGCTCGTCGACCCGCGGCTCCGACGGCTCGATCCGCACCGCGACCACGCGGTCCTCCCCATCGATCGCCACCGCCTTCCACGTGGTCGAGCCCGCATCGACTCCCACCCGCAGCTCCGTCGACTCACGACTCATGACTCATGACTCACGACTCCCGCCCCGCGAGGCCTTCCAGGAACGCCTCCATCCGGTTCGCCGCCGCGTCCCAGGCGACGTCGCGCGGATCGGAGTGGTCCATCTCGACGACCAGGCCGGGGAGGCCGTGCCGGGTGGCCAAACGCTCGCGCAGGCCGTGCTGGCCCAGCGAGTACGGCTTGCAGCTCCGGTCGGCGTGGAACACCGCCCCGTCGGCGTGGAAACGGCGGCCGATGTCGGCCAGCTCCCGCGCGCGAGTGGCCAGGTCGCGGTTGAGCAGCACCGAGGCGTAGGTCCGCGCCGCCGACTCGAACGGGTCGCCGGGCTGCAGCAGGTCGGCGCAGTCGGACCAGGCGTGGGTGTAGGTCGCGGCGACGAAGTTGGCGCGGTACTTCCCCAGGAGGTCGGACATGCGGCGCAGCTCGGACCACACCGGGAGGTTGTCCCACAAGAGCCGGACCCGCTCGCCCTCGACCCCGGCGATGCCCCGCGCCACCCGCTCGCGCAGCTCGGCCAGAAGCTTGCGGTAGAAGCGGATCGGGACGTCCGTGCCGCGCAGGATCACCATAGGTGCCATGTACAGGAAGGCCTCGATGCCGAACCACGGCGCGGGCCGGCGACGTCCCATCTCCAGGCACTCGCCCCAGAGCATCGAAGCCTCCTGCGCCAGGCCGACCGTCTCGTCGAGCTTGTTCATCGAGAGGGTCCGGCCGGCGACGCGCTCGGCGACGGCGGCGAAATCCTCGATCTGACGGCGGACGTAACGCACCTGATGCGGCTGGAGCCCGCCCTGGAGGAACGGCGTGTCGATGATGACCAGCGGGACGCCGAGCTTGCGGGAGAGGACGCGGTACCAGCCGGCGACCGTCTGGCAGATGTTGGTGCAGGTGACCAACAGGTCGGGTCGGGGGACGCGGCCGACCGGGGTCTTGCCGGAGCTGACCATGCCGAAGTCGGTGCGCGCGTAGCTGCAGAGGTTGCGCGAATAGCCCTCGCGCTCGGCCGCCTCGCACAGTCCCTGGGCCTTCTTGCGCGCGGCGCAGATCGCGGCGTGGTTCTCCGGGTAGGCGACGTAGTAGCCGAGCGGGCGGAGGATCTCGACGGGCGCGCCGCTGGTGACCCACGCGACGGGCCGGGCGCCGTCCGCCGTGCGGCCCTCGAGGTAGTACTGCTCGAGGATGCCGCGCAGCGCGACGCTCACGCGAAGCGGAGGGCCGAAGGGAGGGGTGGAGGGCTTGCGTTGCAGCTTGTGCAGACGGCGGACGGACTGCACGGCCAGCGCCGCGGGTCCGGCGATGCGGGCCTCGAGCAGGTGGTGGAGCCGACGGGGCATGGAAGGGGAGGGGACTTTCCCATCCGAACCGCGGGCTTCAGCCCGCGGCTGCCCTGCGGCCGGAGCCGCGCCCTGAACGGCGCGGTGCTCGGCGGCAAGGCCGCCGAGTCCCCTCGGGGCCGGATTCCGGAGGTCACCGTCGCCCACGGACTCGGCGAAGGCCTCGATCCTTGTCAGCAGCGACCCGGGAAGCGCCGCCTCCAGCTCGGTCTCGATCACCGCGGAGGGGATGCCGGCGTCGCGCAGGGCCTCGCGAAGCTGCGGCAGGTCGAACAGCTCGGGCTCGCAGCGCGAGACGACGACGAACAGGGCGCCGCGCACGCCCGCGGCGCGGGCGCGGGCCACGACGTGGTCGATGCGCCGCTCGAGGTGCCCGGTGCGGGTCGAGCAGGGGGCGAGGGATTCGTAGCGGGCGGCGAGGTCCTCGATGGGGTCGCCCGTGACGGTCGGGAGCTTTTGCGGGATGCGGCGGCCCAGGCCGGCGAGGTCGTCGGCGGCGACGCGCAGGCCGGCGCCGGCGAGGGCCTCGAGGAACCCGGGCGGCTCGGGGACGATGCCGGAGAGCAGGATCGGGACGCCAGGACGAGACTCGGGGGGGAGGGCGGGGCGCTCGAGCGCCCCGCGCAGCTCGGCGATCTGGTCCTCGACCCAGGTCCACTCGCGGCGGCGCAGGAGGGCGTAGCGCTCCGGCTCGGACAGGCCCTCGCGCGGGCCCTCGTCCAGGAGGCGGCGGGCGAGGAGATCGGACTCGCGGTGCAGGGCGACGGCGTCGGAGAGGGCGTCGTCGGCGATCGGGCCGAGGCGGCGCTCGAGCGCGGCGCGGTAGCGGGCCAGCTCGTCGCGCACGAAGCTCGCGCGCAGCAGCGGGTCATCGTTGCGCGGGTGGTAGAAGGTGACGGCGGGAATGTTGCCGGCGCCCAGGTCGATGACCTGGGCGGCGAGCGCCTGGAGGGAGTCGCAGGTGTGGGGGACGACGAGGAGGTCGGCGACCTCGGCGACGCGTCCGCGGAGGATCCACTCCAGGGCGTTGCGGGCCAGGGGACAGGCGAAGGACGGCAGCCAGGCCTGGCTCTGTCCGACGGCGATGCCCGGCGGGCCCCACAGCTCGACGGTGACGCGACCGAGCGCGGTGGCGAGCTCGCGCGGGTGCTCGACGGGCAGCGCGGCGACGGCGCGCCGGCCGTGGCGTTCGCGTTGCTCGCGGAGGTAGTCGGTTCTGGATTCGCTGTTCGTCGGTGCCGCGGGGGCGCGGGCGGTGCGAGGGTTCATGGGGGGGGCATGGTAGTACGAGCGCTCCAACTGTACTAGCCTGCGCGCCGTGCGGGATCTCGAGGCCGAGGGGGGTGAAGCGACCGGGTCCGGGGAACCGGTCGCGCCGACGCCGGAGCCGCCGGCCCGCGAGGCGGACGCGATCGGGGACGCCCCGCTGCCGGCGGCGGAAGTCGCTCCCGTGCCCGGGGCGGCGGTCCGCCTCACCCGCGCGCTCCGCTCGCGCTGGGCGTACCGGGCGGGCTTTTCGGCGATCCTGCTGGTGCAAGCGTTCCTGGCGTTCCAGGGACTGGACGACGAGTTCGTGCGGGGGCACAACGGGTACAACAACTCGGCGTTCCACCAGGCGGCACGGAACTCGCTGCGGTTCGGCGTGCTGTTCCCGGCGCAGTACGTGACCGGACCCATGCCGCCGCAGGCGGCGGACTTTTATACGCACCATCCGCTCGGGATGCATCTCCACAACATCGCGAGCCACGCGATCTTCGGCGACGGTCCGGCGGCGACGCGGCTGGTGCCCGCGGTTCACGGCGTGCTCGCGGTGCTGGCGCTGCTGCTCGTCGTGCGGCGGCTGTGGGGGCCCGGGACAAGCCTCCTGGCGGGTGCAATCTACGTCGCCCTGCCGATCAACGGCATCTACGTCAACATGATGAACCACTCGAGCGGGTTCATCCTGTGGAGCCTGACGGGGCTCTGCGCCTACGTGCTGTTCCAGGAGGAGCGAGCGCGGGCGGCGAGGGGCGAGCGGGGGCGGTGGGGGCGCTGGTACGCGCTGCTGCTCGGGGCGACGTTCCTGGCCACCGCCTGGGACTGGCCGGCGTACTACGTGGCGGCGGTGACCGCGTTGCACTGGCTCGTCGTGGCCGTCGTGCGCCAGGTGCGCGCGCGGCGCCCTCCCTGGAAGCCGTTGGGCGACTTCGGACTGCTCCTGGTCTGGGGCCTCTTCGTCGTCTGGTGCCTGGCGGTGCATCTGCTGCTGGTGCGGGCGGCGGTGGGGGGATGGGGAGAGCTGTCCGGTGCGGCGTCGGCGCGGCAGGCGGTGGACTGGTCGCGGTTCTCGTACACACTCAAGGTGGTGCCGCCGCTCATGTTCACGTGGACGATCCTGGTCCTGGGGGCGGCCTGGCTGCTCTGGACCGCCCTGCGGCTGGTGCGCGGCCGGTGCCGCCATCGCGATCTGCTGCCGGTGCCGTACCTCGCGGGGGGCGTGGTCCACTTCTTCGTCTTCAAGTGGAGCACGATCGTGCACGAGTACTGGCTGTGGACGACGCTGCCGTTCTTCGCCGTCGGGTGCGCCACGCTGCTGGTGGCGGCGAGCCGGTGGCTCCGCGCGCGTGGGCCGCGTCCCCCGCCCTGGCTGCGCTGGCCGGTCTGGCGCGAGCGGCTCGCGATCGGGGCGGCCTCGGCCGTGTTCCTGCTGCTCCTGCCGCTCGCCGTGCGGGCCATCGACCTGGTGCCCAAGGGGCGCAGCGTCGGCGGCTCCCTGTGGTTCGTCACCAACACGCGGCCCGGGCCGATCCAGCACTACGATTCGGGGCGCAAGGAGCTGCGTTTCGCCGAGCAGGTGCGCGGGTGGACGAAGCGCTCCACGGGGGTGCTGGTGCACGAGGGGATGGACCGGGCGCAGCCCGAGCCGCGGTTCGACGTCACGCTGGACCGCGAGCAGCAGAAGGTGCGGGGAACGGGCCTGGGCGATATCTCGTGGCCCGAGCGGCCGGGCATCGACGGCTGGGTGTACATCGCCCCTGCGAGCGTGCTCCCGGCGCGATCGCGGGTCGAGCTGGCGGCGGTCCACCCGTACTTCCAGTACGGGGAGTACGTGATGGTCGACTTCCGCTCGGACGCTCGGGACGTCCGCATCTGGAGGCTCGTGCCGCAGCCGATGGATTGCGGCTGGTGGTTCTGGCACAGCGCGTTCGAGCCGCCGGTGAAGGCGGTGCGCGACCGGGCGGCCGAGGAGTCGATGCGGCGGGAGGTCGAGACGCTGGACGAGGTCGGCGCGCCCGCCGCGGGAGCCGTCCGGCCGCCGGCGCCGATGATCCTGCCGCGGGCGAGTGAGGCGTCGGGCCGGCCGCCGAGGTGAAGGGAGGGACGACCGTGGGACGAACGACCGAGAGAGGCGAGCGGCTTCGAACATCGTCGCGGCCGAGGTGGTTCGGGGAGTTCGCGCAAAGCGCGCCAAGGACGGCCACGACGCCAAGGACGCAAAGGGTGGCGACGGGTCGGGGGTGGCGGCGCGCAGATGTTCTTGTCGTCACGCTGGTCGCAGTGTGGGCGGCGCTCGGCTGCCGCGTGGGACAGGAAGGGGACCAGGCGACGGCGAAGATCCACGCGCGGAACCAGGAGCTGGCGCGGGAGCTGGACACTCTGCGCATGGAGAACGACGGGTTGCGTGCCCAGCTCCTGGGGTACCAGCCGTGGGAGGGCACGATCCAGCTCCAGCGCGTGGGGGGGCCGTACGGGATCGTGCCTTTCGTGCGGGCGTGTCCGCGGGGCGAGGCGGTGATGGGCTTCGCGGGGCGTTCGGGCGGGGTGATCGATGCCGTGGCGCCGCTGTGTGCGCCGTTGGACCGCAGCGCCCTGCGCGGCCTGACCGGAGCCACGACGGTGGAGACGGAGCTGCGGCTGGCCGGGGGGAACGGGGGCGGCGCGTTCCGGACCGCGTGCGCGCCCGGGAGCTACGTGGTCGGCGTGCGGGGGCGTGCGGGCGGGGCGATCGATGCCCTCGAGCCGCTGTGCGAGGACACCTCCTTGGCCGACGCGTCCGCGGCGCCGCTGGGTGAAGCCGTCCCGCGGACCCGTCCGGTCGCGACGCTGGCGAAGGTCGGCGGCAGCGGCGGGGCGCCTTTCGAGAGCCGCTGTCCGGCGGGCTGGGTCGTGGTCGGCGTCAGCGGGCGCATCGGCGACTTCGTCCAGTCGCTGGCGGTGCAGTGCGGCCGGCTGCCGATGGGGGGGGTAATGGAGCGGTAGGGGGGCGAGCGGCAGAGCGGACAGGTCACCGATCACGACGTGAAAGCAGGCGGAGCAGCGGGCGGTGAGGGACAGGCGGCTCGCGTCTCAGGGGCGGAAGACGAGGCGCGCGAGGGGCTCAAGGCCCTCGCGATCGGTCTCGTCGAAGTGGGCGGGACGCGTGCTGTCCACGTCGAGGACGGCGACGACGGCTCCTGCGGCGTCGCGGACGGGGACGACGATCTCCGAGCGGCTGCGGCCGTCGCACGCGATGTGGCCGGGGAAGGCGTGGACATCGACGACGACGACGGTCTCGCCGCGGTCGACGGCGGCCCAGCAGACCCCCGTGTGACGCCGAAGGACCTGGCAGGCGACGAGGCCCTGGTACGGACCCACGACCAGGTCGCCGCCGATGAGGCGGTAGAAGCCGGTCCAGGACAATCCGGGCATCTTGGCGTGGACGAGCGCGGCGATCGTGGCCATGCGAGCGATCGGATCCGGCGTTGCGTGCAAGAGATCGTCGAGCTGCGCGCAGAGGCGGGCGTAGCGGCGTCGCTTGGCTTCGGGGTCCATCGCCACGGATGGTAGGCCGCGCAGCGGGCGGCGGGCAAGGACCGGTGGCGGCTACCAGCGACGAGCCACCAGCGACCAGCCCTCGTCGCCCCGCCGGTGTTGCGTTCGGCCCGGAACCGGACGATAGTCGCGGGCGTTCGAGGGAGTGTGGCCCGTCGGACGCCGAGCGTCCGCGGCGAAGCGGCAGGGCGAGGGAGAACGGCCATGGTCGAGGCAGTGCGCAAGTCGCTCCGGGAGTCCGCCGGCGCCCGCTGGGCCGCCATGGCGGTCGTCTCGTTCACCATGCTGTGCGGCTACTTCGTGGCCGACGTCGCGTCACCGCTGAAGCCGTTGATCGAGCAGCAGCTCCACTGGAACAGCGCGGAGTACGGCCTGTACACCAGCGCCTACGGCTGGTTCAACGTCTTCCTCGGCATGCTCGTGATCGGCGGCATCATCCTGGACAAGAAGGGTCCGCGGTTCGCCGGCGTGCTGGCCATGCTGCTCATGCTGGGCGGCGCGGCGCTCAACTGGTACGCCATGACGCCGGCCTTCCAGAGCGACCAGGAGCTGCTGGGGACGAAGCTGCCGGTCCTGGCGGCGGCCGTGGGCTACGCCTTCTTCGGCGTGGGATTGGAGCTGTGCGGGATCACCGCGACCAAGGTCATCGCCAAGTGGTTCAAGGGCTACGAGATGGCCCTGGCGATGGGGCTCCAGGTCGCGGTCGCCCGGATCGGCACCGGCCTGGCGCTCGGAACCTCCGGAACGCTGGGCAAGGCCGTGAACGTGTCCACCCCCGTGCTGCTCGGCGTCCTCCTCCTGGGCCTCGGCCTGGTCGCCTTCCTCGTCTACTGCACCATGGACCGCAAGCTCGCCGCGTCGGAGCCGGAAACCAAGGGCAAGGCGAGCGACGAAGAGGCGTTCCGCATCTCCGACATCGGGCGCATCCTCTCCAACAAGGGGTTCTGGTACATCGCTATCCTCTGCGCCCTGTTCTACTCGGCCGTCTTCCCCTTCCTGAAGTACGCCACCGACCTGATGGTGCAGAAGTACCACGTCTCCGAGGACACCGCCGGGCTGATCCCCGCCATGCTGCCCTTCGGCACGATGCTCCTCACGCCGGTCTTCGGCCGGATCTACGACAAGAAGGGCAGGGGCGCGACGATCATGATCATCGGCTCCGCCCTGATCATGCTCGTCCACGTGATGCTCACCATCCCCGCATTCGACCACTGGCTCGTCGCCGTCGCCGGCATGCTCATCCTGGGCGTCGGCTTCTCGCTGGTTCCCTCCGCCATGTGGCCGTCCGTCCCGAAGCTCATCCCGGAAAGACAGCTCGGCACCGCCTACGCCCTGATCTTCTTCCTCCAGAACCTGATCGCCCTCATGGGGACCCCGTTCCTCGTCGGCTGGGTCCTCGACCGCTACTGCATCACCGGCCGGGACACGATCTCCGAGACGGTGAACGGCGTGGTGCAGAAGACCGAGATCGTGCACTACGACTACACGCTGCCGATGACCATCTTCGTCGGGTTCGGCCTGCTCGCCATCGTCTTCGCCTTCCTGCTCAAGGCCGAAGACAAGAAGAAGAACTACGGGCTGGAAAACCCGATCCAGGTGGCCAAGAAGGAGGCCGCGAGCGCGTAGGGCGATTGGTTCTTGGTTGTTGGTGGGTCGATCGGGTCGAGTTCTTGGTCCGAAGCTGGAGCACCCTCCCCACCTCTCCAGCCGGCCTCTCCACCTCTCCTCTTCCGGTCCGGAACGGCCCGACGACTCGCCACCAACCGCGGGATTCATGGCTCAATCGACGCGATCGTCGATGAACGTCAATCCGTCGGCGAGGATGTGGCCCCAGTCGGAGCGGGAGGCGTCGACGACGCGGACGCGGACCTGAGCGGCCGGGACTTCGCCCAGGTCGACGAGCTGCGGGCGGAGGATCTCGACGCGATTGCGGGGGTAGAGGCGCGCCAAGGTCGTCCAGGCGTCAGCGACCAGAACCTCCACGACGACCTCCACGCGCTCCCCGTCGAAGCCGCCGCCCAGGAGCGCTCCGAACCGGCGACCCGGCCACGGGAAGGGACCCCAGACGACCGAGCCGGTCGCCTCGTCGGCCGTCGCTCCGCCGAACGTGTTGAGCAGGAGAGCACCGTGCCCCCCGGCGACGGGGCGCTGGCGAGTCCCGGCGCGCTGGCGGGGCGTGGGCCGCCAGGCATCGCCGCCGTCGCCCTCGAAGTGCAGGAGCGGATCGGCGGGATCCTCGAAGCTCTGGCGAAGGACGCCGGGAGGGTCGAGGTCGGCGACCCGCGAGCAGTCCAGGTCCGCCGCGACGGCGCCGGCGCGCAAGCCGAGCATGCGGGCTGCCGTGCACACCGCGGGCGCGACGCCGGGAGCGTCGACCCCCCAGGCGAGACCCTGGAGCACGACGTCCTCGAAGCGCCGCGCCGCCAAGAGCATGCGCAGGCCGCTCGCCGCCCGCCGCGGCCGGTCGAGCGCCGCGGAGAAGTCCTCCCGAGCCCACGCATCGAGCACCTCGTCGAACGGGGCGTGGGCGGCGCGGGTTCCTTCCAGGAGGAGGCGGGTGGACAACCATTGGGGGACGCCGAGCGGCAGGGTCGCGGCGGCGGCGTCATAGCGGTCGTCCGGTGCGGCGGCGGTCTCGGCCGCATCCATCGCGCGCTTGCGCCAGCGATCCGCGGTGGCGCGAGGGAGGCCGCCGCAGAGGCGGGCAACGAAGCCGGCGCCCCGGGCGCGCCGCACGGGATCGGTCGAGGGGTCGAGCAGTCGCTCGGGATCGCATAGGGGGAGGGGACGGCCTGCGAGGCGGAGCAGGGGGAGGCGGGCGAGGGCTTCGACGGTGTCGTCGCCGGCCGGCGTTTCGGGCCAGTGCTCGAGGCGGACCGGGGTGCCTTCGAGGGCGAGCGGGAGGGGAGCGACGCGCGGGACGACGGCGACGGCGACGAGCGACGAGCCGCGCTCGCCGGGGAGGGCGAGGGTAATGCCGGCGTGCCAGACTGCCCGATGGCGGGTCCCCTGCGCGTCGACCCAGATCGGCGGCGGGGCGTCGTAGCCGCCGCGCTGCCGTGTGTGGAGGACCACGATCCGATCGGGGCCCGCGTCGAGCGCGGAGACGCCGAGGACTTCGGCGGTGGGCAGCGAGTACGCGAGCCGGAGGCTCGGCGGGGCGACGGGGTCGAGCAGGTCGGCCCGGACTGCCGTCAGGGGGAAGATTCCCAGCCGGTCCATGAAGCCGCGGGCGAGGATGCGATACATGCCGGGAAAAGGTCCCAGTGCCTGGTACGGCGTCGAGAACAGCCAGCTCGCCTGGAGGTGGATGACGTCCGGACGGCGTTCGCCGAAGAGGTAGTCGGGGGCGACGGCCGGGCGGCGGGTGCGGGCGAGCGCGAGTGCGCGATCGCCGAGGCCGCCGATGTCGAGAATGTCGAGGCCCGAGTTGTACGAGACGCCGCCGACGTCGACCTCGGCAACGAGCATCCGGCGGCCGAGGTGCAGCATCGCGGAGAGGCGGCGGTATCCGACGGCGCGCTCGCGGACCCAGCGCAGGTCGATGTCGCGGCGGGAGGCGACGGCGGCGCGTTGCGCGGCCCAGTCGCTCGGGACGAGGCCGGCGACGAGAGCGAGGCCGAAAGCACCGGCGGCGAGAGTGCAGCGCGCGACGTTGCGTGCGGGGCGGGGCTCGGTGCCCAGGAGGCCGACCAGGCCGAGGGCGGAAAGGACGGCGAAGGGGCCCATCATCGGCTGGAGGAAGCGCCATTCGAGCATCCAATCGCCGCCGGTCCAGGCCGGGAAGAGGACGGCGAAGGCGAGCTGGGCGGTGGCGGCGGCGGTGACGGCGGCGGCGCGGCGCCAGGCGATGGCGAAGGCCCAGAGGGGGACGGCGAAGTACCACCAGCGTCTTTGGAAGAAGTCGCCGACGTAGGTCCAGCCCTTGCCGTCGAGGTCGCCGAGCGACCACCAGGGGCTCGTGGAGGGGATCTTGGCCCAGTAGGTGTTCGGGACGATGTCGCGAAAAGCGGCCCAGCGGAAGGCGACGAGGGCGACGACGAGGCCGACGAAAACCGCGGGCGCGAGGTGCCGGCGGACGGCGGGCGCGCGGAAGATGCGGGCGGCGATCGCGATCACGCCGTAGACCAGGCCTTCGGGCCGCACCCAGGCCAGGAGGCCGGCGGCGACGCCGAGGCCGAGGTCGGCCGAGCGGCGTTGCGGGCCGTACCAGACGCCGAGCAGGGAGAGGATCTGGAGGGCGGCGAGGATGCCGCCTTCGAGGCCCGAGGCGAGCCAGCAGGCGAAGCCGCACCAGTAGGCGGCGAGGAGGAGGGGGACGACGGCGAAGAGGCGCGCCAGGAGGCGGAGGTGGGCGTAGACGAAGACGCAGAGGAGGCCGAGCGCGGCGGCGGCGAGGCCGATGTTGAGGGCCTTGCTCGCGGGGTCGAGGTCGTTGGCGACGAGGGCGACGGGGACGAGGAGGAGGACCTGCAAGGGGTTGGAAAACCCTTCGGTGGGGGCTTCGCCCGGGGTCATGCGGAAGCCGTCGCCGGCGGCGACGTTATGGGCGTAGGCGTAGGTGATCCCCGCGTCGTCGACGGTCGACCCGCCGTAGACGCTCCAGACGTTCCAGGCCCAGGCGGCGGCGCACAAGGCGATGGTGGCGACGGCCGCGGTGTGGAAGGCCGTCGTGGCGCGGCGCGCGCGCTCGCGATCGGCTTCGGCCCAGCGGGTCCAGCGATCGTGAAGCCGCTGCGCGGGGCGGCCGGCAACGTCGACGACCGACAGGGCGGTGCGGCGCGCGAGCCCGAGAAAGTCCCTCGGTCGTCCGGAACTCATGACTCACGACTCACGACTGTCGACTCACGACTGGCTGAGCGCGGCGAGCGTCGGCGAGTCGTACAACCCCCTGCCGCGGCGCCAGCGGATGCGGGCGAGGCTCTCGAGCATGGCGAAGGCGTGGAGCATGGGTTTGACCGTGGAGCGGCCCTGGTAGCGGAGGCGGACGGGGACGCGCTTGATCTCGAGGTTGTGCAGCAGGGCGACGTAGAGCATCTCGACGTCGCCGGCGAAGCCGTGCTCGCGCAGGAGGGGGAAGAGAGCGTCCGCGACGTCGCCGCGGAACGCCTTGAGGCCGCACTGGGTGTCGTAGAGGCCGGCGGTGACGAAGAGGCGGACGAAGGCGGAGAAGCCGCGGGTGGCGAGACGGCGGACCAGGCCCAGCTCCCCGGCGTAGGCGCTGCCGGGCAGGGTGCGGTCGCCGACGACCATGTGGAAGCCGCGGTGCAGGACCAGGTGGGCCATGCGGGTGATGGAGGCCGGCTCGTACGGCAAGTCGGCGTCGGTGAAGACGCGGCAGCGACCGCGGGCCGCGGCCATGCCGCTCGCAAGGGCGGCGAACTTGCCGCCGTTGGCGGGGCGGAAGACGGGGACGAGGTGGGAAAGATGAAGCCCGCGAACGACGTCCGCGGTGCCGTCATTCGAGCCGTCGTCGACGACGACCAGCTCCCAGCTTCCGGGCCCGTCCGGGGAGTCGAGGAACGCGGCGAGCGCGGCCATGCGTTCGGCGAGGAACGGGGCCGAGTTGTACGCCGGGATGACGACGGAGACGTCGGGCCTGCCGGCACGTTCGTGCGCGGCCGGCGCCTGGGCGTCTTCGTGGCGATCCGCGATCCTCATCCGGTCGCGGAATAGCGCCTGGGGCGGGAGGGCGTCAAGGAGGGAGGTGGGTCGTCCGGGACGAGTTCGTGGTTGATCGTCCGGGTCTTGTCGTTGGTCCGAGGTGCGAAGGGGAAGGCGCGAGCGAGGAGCCGTCAGGAGATGATCCCGCCGCTCCACAGCTCGCGCAGGAACGCGGCGACGGGTAGCACGCGCGTCCCGTCGAGCTGCAACGCCCGTGGGCCCAGGAACACGCCGAGGCAGGTAGGCGGGGTCTTCGGCATCAGCTCCGCGATCCGGCGGAAGCCGCGCAGGAAGCGGCGGTCCCACCGCGTGGCCGACTTGACCTCGATCGCGAGGAACCCCCGGCGCGTCTCCAGGAAGAAGTCGACCTCGGCGCCGTCGTGCGTCCGCCAGAAGTGCACCGGGTAGTTCAGGCCGGAGTGGGACAGGAAGGCCCGCAGCTCGCCGAGGACGAAGGTCTCGAGCAGCGGTCCCGTCTCCTCCGGCGAGGGCGGGTACGGCAGCCGCCCCGAGAGCGACCGCGCCACCCCCGCGTCGAAGAAGAAGAACTTGGAATGCCCGACCTGCTTGTTGGCCGACTTCAGCTTCCACGGCCGGAGCCAGGCGCCGATCAACGTCTCGCCGAGGATGTCGAAGTACCCCTCGACCGTCGTGCGGGCGACCTGCGCGTCCCGCGCGATGGCGGCCAAGTTGGTCACCTGGCCGTTCTGGCGTGCGGCGATCTCGAGAAATCGGCTGAACCCGCCGACGTTCCTGGCCAGAGCCTCGGCGCGGACTTCCTCCTGGAGATAGGTCTCCGCGTACGAGCGCAGGAACGGGACCGGATCGGGATCGGTGACCGCGCGCGGCAGCATTCCGGCGCCGAGGACCTGCGGGAACGCGAGCCCGTGGCCCAGCTCCGCGGAGACCAGCGGGAACATCGACGTCATCACGGCCCGCCCGGCAAGCAGGTTCGTGCCGCCCCGGCGCAGCTTGCGTGCGCTCGAGCCCGAGAGGAGGAATCGGGTACCGTTCGTCTCGATCGCGCGGTGGACGACGTCCAGCAGCTCCGGGACTTTCTGGATCTCGTCGATGACCACCCAGGTCCCGGGCACGAGGCCGGAGACCTCATCGTACAGTACCGATGGGTCCCGTTGGAGCCGCGTCACCTCGCGGAGATCCAGCAGATCGTATACCACCGCCTCCGGCAGCTTCTGTTTGATCCAGGTCGACTTGCCGGTCCCGCGGGGACCCAGGAGGAAGGAGGAGGACGGCGGGAGCTTGAGAAGTCTTTCATACATCGCCGTCATAATTACGGTAAATATCACTTGAGTCAAGGCGAAAGTCTGATGGATTCCGGGTCGTCGGGCCGATCGTCTCCTTCCGACGGCCGCCCGGGCGACGCGCCGCGGCAACCGTGGTACAAGGCGCGCGTGAGCGGGCGGGTCGAGCCAAGGGCCGCGGCGGAGGGTCGCGGGAAGCGTTCCGGCGCGAGGCTGGCGGTGAACGTCGCGATCGGGGTGACCTCGAGCGCGCTGTTCACGTGGCTGGCGGTGCGGGACGTCTCGTGGGACGAGGCGAAGAGCGCGCTGGGGGACGTGCGCTGGCCGTGGGTCGCGACGTTCGTCGCCCTGGGCTGCGTCGTGCAGCTCCTGCGCATGCTGCGCTGGACCTGGCAGCTCCGCTCGCTCGGCGATCGCAGGACCGGGCGCTCGCTCAGCGTCGGCGCCGCTGGACTCGCCGCGATCTTCTTTCTTCCGGTACGCCTGGGGGAGGCGACGCGCCCGCTGCTCATCGCCCATCCCGGACACGTCAGCGTGAGCCAGGCGCTGGCGACCGTCGTCGTGGAGCGCATTCTCGACGGCGTCGTGGTGGCGCTGCTACTGCTCGTCGTCGGGGTGTGGGTCGCGGGGGACGTGGCGGAGGCGGGCCAGATCCTCCGGG
Source organism: Deltaproteobacteria bacterium (assembly GCA_016218815.1). GTDB lineage: Bacteria > Myxococcota_A > Polyangia > DRWM01 > JAAZOP01 > JAAZOP01. The sequence goes on from JACRCX010000048.1 coordinate 161,891, forward strand.
CCGGCGGCATCGTCGCGGGGATCTTCCTGGGCCTCGGCCTGGTCCTGGCGCTCGCCTTGTGGCGCACCGCGGGAGTCTCGTGGCTGATCGACCGGCTGTTCGGCCGGCGGCCGGCGCTGGCGCAACGGCTCCGCGGCGGCCTGCAACGGTTCCGCACGGGGATCGCGACGCTCGGCCGGCCGCGCGACGCCGCCGTCTACGTCGCCCTCACGGTCGCGATGTGGCTGCTCAACGGGCTGGTCATCCTGCCGCTGTTCGTCGCGTTCGGCCTGGATCTCCCGTGGAGCGCCGCGTTCGTGGTGCTCGGCGCGCAGGCGGTGGGGTTCCTGGTTCCCGCGGCGCCGACCTCGGTGGGGCCGTTCCACTACGCGGTGATCTGGGCGCTGGGGCTGTACGGCTTCTCGTCCGCGGTCGCGTTCAACTTCGCGGTGGTCTGCCATCTGGGCACGATCGCCGTGAATCTGTTGATCGGCGTGGGGGGGATCCTTGGGGGAGGGCTGACGCGGACGGGGGCGGAGTAGAATGCCTCCCACGATGATCGAGCGTCTCCGGCTGGCGTGGGGGGTGCTGGGTGCGGGCGCCCGACAGCTCGGCGATGGCTTGGCGCCGTGGGGCCGCGGGTGGCGCTGGGAGCTGCTGCTCGGCGTCCTCGTGTTCGTCCTGCTGGCGTACTCGAGGATGTTCCCCGAGATCTCCGTCCCGAACGAGCGATCGCGCGCGTACCTGACGGTGGCGATCGTCGACGACGGGACGCTGTCGATCGACCAGCCGCTGGATCGATTCGGCGCGATCCTCGACCGGTCGCTGCGCGACGGCCGGTACTACACCGACAAGGCGCCGGGGATGAGCCTGCTGGGCGTCGTGCCCTATTGGCTGGCGCGGAGGTTCACGGCCGCGGAGGACTGGTCGGTCGACGACGTGATCAACCTCATGCGCACCTGGCTCATGCTGCCGATCACGCTCCTGGGTTTCTTCTGGATGCGGCGGTTCCTGCGCCGGCTGGAGTTCGAGCCGTCCGCGGTGGACGTCACGTCGCTCGCCTGGACGCTGGGCACCTCGGCCTTCCACTACGGCACCGCCTTCTACGGTCACCAGGTGGTCGCGGTGTGCCTGCTGGGCTCGCTGGATCTGATCCATGCCGCGGAGACGACGGAGCCGGGCTGGTCCCGGATTCACCTGCGGCTCCTGGGCGCGGGGGCGCTGGCGGGGATGGCGGGTCTGACGGAGTACCAGGCGGGGATTCCCGCGGCGCTGCTCCTGCTGTACGTCGTGGTCGCCTTCGTGCCGCGGCGGCCCCTGACCCTGGCCCCGTTCGTGCTGGGCGCGGTCCCGTTCGCGGTGCTGCTCTTCGGCTATGACACGCTGGCCTTCGGCGGGCCGTTCGAGCTGTCGTACGGGTACCTGGCGCACCCGGTGCTCCAGGAGATCCACGGCCACGGGATCGCGGGCGTCACCGTGCCGGAGTGGCAGTACGCGCTGGGCGGGTTCCTGAGCCTGGACCGCGGGCTCTTCTCGACCTCGCCGATCTTCCTGCTGTCGATCCCCGGGCTCGTCTTCATGTGGCGCGAGGGGCTGCGGCGGATGGCGGTCCTGATCGGCGTCGGGATGCTGTACTTCGGGCTGTTCATCTCCGGCACGGAGATGTGGTACGCGGGATGGGGCTTCGGGCCGCGGCTGCTGGTGCCGATGATGGGCTGGGCGATGCTCCCGGTCGCGTTCTGCCTGCGCCGCGCGGCCCGCCGGCTGACGACCGACGGCCTCGCGTGCGGCCTGGCGCTGGCGGGGATCGCCTACCACCAGGTCGTGCATGGCGTCTTCCCCGAGCTGCCGGAGGACGCGACCAACCCGGTCGTCGACGTCGTGCTGCCGGTGCTGAACGCCGGGACCGTGTCCCCGAACCTCGCGAACGGGCTGCTGGGCTGGCAGGGCGTGCGGAGCCTCCTGCCGCTGTTCGCGCTCGTGCTGCTCGCGGGGGCGGCGATCCTGCGCGGCGCGGCGGAGGGGCGGACGCGGGACGAGCGTGTCGCCCGGGTTTTCGTGGCGCTCGTGCCGCTGCTGCTCCTCGCGTTGTTGATTCTGATCGCGGGACAGGGATGGACGGGGCCGGAGCAGGACGGGTTCTTGCGGTGGCTCGGGAAACTGGGGGCGGGGGGGGAGTAGGTGGTTGTTGGTTATTGGTGGGTCGATCGCACGATCCCGGGCGAAGACGGCGCGTGCGCGTTTGCAGCCGTCCCATCGTGCGAGGTCGGGAGTACGCCCGGCGCGAAGGGGGCGGCGGCCGAGGTCGACTCAGTGCGCGCGACGGTCGCGGCGAAGCGCCCATGATCCGAGCAGCAGCATGGATCCGACGAGCCACAGCGCCAGCCAGCCCAGGGGAGCGCCGCTCGCCGCGCAGCCGCAACCGGCGTCGGTTGCGGGACACGCGTCCGGCCCGCGATTGACCACGGAGGTCCGGGGCGCTCCGTACGGCCCGGGATTGCCGCACGTCGAAGTCAGCTCGTACACGAGGTGTCCCGGAGGAGTGCACCGGTCAAGGTAGTAGCCGCAGCAGTCCTCGCCGGCAAGACGATCCAGCGTGCAGCCGGACCCCCACTCGCCGGCGAGAGACTCCCGGCTTCCCGTGTCGTCGGTGCGCCCCAAGACTCGGTCAGCGGGGCAGTATCCCGAGTATCCGCTGGCCGACCGGCCCATGACCAGTTCCACCCGGACGTCGGTCCCTTCCGCCTCGGCGTTCAACGAGCAGGTGATGACATCGGCACGGGCCGACGATGGAGCCGCCCCGAACGCGAGCCCGCACAACAGCGCGGCCGCCGCCCGACTCCCGCTCGCCCGCCGTAATCCCAAGGCGAACCCCACGCGATCAGGATGACCGAGGCCGGCATGACGGTCAAGGTCCGCCGCGGTCCGCCGCCGTCCGTCCAGGGCGCCGCCAAGACGCCTTCCCTTCCCCTTCGCGGCCTTGGCGAGCTGTCCGGAGTGTGCGAGGCGGGGCCGCCCAGCCCTGCCCCGCTCCAGCGGCTTTGGCGACGCCCCGGCTGCCCGTCTCCGGCCGCAAGCCGCTTGGAGGCGCTGCCCTCTCGGCCTCGGGCTCGACGTCGCCGGCAGCGTCGTCTCCCGCCTCGTCGGCGCCGTCGCCTCGTGCGACGCGGCCGATTCCGACTCGAGCGGGCCCGATTCGTGTGCCGCGGCGGAGGCGCTGGTCCGAAGCGTCGGCGCCGAGCGCCTGCGCGACGCCTCGGACGCCGATCGCGGCTACGTCGGCCGCTTCGGCTGCCTGCGCTCCATCCCCGGCTACTGCGAGCTTCTCGAGACCTCGGAGACCTGCGACCTGGGCGGGTGCGGGTAGCAGGGTGTTCAAGCCGACCTCGCCGCCGCCGCCGGCGTCGAGGCGTGCGAAGTGGATCGCGGTGCCGCGCGCGCTCGGCGCGCAGCTCTCCCGCGAGCTGCGCTGCTCGGACCGGACCACGAGCTACGGCGGGGTCGTCTTCGAGCCGGGGCGCCAGCGGCACTGGGCGGGTGCCCGGAAGGGGAGGAATGGACTGCCGGCGCATTTGCCGTCATAATGCCGGTGATGTTTACACGGTCCACGGCTCTGCCGTCACGAACCTTCTTCCTCTTCGGGCCGCGCGGCACCGGCAAGACGACGTGGCTGAGGACGACGCTGCCCCGGGCGAAGTGGTTCGACCTGGTGCTGGATCGCGAGCTGGTGCGGCTGATGCGGGCGCCGGAGGTGTTTCGCCAGGAGGTCGAAGCGCTGCCGCGGGGCTCGTGGGTGGTGGTGGACGAAGTCCAGCGCCTGCCGTCCGTGTTGAACGACGTCCAGGATCTCATCGCCCGCCATGCGAGCCGATACCGCTTTGCGTTGACCGGCTCGAGCGCGCGCAGGCTGCGGCGTGCCCCGGCCAACCTGCTCCCTGGCCGCGCGATCAACCGCTCCTTCTTCCCGTTGACGGCGCAGGAACTGCGCTTCGCCTTCTCGACCGAAGATCTGCTGCGCTTCGGTTGTCTGCCGGCGGTCCGCACCGAACGGTCCGCGGAGGGAAGGATCGATCTGCTCGAGGCCTATGTCGCCAACTACCTGGCGCAGGAGGTGCGGGCCGAGGCGACGGTGAAGGGCCTCGAACCCTTCGTCCGCTTCCTCGAGGTCGCCGCGCTCGCCAACGGCCAGGTGACCAACGTGGCGGGGATCGCGCGGGACGCGGCCGTGGCTCGGCAGACCGTGCTCGGCTATTTCGAGGCGCTCGTGGACACGCTGCTCGGGGTGTGGCTGCCGGCGTGGAAGCCGCGGGCGAAGATCAAGGAGGTCGGGCATCCGAAGTTCTTCCTTTTCGACCCCGGCGTGGTGCGGGCGCTGGCGGGTCGGGTGCGCGAGCCGTTGGATGCCGAGGAACGCGGGCGCCTGCTCGAGACGCTGGTGCTGCACGAGCTGCGCGCGCGGATCGACATGGCCGGCTGCGGAGGACGGCTGAACTACTGGCGTACGCCGTCCGGCTCGGAGGTGGACTTCGTCTGGTCCCGCGGCGCGACGTCCGTGGCGGTCGAGGCCAAGGCGTCGCGGCGCTGGCGGCCCGAGGACGGCAGGGCCATGCGTGACCTGGCCGCGGCGACAGGCATCACCCGCTGCTTCGGCGTGTACCTCGGCGACCTCGAGCTGCGCGACGGGCCGATCGTCGTCCTCCCCTTCGTCGAGTTCACCCGCCGCCTTGCGGCCGGGAAGGTCCTGCGCAGGTGACCCCATCGGCCATCGAATCCGCAGCGGGCGAGATCGTCGATCGAGGCGCGTCGCCCATCCGAACCGACGCGGGCACGCCCAGGTCGGCCAGGGCCCGATGCGCGAGACCTCGAAGACCTGCGACCGGGGCGGGCGCGGACAGGACGACGGGGAGGTCGGGAGCCGGCCTCCGCGGACGAGCTCAATCGAATCGGACGACGGAACGGCGCTCCTTCAGGTACCATTTCGCCGGCACCCGCGGTCGGGTACGATGGACAGCGGTGAGGTGAAGCATGCGGCCAGGATGGTGGTCGGTCGGGTTCATCGTGCTGGCGGGCTGCTACCACTCGGCGGCGGCGGACGACGACGCCGCGGGGGACGCGCGAGCGGACGGAGACGCGGCGGACGACGTCGCGGACACCGCGGCCGACGTCGTGGACGCGACGGCCGATGATGCCGGAGAGGTCGACGCCTACGCCGGGCCGTGGCCCATCCTGTTCCGCCTGCGGTTCATCTCGGACGTCCCGGAGTCGGTGTGGGTCGCGGCGTGGGACGCGGCCGACCCGTCCGGCCACTGGCTGCGCATCGACCACGCGGGCACGGTCTTGCGCAAGGCGGAGTCGTGCGCCGTCTGCGGCTGCGACGACTGCCCGGGGTGTCCGGTGTGTGGCGCGCCGTGCATGGACGCCACGGAGTTGCCCAGCGGCGGGTCGGTGGAGTACCTGTGGAACGGTATGGAGTACCCGTTGCAGGCCTGTCCGGCCGTGCCGTCGACCGTGTGCGAGCAGCCGGCGATCTGCGGCCCGGTGGGACCGTACACGGCGCGCGTCTGCTGGGGCACGGCCGTGACGGGAACGCCGTGCAACGAGACCGTCGAGAACCTCGAGTGCGCCGACGTGCCCTTCACGGTTCCCGACCCGGACGGCGTGGTGGAGTACACGATCGACCGGGGCGGCTGACGGGCTACGGCGCGGGGCGGACCCGGATGACGTCGAGCGCCAGGGTGCCGGCGTCGTGGTAGTGGACGCGGAATTCGAGCGCCTGGTAGCTGTCGAAGGAGAACTCGAGCGGGAACTCCTGCCAGGCGTCGGGGTGCGCGAAGTCGGAGAAGCGCAGGTCGCGCGCCGCGAAGACCGCGCCGCCGTTCCCCAGCACGTCGAGCGTCGCGACCAGGCGCCCGGGGGCCTCGTAGGACTCGCGGCTGGCGGCGAGGCGGAACGTCGCGGTGTAGCGGCCCGGGGTGAGCGGGTAGAACGGGCCCCAGAACAGCTTGCCGGGTCCGCGCCGGTCGTTCGGCGTCACGCGCAGGAATGCGCCGTTGGAAGCCGCCGGGTCGCGCACCGCGAGGTTGGGATAGTTCGTCCCCTCCCACTCCTCCGGCTCGAAATCGGGTGCATCGAGGTTCTCGAGGGCGCGGGCGTTCAGGTCGCGCGGAGCCCCGCGCTCCAGGAGCACGACCCCGCGCTCGGCGCGCCGAACGCCCCACTCGGGGCTCTCGATCATCTTGCGCGTGAACGGCAGGAGCGTCGCCAGCTTGCCGGGGAAGGGGAAGCCGGGCCGGTAGAGGTCGATGACCGCGAAGCGGGCGCGGTCGAGGGCGAAGGGCAGCATCGCGGGTCGCGGGCGGTTCATGAGGTGGATCGCGAGGTACCCCGTCGCCGACACCGGGACCTCGGGCGGGATGGAGTCGATCACCTCGTCCAGGAGTGCCGTGCGCGGCGTTCTCAGGTACGCCGGCCGCTCGTTGGCCGGCGAGAACGGCGACTGCGGGTCGGACCAGGCGAGCATCAGGACGGCGGCGACGACGTACGCCCCGGCCGCGGCGCGGACGCGGACCCCGGGCAGGCGCGGGCGCCAGCGGTCGGACGCCGCCAGGCGCCGCAAGAGCGCGGTGCAGCCGATGATCGCCGCGGGGTAGGCGACGGCGACCGGGGCGCTCGAGTAGTAGAAGTCCATCGAGAACATGAAGGTGAAGTTGGAGAGGACCATCTCGAAGACGGGGAGGAGGAGGAGAAGGGTGACGACGCCGCCGGCCAGGGCGAGGAAGCCGAGCGGCAGCAGCAGGGTGAGCCAGACGGCGAAGCGGGCGTCGCTGAAGGCGTAGCCCAGGGAGTAGAGCGGGTTGGTCAGCGCGTGCCACATCGCCTTGGGCAGCGTCGGGCCCAGGTGGGCGAAGTGCTTGGCGAACTTGTACTGCTCGCGCGGGAAATCGCGGTAGAACGAGCCCGGCTCCTGGAAGATCGAATACGCCGTGATGACCCAGCCCAGGACGATGGCCCCGTAGACGACGCTGCCGACCACGATCGCGGGTCCCAGGCGCTTGTAGCCGTGGGCCAGCCACGCGTACAGGCCGAGGATCGCGGTGTAGATGCACGCATCCTCCTTGGTGGCCCAGAGCAGGAGGATGCAGAGGAGGAACCACGAGGGGCGGCGGCGCCGGAGAGCGAGGAAGGCGCCGACGAGCATCGGAGGCTCCAGGAGGTCCATCTTGAAGCCGTGCCATTGCGCCTGCAGGACGTCGGGGAAGACGAGGTAGGAAAAGCTGAAGGCGAGAGCGAGCCAACCGTCTTCCAGGGTCTCGTCGGCGAGGAGGAAGATGAGGTAGCCCGCGGCCGCCATCGACACGGCCTGCACGAGCTGCAGGCACATCGGGTCCTGCCACAGCGCGTAGAGCGGCGCCAGCAGGAGGAGGATGGGGGAGAAGTGTTCGGCCAGGAACGTGCAGCCGAACTGCGGCGAGAACAGGATGCCGTCGCCGTGCACGGTGGAGCGCATGGAGCCGACGAAGAGGCCCAGGTCGTAGAGTGAAGTCCAGTAGCTGTGGTGCTGGAGCCAGGCGAGGGAGACGTAGTAGGTCGCGGCGCCCAGGGCCAGGACGGGGGCGAGGCGGCGGGGCCACCTCGAGCGGCCGTCGCGCGGCGGCGATTCGGGCAGGACGCGAAACGCGGCCGCGGCGGCCACGCCGGCGATCAGCATCGCCTGGAGGAGGAGGCGGGTCCCAAGGTGGTCGACGAAGAGGAGGAAGGGGGAGAGGCCGAGCGGCGCGAGGTGCAGGGCGGCGTCGCGAACGGCGCGGACCCACGAGCCGACGCGCGGGCGGAGGAACGCGGCGAGGCACGCGCAGAGGACGACCAGCTCGAAGAGCAGCCATTCGACCTCGAGCATGAGCGGCGCGCGGTTGTAGCCGCTCCAGGGCCGATCGCGCAGGAGCTGCTCGACGACGTCGGACGGGAAGTAGATCCACAAGTGGGCCAGGGCGAGGCCGTAGGCGACGAGGGGGAGGAGGAGGAGGGGCGAGAGGGAGGGGAGGGCGCGGAGGGCGCGGAGGAGAGAGCGGGAAGAGCGGGAAGAGCGGGAAGCGTCCGCGGGGGACTCGACGGGCGAGCCGGGAGGGATCATCGGCGCATTTCTACCGCGAACCGCTCTACCAGAACAGGACCTGTTGTCCGCCCCAGTCCTCGGCGAGGCCGGAGTGGACGATGCGGGAGCCGCCGAGGCCGCGCAGGGCGTCGGGGAGACGGCGTTCGGAGGTGATGATCACCTCGCGGCCGCCGGCGCGCAGGAACTCGATCGCGGCCCGGATCTTGGGGCCCATGGAGCCCGCGGGGAACTGGTCGTCCTTGAGGTACCGTTCGGCCTCCTCGCAGGCGAGGCTCTTCACGGCGCGTTGTTCGGGCTTGCCGAAGTCGATGTACACCTCGTCGACCGCGGTCAGGATGATGAACAGATGGGCATGGACCTCGCGAGCGAGGAGGGAGGCGGTGAAGTCCTTGTCGATGACGGCCTCGATGCCGACGAGGCTTCCGCCGGGGCTCATGGAGACGGGGATGCCGCCGCCGCCGCCGGCGATGACGGCGTGGCCGGCGACCAGGAGGTCGCGGATGGCGCGGACGCCGATGATCTCGAGCGGGTGGGGGGAGGCGACGACCTTGCGCCAGCCGCGGCCGGCGTCCTCGATCATCGTCCACTTGTGCTCTTCCATGAGGCTCTGGGCGCGGTAGGCGTTGAAGAAGGGGCCGATCGGCTTGGAGGGGCGGGCGAAGCCGGGGTCCTTGGGGTCGACGCGGACCATGGTGACGACGGAGGAGACGTTGACGTCGAGACGACGCTGGGCGAGGACGTTGCGCAGGGACTTCTCGATGATGAAGGCCATGGCGCCCTGGGTATTGGCGTCGCAGACGTCGAGCGGGCTGGGAGGGATCTTGGTCGAGGCTTCCTCGGCGCGGATCATCTCGTTGCCGACCTGCGGGCCGTTGCCGTGGACCATGAGCAGGCTGTAGCCGCGCTCGATGAGGTCGACGACGGGGAGGACGGCGCGGTCGGCGTTGCGTACCTGTTCGTCGATCAGGCCGCGCTCGCCCTGGCGCAGGATGGCGTTGCCGCCGAAGGCGACCACGGCGATCGGTTGTATTCCATTGTCGGGCATTCGTGAACGCTACCCCGAGCGGACGACCTTCTCGATGAAGTTGTTGAGGATCTCCATGAGGGTGGGGGCGCCCATGTCCTCCAGCTCGTAGGTGACGCGCACGATGGGCTTGTTGACCTTGATGATGCGCGAGAGGTCGATGGGGGTGGCGGCGAGGACGACGTCGCAGGGGACGGCGTTGATCGTGGCCTCGAGGTCGCGGATCTGGGCAGGGTAGTAGCCGACGGCGGGGAGCAGGTTGACCAGGTTGGGGTATTTCTGGAAGGTCTGCTTGATCGAGCCGACGGCGTAGGAGCGCGGGTCGACCATTTCCTTGGCGCCGTAGCGTTCGGCGGCGACCTTGCCGGCGCCGAAGGACATCTCGCCGTGGGTGAGGGTCGGGCCGTCCTCGACGAGCAGCACGCGCTTGCCCTTGACCGACTTGGGGTCGGAGACGGTGACGATCGAGGCGCCGAGGATGACGGCCGCATGAGGGTTGACCTGGCGGACGGTGGCCGCCAGGGCGTCGACGTCGGCCTTGGGCGCGGTGTTGGCCTTGTTGAGCAGCACCACGTCGGCGGCGCGCAGGTTGGTCTCGCCCGGGTGGTAGCGCAGCTCGTGGCCGGGGCGCAACGGGTCGGCCACGGTGATCCAGAGGTCGGGGCGGACGAACGAGGTGTCGTTGTTGCCGCCGTCCCAGATGATTACGTCGGCCTCGCGCTCGGCCTCGGTGAGGATCTCGGAGTAGACGACGCCGGCGTAGACCACGGTGCCCATCGCCAGGTGCGACTCGTACTCCTCGCGCTCCTCGATCGTGCACTCGAACTTGTCCAGGTCGTCGAACGTCGCGAGGCGCTCGACCTTCTGGCGGTTCAAGTCGCCGTAGGGCATGGGGTGGCGGATGGCGACGACGCGGAGGCCGGCCTTGCGAAGCTGCGCGGCGACGTAGCGGGAGGTCTGGCTCTTGCCGCAGCCGGTGCGCACGGCGCAGACGGCGACGACGGGGACCTTGGTGTCGAGCATGGTGCGGTTGTGGCCGAGGAGCCAGAAGTCGGCGCCGCCGGCCATGGCGCGGGAGGCCAGGTGCATGACGTTCTCGTGGGAGACGTCGCTGTAGGCGAAGACGACGGAGTCGACGCGGAGGTTGCGGACGAGCTGTTCGAGCTGGGACTCGGGGAAGATCGGGATGCCGTCGGGGTAGTGGCGTCCGGACAGCTCCTTGGGGTAGCGGCGCTGCTCGATGCCTGGGATCTGCGTCGCGGTGAACCCCATCACCTCGTAGGCTTCGTTGTCGCGGAAGAAGCGGTGGAAGTTGTGGAAGTCCCGCCCCGCCGCACCCAGGATGAGAACACGCTCGCGCGCCATGACCCGCTCTCCTTTCGCCACCCCGCATCGAAGCACGCGGCCGTCGGAGGACGGCCGGCGTGACGGCATTCCCGTGCCGGAGTTCCGCCGTTAGTCAAGGTGAGGGAGGAAAGCAAGTCGTCTGGGACGAAGTTGTTGGTTGTTGGTGGGTCGAGCGGGACGAGTCGTTGGTTTCCGGAGCCGGACCCGAAGGGACCGGGAGGCGTTGCCGCCGTGCGCTGACGGCCTCAGCCCGCGGGGGAGTCGGTCTTCCCCGCATCCGAACCGCGGGCTTCAGCCCGCGGCTGTTCTGCGCGGCCGTGAGATCGTGCCGGCCCGGCGGACCCTCGCACGGGCGGTCGCATCAGTCGCACTGCGCGGCGGCGAACTCGAGGACGGTGGCGGTGCCGATATTGCGGGTCCAGAACACGGCGACGGTATTGCCGGTGACCGCGAGAATCGCGTCCTTCGCGCCGGGCTGCCGGACGGGCCAGCGCAGCTCCGGGCCCGTCCGCTGACCGGTTGCGGTCAGGACGGCCAGCGACAGCCCGTGGCCCGCGGGAGGACCGTCCGATGAGCGGTTGCTCCACTGCGACCAGGGCGTGGTCGCCCACGCGACAACGAACTCGTCCTCGATGCGCCCGAGGTTTCCGAATGCCTCCATTTCGTCGTCGCCGCCGCAGTCGGTGCTCAGACCCGGCACTTCGCGGTCCACGGGAAAACGATCGTCGCGGCGGACGTCGGCTGGTCCGATGGAGATCAGCACTCCGCGGTTGTTGAAGCGATCGACAGCCCAGAAGGAGGCGAGTGCGAACGCTCCGGGGCGAGCCGCGAGGCCGAACGGATCGTAGTCCTCGAACGAATGGACGGGACCGGCGAGGGAAGCGTCGGCACGCAGGCGGCGGAAGAGGAGTCGGGAGTCGCAACGCATGAATTCGTCCCAGTCGAATTCCCGCCAGACGATGCCGAACTCCGACCCGTTCCAAGCGAGCGACGGTGACGGATCGCGGGGTCCGCAGAGGACCGCGGCATCGTACGGGTAGTCGGCGAAGGCCGCGTGACTGCCGGTCGCATCGCCCGACGCATCGAGCCGTGCGAAGTGGACGTGCATGCGTGGGGGTCCCGCGGCGCAACTCGGGTCCACCGCCGCAGGCAGGTCGATCGTCGACGGCGGGCATGGAACTGCGGCCGGGGTGGCCTCGCGCCAAGCGATTCCGAAGGACTCGCCGGTCCACGCCAGACGCGGAGCGTGCACTTCGCCGCAAGCGAGTTCGATGCGTTCGCGGGTCCGTTGTCCATCACGATCGAGCGTCGTGAACAGCACGGCGTCACCGATTCCCTCGCCGCACGCGCCGGCCGGCGCGGAACCGAGCGGCCGGTCGTCGACCCAGGCCGCGCCGAACGAATGTCCGTTCCACGCGAGGCTCGGGGTCGCTCCCCACGAGCTTCCTGCGACGGCGATCGGGCCGCCGACGATGCGGCCGGCGCCGTCGAGCCTCGCGAAGTGGAGTTGCGGGTCGCCATCGCGGGTGTCCGGCCAGACGATGCCGTATCCATTGCCCGTCGCTGCTGCGCCGATCCAGGGGGGATCCGTTGTCCGTCCGGACGGCGACGGGCGTTGGTCGAGCTGCCTCCCCGCCTGGTCGATGGCGGCCAGCCGCAGTCGTTCCCCGGCCTGGTTCAACTCGAGCCACGCGAGGCCCCAGGTTGTCCCGTTCCACGCCAGCGAAGGGACGTTCGCGAAGCCGTTCGTTCGGACCGCCAGAGGTGCTGTCGGCTCAAGTACTCGCAGGTCCTCCCCGTCCACGCTGCCGAAGTGAAGCGGCGCCGCCGGGTCGGGACCGGTCCAAACAAGGCCCACTTCATTTTCGCGCCACGCCATCGACAGGCTCGGCACGCAGCCCGGGCGATCCGCTGGATTGCCCGCGGGCGCGCGTCGGGTCCGGCCCGGAGGTTCGACTCGATACGGCTCTCGCAGTTCCTCGGGCGCGATCCTGACGCCGGCAGAGTCGATGCTGGCGACGCGGAAGCGCCAGGACCGACCGCACGTGTCGTCGGAGGAGCTCGCCTCGGCCGACCAGGCGACCCAGACCGCAACGAAGGCGGCGCCTGTCCATCCGATGGCCAACGGACCGATCTCATCCCGGGCCACGACCTGCGGATCGCCGACCCGCGAACCCGCGGTGTCCAGCCTGACGAAGTTCACCCGGTCGAGTACGAGCTGCTGCCACGACCCGGACTGCTGGTCGCGGATCGTCCGCGTGCCCTCGTGGTATTCGATCCACGCCACTCCGAACTCCGAACCGTTCCAGACCACGGCGGGATTGCCCAACGAGGGTGCCGCCGAGGCGTCGGCGATGAAGAAGACCGAAGCCGGTCCGACTGGCGCACCGGTGGAATCGAGCGTGCGCACGCGGATGGTCTCGCGATCGCGACGATCCAGCCAGGCCAGCGCAAATCGCTCACCGCTCCATTCGAGCCTCGGCGATGACATCGCGGGAATCGGGTGAATACGGGCCCGGCCTCTGGCGGGCTCGGTCGCCCACAGAACTTCGACGTCTACCACCTTCCCCGTCCAACGTCCCGCGCTGTCCAACCTCGTGAACCGCAGGGCGGTCCGCTCTCGATCCGGGTCGACCCACGAGACTCCGAAGCCGGAACCGGTCCAGACGATGGACGGTGCAGCCCCGCCGGGTGTCGCGGCCGGCCCTTCGGCGATCGGTCCCAAGCGATTCAGGTTGGCGTCCAGGCGGGCGAGTCGGAGGCGGAAGGTGCCGTCGGAGCCATCGATCCAGACCACGGCGTGTTCGGTGCCGGTCCAGACCAGGGCGGGCGGACCAGCGCCATCGTGCTTCGGTACGCTGAGCACTTCGTGGGGCTCAACGAGGGTGCGGCAAGTCCGAGCCGGGGCCGAAGCGTCGTCCCCTGCGGAACGCGAGACGGAGCGGCTGCAAGCGAGACCGGCGAGCACCAGCAGGAGTGCGAGGAGGAGAGGAGCAGAGGAGTTGTTGGTCGTTGGTGGATCGTCCGGGACGAGTTGTTGGTCCGAGGGGGAGGACACGAACGCGAGTATAGCGCAACACCGGGCGGCGAATCCGCGATGAAGGCGCTATGCAGGACTTCGAGAAGCTGAGGGTCTGGATCGAGGCGCACCGGATCGTGCTGGAGATCTACCGGGTGACGAGGAGCTTCCCGGGCGAGGAGCGATTCGGCCTCACGGCCCAGCTTCGCGACGCGGCGAGATCGGTGCCGGCGAACATCGCCGAGGGGTCGGCCGCCAGCCGTGCCACCGACTTCGCGCACAGCGTCAACATCGCCGAGAAGGAGGCCGCGGAGGTCGTGAACCACCTGATCCTCGCCCGTGATTTGCACTACCTCGCCGTCGACGTCGCCGAGTCCCTGCGCGACCGCGTCAACCGCCTCCGCCGATCGCTCAAGGTGTTCCGCCAGTGCATCCTTCACCCCGACACCTCTCGGCGTTGATCTCCCCCCGTCATCTTGCTTGGAACCTCCGGACCAACAACCGGACCCGATTGACCCACCAAGAACCAACAACTCCCCCCACCCCTCCGGACCAAGAACTCGACCCGATCGACCCACCAAGAACCAACAACCAGTCGTCCCCAGACGATCAACCATCCACTCGTCCCGAACGACCAACCCGTGGATCCTTGTCGGGGCGAATGATCGATAGTACGGGGAACTGCATGGACTTCGAGACGAAGGTGAAGTTGACGGCGCCGTGCGGGATCGATTGCTTCAACTGCGAGGTGTACCTAGATGCGGTTTGCCGCAGCGCGTGGTGGCAGAGCGGTGCGGTTGCGTGCTCGCAGGAGCGCCGCGGTGCGGCAAACCGTGGTTGGACGAAGCCGCGCCGGGGTGGTGAGGGCTATGTGTTTTCTGGCGGGGCGTGATGT